>CALAMO010000014.1 GCA_937925855.1 uncultured Thiotrichaceae bacterium
GGATTGAAACACTATAGCGATTGCCCGGTGTGTTATGCCCGCTGTGTTCTCCTAGCCTCTCTGGCTGGGAGTGGATTGAAACTGTCATAATATTTACCTCATACTGATGAAAATTAGTTCTCCTAGCCTCTCTGGCTGGGAGTGGATTGAAACGATGGTTTTATGTATGCGCGTAAAACAAGCCATTACGTTCTCCTAGCCTCTCTGGCTGGGAGTGGATTGAAACACTAATCCTAAGCTGTATGCAGGAACTTGCAAGCGTTCTCCTAGCCTCTCTGGCTGGGAGTGGATTGAAACATAACGCGCTGATGCCGTATCGTGTCGCATGACAACGTTCTCCTAGCCTCTCTGGCTGGGAGTGGATTGAAACGCATCGGCTGTATTGTTATAAGTGACAAACACATCGTTCTCCTAGCCTCTCTGGCTGGGAGTGGATTGAAACCTTATGTTCAAGTCATACTCACAGCACATGCTCTGTTCTCCTAGCCTCTCTGGCTGGGAGTGGATTGAAACCCTGATACTGGGCGAGCTGGTAACTGCGGAATACTGTTCTCCTGGCCTCTCTGGCTGGGAGTGGATTGAAACATCCAGCAGCCACTCCACCAGCGCGCCCAACACCTGTTCTCCTGGCCTCTCTGGCTGGGAGTGGATTGAAACGGGAATTTATTCAGCGATTATAGCGACGCTATGGAGTTCTCCTGGCCTCTCTGGCTGGGAGTGGATTGAAACTTTTTCGGGGTGTCGGCGGTAACGCGCTTTAACCAGTTCTCCTGGCCTCTCTGGCTGGGAGTGGATTGAAACATTACCGCATGAACAAGCGTATTTTTCCGTCCAGGTTCTCCTGGCCTCTCTGGCTGGGAGTGGATTGAAACTTTTGTGGGGCCAATATTACCGTAGGCGTTAAAACGTTCTCCTAGCCTCTCTGGCTGGGAGTGGATTGAAACAGATGATCAAAGCCCCGTGAGAAAGTGGCAACAGCGTTCTCCTAGCCTCTCTGGCTGGGAGTGGATTGAAACAACAGGCTTTTGGTTGCTTCCGGCCACCCCAGCATGTTCTCCTAGCCTCTTTGGCTGGGAGTGGATTGAAAGACTCAAACAGAATGAATTTTTTGAGCCATTGCCCCTTATGGCGTAGGGTATGTCAGCCCGATTTACCGTTATAAATGAGTCCTACGGAAATCACACAGGCGACAGCAAAGTTAACCCAAGGAACATTGAAATGCCAGATCATACCCCTCACAGACCGCCGCCGGTTCGGGACTTACTGAATTTAAACGCTAAAATTGCGGTCGTCACCGGAGCCAGCGGCGGTATTGGCAGTGCAATCGCACGCAGGCTGGCCGAGGCAGGTGCCGCCGTCGTCGTGCATTATCACCACGGAGCAGAACGCGCGGCACACGTCGTCGACGCCATTCGTGCGGCTGGCGGGAACGCCGTTGCACTCCAGGCTGACTTGCGCACAGAGGTAGGCTGCCATGATTTATTGCAGCAAACCAACACCCAATTAGGCCGCCCTGATATTCTGGTTAATAACGCCGGTATTCAGCCCGTCAGCGCCCTGGCTGAGTTAGCAGAAACAGAACTTAAAGATGTGATGACCGCTAATATCAATGCCCCTATCCTACTGACGCGGTGCTTTGCGGCTTTACAGCGCGCCAGCACTGCCAACAACAGCCCGACCCATCAGGCCAATCCTCATCTCAGCATTACCCATATCGCCTCCATCGAAGGACTACAGCCGGCTTTAGGGCATAGTCATTATGCCAGCAGCAAAGCCGCGCTATTGATGTTTACTCGGGCAGCAACACTGGAGCTAGGCCCCCTGGGGATACGCATAAATGCTGTCTCGCCCGGTCTGATTGCACGCGAGGGCTTAATCCAAGACTGGCCACAGGGCGTGGCCCGTTATCAAGCCGCAGCGCCCTTGGGCGATATTGGGCGCAATACGGATATTGCTGATGCGGTGTTATACCTGAGTTCGGCAGCGGCCCGCTGGGTTAGCGGCAGTCATTTGGTGGTCGACGGCGGCGTTAGCTGCGCACAGACTTGGTGATGTGCGGCCTATCAGTGTGGCGTGACCGTGAGATTCGTAACGCTGACCATTAAATCACTAAAATGCTATAGCTTACTTTATAAGCGTAATAAACCTTGCATATCCGCTTTAAATCTTGTCCTTTCGGCGCATGCATTAATTGCAGTCAAGCGCGCAACGCTTGATAATAGACCTATCTCATGAGTGATACTCCCATTGGTTGAGTTAATCCGCATGCAACATTACGCCCTACCCCGCCGCCTAATGGGGTACAGGATGAGGGTGATGAAAATAAATTTTAAGTTTAACCACAGGAAATGTTATGCCCGACACCACTAACCACACCGACGCACCCACAATTATCTACACCAAAACCGACGAAGCGCCAGCGCTAGCAACCCGCTCGTTATTACCGGTGGTACGTGCCTTTGCCAACACCGCCGGTATCAACGTGGAGATGCGTGATATTTCCCTGGCCGGGCGCATTATTGCGGCCTTCCCAGAGCACCTGACTGAGGCACAGCGCCTCCCCGATGACCTGCAACAGTTGGGCGCACTCACGCAGTCACCGGCGGCTAATATTATTAAACTGCCCAATATCAGCGCCTCTATGCCACAGCTGCGCGCGGCGATTACTGAGCTGCAGGACAAGGGCTATGCCCTACCAGATTACCCGGATGAACCCACAAATGCTGAGCAGGAAACCATTAAAGCGCGCTACGGCAAGATTCTAGGCAGTGCGGTGAACCCAGTATTACGGGAAGGTAATTCAGACCGCCGCGCCCCGCCCTCAGTGAAACAGTACGCTCGCAATAATCCCCATAAAATGGGCGTGTGGAGTATGGCCTCGCGTTCACATGTCGCGCATATGAACGGCAAAGGCGACTTTTATGCGAGCGAGCAATCCACCATTATTGAACAGGCAGGCAGTGTCAGCATCGAGTTTACCGACAAAGCCAGCGGTGCTGTGACCGTACTGAAGCCAGAGACCCCCCTCCTCGCAGGCGAAGTCATCGACGGTATGTTTATGAGCCGTAAGGCACTGCGCCAGTTTTTTGAAGACCAGTTAGAAGATGCGCGCGCCACCGATATGTTGTTTTCACTGCATGTCAAAGCCACCATGATGAAAGTGTCACACCCCATTGTGTTCGGCCACGCAGTCACTGTGTTTTACCACAAGCTGTTTGAAAAATGGGGTGAAACCTTCGAGAAAATCGGCGTAAACCCAAATAACGGCCTCGGCAACGTCTATATGCGGATTCAAGAGCTGCCACAGTCAAAACGGGCGGAGATCGAAGCCGACATTCGGGCCTGTTATATTAATCGTCCCGAAATTGCTATGGTCGACTCTGACCGTGGTATTTCCAACCTGCATGTCCCGAGCGATGTCATTGTTGATGCGTCTATGCCCGCGATGATTCGTAATTCCGGCAAAATGTGGGGCGCAGACGGTAAATTGAAAGATACCAAAGCTGTCATTCCAGAAAGCACTTATGCCACTATCTACCAGGAAGTGATTAACTTCTGTAAAACCCACGGTGCTTTCGATCCAACCACCATGGGCACAGTGCCTAATGTCGGCCTAATGGCTAAGAAAGCTGAAGAATACGGCTCACACGATAAGACCTTTGAAATGACGGCGGACGGTACCATGCGCGTCGTGGCGGAAGACGGTACGGTCTTATTGCAGCACGAGGTGGAACAGGGCGACATCTGGCGCATGTGCCAGACCAAAGACGAAGCAATTCGCGACTGGGTGAAACTGGCAGTGAAACGCGCGCGCGCTTCCGGCATGCCCGCGATTTTCTGGTTAGACCGTGGCCGCGCCCATGATATGCAGCTGCGCACCAAGGTGCAGACCTACCTTAAAAACCACGATACTGCAGGCCTGGATATTCGCATTCTGTCACCGGTGGTGGCGATTCGACGCACGATGGAACGCCTCATTCGCGGCAAAGACACCATCTCAGTGACCGGTAACGTCTTACGCGATTACCTCACTGATCTGTTTCCGATTCTGGAACTGGGCACCAGTGCGAAAATGCTATCGGTCGTCCCACTGATGCACGGCGGCGGTATGTTTGAAACCGGTGCCGGTGGCTCTGCGCCCAAGCACGTCCAGCAGTTTAACGAGGAAAACTACCTGCGCTGGGATTCACTGGGCGAGTTTCTAGCCCTGTCGGTATCCCTAGAACATCTGGCAGAGAATGCAGACAACCCACGGGCAGCCGTGCTGGCGGAGACGCTGGATCAAGCCACCGGTCAGCTGTTGGAAAATAATAAATCACCGCAGCGACGGATTGGCGCACTGGATAACCGGGGCAGCCATTTCTATCTGGCCTTGTACTGGGCACAGGCGCTGGCGGCACAGACACAGGACGCTGAACTCCAGGCCACCTTTAGCGCGCTGGCCGCTCAGTTAGTGGCGCAGGAGGATGAGATCGTGGCTGAGTTAAACCGTGTCCAGGGCAGCAGCACCGACATTGGCGGTTATTATATGCCCGATGAGGCGGCAGCAGATGCTGCGATGCGGCCCAGCGCGCTGTTTAATGCAGCCCTGGCTAGCCTCGCCTAAACGCCCGGTATTCAGCCTCAACTAGGATTGACCGAAAGCTCTCCCCCTTTGAGCAAGGAGGGAGAGCCAAGGGAGATTTACAGCGGCATCTGTAGCGGGATTTACAGCCTATTCCAAGGCCCAAAACGCCTGCACCAGCGGGTTCTTAAGGTGCCGTTTCAGCGTGAATAAACCGACATGATAAGGCTCCAACTGCGGCTCGACCGCTAATACCTGTATGCGGTCAGCCATTGGACTGTGCGCCAGCACAATCTGCGGCACTACCCCAACGCCTAAACCTAGACTGACCATGCTCACAATCGCTTCATTACCCGCCACCTGGGCATAGATGCGCGGCTTTACCTGATGCTCACGAAACCAAGCGTCAATTCGCTTTCTGGAAATCCCGTCTTCAGCCAGAATCATCGGCACTTCGGCCCACTGCTGCGCTGAACGGGGCGGCAATGGGCTAAGCCGGGCTTGATGCGGCGCAGCAGCCTCCGGTGCGGGCGCAGACAGCTTGCTCAACGGCAATGGCCCAATAAATAATAGGGGCGAGACGGTAATCGGCTTAAACAGCACGCCTCGGGGTAAGGCGCCGGGGTGCGCCGCAATCGATAGGTCTTCTTTACCGGCCGCCACCCGTGCAATCGCATGTTCGGGGTCACCGGTGTGTAGTTTGATTTCAATGCCTGGATAGTCATCACGCAGTCGATTTAAGCGCTCAAACAGGATGCTGTAGCTGGCGGTCACCGAGCAGTACATGCTGATTTCACCGTACAGCTGACCGGAGTCGTTGGCGAGCGTATGGCGCATGACATTCCACTGGGTGGTCGCTTCCCGCGCATAGCTTTGGAACTTACGGCCTGCGGGGGTTAGCGTCACCGTGCGGTTATCGCGGTTAAACAACGTGACATCCAAGGTCTCTTCCAGCTGACGAATATTACGCGACAGCGCAGAAATACTGATATGGCAGGCTTCACTGGCTCGCCCAAAATGTAGGCAATCCGCCAGCGCGAGAAAATGTTGTAAGCTGCGGGTATTCATAGTACTAGGTGCGCACGTTGCAAAATACTAGATATAATATTGCATTTATATCAATTTACGAAAGGATTAATATCGACTACATTGTTAACTACTCTCCGGTTATTGCGTCCGGTTCGCCCTGATTCATCTTATTTAATGGAATATTGTTATGTCACAAAACTACTTCAACACGCTGTCACTGCGTGAGCAGCTCGCCGAATTGAAAAAATGCCGCTTCATGCATATGTCTGAATTTAGCGACGGCGTAGCAGCCCTGAAAGGCAAAAAAATGGTGGTGATTGGCTGTGGTGCTCAGGGCTTAAACCAGGGTTTGAATCTGCGTGACAGCGGCCTGGATGTGTCTTATACCCTGCGTGCCGCCGCGATTGAAGAAAAACGCCAGTCTTGGAAAAACGCCACTGAAAACGGCTTTACCGTGGGTACCTATGAAGAACTGATTCCAACGGCGGATGTGGTGCTGAACTTAACGCCGGACAAGCAGCATACTCATGTTGTCAACACGGTCATGCCGCTGATGAAACAAGGCGCCTGTCTGTCTTATTCACACGGTTTTAATATTGTCGAAGAAGGCATGCAAGTGCGTGATGACCTCACGGTTATTATGGTCGCCCCAAAATGTCCGGGTTCAGAAGTGCGCGCTGAGTATGTGCGTGGCTTTGGCGTGCCGACGCTGATTGCGGTACATGAGGATAATGACCCCAAAGGCGAGGGTTTAGCTCTGGCGAAAGCTTATGCCGTCGGTACGGGCGGTCATAAAGCGGGCGTGCTGATGTCGTCCTTTATCGCAGAAGTGAAGTCTGACCTGATGGGCGAACAAACCATTCTGTGCGGCATGCTGCAAACCGGTTCCCTGCTCTGCTTCGACAAGATGATCGCCGAAGGCGTGGATGCGGGCTATGCCTCTAAGCTGATTCAGTATGGTTGGGAAACGGTGACTGAGGCGCTGAAATATGGCGGCGTGACTAATATGATGGATCGCCTGTCGAATCCAGCAAAGATTCGCGCCTTCGATCTGGCTGAAGAAATGAAAGCCATTATGCGTCCGCTATACCACAAGCATCAGGACGATATTATGACCGGTCACTTCTCCAAGACGATGATGGCGGACTGGGCGAATGACGACAAAAATCTGCTGGGCTGGCGTGCAGATACCGCAGAAACGGCCTTTGAGAAAACGCCTGCGGGTGATATGGAAATCTCAGAGCAGGAATATTTTGATAACGGTATTCTGATGGTCGCGATGGTGAAAGCGGGCGTAGAGCTGGCGTTTGAAACCATGACCGATGCGGGCATTATTGCGGACTCCGCCTACTACGAATCGCTGCATGAAACCCCGCTGATTGCGAACACCATCGCACGCAAGAAACTGTATGAGATGAACGCGACGATCTCAGATACGGCTGAATACGGCTGCTACCTGTATAACCATGCCTGTGTGCCGCTGCTCGGTGATTTCATGACAGGTATTAAATCTGACGTGATTGGTCGTGGCCTGGATGTGGAAGATATGGGCGTTGATAATTCGCGTCTGATCGAAGTGAACGCAGCGATTCGCAGCCACCCGGTGGAAGCGATTGGTGCTGAGCTGCGCGGTTATATGTCTGATATGAAGAAGATTGTTTAAGTCATAAACACCCTCACCCCCCGACCCCCTCTCCCTCATAGGGCGAGGGGGAGACGTGCCACATCTTTAAGCCCCTCTACCTTTGAGGGAGAGGGGTTGGGGTGAGGGTGTTAGCTTTTACGACGCCCTCACTATAGGACAAGCAACATGCCCACCTCCCTGCAAAACCTCACCGTCAACTTCGACGAGCGCTTCGACTTAAAAAACATCGATTGGCGGCTAGAATCCGGTCAGCATTGGCTCATCAGCGGCCCCAACGGCGCGGGCAAATCTGCCTTAGCCGCTGTGCTAACCGGCGCAGGTAAGGTCGCGTCAGGCGAGATAAGCGGCCTGCCCCAACATGTCGGCTGGGTTTCCTTTGAAGCACAGGCCGAGTTAATTGCCGCCGAACTAAAAAAAGATGACGCCGATATTATGGATGTCATTAGTGAGGGTACGCCGGTACGCGAAATTCTGGCGCAAGAGAGTCGGGATCTGGTGCTGATTGATGAATTGGTGGCAAAATTTGAGCTGGGCTACCTGTTGGATCGCGCCTTCCGCAAGCTGTCCACCGGTGAAACACGTAAAGTGATGTTAATCCGCGCCCTAAGTAATCAGCCGGATTTGCTGGTGCTGGATGAGCCGTTTGAGGGGTTGGACGTGAAGACGCATGCCATGCTGCATGATTACCTCAGCGCACTGTCCCCGAACGTGCAGATAGTCATGGTACTGAATCGTCTTGATGAGTGCCCAGATTTTGTGACTGATGTGGCCTACGTGGAGCAGGGTAAGTTGCTACATCAGGTAAAGCGTACGGATCAGGCTGCGCTGGCGGAATTGCATCAGCTGTTGCACCTGAAGACGACTGATCTTGAGATCCCGCCGACGGATCCCACTGCTGAAAATAAGTTGCCGCCGCTTGACCCGGCACAGCCGCTGGTACGCTTAACGGGTGCCGCGATTAAATACGACGATACGGTCATTTTTGAGGGTCTGGACTGGACGATTGAGCCTGGTGAACATTGGCAGCTCAGCGGGCCAAACGGCAGCGGTAAAACCGGCCTGCTATCACTGATTACCGGCGACCATCCACAGTGTTATGTGAATGATATTTTTGTGTTCGGGTTTCAGCGCGGCAGTGGGGAAAGCATCTGGCAGATCAAACAGTATATCGGCTACGTCTCGACCGCGCTGCAATGGGAACACCGCGTGAGTGTGAGCGTGCGTAATGTCATTATTTCAGGCTTTTATGACAGCATCGGCCTGTACCATAAACCCTCAGAAACTGAGAAAGCGATTGCCGTGCAGTGGCTGGACTTATTAGGCATGACGGCGCGCGCAGATGAGCCGTTTAATAAGCTTTCATATGGCGACCAGCGCCTGCTGTTGATTGCCCGCGCCATGGTAAAACACCCGCCCCTGTTGATCCTAGATGAACCTTGTCTCGGCCTGGATGAGATGAATCGCCAGCTAGTATTAGCGCTGATTGAAAAGATTTGTGCTAGTTCTGGAACCGCCGTGCTGTATGTCAATCACCACCCGCACGATCATATCAAAGGCATTGAGCATTTTTTGAGTCTGTGATGTTTATGCCTCGGTGGGTCTACTCCTCGGACTCTCACCCACCGCAGTGAATCACTTTTGGGGCAAAAGCACGGCGCACAGTATTACTTTTACCGGCGTACTTATGCTGCTAAGCTTCGCCTTTTAACCGCATCGCAGTAAACATTCATGATGACTATGCAGGAACAGTACAATCATAAAACCCTCGAACCGGCGGTACAACAGTTCTGGGAAGCACATAAGAGTTTTGAGGTCAGCGAAGACCCCGACAAGGAGAAGTACTACTGCCTGTCCATGTTCCCCTACCCCAGCGGGGTACTGCACATGGGCCACGTCCGCAACTACACCATCAGCGATGTCATCGCTCGTTTCCAGCGCATGCAGGGTAAAAACGTCTTGCACCCTATGGGCTGGGACGCCTTTGGTTTACCCGCCGAAAATGCCGCTATTAAGAACCAAGTGCCGCCCGCAGAGTGGACTTATTCCAATATCGATTATATGCGCACCCAGCTTAAATCGATTGGTCTCGGCATCGACTGGTCACGCGAGCTGGCGACCTGTACACCAGAATATTACCGCTGGGAACAGTGGTTTTTCACCCAGCTGTATGAAAAAGGTCTGGTCTACCGTAAAAAATCAACGGTCAACTGGGATCCAGTGGATCAAACCGTTTTAGCCAATGAACAGGTCGTAGACGGCTGTGGCTGGCGTTCTGGTGCACCGGTGGAACAGCGTGAAATTGATCAATGGTTTCTAAAGATTACGGCCTACGCCGATGAACTCCTGGAAGAGCTGGATAAATTACCGGGCTGGCCGCAACAAGTTAAGACCATGCAGGCCAACTGGATTGGGCGTTCTGAAGGGGTGGAATTACAGTTCGGACTGAAAGATTCCACGGACACCATGACCGTGTTTACCACGCGCCCGGATACGTTAATGGGTGTAAGTTATATGGGCATAGCGGCACAACACCCCCTGGCGACGGCGGCAGCAGAACAACAGCCAGAGCTCGCCGCCTTTATCGAGGCCTGCAAGCAAAACAAGGTCGCCGAAGCCGAAATGGCGACCATGGAAAAACAAGGCATGCCCACCGGGCTGTCTGCCATCCACCCCTTAACCGGTGAAGAGATTCCGATTTGGGTGGCCAATTTTGTACTGATTTCCTACGGCTCCGGTGCGGTGATGGCGGTACCGGCGCATGACCAGCGCGACTGGGAATTTGCCCATAAATACGGGCTGCCGATTAAACAGGTGATTGCACCTGCCGATGGCAGTGCCATTGATCTAACAGCGGCGGCCTTCACGGAAAAAGGCGTCTTGGTGAACTCCGGCGAGTTTGATGGCAAAACCTCAGAGGAAGGCTTTGCGGCCATCGCCGACACGCTGCTGGAACAGGAAAAAGGTCGCCGCCAAATTAATTATCGCCTGCGTGATTGGGGCGTATCTCGTCAGCGCTACTGGGGCTGTCCGATTCCGGTGATTTACTGTGCTGACTGTGGCGCGGTGCCCGTGCCAGAACAGGATCTGCCGGTCGTGTTACCCGAGGAAGTCACCTTTGATGAGACCGGTGGCTCGCCGATTAAACGCATGGCAGAATTTTATGAGGTGGCCTGCCCGACGTGCAGCCAGCCAGCCCGACGTGAAACTGACACCTTTGACACCTTCTTTGAGTCCTCCTGGTATGTCGCGCGCTACGCCTGTGCCGATAATAATGAGGCCATGCTAGATGAGCGAGCTAATTACTGGCTGCCGGTCGATCAATATGTCGGTGGGATTGAGCATGCTATTTTGCACCTGCTGTATGCGCGCTTCTTCCATAAGCTGATGCGTGATGTCGGCATGCTGGACTCAGACGAGCCGTTTGATAACCTGCTGACCCAGGGCATGGTGCTGGCCGATACCTTTTACCGGGAAGATGATTCCGGGCGGATTGACTGGTTTTCGCCGACCGATGTTGAGGTCAAGCGTGATGAGAAAGGCCGTATCACCGGCGCACAGCTGGTGAGTGATGGCCAAAGCGTCGTGCCCTCGGGCGTGAGTAAAATGTCAAAGTCTAAGAATAATGGCGTTGACCCACAGGCCATGATTGAAAAATACGGTGCGGATACGCTGCGCCTGTTTTCGATGTTTGCCGCACCGCCAGATCAGAGCATGGAGTGGTCAGATTCTGGGGTTGAGGGTGCGCTCCGCTTCCTAAAACGCATTTGGAAGCAGGTACACGAACACGTCACTAGCGGCGTGGTCGATATCTCCGCTGGGATTAAGTCAGAAACACTGGATAAGCCGCAGCGTGTATTGCGCCGCAAGCTGCATCAACGCCTACAGAAAGTCACCGATGACATGCAGCGGCGTCATACCTTTAATACCGCCATTGCAGCAAACATGGAATTACTGAACGATCTGGCGCGCTTTGAAGATGACAGCACCACCGGACAGACCATTCGCCAAGAAGTGTTGGAATTTATTGTGTTGATGTTAGCCCCAATGGCACCGCATGCCTGTCATGTGCTGTGGCAGGCGCTGGGGCATGAAGGCGCTGTGGTTGATGCCTCCTGGCCCGAGTTAGACGAGACGGCGCTGGTACAAAACACGCTGGAACTGATTGTACAGGTCAACGGCAAAGTACGCGGTAAAGTACAGGTCGAAGCCAGTGCGGACGAAACCTTCGTGCAACAGGCCGCGCTCGATAATCCGAACGTCCAGCGCTTCATTGCAGAGGCCACGGTGCGCAAAGTGATTGTGGTTAAAGGACGCTTGGTGAATATCGTTGCGAACTAGGTACGTTATCTGTCTGCTGTTCAGTACGCTACTCCTGAGTAGCTGCAGTGGCTTCCAGCCGCGCATGGCACATTCGGCCATAGCCGTGCCGCTGCTGGGACAACAGGTCAGTATTGCAGCCAGCACACTGCGCCCCGATTTTAGCGCGCTGCTCCAGCGCGGCTTACAAGCCAGCGGTGCACAGCTAGTATCCGCAACAGCACCCGGCGTTATTGTGCTGAGCGTTAACGGGCTGGATGAAGACAAAACCGTATCGGCCTACTCCTCAATCAGACAGGTACGGGAGTTTAATCACTATATCGAGCTGAGCTTTACCGCCCAGCGTCAGTCCGCCACAGCCAATCAACCCATCACTTCAGCGAACAAGGTGCGGGCTGAACGTACTCAGATTTACGACAGCCGCTATGTGTTAGGTGTATCCGCAGAAGCGCTGACTATTCGCGACGAATTGCGAGCCGAAGCGGTGAGGCTACTGGCGCTTAAATTGTCGGTGCTTTGAATCGCGGCACAGCCCACCCCGTATCAACACACACCACCAGCACCCGCGAAAATGTTATACTAACCGCCATGGATCAGCCCAGCACTGTTAGCCTGTTACAGCAACCTGTCACTGCGTTGAAAGGCGTGGGCGAAAAAATGGCAGAAAAACTGACGAAGCTCGCCATTATCCGCGTCGCTGATCTATTATTTCATCTCCCGCTGCGCTATCAGGATCGCACCCGCATTTATCCCATCAGCAGCTTGCGCGTGGGGCAGGAAGTGCTGGTCGAAGGTGAAATCGATACCACCGAAGTGGTCATGCGCAGTCGACGCATGCTGCTGTGTCAGGTGAATGACGGCAGTGGCGTAATCACACTACGTTTCTTTCACTTCAGCCACGCCCAAAAGCAAAGCCTTAGCCCCGGTAGTTTGCTGCGCTGCTTCGGTGAAATCCGTCAATCCGGCTTTCGACTGGAAATGGTACACCCCGAATACAAGCTGCTGAATCCGGCTCATCCAACGCCGGTTGAAAATACGCTCACGGCAACCTATCCCAGCACAGAAGGTTTACAGCAACGCAGCCTATTGAAACTGATTGGCATTGCGCTGGAACAGGTGCATGAACTACCGGAACTGCTGCCGGAACATACCGTACGTACCTACCAGTTCCCGCCGCTGGCCGATAGCCTAATGCTGCTCCACCAACCGCCAGTTGAACTGGCGCACCTCCCCATGACTGACGGCCAGCACCCGGCACAGCGCCGCCTAGTGTTTGAAGAGATGCTGGCCCATCAGCTCGGCGTGCAGCAGGCGCGCCAAGCCATCAAAAGCGTGAATGCACCGGCTATGCCAGAGGCCAACACCTACTTCAGCCAGTTGTTGGAGCAACTGCCGTTCCAGCCAACCGGCGCGCAAAACCGGGTCATCGCCGAAATCGCTCAGGATCTGGGCCAGAACACGCCAATGAACCGACTGGTGCAGGGTGATGTCGGTTCGGGTAAAACACTGGTCGCTATTGCGGCCGCGCTCCATGCCATCACTCACGGCTATCAGGTCGCGCTCATGGCCCCTACTGAGCTATTAGCGGAGCAGCATTACAGCAATCTTTGCGCCTGGCTGGAACCCATGGGGTTGGAGGTGGTGTTCATTTCCGGCGGACAAACCGCAAAACAGCGACGGCGCAAGGTGGAAAACCTCTTGCTCGGTATCGGCCACATCGCCGTCGGCACCCACGCCCTGTTCCAGAAAACGGTCGAATTTCTCCAGCTTGGCCTGATTATTATTGACGAACAACACCGCTTCGGCGTGCACCAGCGCCTTGAGCTGCGCGAAAAAGGCAAGCAAGGCGATCATTATCCGCACCAGCTGGTGATGACAGCAACACCGATCCCACGCACGCTAGCGATGACAGCCTATGGCGACCTCGACTATTCGGTGATTGATGAGCTGCCGCCGGGACGGACGCCAATTAAAACCGTCGCCATCAATAATGAACGCCGCGATGAGATCATTGAGCGCATCAGCAGCGCCTGCGCAGCGGGACGTCAGGTATACTGGGTGTGCACGCTGATTGAGGAATCTGAAGTACTCCAGTGTCAGGCGGCGGCGGACACGGCTGAACTGCTGCGCGAACGCCTGCCAAATATCAACGTCGGTCTGATACATGGTCGCCTGCATGGCAGTGAGAAAGAAGCCATTATGCAGGCTTTTAAAGCCAATACCCTGCAATTACTGGTCGCCACTACGGTGATTGAGGTGGGGGTCGACGTGCCCAATGCCTCACTCATGATTATTGAAAATGCGGAACGTCTTGGTCTATCCCAACTGCATCAGCTGCGTGGTCGGGTTGGGCGCGGGGAAACCGCCAGCAGCTGCGTCTTAATGTACCAAGCCCCGCTGGGCAAGACGGCGCGCAAACGCTTAGACGCACTGCGCAGTAGTACCGATGGCTTTGAGATCGCCAATATTGACCTGGAAATTCGTGGTCCCGGCGAAGTGCTGGGTACGCGCCAAACCGGTGATGTGCAGATGCGCATTGCTCAACTGATCCGAGACCAGCATTTATTACCTGCGGTGCAGGATGCAGCGCGTGACATCATAGCCAATTACCCTGAGCGAGTGCCTGCACTCACCCAGCGCTGGTTGCAGCAGGCCAACGGCGCAACCGCCACCCAATTCTTTCAAAGCTGAAGCGGGCACCCACCTCCCCCTAAGCGACGCATGCCCTTATACGCCCGAACATTCCCTAGCGCTAAGCGTCGCTCCGGCTGTCCATTACATTTCGCTGCCCTGCAAAGACGGGTTACCCTAAGCTATCAACGATAAAAATAACGGACAACACAGTATGACCGCTGTCACCCCACAGCTTATTAGCGCTACGCTTAAAGCGTTAAACCAAGTGGTACTCGGTAAAGAAACCCAGATCAGACTTGCGCTCACTGGACTGTTAGCGGGCGGTCACTTGCTGTTAGAGGACCTGCCGGGCATGGGCAAGACCACGCTGGCGCATGCCCTAGCTGGGGTCTGTGGGCTGGAATACCAGCGCATGCAATTTACCAGCGACCTGCTACCGGCTGACATAATAGGTGCGTCCATCTTTGACCGTCAGTCCTCGGCTTTCACTTTCCACCGCGGCCCGCTGTTTAGCCAAATATTTCTGGCGGATGAATTAAATCGCGCCTCTCCAAAAGCTCAGAGCGCGCTGTTGGAAGCGATGGAAGAACAGCAGGTCAGCGTTGATGGCAAAACTTATGCCCTGCCTAGGCCTTTCTTTGTTATTGCGACTCAAAACCCACAGAGTCAGGCCGGCACTTTTGCCTTGCCGGAGTCACAGCTGGATCGTTTTCTGCTGCGCATCTCGCTGGGCTATCCTGATCCGGCCGCCGAGCGCAAGCTGCTTCGCGGTGCTGAGGGCCGCAGCCAGCTAAACGGTCTGACAGCCGTATTAGATCAGCGCCGCTTACAGGCCCTGCAATCGCTAGTGCCACAGGTTAAGCTTAGTGATGCATTATTAGACTATGTGCAGCGTCTAATTGCCTATACCCGCGACAGCGATCAGTGCGCAACCGGCCTATCGCCCCGTGGTGCCCAGGCACTGGTTCGTAGCGCACAAAGCTGGGCACTCTTACAGGGGCGCAGCCATGTCTTACCGGAAGATGTGCAGGCCGTTTTCACCGCGGTCGCCGGTCACCGCCTCAGCGGACGCCACGAGGCGCAGGGTACCCCGCTGGCGCGCCACATTCTCAGTCAGGTTGATGCGGTCGGTTAAGATGGAGACCCACGCCAAGCCAACCCTCCTATTCCGCGTTAAATCACAGCTGGATCAATGGCTAAAACACCGCCTGCCGCAAACCCGCGAGGTCACACTGCGCCAGCGGCAGATTTTTATTGTACCGACCCAACTGGCTCTGGGCATGCTGCTGCTCACTCTGCTGCTGTTTATCCTCGGTATTAATTTCCAAAATTCACTGGTCTATGCGGTGTGTTTTTGGCTGCTGGCGCTGCTGGTGCTGAATATCCTACACACCTACCGTAATCTAGCCGGTTTAACGCTCAAAGTTATTGGCATTGAACCGTGCTTTGCCGGTGAGAATGCCCTGCTGACGCTGGAATTATCCTGTGAAGCGGATAAGAAAAAATATGCCGTTCAGCTCGGCTGGCCAGAACATGACCTCAGCGAGGTCAATCTGGCTGAGTCCAATCACCTGCGTGTTCAGCTGGCCTATCCAACACAGCGACGTGGCCGCTGGACGCCACCGAGAATCACTGTTCGTACCCACTATCCACTGGGTCTGGCCGTCGCTTGGTCGTATTTACTCAGCGATATAAGCGGTCTTGTGTATCCTAAACCCCAAGAACAAACCGCCCTCCAACCGAACATACCGAATCATTCCGAGCACAGCAGCGGCCATGAAATCCCCGGAGGTAGCCATGATTTCGGCGGCATCAGAGATTATCAGCCCGGCGACGCACCTCGGCGGATACATTGGGCTAAATATGCCCAAACCGGTGAACTACACAGCAAAACGTTTATCGACTACAGCAGCCCAGAATGCTGGCTGGATTGGGATGCTTTGCCCTTCCCTGACGCTGAAGCCCGTCTATCCCATCTCTGTAGTCAGGTATTGACCTGTCATGCCGAGCAGCAGGAATACGGCCTCAACATTCCGGGCACCCGCTTAGAACCACAGTGGAGTGAAGCACATAAAAACCGCTGTCTGACCGCGCTCGCACTGTTTGGGACACTAGAGTGAAAACCACAGCGAAAACCACAGTCAACGCCAAAGCCGCACTGAGTTATAGCGGCACGGTTTGGCTTTTGGTGCTGCAATTACTAGTGATGCTGCCATTTGTACAATACCTGCCCCAATGGCTGATACCGGTGCTAGTATTCACGGCTATATGGCGTATTAGGGTGGTAAAAGGCTACAGCAACCGGCCCGGCCTGCGGGTCAAAATCACCCTAATCGCCATCGGTATGATCGGCTTACAGTTCAGTGGTTTGCCCTTTCCATCACTGGACTTTATGGTCACCATCCTGCTGCTGGGGTTTGCGTTTAAAACGCTGGAAACTGACAACCCGCGTGATGGCATTGTAGTGGTCTTTCTCGGCTATTTTTTACTGGCGGTACATTTCCTTTATTCACAGTCCATACTGGCCGGTTTATACGGCGCATTGAGTCTGGTGGTACTCACAGCGGTGCTCGTCGTTATCCAGCATCCGCTGACGTTTATGCACAATCGCCAAAGCACGCAACACACCCTGCGCCTCAGTGCGAGCATGTTATTACAGTGTCTTCCGCTAATGCTGCTGATTTTTATTGTTGCACCCCGTCTGCCGCCGCTGTTTATGTTGCCCTTGCCCAGCAGTCAGGCCAAGACCGGAATTTCTGACAGCATGACCCCCGGTGATATTGCTAACCTGAGCCAGTCCGATGGCTTGGCTTTCCGGGTCACCTTTAAGGGGGACAGACCGCCGCAAAACCAGCTGTATTGGCGCGGTTTAACGCTGAACCACTTCGATGGCCGCCGCTGGCAGCAATTTGCCGATGACTATGAGCTGCGACAGCTCCAGCGTCACTTCGAACAGCACTATCGCTGGCAGCCGAATCAGCTGGAAGTGCGGGGTACGGCGATTGCCTACGAAGCCCTTTATGAACGCAGCGGCCAACCCTGGCTGTTTACGCTGACGCCGGTGAGTGAAGTGTATGGCGATGTGCTGCGCGTGGGCGATTATCGAGTCATGGCTCGCCGTGAACTCCAGGCCCCGACCTTAGTAAAAGCAGTGAGCTACCCGGATAGCCTGCGCGATATAAACCTACAGCCGATGGTACGCCAACTGGCACTACAGCTACCGCCGGACACCGATCCCAGAACGCGCACACTCGCCCGCCAACTGCGCGCAGACAGCGACTCTGAGCAAGACTTTATCCAGCGGGTACTCGCGCGCTACCGTACACAGCCTTTTCATTACACGTTGCGCCCACCCACGCTCGGCAGTACGGACACCATCGACCGCTTCCTATTCGACAGCCAGCGCGGCTTTTGTGCACACTACGCCGGCAGTTTTGTCTTCATGATGCGCGCGGCGGGCATTCCAGCGCGCGTGGTCACGGGCTATCAGGGCGGCGAATGGAATGCGGCCGGCCACTATTTATCAGTGCACCAGTTCGATGCACACGCCTGGGCCGAGGTTTGGCTGGCAGATTCGGGCTGGTTGAGAATTGACCCCACCACCTTAGTAGCACCCGACCGGGTTGAGCGCGGGCTGGAAGCGGCAATGCAAATGGAAGGCAGTTTTCTGGAGAATCAGCTATTTACACCGCACAACATTGAGTGGCTCAAGCAGCTGCGCCAGCAAATTGACAGCGTGCAGTATGGTTGGCGGCGCTTTGTATTGGGCTATGATCAGGATGCACAGCATAATTTCCTGCAAAACCTGTTCGGCGAACTCACCGTTAAAAAAGCCGTGTTCACGCTGGGCGGCTTGCTGCTAGCGATTGGCTTCTTGTGGGTAATCTTGCTTGGCATAAAGCCGCTGAGACAGCGACATTCACCAGAACAGCTCATCTATCAACGCTTTTGTAAAGCGTTAGCAAAACAAGGGATAACGCGCGAACACGGTCAGGCACCGGGCGATTTTGCGCGCCGTGCGGCGGCAGCACTGCCTGAGCAGGCCAGCGCCATTCTGGACTTCAACCGCAGTTATGAACGGCTCTGTTATGCCCTGGATAAGAACGAGGACAAAACCGCTTTGTTAGGTACATTAAAGCAGCAGTTAAAGCAGCTGCAATGATGAACTTAAGCAGGCGCTCGCACCGCGCCGGTGGTGCCGCCTACAATCAGCTCCGTGGCTAATTCCAGGCGCTCCACCTGACGTGTGCCCGCCTTAATCTGGCGCAGCAGGTAATCGGCAGCCCGCATCCCCATCCGCCGCGACGGCGAGTTCATTGTGGTCAGTGCCGGATGCAACACCGCAAGCATTTCCAGCTTATCAAAGCCGGTCACGGATAAATCCCCCGGCACCTCTAGCGCCAACTCACGCGCCGCGCTTAATGCGCCCAAGGCCAAAATATCATTGCTACAGATAACAGCAGTAATCTCGGGATGTTGCCGAATAAGCGTATGCATGGCCTGACGCGCCTGCTCGCCGGAATAGCGCACCTGTAGCACCCGCTCCGCCGCTAGACTGAGCTGCTGAGTCGCCAGATGAGCACGCACGCCCTGTAAACGCTGGCGCGCTCGGTCATTATTGTCCAATATGGCTGAGATACAGCCTAGCTGGCGATGCCCCAATTCAGTGAGATGCTGTGCTAAACGCCGACCGGCGCTGATATTATCCAGGCCGATACAGCTGTAAGTAGATGCCGGGTTATAGCTCCACAGGTTAACATAGGGAATTTGCTGCTGATCAATCGCTTCAAACACAGCAGGATGATGATCCGCTCCGACTAGAACCAACCCATCGATGCCACGGGCTAATAGTGCCTGCACCTCGCGCAGCTCTTCTTGTTGCGAATAATTGCTTTGCGCCAGCAGCAGGGTATATTTTTCCTGGCTTAGACCACGCTGTAGGTACTGAATAGCCTCTGAGAAAATCGCATTATCAATAGTGGGGACTACGGCGCCCACGGTCTGCGTTCGCCGCGACGCCAGCGCACGCGCTGCCCCGTGCGGAACATAGCCCAATGTGGCAATGGCAGCATTGATGCGCGCACGCACATCAGGCCGCACCTTATCGGGCTGGTTCAGACAGCGTGACACGGTCGCCGTCGAAACCCCCGCTACCCGCGCCACATCCTGTAAAGTTGGTTTTCCAGATCGCATGCGTCTTTGTAGCAAAAATGATGAGGGAGTGCACACATAAATCCAAAATCGCAAACATGAAAGTCTGCGACTTTCACGGGAGTGCACATAAAATTCCCACTCCCAGTAATTTTCTTTGACAGGTCGTGGCGGCTTCCTTAATATGTAAGCGCTTACATTTTGATTATCACTTAAGACCCTATTCTGCTTCTGGAGTTGAGCTCATGGCCCATGAATACCTGAAAAAAGCGACCAAAAATGCCGCCACTGGCGAAGATAATACCCGTCAAATCGTGACCACTATGCTGGCCGAAATTGAAGCCGGTGGTGAAGCACGCTGCGAGCAATATGCGCGTGAGCTGGATAATTTTGATGGCAATATCGTAGCCAGCGCAGAAGACATTGCCGCTGCGGGGGCACAGCTCTCACAGCAGGTTAAAGATGATATCCAGTTCGCCTATGATCGGGTCTACGGCTTTGCAACTAAGCAGCGCGCCGCGCTGATTGATTTTGAAACCGAACTGTCGCCGGGCCTATGGGCCGGCCAGCGCCAAATCCCAATGCAAGTCGCGGGCTGTTATATTCCCGGTGGGCGTTACGCCCACGTCGCATCGGCGATTATGTCGGTGGCCACCGCCAAAGCCGCTGGTGTTGATCACGTCATCGCCTGTTCACCTCCCAAACCCGGCCAGGGCATCAATCCCGCAATTCTTTACACCGCTGACCTGTGTGGTGCGGACACCATCTTAGCCCTCGGTGGTGTACAAGGCATTGCTGCTATGGCCTTTGGCTTGTTCACCGGCAAATCAGCAGATATCCTAGCAGGCCCCGGCAACCGCTTTGTCGCCGAAGCTAAGCGCATGCTGTATGGCCGCGTTGGCATCGATATGTTTGCAGGTCCCACGGAAATTGCCGTCATCGCCGACCACACCGCTGATCCAGTCATTGTGTCCAGCGATTTAGCCGGGCAGGCAGAACACGGCCTCGATTCTCCGGCCTGGCTCATCACTACGGATCGTCAGCTGGGCGAGTCGGTAATTGCCATGATGCCAGATGTAATCGCTAAGCTGCCGGATACCTCACGCGAAGCCGCCACCGCCGCTTGGCGTGACTACGGCGAAGTCGTGCTGTGTGAAACCGCAGAAGAAGCGGCCGTCATCAGCGACGAATACGCCGCCGAACATCTGGAAGTCCACTGCGACAATCTGGATTGGTGGGTACAACGCCTGCGAAACTACGGCTCGCTGTTTGTCGGCGAAGAAACGACCGTCACCTTCGGTGACAAATGCTCTGGCACAAACCACATCCTGCCCACTAAAGGGGCGGCACGCTACACCGGTGGCCTGTCCGTCGGCAAGTTCATCAAAACCGTCACCACCCAACGCATGACCCGCGATGCCAATCGTGAAGTCGCCGCCGCTGCCGCCCGTATTTCGAGGCTGGAAGGCATGGAAGGCCACGCCCGCAGCGGCGATGATCGTCTGGCGAAGTATTTCCCAGATGAAACCTTTGAGCTCCAGGTGAAATAAACGTGGCGGCTAATGAGCACGACGCCAACACACCGGGTCATCTATTTGACCTCAGTGACAAAGTGGCGCTGATTACCGGTGCCACTTCCGGCATTGGTAGTCGCCAAGCCGTTGCTTTAGCGGCGGCTGGCGCTAAAGTGATCCTCCTAGGGCGGCGGGAAGCGCGGCTGCAGACGCTGTGTGCTGAACTCAACCAAAATGCACACCGCGCGGACTACATTGCGGCTGATCTCGGCGATGACAGCCGCTGGGCCGATATTATTAGCCGTAGCCTCAGCTTTCATCACCGGATCGACATTCTGTGTAACACCGCAGGTGTCAATTTGCGCCAGCATGCCGATGAGGTCACGCTGCACAGTTGGGATCAAACACTGAACCTAAACCTGAAAGCACCGTTTTTTCTGGCGCAGCAGTTGGTGCCCAATATGCGCGAACGCGGCTGGGGCAAGATTATTAACGTGGCCTCGCTCCAATCAGAGCGTGCCTTCGCTAACGGTATCGCCTATGGTGCTTCCAAAGGCGGTGTGGCTCAGCTCACGCGCGCCATGGCAGAGGCCTGGTCAGTTGACGGTATCGGCTGTAATGCGATTGCGCCCGGCTTCTTTCCGACTGAATTAACACAGCCCGTCTTTGACCAGCCCGCATTAAGCGCTAAACTAGCCGCACAAACAGCGGTTGGGCGTAACGGCAGGCTGAGTGATCTGGACGGCACCTGTGTTTACCTCGCCAGTCCCGCCTCTGATTATGTTACCGGCCAAATCATCTACATCGACGGAGGGTTCACCGCTAAATAAGGTGAACAGACCATTATGAAAGCATTAGTTTATACCGACACCTGTGAGGTCACTTACCGTGACGAACCGCCGCCAATTGTGCGCGCGGGCGATGTGGTTATGGAGGTTTCCGCCGCTGCCATTTGTGGCTCTGATATGCACGCCTACCACGGTCATGATGAACGCCGCGTACCGCCGCTGATTCTAGGGCATGAGGTTTCTGGCATTGTGCAGGCCGGAAAATATGCCGGACAGCGCATGGTCATTAACCCCTTAATGAGCTGCGGTCTCTGTCATGACTGCCAGAGCGGGCGTTCTAACATCTGTCAGCAGCGCGAACTGATTGGCATGTATTTACAGGGCGCGTTGGCGGAGCAGGTCTCGATCGCTGAACGTAATTTACTGGCGATTCCACAAGACATGGATCCGGTGCATGCTGCCCTGACCGAGCCGACTGCGACCGCCCTCCATGCCGTGGCGCTGATTGAGCGTATTGCTTATCGGCCGCTGTCGGAGATGCGCTGCCTGGTTATCGGTGGCGGTGCGATTGGACTGCTAGGCGCGCTGGTGCTAAAAGCCAAGGGCTGTAGCCGGATTGATCTGGCAGAAACCAATGAGTTGCGCCGCCGCAGCGTTGAGCAGCAGCACTGCGCAGATGCCTTTAATCCCGTGACTGATAAAGCACCGCATGAAGGGGACTATGACGTGGTACTCGATTGCGTCGGCGCACCAGCCACTCGCGTCGCCTCCAGCTCGGCAGTCCGCCCCGGCGGCATTATTTCGCACGTTGGCTTACAAAACAGCGGTGATGGCTTCGACAGCCGCCGAATTACGCTGCAAGAAATTACCGTGCTGGGCAATTACTGCTATACCCACGCCGATTTAACCGCCTCGATTGAAATGCTCTATCGCCAGCAGCTCGGCAATTTGGACTGGGTCGAGGTACGCCCTCTATCGGCAGGCGGTCAGGCTTTTGATGATTTGCACCATGGGCGAGTGGCGGCAGGCAAAATCGTATTACAGCCGGATCATCTGGTGCATTAACGCACCATCCCCTCTGACAAGAGGGGAATGTGGACTCCTTTACCGACAACCGGACCCCCCCGATGGTGCAATCCCTAAAACGAAAATCCGCCTGCATCCCCGACCTGCGCCGCCGAGCACAGTGGCGCATACCCCGCTTTGCGTTGGAATACCTGCGCGGTGGCTGTAATCAGGATTTAGCGGTCAGACGCAATCGCAGCGCGCTGGATCAGGTCTGTTTACGCCCGGATTATCTAACGCCCAGCTTAAAACCGGTCCTAACGACCGAGCTGTTCGGCCAGCCTTACGACCTGCCGTTTGGTATTGCCCCACTGGGCCTCACCGGCCTCATCTGGCCGCAGGCCTCGCTCATGCATGCCCGCGCCGCTAAGGCGAGCAATATTCCGTTTGTGCTCAGCACAGTATCGACCATTAGCATCGAACAAGCCGCAGCAGCGGCCGCTGACAATTTCTGGTTTCAGCTCTACCCGCCAACCGATCGGGCTATTTGTGAAGACTTGCTGAACAGAGTTGAAGCAGCGGGCTGTCAGCACTTAGTGGTGACGGTGGATGTGCCGACCGCAGGGCAGCGTCCCAAAGACACGCGCAATGGTTTGGCAGTGCCGCCAAAAATCACGCTGCGTAGCATCGCACAGAGCGTGCTTTGCCCCGAGTGGGGCATCAGAACCTTAAAAACTGGCCTGCCCCAGTTTGCGTCGCTCCAACCCTATATGCAAAATTTAAAAAATCTAGAGGATCATGCTAACTTTGTACGCCATCATCTGCGAGAACCGGTGGACGCCGCGCTATTGCAACGCTTACGTGAACGCTGGCAAGGTAAACTCATCGTCAAAGGCATTAATCATGTGGACGATGCGCGCCGCGCACTTGAAATAGGCGTCGATGGCATCATTGTGTCTAATCATGGTGGCCGCCAGTTAGATGCAGCGCGGGCTTCGATTGAAACCCTGCCTGCTATCGCCGCAGCTGTGGGTGACAAGCTCACGGTAATGGCAGACAGCGGCGTGGAAAGTGGCGTGGATATCGCGCGCTTCTACGCCTGCGGTGCGCAGTTTGTCTTTACGGGCCGCCCCTTTTTATACGGCGTCGCAGCCCACGGTGAACCTGGTGCGCAGCATACTATTGATCTGCTGCGCGAAGAGTTAGAACAGCTGATGCTACAGGTGCATTGTCAGCGGCCCACTGCACTGGTTCAGCACTTACTAAAAGCCGTATAAGTACTTCAAGGATCGCATATGGTCTGGAAACCAAGAGTTGTTGTTGCCAGTGTGCTAGCGCGAGAAGGCCGCTATTTGATGGTGGAAGAAGAAATTGCCGGTCAAATGACATTAAACCAGCCAGCGGGGCATTTGGAATATGGCGAGAGCCTGTTAGATGCCGTGCGGCGCGAAACCCTGGAAGAAACCGGCTATCGCTTTGAGCCGGAATCCTTACTCGGGGTGATTCTCGGTCAAAATGAAGACCCCGAACGAGTCTATCTGCGCTTCGCTTTCTGCGGCCAAATCAGCGGGCAGGTTGAAGGCTACCCGTTAGACGATGACATCATCGCCACCCATTGGCTCAGCCCAGATGAAATTCGGCAGCACCCCCGACTGCTGCCGCGTAATGAGCTGGTATTGCATTCGATTGAGCTGTACGAAAGCGGCATTCGGCTGCCGCTGGAGAGTTTGCATTATATGCCGATGGTCTTTAACCGGTGAAGGAGCGCACCGTGCCCGGCCACGGCAAGCGGGTCATTGTTGGCCTATCAGGCGGCGTCGATTCCTCCGTAGCCGCCCTCCTCTTACTCCAACAGGGTTATCAGGTTGAAGGCCTGTTCATGAAAAACTGGGAAGAGGATGACAGCGGTGATTATTGTGCGGCAGCCGTGGATTTGGCGGATGCGCAGTCGGTGGCAGATCAGCTTGGGATTAAGCTGCATACCCTGAATTTCGCGACGGAATATTGGGACGAAGTCTTCACCTACTTCCTAGCGGAATACCGAGCGGGACGCACGCCCAACCCCGATATTATGTGCAATAAAGAAATTAAGTTTAAGGCCTTCCTTGATTTTGCACTGGAAGCTGGAGCAGATTATATCGCCACAGGACATTATGCCCGCCGCAGCTCACCGGATAGTGCAGGCCACATCAGCATGCTGCGCGGCGTAGACGCGAATAAAGATCAGACTTATTTTCTCTACACCCTGCAACAGCATGCGCTGCAACACAGCTTATTTCCAGTCGGCCACTTACCGAAAGCAGAGGTGCGCGCCCTGGCGGAACGCGCAGGCTTCAGCACGGCCCAGAAAAAAGACAGCACTGGCATCTGCTTTATTGGTGAACGTAAATTTCGTGATTTTCTACAGCGATTTTTACCCGCACAGCCCGGCGATATTGTGACCCCAGCAGGTCGTGTGATTGGTCAACACAGTGGCCTCATGTATTACACCCTAGGCCAACGTCAAGGGCTAGGCATTGGCGGGCTGAAAGACTTACCGGAAGCCCCTTGGTTTGTCATTGATAAACAACTAGACAGCAATCGATTAATCGTAGCGCAGGGCCATCAAAATGCTTACCTGTTGAACCATGCACTCAGTGCCAGTCAGTTACACTGGGTTGCGGGACAGCCCCCCGCCGCGACGTTCACTTGCAGCGCAAAAATCCGCTATCGGCAACAAGATGAAGCTTGTGAAGTACAGATTAACGGCACTGAAGCCCAGGTCTGTTTCAGTCAGGCACAGCGGGCCATAACACCCGGCCAGTCCATCGTCTTTTATCAGGGCGAACGCTGTCTTGGTGGCGGCATCATTGAGCAAATGATGCCGGACTGTAATTAATTTTGCGCTAGTACTTGAAATTTCGTGCGTTTACCGCTAAATCTATGCACCCTCTAATCCCTTTATAATGGCCATCCACTGTGCAAGCTAACACCCGTAACCGAACTCTTGCGCTCGCAGCGCTATTTCAATGTATTGATGGCGTTAATCAAATCTCTTCCGATGGACAAGTCGACAGCGAACTCTTCAACAGCTCGGTTAACAGCCTGCTGGCAGAAGACAGCGGCACGCTGGAAGATTTATACGGCGGCGTGGGCGGCCTGCGCACGGGTCTGCGCCTGCTCATGTACCAGCTGGGTTCCGGCAGTGGCACTGGCAGCGAATCGAAAAACATGGACGTCACGCGCTACGCCATTAATTTACTGTACCTGGAAAAGAAGTTGTCGAATAACAGCAGCATGATGAACCAGCTGCTGAGCGGCATTAGCGATGCCCAACAGCAGCTAGAGCATTTTGAGCCGACTCATACCAATATCATCGCGCGCCTCGCTGATGTGTACACCAACACCGTCAGTAAAATTGGCCCGCGCATTATTATTAAAGGCGACCAGACGCACCTGTCTAACCCAGATAACGCGGCCAAAATCCGGGTGCTGCTCATGGCTGGAGTGCGGGCAGCACTGCTATGGCGACAAGCCGGCGGCGACCGCTGGAAGCTGCTGTTTTCCCGTGGCACCATGCAAAAAGAAGCACGCCGTCTGTTACAGCAGGGCGAATGATACATGGCGTTATAGGCACACTGCTTGAATTGCGGTAGGGTAGCCCATATACACTGAATAATTTTCCCGACATTCACTCGATAAAGGTTGAGCAGCTATGGACGTAATGGATCGTATTGACGAGGCAGTAAAAAATAATCCGGTAGTAGTATTCATGAAGGGCACGCCGCAGCTGCCACAGTGTGGTTTCTCCAGTCGCACCGCGCAAGCACTAATGAACTGTGGCGAAGAATTTGCCTATGTCAACGTGCTGATGGATCCAGAGATTTTCCAGAATCTGCCGCGCTATGCTGATTGGCCAACTTTCCCACAGGTTTATATCAACGGCGAGTTGATTGGCGGCTGTGACATTACGCTGGAAATGGCTGAAAACGGCGAGCTGGAAACCCTGGTCAAAGCAGCGGTCGCGGCTAATAACTCGAGTGCAGACGACGCTGCAGCTTAATGGATAAGCGCCCTGGGTTGGTTTCCAGGGTTATCATAGAGCCCGCCCCTCTCTTCAGACTCCCCTTGGCCTAAGGGGAGCTTCTCAGCACCAAAAGGCAAGTCAATGTTGTATGCAGGACTATGCTGTTGGCGGCTCCGATGGCTTATACATTGCCAGCAATTCCGCCTCAGTCATATCCTGCGTGCGCTCAGCAAAACTATAGTAATCCGGCTTATTGTCGATAAACACCTGATGATCCAAAATAAAGGCTGATTCATCATCAAAACTGCCCGCCGCCATCATGTGATTATTCGTACTTTTAAAACGATAAAATAGGTGACTACCACACCGCCTACAAAAACCGCGCTCGGCCCAGGCCGATGATGAATAAACGGCAAGATCTTCTGTGTGCTCAAATTCAACTGCGTCACCGCACTCTACCGCCATATAGGGGCCACCAGCCCATTGGCGACACATCTTACAATGGCAGGCCCCGACATGAATTTTCGCAGCGGTAGCCGTGTATTTAATGGCGCCGCATAGGCAGCTGCCGGTAGATGAAAAGGTCTGTTTCATAATCACTCCTGAGGTTAATTCCCATTCAATAGGCGTTATTGATTAAACGCTCCTCACCGCCTACCCCCACCAAAATACTGCGTGGGCCGCACAAACGCCAGCAGCATCCCAGCCACGACCAGTAAAATCCCGATATACTCATACACATCCGACTGATACCCCAGCAGCACATTCCCCACCACCGGTACCACGACTGGCGGCAGTGCGCTAAACAAGGTACCCAGCTGCGGCCCGAGAATACTCACCGTCACCCCATAGAAAAACACGGCCAGTACACCGACGATCACCCCCTGATACAAGAGCTGTAAAGTCAGCATATCAACCGTCACTTCCGGCCAGTCACGCCCAAAGGCATACCACACGAGGTAAGGCGCAGACCCCAAGCTGGTATACAGGGCGGCTTGCAGCGGTTTAATCTTCCAGTAGCGCAAAAATACACCATAAAGCCCCCACAGCGCGGCAGCGATTAAAAAGCAAAGGTCACCGAGCGCATAAGACCATGACAGCGGTGTTCCAACCCAGATCGTTCCCACGCCCCCCAGTAGCAACAGCAGTGCCAGCCAGTGGTCGCGACTAATCGCCTGCCCAAGTAGCGGTTTACTGAACAAGGCGGCCAACAGCGGTGACATGCCCAAGGAAATTGCAGCACTATGGGTGATCGGCGCAAACTGCAGGCCGGTGATATTAATCAGGCTAAACGGCACGCCCGCAAAGCAGCTCAGCACCAACAGGTGTTTCCAACATGGACGCTGGTGTTTTATATAAAACCATCCCAGCCAAGGTAGACTAATGAGCAAGCCACCGGCAACGCGCGCCGCATTAAGATCAAGGCTTGACCAGCCTGCATTCATCCCCAGCATCGAGACCGACGAATGCGCGCCCCAGATTAGCGCGCTGCACAAGCCCAGCAGAATAGCCAGCAGATACACTAAGAAAAAGTACGGGGCGACAATCCCGCCTGAAACCAGCATAAAAACGTATAAATACTGTATACCGGCAGTCCCAGCGCTCGCTGCAAATCGGCGGCGTAGGGCACCATATTGGTACATTCCAGCACCATCGCGCCCACTTCTGGGTATTGCGCCACTAAAGCCCGCCCCGCTGACAAAATATCCGCCCGCGACTGCGCCACATCCAGATACGGCTCATCATCCAGAATAGCACGGCTAAATTCCCGTCCGGCCTCCGTTCCCATCCGTGGAATATCCGACGGAATATTAACTGCGGCCAGATGCGCCGCCGTTAATGTCGCCCCAGAAATCGTTAATATCCCCACGCGCTGACCCGGTGGTAGAGTTGCCTGTATCATCGGTACCTGCAGCAGCGACGAACTCGCCACCGGCACCTTAAGCGCGGCGGCCAGTTTATCCTGATGCAGGCACATAAAACCGCAGTTCGTGGCAATGCCATCCGCCCCCAGCGCCACCAACTCCTCAGCCGCTGCAATAAACGCATCCAATAAACCATCGGCCTGGTGCCGCACCACGCGATCCGGCGAAGCGCCGCGCACAATCTTATAATGTAGCGGAAACGGCCAGCTGCCCGCATGCCCAATATCACCAGGAATACGCGGGAAACGGGTTTCCAGCATAAGCACCCCCAGCGCAGCGCCGTACACATTTTTACCGCCGCGCGCTAGGTTCGGATGATCCGGGTCAAAATATTGCATTTGTCTTGCTCCTACTCGGTGAGAGTGGTTATCCGTTCGTCTGGCTCGGAGGCGTTTTACACATTCTGGAAAAAATGTTCCTAACTGTATACACTTTTAGCCTCATTCATTACTTGAGTCTCATCCAATGAGCAACCCAGCAGACACCCTCAACGGCGCAGAAGCCATGGTAAAATTGCTGGACGGCTACGGTGTTACTCATCTATTCGGTTTATGCGGTGATACTACACTGCCGTTCTACGACGCACTCTATCGCCTCGAACATAATATTCAGCACATCTTAACCCGCGACGAGCGCTGTGCGGCTTATATGGCCGATGGCTACGCGCGTGTTACCGGTAAAGTGGGCGTATGCGAAGGCCCAAGCGGCGGTGGTGCAACACACATCCTACCCGGCGTGGTAGAGGCGAACGAATCCTCGGTGCCAGTGCTATCCATTACCTCTGACGTGGCGATTTCATCCATCGGTAAATACCCCCTGACCGAGCTAGACCAGCAGGCTTTATTCCGCCCGCTCACCCAATGGAATGGCGTCATTAATCACCCCGCACGCCTGCCCAGCATGGTGCGAGCAGCCTTTCGCGCCATGACCACCGGCACGCCGGGCGCGGCTCACCTCGGCTTTCCGTTCGATATGCAAAAAGCAGCGGTTGATCACAGCGACATTTGGGTGCAGGCCGAGCATGGCCACTATCCGGCTTGGCGCAGCGGGCCTGAGCAAAGCCGTATTGAAGCGACGGTAGACGCACTGGCCGCCGCGAAACAGCCTGTGATTGTTTGTGGCGGTGGCGTGGTGCTGGCCGGGGCGGAAGCCGTCCTTAGCTCAATTGCTGAGCACCTCAATATCATCATTGCCACTACCATCAGCGGCCAGGGCAGCCTGTCAGATACTCACCCCAATTGTCTAGGTGTCATCGGCTCAAACGGTGGCGTCCCGGCGACCCGTCAAGTGATTGACGCAGCGGATCTGGTGATTTACCTGGGCTGTCGGGCAGGTTCAGTCACCACTGAACGCTGGCGTTACCCGTCGCGCACCGCGCGTATCATTCACTTCGACAGTAACCCCATGGCGATTTCTGCTAACTATCAGACAGATATTGCCGTGGTCGGCGACTTATTACTGAGCCTCCAAGCTTTAAAACAGGCGCTGGAAGACGCCGGGGTCAGTGGACTAGATTTTGGCGGTGCGCACACCGTTGCCGCGACCAAAGAAAAGAAATTTGCGGTATTCGCTGCGCTAGCGGCGAGCACACAGACACCGATTTGCCCGGAGCGAGTCATCGCCGATTTAAATGCGGTTGCCCCGGACGACGCTATTATTGTGGCCGACCCCGGCACGCCCTGCCCCTATTTTTCAGCCTTTTACCGTACGCCCTATGCGGGGCGTCACTTCATCAGCAACCGCGCACATGGCGCGCTCGGCTATGCCCTATCAGCCGCCGTCGGCGTGCAGTTTGGCCGCCCGCAGCATAAAGTCATTGCCGCAATGGGTGACGGCAGCTTTGGCTTCACCGTCGGCGAACTGGAAACCATTGTGCGCTATAAATTACCCATCACCCTGCTAGTATTCTCCAACAGCGTTTATGGCTGGATTAAGGCCGGACAGAAAAGCGGATTTGCTGAGCGTTATTATTCAGTGGATTTCAGCCAAACCGATCATGCCGCCATCGCCGCAGCCTACGGCATTAAAAACTGGCGGGTGGAAGACCCGACTAAGCTGAAAGCCACGCTGCGGGCAGCCATTGAATACCCGGGGCCAACGCTGGTCGACATCATTACGCAGCCATTACAAGATGCAAACGCCCCGGTGAGCGAGTGGGTGGCGTGATGCAGATACGGCGCCCCACCCTGGACGCTCAGTCATGAAGCACGTCATCGTCATTGGCGCAGGCATCGTCGGCGTATCCACCACCCTCTGGCTCCAGCGCTATGGCTGTAAAGTCACGCTCATCGACCGTCAGATCAGCAAACAGGCCGCCAGCTACGGCAACGCTGGTATTCTCGCGGCCTGTTCGATTATCCCCGTCACCGTCCCCGGCTTGATAGCTAAAGCGCCTAAGATGCTGTTCAGCCCGGAACAGCCACTGTTTCTGCGCTGGTCTTATTTATTCACTTTATTACCGTGGCTGCGCCAATACCTAGCGCACTGCAATCAGGATGATGTCGAACGCATTGCCAAAGCGCTGATGCCACTGATTGGTGATAGCCTGCACCACCATCAGGCGCTGGCGCAGGGCACCCCAGCTGCCGCCTTTGTTAAACCCGATGACTACTCGTTTTTATATGATAGCCGCGCCGCTTACACCGCAGATGCCATGGCGTGGCAGCTGCGGGAGGCCTACGGTTTCAGTTGGGACGTGCTGGAGGGTGACGCGGTCACAGCCTATGATCCCAACCTCAATGGCGGCGGCCAGGTACTGGTACGCATGCATCATCATGGCCGCATCCCCAAGCCGGGAGACTATGTGCAAGCACTCACTCAGCATGCGCTGGCGCAGGGGGCGACGCTAATTCGCGGCGAAGTAGCTGAATTTATTAAGCGGGGGGAATGCATTAGCGGCGTCAAGACAGCGGATCAGCAGTCTTTTAGCGCGGATGCTGTAGCCGTGACCACCGGGGTCTGGTCACCGGGGCTGACACGGCAGCTGGGGATTCGTGTTCCAGTAGAAAGTGAACGCGGCTATCATATCGAACTAATCAATCCCAACATTATGCCGCGCGCGCCCATTATGGTTGCCAGCGGTAAATTTGTAATGACGCCGATGGGCGACCGGCTACGCCTAGCGGGCATTGTTGAATTTGGCGGGCTGGAGGCAGAAGCATCATCAGCACCGCACACGCTATTGCGCAAGAAAGTGCGCGAGACCTTACCCGGTATTCAATGGGAGGATGAGACTAGTTGGCTGGGCCATCGCCCTGCCCCGGTAGACTCCATCCCTCTGATTGGTCAGATTGATCACCTGCCCGGACTCTATACTGGCTTTGGGCATCATCATATTGGCCTGACCGGTGGCCCAAGAACCGGCCAGCTGCTGGCACAGCTTATTTCAGGCCAGGAGCCTGCGGTGGATTTACAGCCTTATCGCCCCGATCGGTTTAATAATCGTGAGTAATATGCCATGATTACTCGTACTGAACAGCGCATAATAAACTCAACGCTAATACACTGTATTCAGTATTCAGAGACTGCAAGGGTCTCATACATCCAATGGAGGAGTTAACATGAAAAAAGTCGCATTGGCCGCTGCCATGGCTACCGTTTGTTTCAGCACCACTAGCCTACAGGCCGGTGAAAAATGGGATATGCCAATGGCCTATTCAGCCACCAACTTCCACTCGGCCACTGGGGCGGAGTTTGCTAAGTGCATCACCACCGGCACCAGCGGTGATATTGAAGTCACCACTCACCCTTCCGGCTCACTGTTTAAGGGCGGTGATATTAAGCGCGCTATCCAAACCGGCCAAGCACCGATTGGTGAACGTCTACTCTCCGGCCATCAGAATGAAAATGCGCTGTTTGGTTTTGATTCTGTGCCGTTTCTTGCCACCTCATTTGATGACTCCGCCAAGCTGTGGGAAGCGGCAAAAGAACCGCTGACTAATCTGCTGGACGAACAGGGTCTGGTCTTACTGTATTCAGTCCCTTGGCCGCCGCAGGGCTTATATTTCAAGAAAGAAGTCAACTCAGTGGCCGATATGAAAGGCATTAAATTCCGGTCTTATAATAATGCGACCGCACGCCTAGCGGAACTCACGGGCATGCTGCCGGTATCGATTGAGGCGGCGGAAATCTCACAGGCATTTGCCACCGGTGTCGCTGAAGCGATGATCTCTTCTGGCTCGACTGGCTATGACCGCAAAGTCTGGGAAAGCCTGACCCATTTTTATGAGGTTGATGCTTGGCTGCCGCGTAACTATGTGATGGTGAATAAAGACGTTTGGGGCAAAGTCAGTGAAGCCAACCAAAACGTCATTAAAGGCTGCGCACAAATGGCAGAATATGCCGGTAACTGGCGCGCCAAAGAGTACACCGGTTTCACGCTGAACGGCCTGCGTGCTGGTGGTATGACCGTTGGCCCTGCGGGCGAAGGTTTGGTGGGTGAGCTGAAAGCCATCGGCAAAACCATGACTGCGGAATGGCTGGAAGCGGCAGGTGATCAAGGTAAGGCGATTGTTGATGCGTTTAACGCGGAGTGATAACGCACTTATTCACCAGCCACAAGATCCAACAGAAAAATCCCCCTCGCTCCCCCTTGGCTTAGGGGGATGCGTTTTTGGCAAATACTGAACTCTGCTGCAAACGCCCCTGCTTTAACATCGATGTCTGTTAACACGATGCCTTGGAGGGCTGGGTTGGATTTAACTTTCATTGACTTCTATCTAGAAGGGCAGCTTAAGCAAATAACCTTCAAGCAGATGAAGGTTTCCTCCCCCGGAGTCCTCAATGCACAAACTACGCGCTTTCCTCGACCGCCTCTATCTATTGAGCGGCATCATTGCTTCGCTCTTTCTGGTCGCTATTCTGTCACTCATCGTGCTGCAAATGTTGGCACGCTGGACAGGCGAAGTCTTCCCGGGCGCGCCAGATTATGCAGGTTATTGTATGGCGGCAGCTTCGTTTTTTGCCTTTGCCTACGCACTGAATCGCGGATCTCATATCCGGGTCAGTATTTTGCTTAATGCCGTAGGCGTTAAGATGCGACGTATTTTGAATATCTGGTGTTTTAGCATTGGCGCTGCGCTGGCCTGGTACTTCGTTTATTACGCCTGTCGTATGGTGTACTGGTCGTGGAAGTTTAAGGACATCAGCCAAGGACAGGATGCAACCCCACTATGGATTCCCCAGATGGCGATGGTGCTTGGAGTGACGATTTTTGCAATTGCGCTGACTGACCATTGGCTACATCTGTTTATTGACGGCGATCACCGCATCAACGCCGAAAAGATTAAAGCAACTGAACCGATGCCTGTAGCGAAGGAGGCCTGAACATGGAACAACTCCACTTAATTGCGCTGTTTCTGTTCGTGCTGTTCCTGCTATTGGGCACCGGCGTCTGGGTTGGCCTCGCGCTGATGGGCGTTGCTTTTGTTGGCATGGAATTATTCACCACGCGCCCCTCGGGTGATGCCATGCTGACGACCATCTGGTCGGCTTCATCATCCTGGACGTTAACCGCCCTGCCGCTGTTTATCTGGATGGGGGAAATACTCTTCCGCACCCGGCTGTCAGAAGACATGTTTAAAGGCTTATCACCCTGGATGGCACGGCTGCCAGGGGGCTTGGTACATACGAATATTGTGGGCTGCACGGTCTTTGCGGCCGTGTCAGGGTCTTCTGCGGCGACGCTCACCACCGTGGGCAAGATGGCGATTCCTGAGCTGCGCAAACGCCAATACCCCGAGCATATGATTATCGGCACACTGGCTGGCGCGGCTACGCTTGGCCTAATGATCCCACCCTCGTTAACGCTGATTGTCTATGGCGTCACGATTAATGAGTCTATCTCTAAACTCTTTATCGCCGGGATTTTGCCAGGTTTAGTACTCGCGTTAATGTTTATGGCCTATGTGGCGGTTTACTCAAAATTGGGCAAAGATTTCACACCGCTGGAAGAACCGCGCCTAAGCCTGTGGGAAAAGATTAAAATCTCGCGCTTTCTGATTCCCGTACTGCTGCTGATTGCGGTGGTGATTGGCTCGATGTATGCCGGGTTTGCCACTGCCACTGAAGCCGCCGCTTTTGGGGTGATTGGCTCCCTCATCCTAGCAGCAGTACAAGGCTCCTTAAACTGGAAAACCTTTACCGATAGCCTAATGGGCGCTACCGCCACCTCGGCGATGATTGCGTTGATCCTGGCGGGCGCTGCGTTTCTATCACTCGCCATGGGCTTTACCGGCCTGCCGCGTGGGCTGGCTGATTTAATTGCCTCACTGGACTTATCGCGCTTTGAGCTGCTGATGGTGCTCCTGGTGTTTTACATCATCCTCGGCTGCTTCTTGGATGGCATTTCCTCGGTGGTACTCACCATGGCGATTGTAGAACCGATGATTCGTCAGGCCGGTATTGATGTGATTTGGTTCGGTATTTTTATTGTGGTTGTGGTGGAAATGGCACAGATAACGCCGCCGATCGGGTTTAATCTCTTTGTGCTACAGGGGATGACAGATCACCAAATGGATTTTATTGCCAAAGCGGCCATCCCAATGTTTCTCATCATGGTGCTGATGGTGTTCGTGCTGATTTGGGTACCAGAATTAGCGACTTATCTGCCGGATAATATGCGATCTGCAACAAGCAGTGGGTAGTTCAAGTTACAGTCTCCTGCCAACTTATACCCTCAGAAGGTCACTCTAACCGCAGCGGTGAGTGACCTTCCGCCTCATGCCTATCGGGCAGCCGTATCAAACGTCTCCCACATACTCGCCGCGTGCTGGATAATCATTCGCCAGCGTAAAATCAATCGCCCCCACCAAATCGGCTAACAGCGGGCGCGAGAACGGCATCGTCTGCGTCGCACCATAAAACAAGGTGCCCTCTGGTCGCACCATAAACACGCCCGGTTCGCTAAACAGAGCAGGCTCCTCGATGCCAATCGAAGTCTTCCCGCGCGACGCTGAGATATAAAGCCCCCACTGGCGCGCGCTCATCAGGCTCAAGCCATGGGCAAAACGCAGCTTATCGGCTTTTATTTTTTTCGCCATCTCGCGCGTGCGTTCTTCCGTATCTGAACTCAGCGCCAGTACCTGCACCCCACGCTGGGTAAAATCATCCATGAGCCGCTCTAATTCAAGCAGGTATTTCGCACACACCGGGCAATGCAGGCCACGATAAAACACCAGTAAGTCAAAATGCTCACCGGGTTCAGCGCCCAACACAAAACGACTGCCATCAAGCAATGTGACGTTTAAAGCCGGAACCGGCTGACGGGGAATCAGTGCATTCATAATTGTTCCTGTGAAAATGAAAGCATTATACTCGCATATTACAATCACCGCCTACAGAGACCCAAACAGCCCATGAGCACACACACCCTCATCGTCGACTATCAAAACCCACAGCACCGCGCAGACATGATGACACTCATGGATGAATACGCCCGTTTACCCATTATTCACGGCAAGCCACTGCCAGAGTCGATTAAAGCACAATTAGCCGAGCGCCTAAGCCAAATCCCCGGCGCGTTCAGCGTGCTGTGTTATGTTGCAGAGAAGCCAGCGGGGTTGATCAATTGCTTTGAAGGCTTTTCGACCTTCAAATGCAAACCGCTCATTAATGTGCATGATGTTATGGTCAGCGCCGATTTCCAGGGGCGCGGCCTAACCCGCAAAATGCTGAAAACCGTAGAGAGCGTGGCGCGCCAGCGCGGTTGCTGCAAGCTAACGCTGGAAGTGATGGAATATAATGAACCCGCGCGGCGGGCCTATCAGAACATCGGTTTTGAAAACTATGCCGCTGATCCGGCCTATGGCGTCGCGCAATTTTGGGAGAAGGCGCTGTGAACGGCTGAGGCGCGAGCTAATAGATCATAAGCCTGGCCTCAAAACTCTCGCCCAGCCCGCAGTTCCTTCCACCGCATATAACCATTCGCCCCCAACCACATCAAAGGCTCTGGCATTAACTTCTTCGGCGGCGCTTCCGGCTGATAATCCGGCAGCAGCGATGCAGACTTCGCCACTCCCATGGCCTGCTCCGCCGCTATAATCCCAGCCACAGTGCCCTTAGCGGTACCCAGCCCATTCTGACAGCAGGCCGCATAGACACCCTCTGCCACTTGACCCAGTGCAGAAACACCGTTCAAGCTCAAACACAGCCGCCCACCCCAGCAATAGGCCATCTCAACCTGTTTTAACATCGGGAAACGCGCCTCAAAACCACGCCGATGAGTACGCGCGACTGAGTCCAGGCGACCCTCCGGTACGGCCATTGTGGGATCATAGCTAGAGCGGCTGCGAATAATAATGCGATTTCCACCCACGCCTGAGATGCGCCGCACCGTCGTACCCAAAGGATCTGCGGGGGTAAAAGCCCACTGCGCTTCCCCCCCCAGGCGCTGACACTCATCAACGGTCAGGGCGCGCGTCATCGAAGCATAGGTGAAGACATGCAACAAACGCCGCGCGAAATACCCAAACTGCTGGATCAGGCCATTCACCGCCAAAATCACGGTCTTCGCCTGGACCAACCCCTGCGGCGTCTGCACCTGCCAATAGCCCTGGCGCTGCGTGCAAGCCGTCACGGGCGAATACTCGTACAAGTCGACCCCGCGCTGCTGCTGCAAACCTGCCGCAAAACCGCGAATGAACTGCGCGGGCTGCAGCATTGCGGTTCCGGGTGTCCATAGTCCGCTTTGATAATACGCAATCCCGGTGAGCGCTTTCATATCGGCGGCATCCAGCAGCTCATAGGTCTCATCTAAGCCGGCCAAATGCCGTGCATAGTCCAAATTGTGCTGCCGGCCTTTATCAGTGGCAGCGGCGTTAATCTTACCGCTGGCGACAAAGGCTTCAGCGGGCATGGCATAGTCCTGTGCTGCCTGTGCCGCAAAGCGAATGGCAGCTCGATTCAGCGCCGTCTGGCGCCGGTCATTGTCCAGCGACTCGCCCGCATAATCATCCGAAGACAAATCGTGCGGCAGATCAATCATAAAGCCTGAATTACGCCCCGCTGGGCCTTCTGCGACACCACGCCCTTCAAGAATAATAGTGCGCGCCTCAGGCTGTAGCTGGTGCAGCCGCCGTGCCGCCGCTAAACCGGCAAAGCCCGCTCCAACCACTAGATAATCCGCATGCTGCTCACCCACCAGTGTTGGATAGGGTGCCCGTGCAGGCAAAATCGCATCCCAAGCCGCAGGCCCAGGGTCAGGCGGCATCGCTCCCAACTCTGCCATTAAGCAAACACCTTGACAGTCCTAAACATGAAAAGGCAGAGGCTAATGACCTGGAAGCCAGTAGGCCTGAGCGCCAGCGAATTTACGCCCGTTAACAAGTGTTGTTACTCCCCTGCTTGCCTCGTTCTAACTGCACCATTAGTCAACCGCTTCTTCCGGCGCACGATCCGATAAATCAATCCAGATGGTTTTCACTTCGGTATACTGGTCATGCGCATGCAGTCCATTATCACGCCCGCCAAAGCCGGACTGTTTATAGCCCCCAAACGGCGTGCTAATATCTCCCTCCCCGTAGCAGTTAACGGTCACCGTCCCAGCGCGCACTGCCCGTGCTGCCCGCAGCGCCTTCTTGCCATTGGCACTAAAGACACTGGCGGTCAGACCATAGTCCGTATCATTCGCCACCGCGATGGCTTCTTCCACACTGCCAACAGTTATCACCGCCAGAATCGGCCCAAAGATTTCTTCCCGTGCCAGCTTGCTGTCAGGCTGCACACCGTCAATCAACGTCGGCATCACGTAACACCCTGCGGAGCGCTCCCCCCCAGCAATAATTTTCTCGCCCGCAGCCAAGGTATCCAGATAATGACACACCTTAGTAAAGTGTTCGGCATCCACCAGCGCACCCAAATGATGGGCAGGGTTCAAAGGGTCACCAGTGCGCCAATCACGCAAATGCGCACTGATTTTCGACAGCAGCGCATCTTTGATCCCGGCCTGGACAATCAGGCGTGAATTTGCCGAGCAGTTCTCACCCATATTCCAGAACGCGGCATTGACCACATGCGCCGCGACCAAATCCAGCTCTTCGGCATCATCTAACACAATCGCCGGATTCTTGCCGCCGCATTCCAGCACCACCTTTTTCAAATTAGAATCCGCAGCATAGCGCAGGAAGCGCCGCCCTGTTTCGGTCGAACCCGTGAAGGACACCATATCAACATCCGGGTGCAGCCCAAGCGGCTCGCCCACATCCGGCCCCAATCCCGGCACCACATTCAATACGCCACGCGGCACCCCTGCCGCCAGCGCCAATTCGGCGACACGTAAGGCAGTTAGACTGGTTTGCTCCGCCGGTTTTACAATCACTGAATTACCCGCCGCCAGCGCCGGTGCAATCTTCCAAGCCAGCATCAGCAGCGGAAAATTCCACGGCAGTACGCAGCCGACCACGCCCACCGGCTCACGTACAATCAGTGCAATCGCCTCATCCCCCACCGGCGCACTCTGATCATAAATTTTATCAATTGCCTCGGCGTGCCAAAGCAGCGTATTAATCGTCTCAGGAATATCAACCGTCGCACAATCACGCACTGGCTTACCCGAATCCAGACTTTCCAGCACCGCCAGCTCGTGACGATTACGCTTAATCAGTTTAGCTAGCCTAATCAATACCGCTTTGCGTGCCGCCGGGTGCAGTTTGCTCCAGCGTCCCTGCTCAAACGCTTCCCGCGCTTTGACGACGGCGAAATCGATATCCCGCGCCGTACAGGCAGCAATTTGTGCCAGCGGCTCGCCCGTCGCCGGGTTCACGCTGGCAAAGGTTGCGCCAGCCTGGGCGGGTTGAAAATGCCCATCAATAAACGCTGTTGACGCTAAGGTCAGCGATGCCGCCAGCGCCTGATAGTCCTCATAGCTCAGTAAATCAGACACGACCCACATCCTCCCGCTGCGCTAGCCTTAACGGCCCGCCGTCATTTTCATCATAGGTTTGCTGTTTGCGTTCCCGGCCATCAAAGCGGCTTTTAGGTTGGCGCTTTCCCGCCTCATCAGTCGCTGAATCCAAGCGCTGCGAACCCATCACACCCGCTACCGGCAGCGTGTCGCCCATAATATGTTGTAGTGTACGGTCCATGACTCGAATCACCTGTTCCAGGTCACGCTTCTCATCTTTGTTCAGCGGCTGCAGCGGTTTACGCGGTGGCCCAACTGGCATCCCCCGCACGCTGAGGCCATATTTAATGCACTGCACGAACTTACCCCCCTGCTCCAACACCCGCATTAGCGGCAGCATTGCCATCATAATGCGGCGGCCTTTCTCAAAGTCACCTTCCAGCCGACAGGCCTGATACAGGGCAAGATGCGCCTGCGGTGCGAAGTTCGAACCCGCACACACCCAACAGGACGCCCCCCAGGCAAAAAACTCCAGCGCCTGATCATCCATGCCACAGCCGAGCTGGATATGCGGATAATCACGCGCCAATAGGTGCAGGCGGTTAATATCACCGGAGCTTTCTTTAATCGCAGTAAAATTGGGTGAGCGCCCCACCCGATCTAAGTATTCCTCACCCATCTCCACGCCCATCCTGCCCGGATAGTTGTACAGCATAATGGGTAGATTAGCCGCCCGGTCAATTGCCAGGGCATGCAGGGCATTTTCATGCTCAGTCGGCACCGCATAAGGCGGTGTCGCAACTAAGAGCGCATCAGCGCCAATCTTGGCCGCCGCGACGGCATAGTCCACGGAATCTTCAGTGCGCATCGCCCCGGTACCCACAATCAGCGGCACACGCTGGTTGATGATAGCGTGAAACACCTGCATCAGATGCAGGCGCTCTTCCCGACTTTGGGCATAATACTCGCCCGTAGTTCCCGCCAGAATCAGACCGTGAACACCGCTAGCAATGAGGTGTTCAATCACCGCCTCCAGCATCGGCTCATTAATGCTGCCGTCTGCTTCATGCGGGGTGATAACCGGCGTATAAATACCCTCAAATTTCATCGCTGTCTGCGCACCCTAAATTTGTATACATATTGTGTACAATAATGGATTTACCCTGCCTTGCCAACTATCTGACCTGAATGATTTATCAATGATTTCAGCTTTTAACAGCCCATCTTTACTAATGCAGACATTCGGTATACAAAAATCCAGCTTATCGCTTGAGTTTGCTTTTCACTAAATGCTATGGTGTAAGCCATCCTGGCCTTGGGAGCCTTGATTATCCAAAGGAAACACTATTTTGGAGGAGGCGGTTGTCGCCTGACTAGCGATAGTAACGTCAAAATAACCCCTGTACATTTTTTAAAAATTGAGGAGAAAACCTTGAAAACACCGAGTATGTTTAAGAAAGCCGCTCTGGGTCTGGCGCTTTTAGCGGGCTCTAGTGGCGCAATGGCCGCCTGTGGCAACATTCAGATCGCAGAATGGAACTGGGCTTCCGGCGAACTGATGGCTAACGTTGACAAAATCATTCTGGAAGAAGGCTTCGACTGTAAAGTTGAATTGGTACCGGGCGCAACGACCACGACCTTTGCCTCCATGAACGAAAAAGGCAAGCCTGATCTGGCGGGCGAATTATGGATTAATGCGGTACGTGAACCACTAGGTAAAGCATTCGCTGCTAAGACCTTGCACTCTGTGAACGACGGCCCAATCACTGAATTAGGTGAAGGCTGGTGGATTCCACCTCAAACCGCTGAGAAGCACCCTGAACTGAAGACCGTTATGGACGTATTGAAGCGCCCCGACCTGTTCCCAGACAAAGAAGACCCATCAAAAGGCGCTTTCATTGGCTGTCCTGCGGGCTGGGGTTGTCAGCTAGCAAACATTAACTTGTTCCGTGCGTTCGAAATGGAAAAGAAAGGCTGGAAACTGGTTGATCCGGGTTCTGCTGCCGGTCTTGACGGTTCAATGACTAAAGCGGTTGAGCGTGGTGCCAACTGGTTCGGCTACTACTGGTCACCTACCGCGATGATTGGTAAGCACAAAATGGTTAAACTGCCATTTGGCGTACCCTTCGCCGGTAAAGAAAACTGGGATGGCTGTATTGCTAAAGCTGAACAGGACTGTGCGGATCCTAAGCCTTCTGCCTGGACTGATTCTGAAGTACACAGTGTGGTTACTAAGAAGTTTATGGAAACGGCTGGTCCAGACGTTATGGGTTATATCAATAAGCGCGTATTCCCTGGCCAAACCATGAATGAAATGCTGGTCTACATGGGCGATGAGCAAGCGGGTGGCGAAGATGCAGCGTATAAATTCCTGGCTGACCATGAAGATCTGTGGAGCGAATGGGTAACCGAAGCAGTTGCTGCCAAGGTTAAAGCAGGCATCAAGTAAGACACTGCTAATTAATTCGATACCTAACGGGAAATACATAGATTGACTCCCCGGGGCATAAAGGCCTTCGTCTTGCTGCCAGTAGGGTATTGAACACATCGAGCAGTTAGAAAAAAACGGCCCACTGGTCACTTGCTGGTGGGCTTTTTTACATCTTATTTAGAGACTTGTTATGGATTGGTTAATTAATTTTTTAACAGAATTTCCACAGATGTCCCGTCAAGGCTTGCGGGATATGAAAAAAATGATTGATGGTAGTTACCGGGAGTTTTCGCGTGAATATGGGGAAGCCATTGAATCCTTTTTTGATCCACTCTTGTGGTTTCTGGTCAAATTCGAAGAATTGCTGCAAATAACACCCTGGCCGGTTGTTATTCTAGTGGTGGCGGGCTTAGCTTGGTGGGGCGCACGTAGCTGGACTATCGTGATTGGAAGTATTGTGTCCTTCTTGCTGATTGGGTGGTTTGGTATGTGGGAAGACACCATGTCCACACTAGCCATTGTATCGGTTTCAACCTTTATTTGTATTGCACTGGGTATCCCGCTGGGCATACTGATGGCGCGTTCTGACCGGCTTCAGTCCATGGTGACACCGGTGCTCGACATTATGCAGACGATCCCCGCCTTCGTTTACCTTATTCCCGTGGTCATGCTATTGGGCATTGGTAAAGTGCCGGGCCTGCTTTCTGTTTGTATCTATGCGATTCCACCGATTGTGCGCCTAACTAATCTGGGTATTCGTCTGGTTGAGAAAGAGGCCTTGGAGGCCGCAGATGCCTTCGGTGCCAGCTACAAACAGCGTTTATTTGGCGTACAAATCCCGCTGGCGCTGCCCAATATTTTTGCTGGAGTAAACCAGACAATTATGATGGCACTATCGATGGTCGTGATTGCTTCGATGATTGGGGTCGCGGGCTTGGGTGTTCCGGTACTGAAGTCCATTTCTAATCAGTATCTGGCATTAGGTATGATGAACGGTCTGGCGATCGTGGTCCTGGCGATTATCTTCGACCGCGTCTCACAGAGCTTTGGCCTGCGCTTACAGAAACACCGCCATGGAGCACAACATGACTGATATTAAGATTAAGATTGAAAATCTGTACAAGATTTTTGGCCCTAAACCTAAGTCTGTGCTGCAACGGGTTAAAGACGGCATGTCCAAACAGGATTTGTTAGAACAGCACGGACACGTACTGGGCCTGAAAGACATCAATATTGACATTCCAGCACAAGGAATTTCAGTCATCATGGGCCTTTCTGGCTCGGGCAAATCTACCCTGATCCGCCACATCAATCGCCTGATTGAGCCAACGGCAGGCAAGATGATCGTTGATGGTGATGACGTCTTAGCGATGTCTAAGAATAAGCTGATTGATTTCCGTCGCCACAAAGCGTCTATGGTATTCCAGAAATTTGGTCTACACGTACACCGCACCGTGGCTGAGAATGTGGCTTATGGCTTGGTGGTTCAGGGCACGCCGCTAAAAAAAGCCAAAGAGCAAAGTCACAAGTGGCTGGATCGTGTCGGTTTGGCCGGTTTTGAGGAGCATTATCCTTCACAGCTGTCCGGCGGCATGCAGCAGCGTGTCGGCCTGGCGCGTGCGCTGGCAACGGATGCAGAAATTCTGCTCATGGATGAAGCTTTCTCAGCACTTGACCCGCTAATCCGCACCGATATGCAGGATGTCTTACTCGACCTACAGGAAGAACTGCACAAAACCATCGTGTTCATCACCCATGATCTCGATGAAGCGCTGCGTATTGGTGATACTATCGCCATCTTACGTGACGGTGCGGTCATTCAGCAGGGCGACCCTCAGGACATCATCATGCATCCAAATGACGACTACATCGTCGATTTCATTCAGGATATCAATCGTGGCCGCGTCATTCGTCTGCGGACGTTGATGTCAGAGGGCACCGCAATCAACGGCTTGGCATTAAACCAAAATATGGTGCTGGAAGAAGCGCTGCCACTGGTGGCGGATACCGCTGAGAAAGCCTGTAACGTGGTTGATGATGCCAATAACATCCTGGGCAGCATCGATCTAAATCAAGTCATCACTGGGCTAGCACGACCCAAAGTGGAAACTAACCCAGAAAACCGTTATCGGTAAGCCCGTTTGCCTCCTCGATCCGACCTGGATGCGAGGAGGCAAACCTTAGACAGTAAGTTCGCTCCAGATGCGAACCGGGGTGCGCTTACCCACGCTGAGATGCACAACCATTCGGGCAAAGCGCATTAACTCGCCTTATCATGGATCGTGTACACGAACTGTTTCAGTGTAGTTCATCTGTAGAGTTTTCAGATATTGTCGCGTTTATCCTACTAAGAAAACCAGCTGTCATTTTCATTTTACTTACCACTGCGTAAAAATGTAGTATTCATTTTTTATTAATTAGCATCAATTTATTCTATAAAGGATATAGCTAAAATAAGATTAATTATTAGACAAATGCCACCCATCAATCATAACAACAGAAGGTATTTTTTGCATGCTCAGTTCATATAACCCACTTCAGCGATACAGCGGAACTGCTGAACATACCGTGCCACTGAAGGGATTGCTGCTCACATTGAGCTTGTGTTTAGGCAGTCTGACGTGGTCAAACAGCGCAGAGGCATCCACTTTGCCTACCTTCACCTGTGATAATAGCTTCTACGAAGTCATTAACGGACAGTTGACCAAACTGGATCCCACAACAGGTACTTACACTCCCATCGGCTCAAAACAACCACAGTACAATGCTGCTGGCTATAACTTTCGAGACGATTATATTTACGCGCTTGGCCAAAAGGGCGACATTAAAGACAAACTTATCCGGGTCGGTGCCGACGGCAACTATGAAGTTATTGGCGATTTTGAGGAATTTGCCTCTGGCGTAGTTGGGCTCAACAACGATTACTATTACGGTTTCAACAGCAACTCAATGCGGGTTATTGACCTGACCGATATTGCGGCAGGCTTCAGGAAAATCAACTTCAGCGGCGACTCCGGCGCTGCGTATCTCGATGGCTCTTTCATCCAAAATGAAGGCAAGGACTACATTATTGCCGTCAGGGATGCCACGCTAGCCATCTATGATATGACGAATAATGTCGTTTCTCGCGTCCCCGTGACTGGCATGCCAGCAACCGGCGTCTATGGCGCAGTGTGGACAACGGCTGACGGTCGGCTTTATGCCAGTGACAATGTCACCGGTATTATCTATGCCATCGATGAATTATTTAACGGCTCACCACGAGTTATTTCGACTGCCGCTGCGGCACGCCCTTCCAATGACCACGATGGCATGAACTGCTACTTCAGTCGGGCACCCATAGGGCCAACACCGACCAAAATGTTCGACTATTCTGATGCGCCAATCGCGGGCACATCCTATAGCTATACCTCACATGAAATCAAAGCAGGCCTTCAGCTCGGTGCTAACATCGATGCTGAAACAACACCGCTTGCCACTACCGACGCCAGCGGTGACGGTGCAGATGATGACGGTATCAGCAGCTTTCCTACGCTCAACATGTCAGACGACAGCTACACCATTCCTGCTGCTAATATCAGCGCAACGGGTACCGGCAACTTATATGCCTGGATCGACTTTGACAGTGATGGTCGTTTTGAAAACAATGAATATGCTTCTGCGACCGTCAGCAACGGTACGATTAGTGGCGATCTCGTCTGGTCTTCACCACCCGCCATGGCACCCGGCAAGACATTTGCCCGTTTCAGGTTAACGACAGACACGTTCAACGACACTGATTTCGCAACGTTGGCTAGCGATGGTGAAGTTGAAGATTACCAGCTCACTATCAATACGGCTAATACAGCTATACCCGCACCGTCCTGTTTCGGCAGCACAGGTAATTTCACAGGTTTAAATTTCAGCGCCATCTCACCTGCGACTCTGCCACTGCAAACACAGTATTTGTTGGCCAATGCCGGTAATAAAGACGGTAAGTCAATTGATGTGCGCGTGACCTTTGATAAAGTGCCTAATCCAGCTAGCGCTACAGCAGCCAACATGCCTAGACTCGATGGTGGCGACTTCACCTTCAATCATGGCGGCACAGGCAACGATATTCAAGTCACCTATGATTTCTTTGAGGCCGGTACAACGACACCCATCGCACTGAATCTGCGTCTTAGAATCGAAGATATGGATGAAAGTGAGAGCCTTAAGATCAATACCAGTGAATACGATTCTCTGCTCGTAAACGGCCCCAGCAATCTGACAACAAACACTGATGGCAGTGGCCTCACAACGATAACTGGCCAAAGTGGTTCTCGTGCAGAAATCAGCCAGGATACGCTGGAAATCATCTTGTTAGACCGTTCTTCCGTCACCTATACCAGCACGCCGGGCGGCACAAACAATGGCTTTACCCTGGACGCTAACCTAACGGCTTCTCTGATTTCAGAGCAATGCGTTGCAGGTGCAACACCAGCACCAGCAACAGACTACTCAGATGCCTTAGCAGATGGTTCTGCCAAACCCAACGGTAGCTCAGGCACATCAAGCTACGGTTCTGCAGCCCATCGCATCATTTCAGGTATTCAGCTTGGCGCCAACATCACCAGTGAATCTTCTGCAGTGCAAGACGCAGATAACGCCAGTGATGACGGTATCTCAGCATTTCCTGTTCTGAACGATGCAGACAGCAGCTATAGCCTGCCGGTTGCTAATATCAGCGCAACAGGTAGCGGTAATCTGTATGCCTGGATTGACTTTGACGGTGATGGTACCTTTGAAAGCGGCGAATTTGCTCTGACCACGGTCACTAATGGCACTGTCAACAACGCTTTGAACTGGTCAGGTCTGTCCAACAGCAACGCAGGTAATACGTTTGCCCGTTTCCGCTTCACCTCTGACACACTAACCAGCGTCAATGCGGCAACGCTTGCCAACGACGGCGAAGTAGAAGACTATGGAATAACCATTACTTCAGGTAATACTGCACCCACCATTACTTCAGCAGCCGAAGTCACCGTTCCTGAAAACACTGCGGGAGTGGTGATTGATGTCCAAGCGACTGATGACAAGGACAGCGAAGGTTCCAACTTGGTATACAGCCTAGTCAGCGGTGGAGACGATAACAACCGCGTTTACATTGGTGGTGCACAAGGTAAGATAACCTTCAGAACCCCACCTGACTATGATGTCCCTACGGACACAGGACGCGATAATGTTTACGAAGTTATGGTTCAAGTGTGTGACAGTGGCCCTCTGTGTACCACTCAACTCATTAAAATTACTGTTACCGAGGAGACCAACGAAGATTCCGATGGTGACGGCCTAACCAATGATGCTGAGCGGGCGCTAGGCACTGATCCGAACGATGCTGATACGGATAATGATGGCATTAACGACGGTGATGAAGTCAATGGCCCAGATGGTGACCCATCGACCACAGGCGATAACACTGATCCTCTTGATGCCGACAGCGACGATGACGGACTCAGTGATGGTGAAGAACGTGCAGGTGCCGATGGAAACCCAGCGACAACTGAAGACAATACCGATCCAAACAACCCAGATAGCGATGCTGATGGTTTACAGGACGGTACTGAGCTTGGTGTTACTGCAGCGCTTCCAGCGGGTAACAGTGACGGTTCCAGTCCGGTAGCGTTTGCCGGTACCGATACCTCCAAGCAAATCGCTGACGCTGACCCGACTACCAAGACTGATCCAAATGATCCTGACACCGACGATGGTGGGGCCTGTGACGGCAGCAACACCGTCAGCGGCACCTGTGTTGCCGGCGAAGACCAAAACAACAATGGTGCAGTGGATTCGGGTGAAACCAATCCAGTATTAGGCCAAGGCGCTGATGATATCGTGCCACGTTCAGTGTTGTTAAAACTGCGCGCCTTCCTACAGGGAGCCTATGATCGGGATAACGGAATCATGACCAACAACCTGCAGACGCTTAATTATCTGCCAAATAGTCAACCTTTCGATACATTAACTAATTTCAGCCACACTGGCAGCGAAAGCATTAGCAGCAGCGTTTTAACAGCAAGCACTGACGCCGATGGGTTAGTAGACTGGGTACTGGTGAATGTTCATGACCCACTGGATACTGACAAAGTGTTATACAGTCAGGCCGTACTGCTGAAGCGTAATGGCCATGCTATTGACGCTGCTACGGGCGATACTGAACTAAAACTGCCAGGTTTAACTGAAGGTAGCTATCCGATCAGTTTGCAGCACCGGAATCACCTGGATGTTGTCACGGCAGAAGCGGTTGAACTGAAGTATGACACGGCAGCTATGGTTGATTTCACGTTACCCGCTACAAAGACGGTAGGCACAGATACACGCCTGGAACTGTCAGACGCGAGCGGCGACCCTATCGATGTTGCCTTAATGTGGGCAGGCGATGTTAATGTTAGCCAAACCATTATCGCTAATGGCCCAGGCACAGACGCTGGCGTTATGTTAGGCATGGTATTAGGCGGCACTGGCAACAGCGCGTTTAATACAAACTTTCGCCTAAACGGTTATCACAACGGCGATCTCAATCTGGATGGTGTTACCTTGTTCGCTGGACCAGCCAATGACATTAGTATGCTATTAGCTAATGTACTTGTGCACCCGCAGAACCCTCTGTTTGCCGCTAACTACATTATTATCGGCAGTAAGGCAGCCACTGCGCCTTAACTACAGCGGTAGAACAAGCTTAAGCTAGACCCTAATGCCCGCTTGATCCTTCAAGCGGGCATTTTTAATGGCTGGATATAAACGTTTACTGGCGCAGCTTATGCCAGCGTCCATCAATCGCCAACAGGCCGAGACCAATAAAACCAATACCCCAGTAATGTCTCAGTTCCAACCGTTCATCCAGCACAAACACCCCTAGCAAAATCGCAGAAACTGGGATCAAGAACGTTACTAGTGATAGATTGGTCGCACCGGCACTCGCCAGCAGCCGAAAAAACAAGATATAAGCCAGAGCAGTAGAAAACACCGCCAGCGCTATTATCGCTAAAATCACCGGCGTCCCCGGCATGGAGAACGACAGCGGTTGATCCACCACCCACATCAGCGGCAGTAAGACCAGAGTAGACAGCGTAACCTGTCCTGTGGCTAGCACAATTGGGTTCAAACCCAACACCTTAAAACGCCGCCCAAATACCGCCGCAAAGGCATAGGAAATCGCCGCCGCCAGAATCGCGAGCTGGCCCAAAACATTTGCGCCTAGACCGGACAGCACATCCGCTCCTACCATCACCAGTACCCCGGAAAAGCCAAGCACAATACCTATAATTTTATGCGCACTGATGCGCTCGTCCGCTAGAAAAACAGCGGCGACCAGAATGGTAAAGAGCGGCGTCGTGCCATTAAAGACAGAGGCGAGACCGGAAGCAATATGCGTTTGCCCCCAGACAATCAGGCTAAAGGGAATCACATTATTCAGACAGCCCATGATTAAAATACTGAGCCACACGCGCGGACTGCGCGGCAGCGGCAGGCGTAGAAACGCCACCACACCCCAAAGGGTTAGTGCACCGAGAGCCACCCGCAGCCAGACAATAGTTAATGGCGGCAGCTCAACAACCGCCACGCCGACAAAAAAGAACGACCCACCCCAGAGCAAAGACAGCAAACACAACATGCCCCACTCACGTAACCCCATCGACGTATTGATTGCTGTCATGCTGACACTCCGTACTCAACAAAACACGCATAGTATGCCAAGCGCTGCGCAAAGCACAGCAAGCAGGGTTCACCCCGTTTGTTTACCCATAATGTAACTGGCGTCAATCGCCCGATCATCACCCAACATCATCAATACAAACAGCCGCTCCGCAATCGCTTCCACCCCACGCAGTCGCCGTTCAATCAGGGGCGTGCCCTCAAAATTCAGCACCACAAAATCCGCTTCCTTGCCAACTGCAAAATTACCAATTTTATCATCAAGGTAAAGCGCTTTCGCCCCGCCCAACGTCACAAGGTAAAGCGCCTGAAACGGTGACAGTTTATTGCCACACATTTGCGTCACCTTATAAGCCTCGTTGACCGTCTGTAGCAGGCTAAAGCTGCTGCCACCACCCACATCTGTCCCTAATCCGACGCGAATGCCATGCTGCTTTGCAGCCATTAAGTCAAACAAGCCGCTGCCAATAAACAAATTTGAAGTTGGGCAAAAAGCCGCCGCTGCTCCCTGTGCCGCCATCAGCTGTTTATCTTCCGCATCCAGATAAATACAGTGCGCCATGACTGAACGGGGCTTAAGCAAGCCGTGCTGATGATACACATCAAGATAGCTACGGCTCTGTGGAAATAGCTCACTCACCCACTGCACCTCGTCCTGATTTTCCGCCACATGTGTATGTAGATACACATCGGGATAGTCTGCTAATAGCTGTCCGGCCGCTGCTAATTGCTCTGGGCTAGACGTGGGTGCAAACCGTGGCGTCACCGCATAGGCTAAGCGGCCATAACCGTGCCATTTCTCAATCAGCGCCTTACTCTGCGCATAACCACTGTCTGCTGTGTCTTGCAGATACGCCGGGCAGTTACGATCCATCATCACCTTACCAGCAATCATGCGTAGATTACGCGCCGCTGATGCTGCGAAAAAGGCATCCACTGATTCGGGGTGCACCGTGCCAAACACACAGGCGGTCGTAGTGCCATTACGCAGCAGCTCGGCCAGAAAAAAATCAGCAACCTCACGCGCATGCGCGGGCTCAGCAAACTGCCGCTCCGTCGGGAAGGTATACGTTTCTAGCCACTGTAATAACTGCTCACCATAGGACGCGATCATATCAGTCTGCGGATAATGAATATGGGTATCAATCATGCCCGGAATAATAAGCCGGTTTGGAAACGCCTCGATGACACAGTCTGCTGAGAGCGTGGGCAATAAGTCAGATGCCTCACCCAGGGCCGTGATATGCCCATCTTCCACCACCAATAAACCATCAGCGTAATATTGCACCGACGGTGGCAGCGGCTGCAAGGCCACACCCGGATCATCCAGCAAGTGTAAAATGGCCGCACGAAAGGCACGAGGTTCTGCGAGATTCATCATGGCAGTATTCCTGTGAAAATTACAATCAGTTGCCAGCGTTAATAACAGCACAGCTGGCCCCAGTAAGACAGTAGCAAACGCGAGTGAAGCCCTGTATATTAAGTTTACACAAAAACCTGGCCGCTTGGCCAAGTTCAGGGAGAACTTCATGGGCAAACTCACCACACATGTACTTGATACCGCGAACGGCTGTCCCGCCGCCGGGGTGAAAATTTCACTGTTCCGTATCGATGAGGGTCATCATACGCTGATTAAACAGAGCGTTACCAATGCTGATGGGCGCTGCGATACCCCCCTATTAAACGAAGATGAAATCAGCAGCGCACACTGGGAATTGGTGTTTGAGACCGGCGCATATTTTCAAGCGCGAGGGACTCCGCTAACAGAACCGGCATTCCTGGATAGCATTCCTATTCGTTTTGCCATCGCGGATGCCGCGGCACATTACCATGTACCCCTCCTGGTTTCGCCGTGGAGCTATTCGACCTATCGGGGCAGCTAGTGCAGCAGGCCCAGGACGCTCCAGCCTCCCGGCAGACGTTTACCTTCATGCTTGACGGTGAGCTGATCACGCCACCGCCGCTGCCCCCGGATACAACACTGCTGCATTTTTTGCGTGAACATCTGGAGCGCAAAGGCACTAAAGAGGGCTGTGCTGAAGGGGACTGTGGCGCCTGTACGGTCGTCGTGGCTGACCTACATCATACTGAGCTGCGCTACCGAGCGGTTAATGCCTGCATTCAGTTTTTGCCCACATTGGACGGTAAAGTGCTGTACACCGTGGAAAGCCTGCAAAACGGCCATAGCCTGCATCCCGTACAACAGGCTATGCTGGACTGCCATGCTTCCCAGTGCGGTTTCTGCACGCCCGGCTTTGTCATGTCGCTGTTTGCGCTGTATAAAACCCAACCTGCAGCTAATCGCCAACAAATCAGCACCGCGCTGGCGGGTAATTTATGTCGCTGTACCGGCTACCGCCCCATTCTGGATGCAGGCCAACGGATGTACGAATATGCCGCTGCGCTGCCGTCAGCCGCGTTAACGGATATTAATGCCCCCCGCGGTAGCAAACCAGAGCCGCACGCATTGGTAAATCAGCTGCAAGCGCTACAAAACGAACAACCTAGCCTAGCACTCGACTACCAGGGCCAGCGTTTTTTTGCCCCAAGCAGCCTGGACGAATTGGCCACCCTATATCAGCAGCACCCCGATGCAACACTGCTCGCGGGAGGAACCGACGTTGGACTATGGGTCACCAAACAGCTCCGTTACCTGCCGACCCTGATTTACCTGGGTAAAGTGAGCGAGCTGGATTATATCCGCATTGACACCGACAAAACCCAGCTTGAGATAGGCGCGCAGGTAACGCTAGAAGATGGCTATCACGCACTGCTCAAGCACTACCCGGAATTGCAAGAGCTACACCAGCGCTTCGCCTCACCGCCCATTCGCAACGCCGGCACCTTGGTCGGTAATATTGCCAATGGCTCCCCCATTGGCGATTCCATGCCCGCTCTTATTGCTTTAGGCAGCAGCATCGTGTTACGCAGTGGCGAACAGCAGCGCACATTAGCCCTGGAAGATTTTTACCTGGATTATCAGCAAAAAGACCTACGACCTGCGGAATTTGTTGTGGCCGTGCACATACCCTTACCTCAGGCAGGCCAGACGCTACGCTGCCGCAAAATTTCCAAACGCTTTGAACAGGACATTTCAGCGCTGTGTGCGGCATTTCGCTTAACGCTTGATACTAACCATTGCGTGCGCGAGATTCGCATTTGTTTCGGTGGGATGGCAGCTGTGCCCAAACGCGCGACAGCCGCAGAAAACAGCCTACGCGGCCAGCCCTGGAATCGCGTGCAGATCGAGCAGGCCATGCAGGCGTTGGCGCAGGACTTTACGCCGCTGAGTGATATGCGCGCATCGGCGGCTTATCGCATGCAGGTCGCACAAAACTTATTGCTGCAGTTTTTCGAGCAGCAAGCAGACCTTAGCAGCAGCCTTCCTCCGACCGATTTTAAGCAGGAGCGCCCAGCATGAGCGCGACCCTCGGCAAGCCCATCAAGCACGACAGTGGTCATCTCCACGTCACCGGCCACGCTCGCTACACTGACGATTTACCGGAACCCAAAAACACCTTATACGCCGCCATCGGCCTCAGCCCGCACGCCCATGCCAATATACTTAGCATAAACCTTGAGCGCGTTCGACAGGCCGAGGGCGTGGTCGCCGTTATCACCGCCGCCGACATTCCCGGCGTCAATCACCTCGGTGGCCCAGCACAGGACGAGCCGGTGTTCGCAACCAGCAGCGTGGGTTACATCGGCCAGTCTATTTTCGCCGTCGCGGCCACATCCATGGGGGCCGCCAGGCGGGCAGTGCGCCTCGCAGACATCGAATATGAAGTGCTCCCACATAACCTCGATATTCGCAGCGCAGTCGCACAGGCTTCCTTCGTCCTACCGACCAAAACCCTCAGCCGAGGCAAGCCCACCCAGGCAATCGAGCACGCCCCACACCAACTCAGCGGCCAGTTCGAATTAGGCGGCCAGGATCAATTTTATCTGGAAGGTATGATCGCCTTCGCCCAACCGCGTGAACAGGGCGATATGCTGATCTATAACTCCACCCAGCACCCGCACCACGATCAAATCGTGGTCGCTGCCGTACTGAACCGCATGCAAAAAGACATCGTGATTGAATGCCGCCGTATGGGCGGTGGCTTTGGCGGTAAAGAGAGTCAGGCATCTTTATTTGCGGCCATTGCGGCGCTGCTCGCGGATAAGACACAGCGCCCCGTTAAGCTGCGCCTGGATCGCGATGAAGACATGACCATCACCGGTAAACGCCACTGCTTTGACATTCGCTATCAGGTAGGCTTTGATCAACACGGTATGATTCAGGGCGTAAAGCTCGATTATGCCTCACGCTGCGGCATTAGCGCCGATCTGTCCGGGCCGGTCAATGATCGCACCATGTTTCATGCAGACAATGCTTACTACCTCGAACATATCGATATTATCTCCTATCGCGCTAAGACCCACTCGCAGTCGAATACGGCCTTTCGCGGCTTCGGCGGGCCACAGGGCATGATGGCGATTGAGTACGTGCTGGATGATATCGCCCGTCATCTGCAGCTCGACCCACTAGCCGTCAGGCGCATTAATTTTTATGCCCGCGCGGAGGATGTCCATCATCTCCATCCCGAACAAAGCCCGACAAATAGCGCTAGCGCAAAACAGCGCAGCACCACGCCCTATGGCATGCCAGTGACAGATAATATTATCCAGCGTATTGTTGATGAACTAGAAATCAGCGCGGACTATCAGCAGCGCCGCGCTGCTATTATTGAATTTAATCGCCACAATCGCTATCAAAAGCGTGGCATCGCCCTCACCCCGGTGAAGTTCGGCATCTCATTTACCGCCACCTTTTTTAATCAAGCCGGCGCCCTCATTCATATTTACAACGACGGTAGTGTCCAGCTCAACCACGGTGGCCTAGAAATGGGCCAGGGTTTATACACCAAAGTCGCCCAGGTGGTAGCAGAAGAATTGCAGATCGACCTTAAACAGATCCGCTGTACTGCGACCCGTACTGATAAAGTACCCAATGCCTCCGCCACCGCCGCCTCTTCCGGTTCTGACCTTAACGGCATGGCCGCGCTGGATGCTGCGCGTAAACTGCGCCAGCGCCTAAGTGATTTTGCGGCGGACACCTATGCCACCCGCCGCGATGCCATCACGTTTAAAAACGGTGAGGTGATCGTTGGCGATAAGGCGAGACTCCGCTTTGCGGAATTAGTGCATGCCGCCTGGCTTAACCGCGTTTCGCTCTCGGCTACCGGTTTCTATAAAACGCCCAAAATTCACTATGACCCCGCCACAATGACCGGCCGACCCTTTTATTATTTTGCCTATGGGGCCGCTGTGAGTGAGGTCATAATCGACACGCTAACCGGCGAAAATAAACTGCTGCGCACTGATATTTTGCATGATGTCGGTCAATCGCTGAACCCGGCGTTAGATATAGGCCAGATTGAAGGCGGCTTTATCCAAGGGGCGGGCTGGCTCACCACCGAGGCGCTGGTGTGGAACGAGGCAGGCAAATTGATGACACACGCCCCGTCGACCTATAAAATTCCGGTAGCGGGCGATATACCGCCTGAATTTAACGTTAAACTGCTGGAAAATAACATTAATCCCGAACACACCATCTACCGCTCAAAGGCGGTGGGCGAACCCCCATTAATGCTGGCGATGTCAGTGTTTTTTGCGCTGCGTGATGCGGTGGCAAGCGTGGCCGACTACCGATTGAATCCACGTCTGCATGCCCCAGCAACGCCGGAGGCAATTTTAAATGCGCTTACAGCACTGTCACCGCAAAACAGCACCTCCTCGCAGGATGCCCCAACCGCATGAACCGCTTTGTCATTGTCAGCATTTTGGCAACAAAGGGTTCTGTGCCGCGTGACTGTGGGGCGCAAATGCTGATTGCCGCTGCGGAAACCCTTGGCAGCATCGGCGGCGGCACCCTAGAGTATCAGGTCACCCAAACGGCGCGTGCGCTGCTCGCCAGCGACGCACCTAGCGGCCTGCACCAGCAGCGAGACTATATCCTTGGCACCGACATGGGTCAGTGCTGTGGCGGTCAAGTCCAAGTGAGCTATCAGCTCACTGACAACACTGACTTGTGGCAAGACCCGCTGCAAACCCTGCGCGCTCAGTTTAGGATTGTGCTGTTTGGCGCTGGACACGTCGGGCAGGCACTAATCAATGTGCTAGCAACACAACCCTGTGAGGTGCACTGGGTGGATAGCCGCCGCGACTTATATCCCGATACCGTACCCAGCAATGTCGTCTGTCATCATCCGGCACACCCACCGCGCATTGTGAGCGAGATGCCTGCGGCCAGTTATTATCTGGTGATGACGCATGATCACGCACTGGACTTAGACATTTGTGACCATGTGCTGGCCCGGCAGGACGTGCGTTTTCTCGGACTGATTGGATCAGCCACGAAAGCCGCCCGCTTTAAGCGTCAGCTGCGAGGGCGTGGCCTAAGTCCACAGACACTAGACAAACTAACCTGCCCGATAGGCATCGCTGGGATTAACAGTAAGCTGCCCTCCAGCATCGCAATCGCGGTCACCGCCCAGCTGCTGGGCTTGCATATGGCGGCACCACTGCCTGACGATGGCTCCGGCGCGCTCACCTCAGAAACCGCAGGGTTAACGCCTCCACCCCATGCCCAACCCCATGAGATAAACGCATGACTCAAGCCCATTCGACTCAGGCCCATCCACCTCAGGCCCATCCTCGCCTGGAACTGCGCAATATCAGCAAATATTACCCCACCATAATCGCCAATAAGGCGGTCAGCCTCAGCGTAATGCCCGGCGAAATTCATGCGGTGCTGGGCGAAAATGGCGCGGGTAAGAGTACGCTGATGAAAGCCGTTTACGGCGTGATTAAACCCGAGGAGGGTGAAATCTTTTGGGACGGCGTGGCGGTCAACATCAGCAGTCCCGCACAGGCTCGCAAGCTGGGCATAGGCATGGTTTTCCAACACTTCTCGCTGTTTGACACCCTAACCGTCGTGCAAAATATTTCACTGGCCATGGACAGTAAGCAGGACATGGGCCAACTGGCACAGCGTATCAGCGAGGTCTCCGCACGCTACGGCCTGCCGTTGAATCCGCACCGACTGGTGCATGACTTATCGGTTGGTGAACGCCAGCGGGTCGAGATTGTGCGCTGTCTATTACAGCAACCGCGCCTGCTGATTATGGATGAGCCGACCTCAGTATTAACGCCCCAAGCCGTGAACAAGCTGTTTGCAACGCTGCGCCGACTGGCGGATGAGGGCTGTAGTATTTTGTATATCAGCCATAAACTAGATGAAATTCGGGCGCTGTGCCATAAAGCAACGGTGCTACGCATGGGCCAGGTCACTGGCGTCACCGACCCGCGCCAGGAAACCTCAAAAAGTCTGGCGGAAATGATGATTGGCAAGGAGCTACCGGTGTGTGATCATCCGCCCGCACAGCATATCGGCAGTGAACGACTGGTTGTGACCCAGCTATCCCGCGCGGCTGACGATCAGTTTGGCACGTCGCTAAAGGCGATTGATCTGCGCGTTAGGGGCGGCGAAATCCTAGGTATTGCGGGCGTGTCAGGTAACGGCCAGCAGGAATTACTCTCTGCGTTGAGCGGCGAAAAACCCTCGGAGCAGCCGCAGGACATTCAGCTCAATGGCACTGCCGCGGGCAGGCTCAATCCAGCACAGCGTCGGCAATTGGGCCTGCGCTTTATCCCTGAGGAACGCCTGGGGCGTGGTGCGGTACCGGAAATGTCGCTGGCGCATAATGCCTTATTAACTGGACACAGTCAGGGCATGCGGCGCTGGGGGGGCTTCATTGATTATCGCAAGATGCGCGCTTTTTCCAAAGCCTGTATCGACAAATTTAATGTGAAGTGCAGCGGGCCAGAAGCCGAGGCTAAAAGCTTGTCTGGCGGCAATGTACAGAAGTACATTGTTGGGCGCGAAATTATGCTAAAACCAGAAATATTAATCGTGGCTCAGCCGACCTGGGGTGTCGATGTCGGGGCGGCCAGCTTTATCCGCCAGACGCTGGTTGACCTGCGCGATGAGGGAGTGGCGTTGCTAGTTGTATCGGAAGAGCTGGACGAACTATTTGAAATTTGCGACCGGATCGCCGTCATGAGTGAAGGACGTTTGTCTGCGGCCAAACCGATACGGGCAACCAACCTAGAAGAAATCGGCCTGCTAATGGGCGGTGAAATGCACACTGATTCGACGCCGCTGGCGCAGGAGGTGGCCTGATGTTATCGATTAAACTGGTACCGCGCCCGCAACCATCAAAAAGCATGGTCTATCTGTCACCCCTGCTAGCCATTGGCCTGATGCTGGTCTTTGGGCTGATTGTATTTATGTTTCTCGGCCAGAATCCAGTGACCGCTTTTCATGCTTTCTTTATTGAACCGGTGAACGACTTGTATGGCCTGGGCGAACTGCTGATTAAAGCCTCACCACTGGCACTGATTGCGCTGGGCCTAGCAGTAGGGTTTCGGGCCAATATCTGGAACATTGGTGCCGAGGGGCAGCTAATCTTAGGTACCATTGCGGCCGGCGGGGTCGCGCTGTGGTTTTATGAAAGCGATAGTGTGTTTGTCCTGCCGCTGATGTTTATCGCTGGCGCGCTGGGCGGTATGGCCTGGGCGGCGATTCCGGCTTTTTTGCGCACCCGCTTCAATACTAACGAAATTCTGGTCAGTCTGATGTTGGTGTATGTGGCCGGTATGGTGCTCAGCTGGCTCATCCACGGCCCGTGGCGTGACCCCGATGGCTTTGGCTTTCCCCAGTCCAGAATGTTCAGTGATTCCGCGCTGCTGCCGCTGATAATCGAAGGTACGCGCGCGCATGCAGGTATTTTTATCACGCTCCTGGCGCTCATTGTCACCACTATTTTCTTTCGCTGGGGCTTACTAGCATTTCAAATGCGGGTCGCCGGGCTGGCACCCAAAGCAGCGGGGTATGCGGGCTTTAATAGTCAATACACCGTCTGGATTGGTCTGTTGGCCGGTGGCGCTGCGGCGGGCTTAGCGGGGGCTAGCGAGGCGGCTGGCCCCTTTGGGCAGCTGGATATGGCAGCCTCGGTTACAGGCTATGGCTTTGCGGCGATTATTGTCGCCTTCGTTGGGCGGCTGCATCCGGTGGGTATCTTATTCGCCAGTTTATTGATGGCGCTGCTCTACCTCGGCGGGGAATCGGCCCAGGTGAATCTGGCCCTACCTTCAGCAGTCAGTAAAGTGTTTCAAGGCTTACTCCTATTCTTTTTGCTGGCGACGGACGTATTAATTCACTTTCGGCTGCAGTTTGGTTCATCCAACGCAGCAGCCCGCAAAGCAGGTGCGCTATGAACACCGAAACGTTGATTTTAATTCTGGCAGCCACCGTGGCGGCCGCTGTCCCACTGATCTTCGCAGCGCTGGGTGAACTGGTGGTCGAGAAATCCGGCGTGCTGAATCTAGGCGTGGAAGGCATGATGATTGTCGGGGCGATTAGTGGCTTTATCGTCGCTCATGAAACCGGCTTCTTATGGCTGGGTGTGCTGGCAGGCGCGGGCGCGGGCGTTCTGATGGCATTTATTTTTGGCATCATTACCCTAACCCTGATGGCAAACCAAGTGGCAACCGGGCTGGCGCTGACTATTTTTGGCATTGGCTTAAGTGCGTTTATTGGGCAGAACTATAGTAGTGTCGCCCTGGATGGCCTCGACAAAATCAATCTTGTCGGCCTGAGCGACCTACCCATAATCGGAAAGCTGTTATTTTCTTACGACCCACTGGTTTATCTGGCACTCCTCATGTTTCCGCTCATTTCATGGTTTCTGTATCGCAGTCGCAGCGGACTGATTCTACGTGCCCTGGGCGAATCACCAGCCTCCGCGCATGCGCTGGGCTACTCGGTGATTAAGATTCGTTATCTGGCCGTGCTGTTTGGGGGCGCGATGGCGGGCATCGGCGGTGCTTACCTCTCTCTGGCTTATACCCCACTGTGGTCAGAAGGCATGACAGCGGGGCGCGGCTGGATTGCCCTGGCACTGGTTGTGTTTGCGACCTGGCGACCTGGTCGGGTACTGCTCGGTGCCTTTTTGTTTGGTGGCATGACGATTGCCCAGTTTCATGCTCAGGGGCTAGGCATTGAAATTCCAGCGCAGTTTCTCACCATGCTGCCCTATCTGGCGACAATCGTTGTGTTGGTGCTAATTTCACGCAATGCCAATACCATTCGGCTTAATGCGCCCGCCTCCTTAGGGCAGGCATTTCATAAAGAGGTGCATTGACACGGTTTCTATCGAAACCTCCGAAACCACGGTTTCTATCGAAACCTCCGATATGCTAAAGTCTGTTTCCTGTTTGGAGCAGACGATTAATCATTTTCCAGCGGGCTATTGCAACGCTCCCATGACTATTGAGCGCCGGTGTCCGCACTCGTTAACAAGAGGAGATACACGATGAAACACACATCAGTAACGGGCCGGATTAAAGGCCTGTTAGGGACAAGCCTATTGGCTGGTGCGTTGGCATTAGCGGCGGGCAGCGCCCAAGCAGAAGACAAGTTAAAGATTGGCTTTATCTACGTCAGCCCCATCGGTGATGCAGGCTGGACGTTCCAGCATGATACGGGTCGTAAAGAGCTGGAAGCGGCTTTTGGCGATAAAATCGAAATTAAAGTACTGGATACCATCCCAGAAGGCCCAGAAGCCGAACGTGTGACTCGTGAACTGGCGAGCAGCGGCCATCAGATCATTTTTGGCACCTCCTTCGGCTATATGAACCCGATGCTGAAAGTAGCTAAAACCTTCCCCAAGGTGCACTTTGAACACGCCACCGGCTACAAAACAGCGAAAAACCTGGGCAACTACAACGCACGCTTTTATGAAGGACGCTATCTCGCAGGGATTGTTGCCGGTGCAATGACTAAGAGCAACAAGCTGGGCTATGTTGCCGCTTTCCCGATTCCTGAAGTATTACAGGGCATTAATGCCTATACCCGCGGCGCGCAAAGCGTTAACCCTGACATTGAAGTTAATGTCGTATGGGTGAACTCTTGGTTTGATCCGGGTCGTGAGCGTGAAGCCGCTGATACGCTGCTCGATCAAGGCGCTGATGTGGTCACTCACCATACGGACTCAACCGCACCGGTGATCGCCGCAGAAGAAAAAGGCAAATACGCCATTGCTTATCACTCCGATATGTCTAAATACGGTGCAAAAGCACACCTGACTTCTGTGACCCATCACTGGGGTGATTACTACAAAGCGATTGTCCAAAGTGCACTCGACGGCCAATGGGCCGCCGGTAGCGTTTGGGGCGGCATGAAAGAAGGCATGGTCAACATCGGCGCAATGAATGAAGCCGTACCGGCGGATGTGGTCGCTAAAGTTGAGGCCGCGAAAGCGGCTATTATAGACGGCAGCCTGCATCCCTTTGCTGGCCCAGTCGTTGACCAAGAAGGTAAAGAAATTGTCGCCGCTGGTGCTAATATGTCGGATGCCGATATGTCTAAAATGGGCTTCTACGTACGGGGTGTGAACGGTAAGTTGCCTAAGTAGGCTGATGCACCAACTGGGCCTGTGGAAAACAGGCTCAGCACATTCAGCCCGTCTGCTGGCATAACAACAGGCGAGGCCCTCCTCCGTCTCTTTAGGTTCATTGGAGACGGAGGCATTTAGGCAGCAAGCTATCCGCGCACCGTAGAATCAAGCTGCGCCGTAAACGTGGGCGCAGGCTAGCACTGAGGTATGACCATGAGCATCACCCTAAAACCCCGTCCGCTGACTGCCGCAGCATTCGCCCCCTTCGGCGATGTCATTGCCGCCGGTGAAGATTTTATGCCCATAAACTTTGGCCGCACCGAACGCCACCATGACTTAGCCAAGATAGACACCGCCGAACAAAACGGTCATACCGGCATCAGTATTTTCCGTAGCCAAACGCTGGATTTACCCGCTACTGTAAAAGTGATGGAACGCCACCCACTCTCCAGTCAGGCGTTTATCTCCATGCAGCGCCAACCCTTTCTGGTCTTAGTCGCCCCGCCAACGGAAACGGCACAGCCTTCTGTAACACAGCTCCAGCTATTTAGCGTCGGTGCAGATCAGGGCGTAAATTTTAAGCGCGGTGTTTGGCATCATTATTCGTTCAGTCTCCATCAGCCCTGTGATTTCATTTGTATTGATCGCTGTGGGGGTCAGGGTAAAAACTGCGATGAATACTACTTCACCGAAGAAGTTATCATCACGCTTGCATAGCAAACTGTGCACTGCTGACACCTCCTCTCCCATACACACACCACCTCCCCGTCACGCTATGCCGTATGAGATAGGCCAAAGGCAATATTGTTCAACAATAAGCGCTTCAATGATTGAGTTTTGCTGATATAACGCTATGATTGTCAACAAAAGCTGATCAACAAACCATTACCAGCACAACCACAGATTCCCGCCCACTGAGGTAGCACCATGACAGTATTCCAGCCCGCCAATCTAGCGCAGGAGCCGGTAACCATTGCGGATCGCCTGTTTCTTGATTTGCGGCGCGCCATTCTTGAGGGGGATATGCCCGCCGGGAAAAAAATCAGTGAACCTGAACTGGCAGGCAGCTACAAAGTCAGTCGTGGTTCACTGCGTGAAGCCATTAGTAAACTGGAAAACTGCAATCTCGTTACCCGTAAACCCAATATCGGGGCTAGAATTATTAGTTTTTCCGTAGCGCAGCTGATGGAAATCTATCAGATTCGAGAGGCGATGGAAGGCATGGCCGCCCGCCTAGCAGCCACAAATATGAGCACGGAAGACTTGGCGCATCTCAGCGCATTGCTAGACCGCCAACAGGAAACCGTGACTGAAGCTGAGCGCTTACAACAGTCTCGCCTGCGCCATGACTCCGATCTCGATTTCCATTTCTGCATTATTCAGGCCAGCGGAAATGATCGGCTCATCCGCATGCTGTGTCAGGATTTGTACGACCTAGTGCGCTTCTATCGCTTTCGCCTTAATCCCTCTTACACCCCAAAAGCCCTACAGGAACATGAGCTGATTGTGGAGGCTATGCAGCGCCGCGATGGTGAAATGGCAGAATTACTGATGCGGCATCATATCCGCGCATCACGCGAACGGGCGCGAGCGCAGCTGGAAACCATGACGCCTGCTGAGCGGGGACAAACCGAAAAAATCAGCTGAGCGACAGACCACTCAGACGACACCCTCGCAACTGCCCCAGCCATCACCCTCAACCTCAATGCCCTGCTCATCAGGCAAACGATGGTATTTTTTAAATTTCAGCGTGAGTTCCAGCGCGCCCGCCAAATGCTTAGCGTTGTCTGCATTATGGGCTTTGAGTTTAAAATACAGTTCATCAAAGTCACTGCGCCGCACCGAACGTAAATAGGTCAGTTCTTTCACCATTTCATCGCTGTAATCAGTGCAGGCACCCATTAGGCGCATGGCCTGCGCCTGTAATCTGGCTTTTTCATCCGGCGTTAATTTTGTATCATCCGCTGACGGCTGTAGACCGGCCAAACGTTTGTTGTTAACAAAACGTCCCATCGCCCACTGACCTCGAATTTCTTGACCATTAATATGAATATAATGGCCCGCACCATGCCGTCGGTCATTGGCATAACTGCCAATAAAACGACTGCCATCCGCGAAGCGATAGGTCCCGCGACCATAGCGGATACCCTCTTTCCAAAAGCCAGTATAACTGTCGCCGCCTGGGTAGACATACTCGCCAAAACCATTAACACAGTTACCGCTGACACAGCCAGGTTTAACCTCACCTAGCGCACTGTTGGCCAATAAGAATAAGCAAGGAAGAAGCAGAAAAGGCAGCCTGAACACTGCAGCCGCAGCAATCCACACTTGAGAATAACGTTTTTTCATATTGTTTAGAGGTATTCATCGTTGGGGTTGACTTCAACATAGCACCAACCCTGAGACGCAAAAAGCGAATCCTACCTAAACGCAAGCTTTTTTCTGATAGGCTCTATTTTCAAGTAGACTAAAGGGAGGTTTAGCCCAAGAAGGGTCGCTTAAAAATCAGCCAAAATAGCCAGTGCCAGATCATCCACCAACTGGCTTTGCGCCCGCACCAGCGCACCAACCGAAGCATCCTGCGGCGTCCGCTTTAGGTCAAAGCGGGCGCTGCGCAAACCGCGTCCACTCTTTGCCAGCTGTAACTGCCAACGTCCCGTTAATACAGCCTGCTGCCCAGGAATACCGTCAAACTGTGCGACATGCACGCTGACCTGATAAAGCGGGGTCTGCTCCAGCTCCCAGGGCACGGTGAGCACAGTAGTCGCAACCGGTAGACGCGCCTGCAAGCGCTGCGCCAACGCCCCCAGAAACTCATCCTCCAACTCACCGCCCCATCTATGAAACTCCGCCACCTCGACGGTATAGCGGTCTTTACGCAGCACCACGCCCTGTCGATCCAATAAAGTAGGTAAGTATATCGGCCCGACGCCAAGGCTAGTGAGCGGCTGTCTGAGTTTCATCTCAACCCCCTCACCTACCGTGACTGCTCCCAACGTGTGATACGCTGTTTTTGGACTGGCACTACAGCCCGCTAGCAAACACAGCACCACAGCCAACAGCCCGTGGCGATACCTAGAGAAGCAGGGTAAACCGCTTGCTCTTACCCGATAGTGCCTCAACGTTTGTTTATTCATTATTCCGCCTTTTTACCCCGAATCAACGCTTCCGGCTGGCGTTCCAGCTGCTCAGTCAACACCCGCACCGAACGGGCCATGCGGGTGACTTCTTCCATCATTTCATTGAGCTGGTGCTGCGCCGGCGAGTTACGCGCTAACATACGGTCCAGATGAGTCAGCGTATTCTCCAGCCGCACCATTGTTTTATTCAGCTGTACCGAGCTACGTGAAAAATCCATGCTCGCCTTATTCACGGTTCCAGTGACCCGCACCGCCGCATCTGACGCAGTATTTGCCAACCGAGCTGCCGCTGGCAGAGTCTGCTCATCCAAGCGCTTTAATACCTCACCACTTTGCGTGCTCAACTGGTTCATGCTGCGTGCCAATGACGGCAAAGTCTGTTCATCCAAACGCTGAGTCACCTGACTGACATCACCCGCGACCTGATTCAAACTGCGCGCCACGGTCGGCAGTGTCTGCTGATCCACGCGCTGCAATACCGTACGCATCTCACTGCTGACCTGCGCAATTTGCCCTGCCACTTCCGGTAAGGTTTTCTGCTCCAGCTGCACTAAGACGCTGTTCGCATTTTTAGCCAGCGCCGGTACGTCCTGTTCCAGCTGCGTCAACATACTGGCCGCATTTTCAATGGCAGCCCGCGCCTCCACCATTGTTTTCTCAGTTTCTTGCAACAGACTATTAAGATTACTCACCGTTTTGTCCAGCTGCTGATTGGCCATAAAATCACTGATACTTCCCAGGGTCACCTTCACATCTTCCGCAATGCCTACCGCCATTTTGGAGAGCTCTTCCACCGGCGTTGGACTGGTAGGAAACACCGCATAAAACTGCCCCTCGCTAATCTCTGCCGGTAAGGCATTTTCCTCCATCGACAGGGCCACATACATTTGGCCGGTGAGCAAATTTCCATTTTGCAGCTTTGCCCGCATACCGCGCTGTACCATATTGCGCATAAAGTCCGGCACGCGCTGGAGATCAATCTCTTCCGAGAAGCGCTGAGGTTCGATGGAAATCAACACCGGAATACGCACATCGAAGCTGGCGGCATCGAGATGCATTTTGATTTTTTCTACCTTGCCAACGCGGATGCCCTGAAACTCAACCGGCGCCCCCTCGCTTAGCCCACGCAGCGAACCATTAAAATAGAGGGTGTAATAGATACGGTCGCTATAGCGCTTTTCCTGGCTCGCATCAAAATCAGGATACAGTTCAAAGCCGGAACCCTCGTCACTCACGGGCAAATCACGCGCAAATTCCCCCCGAGGGGAATCAAATGCAATCCCGCCTGCGATTAGCGATGTGAGTGACTGCATCCGAAATTCAGCACCGACCGAATCCATCTTAAACTCAACGCCACTGGCATTCCAAAAGCGCGTATTAGGATTGACAAAGCGGTAATACGGCTGGTCAATAAAAATCCCCAGCTCGATCACCCCACTCTCCGCTGACAGGCTGTAATTAATCACTTCACCGACCTGTAACTGCTTAAAGAATATCGGCGTGCCAATGTCCAATGACCCCATGGCATCAGTCACCAGCCGGTAGGTACGCCCCGGACGCTCTGGCCGCACATTCGGCGCTTCGTCCAACACTTCATAGCACGCCAGTTCTGCACTGTTAGCAGTTTCTGCATCGGTGGCACGCACCGGCAACATGCCCACATAAGTGCCAGAAAATAAGGTGCCAATCCCCGATATCTCAGTGCCTCGGATACGCGGCCTAACCACCCAGAATTGCGCGCTGCAATCCAGTACCTTACTGATCGAACGACTGAGCGCCAGCGTCACCAGGGGATTGAGCTCATCGTCCAATGTGACCTGTTTGACTTTACCGACGGTCACCGCCTTATAGCGCACTTCAGTACTCCCAGCCTGGATACCTTCCGCACTGGGGAAACGCACCGTGATGATATCGCCGCGCTGCTGCCAGTATTGTAATAATAGCCATAGGCCCACCAGCAGCGCCGCCAGCGGAATCAGCCATACCGGCGAAGGCAGGCGCTGGCGCCGCACTGCGACCAGAGGCACAAGCTGCTCATCCGGCAATAACCCATCATCCTGTGAAGTATTCATCAGCTGCTGGCCGCCTCAGGTGTCTGGTTTTTTGGGTTTTGGGGCTTGGCCTCATTGAGCTTAAGCGAGCGCTTACCATGATTCCAGATCATATGTTCATCCAGCGTATGCGCCGCCAACATGGTCAGTACCACCACCGCAGCAAAACAAAAGGTGCCACCATTGGCTTCAATTCGCGCCAGATTACCGAACTGCACCAGACCGGTCAGAATCGCTACTACAAACACATCCACCATCGACCAGCGCCCGATATATTCTGTAAAGCGATATAGCACAATGCGTTCCTGTGGCTGCCAGTTAGAACCGCGCTGGATGCTAATCAGCAAAAAACCCAGCGCCAGCAGCTTACTCAGCGGCACCACAATACTCGCCGCAAAGATCAATAAAGCTAGCGGCCACTGACCGGCCTGAAACAAGTGCAAAGCGCCACTGATAATCGTATCAGGCTGGCCGGAACCGAGCAGATAGACACTCATCACTGGCATGAGATTTGCGGGAATATACATAATGGCCGCCGCAATCAATAAGGCCCAAGTCAGCTCCAAACGATTGCTCGCCCGCGTGTCAAATCGCTCACCGCAACGTGGACACAGCAGCACATCATCATGCCGCCCGGCACTGGGCTTTCTACCTAGAAAACCGCAGACTCGACATTGAATAGCACCCTGTGCGCTTAACATAGCCACATCAATGGACACGGCTTTTCTCCTTACCCAAGTCGTTCCAAACCACAAAGGGGTCTAGTACCGCCGTGGCTGCTGCCATGCACACGATAAGAAAGGCAAACGACCAAAAAGCCGGGCCAACCACCAAGGTCGCCATATCACCCAGTTTTACCAGCGCGACTAATAAGCCCAGCATAAACACTTCCAGCATCCCCCATGGCCTAAGCTTGATCAGCCAACGGTACAGAAAACGCGCCGTCGCACTGTTTTGCTGACGTCGCATCGCACACAATACCCAAAGCAAGGTCAGTAACTCAAACAGAGGAAGCAGAATTAGATTAGCGGCGAGTAATAGAGCCAAGACATGAAAGCCCTGTAGCCAGAACGCCCAAACGGCTTTCCACAGGGTCAGTTCCTGGGTCATACCCTGTGCTTTCAGGGCGAGCAGCGGAAAGAAATTGGTGAGTGCGAACAGAATCAACCCGGTCAACGTCAACGCCAGCGCATTATCCGACATGCGTGGCCTATTGCGGTAAAGCACCGCCCGGCAGCGCAGACAGTAAGCGGAATTCCCAGCTGCAATCGTGCGGTAATAGTGTAATTTACCGCATTCCTGACAGGCAAGCACAGATGCGTTTGTTTTATTAGAGATCAATGACAGATTGCCGGCGTTAGGTCTACTCAAACCGCTGTGAAAAAACTCATTTCACACATGAAAATCCACTACTCATACCCTCATTGTAGCATCGATTAAAATGACCGTATCTGAACCCCCAGCCCCTCGCGTTAACTGCGGGTCAATAGGCGACTTTTCTGCTGCCCTTGATCATCAAAATTATCTGCGCTCAACCAACGTTCAAACCCCACTTTAATCTGTGGCCACTCGCTATCCAACACCGAAAACCACGCTGTGTCTCGGTTACGGCCTTTATACATTGTCGCCTGACGAAATACGCCTTCGAACTGGAATCCCAGACGCTCTGCCGCCGCTTTCGACGGCGCGTTTAAGTCATCGCATTTCCATTCATAGCGCCGATAACCCAACTCATCAAATACCCGCGCCATCATCAGGTACATCGCCTCAGTGAATAGCGGTGTCCGCTGCATTAGCGGTGAACAATGAATATGCCCGGTTTCAATGACGCCAACTTCGGGCTCAATGCGGAGGTAAGTTGCAATACCAACGGCCTTGTCCGTTTTATTATCAATCACCGCGTGAAACAGTGGGTCATCCACCACAAGCTGTTTTTGTACCCACTGCTGAAATGATACTAACCCTGGGAAAGGACCATAGGGCAAATAAGTCCAGTTACGGTGCGCTTTATCGCTAGCAAAAGCGTTAAATAAATCTTCTGAATGTGCCACTAAATCCAGAATTTCTACCCGACAGAAGCGCCCATGCAGCGCGGTACGCGGTGGCTGTTGACAGGGTTGCCAGTTCTTTAACGGCACACCAATCGGCTGACCCAGTTCGTTTTGTCGTGTTGTCATGCTCATACTCCTAGCATCAATGCCTTTACCTTAGCACAAACCGCAGGCTACCCCTGGTTTTGCGCCCGTTCCTGCATAGTCTGCGCCACTTTATTCCGCAAATAAACCGGCTGAGCCTGGTCTGCGCTCACGGCCTCACCGCGCGCATAGCCAGAAACCGCCAGCGCCGCAATATAAGCCGCAGATGGTAGCTGCTGTGCGGAAAACGCACTGACGCAGGCGGCAAAGCGTGCCGGTAATGCCGCATAAGCCGCCCAGCCGCTGCCGGTGCCGTGCCAAGCCCCAGCATCCGTTACCTCAGGCAGAGGGGCCGCCTCTGGGGCTAACACATATTCTTCGCCCCGCAGCTGCATAACACCATCCGCTAGGGTATAAGCCCCCCAGTACACCTCAGCCATGCGCGCATCCACAGCCACCAACACCTGCTCAGCACCCTGCTCGACATAAGCCTGCTGCGCCAGCGCGGCCAGCGTGGACACCGCAACCACTGGCTTATCTGCTGCTAATGCCAGCCCCTGTACGATACCCGTCGCAATCCGCACGCCGGTAAAAGCACCGGGGCCACGGCCAAAGGCTAGCGCGTCCACGGCCTGTAAGGTTATCCCACCCTGCGCTAATACTGACTCCACCATTGGCAGAATCAAACGGGTGTGCGCCCGAGGCTCTACGGTGTATTCGAGGTAATGTTCCTGTCCGCTGATCAGGGCGGCAGAGCAGGCATCACTAGAGGTATCAATGGCTAGAATATTCATTGAATAGTTACCTTCAAGCAAGGTTTGTTTGTGGGCATGGATTATTTTTGCTCCGGCGACTGGAACTTTTCACTTGCAAAAAACCGCTCTACCACCTCAAGCTTGCGCGTGCGTGGCATTCGCGGCAGGCTTTCAAGGAAGGTACGCCCATAGCTGCGTGTCCCTAAACGGGTATCACAAATCATTAGCAGACCACAATCAGCCTGATCCCGAATCAAACGCCCCACGCCCTGCTTGAGCGTAATCACAGCCTGTGGCAATTGATGTTCAGCGAACGGGTTTTGTCCCTGCTGCCGCAGCGTATCCAAACGCGCTTCTAACACTGGATCATTCGGGGCAGCAAACGGCAGCTTATCGATAATCACACAGCTCAGCGCCTCGCCGCGCACATCGACGCCTTCCCAGAAGCTTGCCGTACCTAAGAGTACCGCGTTTCCTAACTTACGAAATTTCTCAATCATGTCACGCGGTGGCGAATCACCCTGCACCAAAATAGGGAAATCAATTTCATCTCGCAGCAACGCTGCCGCCTCGTTCATCGCTCGGTAGCTGGTAAATAACATAAAGGTGCGCCCACCGCAGGCATTGATCACCGGTAGCGCCGCCTCAACCAAACCAGAGACAAAGTCAAAGTGCTGCGGCTCCGGTAACTTAGCAGGCAGATACAGCAAGGCGTTATGCCAATAGTCAAACGGGCTGTCCAGCTGGAGGGTTTGCGCAGATTGGAGGCCAAGTCGCGCCGAAAAATGCGTGAAGGACTCGCCGACGGCCAAGGTTGCCGAGGTCATCACCCAGCGACAGGGAAAAGCATCCATACAGCGCTGTAGCGGCACCGCCACATCCAGCGGAGTTGAGGTCAGCGCAAAGCTGCGGGTATAGGTTTCATACCACTGCACGATTTCTGGCTGCGGCTGCTGTAAACGCTGTAAGCGCTGGCGCAGCTCCAACAAACGCTCATAGCAGGCTTCCAGTCCCTTACTGCGTTCTGCCGCCTGCTCCAGCAGGGTTGTCAGCGCCTGCATCGCAGCTAACATTTCACCCGTATGCTGAACAATCGCCGGACGGTCTCGTAGCTGGCTCCACGGTGCACGCTGGCCGGGCGCGTCCATCGCCAGTCGCATATCCAATACGGCTTTTTCCAGCGCACCGAGATGATCACGTATCAGCGGTACATCCGCCGCATGGCTAAGGCTTTCAGAGCGCGTGTCACGGCACCATTCCTGTAGCTGGCGACTGCTCAGCGTTTCACTAAAGAAAGTAGACGCAATATCCGGCAGCTGATGAGCCTCGTCCAGCACTACCACGTCAGCAGTAGGCAACAATTCGCCAAAGCCCTCTTCCTTCAGCGCCATGTCCGCAAAAAACAGGTGGTGATTCACCACCACCACATCAGCTTCCTGGGCTTTACGCCGTGCCTTTACCAGAAAACACGCCTGATAATCATCACATTCGGCCCCCAGGCAGTTATCCACCGTCGAGGTGACCTTCGGCCAGATCTCTGAATCACGCGGCACCGCCGTCATTTCCGCCACGTCTCCGGTCGTGGTCAGGCCAGACCAATCATCAATTCGGCGTAGCTGGCTGACCTGCTTGCGATCCGGTAGGCGCCCATCCAGCAGCGTCATACGCAGACGGTGTAGACACAAGTAGTTAGCGCGCCCTTTTAATAAAGCACTGTTAACCGATAGACCTAAGGCTTTACGCACCAGCGGCAAGTCTTTGAAGTACAACTGATCCTGTAAGGTTTTACTGCCGGTAGACAAAATGACATGACCACCGGCCGACAATACCGGCGCGAGATATGCAAAGGTTTTCCCAACCCCAGTGCCCGCTTCTATGATCAGGACATTGTGGTCAGTCTGCTCTGCCGCCAGCAGCTGCTTAATCGCTCCGGCCATAGCCTGTTGCTGCGGGCGTGGCTGAAAGCCTTCGATATGTGTCGCAAACGCCGCCAGAAAATCATCATCTGCGGGTACAGCGCATGAACTGTCAGTGGCTATAGGCTCAGGGTCAGTGGATGACATTTAATAGCCCGCTGCAAAAAGGCAACTGCTAAGCAGGCAAACAATTGGGGTAGCAATCATGCGGCTCCTTAATTCAGCAAACGTTGGCCGCGCGCCTGCAACCCACTATCGCCCGGTGCCAAACCAATAGCACGGCGCGCCATTGAGGCGGCCTGGCTTTTTTTACCCTGGCGCGCATTCACTTCTGCTAGCCGTAGCCAAAGCAGCGGATTCTCCGGCTCGATACGCAGTGCACGCTCCAGCGTGGCAGCAGCTCTGCCCGGTTTACCCGTGGTTAACTGCTGGCTCGCCTGTTTGGTTAACACCGCCACAGCTGGCGAGCCACTATAACTGCGCGGCTTGGCCGTAACTGCTGGCGTTTTCTTTGCCTCGGTGGGGGTAGGCTTTAACGAACTCGCTGGAGCGGCCACCATTTCAGCCTTTGTTTGCGGCTGTGCGGTATTCGCCACGACTTGCTGGCCTGACGTCTGCACAGTGGCTTGCGCTGGCTGGCTTGATGATACCGTAGGCTGTAGCGGCGTTTGCCGACTGCGGGTTGATGCTGGCTTAGCAGCCTGCACGCTGTTACTCGCTGCCATAGCAGGCTTGGACGCCACAACAGGGCGGCGGGCAATCAGCGTCTGTTTGCGGCTTGGGACAGGGGTGGTATTGCGCACACGCTCTCGTTGGGCCGGACGCTGCGGCGAGACAGGCACCCGGGCAGTAGGCCGATAATTATTACCGTAGCGGGCGCTATTAGCCGCCGACGGCTGCACGGGCTTCAATACCGGCGGAATCGCAATCGGTACGGCGGGTGACTGTTTTGCTTTGACGGGCAGCGCGGGCGCCTGCGACAGCGCAGAATCAGTCTGACGCGCCACAGCATCAGTGGGCAGCGCTCCAGCCTGGGGTATGAACTGTCCGTTCGATGTTAGCGGCTGTGTCGGATAAACCTGAGGTGATTGCGCTGGCAGTTGATGCAGCGTAATCGGCGCGCAGGCCACCAGCCCTAATAAACTAAGCAGCACTAAAAGCGTGCGGCCAAAGGCATGATTTACGGTTATTTTAATCATTGTTATACCTTATTCCATTAAATTATCCACCCAGTTAGAACCGGCTTGTGGCTGCTGAGGCTGAGCGCGATTCACGGGTTGTGCTTGTTGTTGTCTCACCGGCTGAGCGCAGTAGCTACGCTTACGCGGCTGTGTGCCACGCAGAAAAGGCATTTTAACCGCTTTACCACAGCCCGGGTTAAATAAAAGCCCGGTGCGCGAGTCAACGGTGACCCAAATGAGTTTCGATGAACCGCCAATACGCAGTGGTTTTGAGGGTAATACTTTCATCATATCGCCCCACATTCGCAGAGCACCGGTGCCACCGGTCATGCGCGTTGGCTTACTGTCATCCCGCCCGACCCAAACCGTGACCACATGCTGACCGGAATAACCGGCGAACCAACTGTCTTTTTTATCGTTGGTGGTACCGGTCTTACCGGCCACCCGTTTCCAGGTCGGTAATTTGCTTTGTAACGATTTGGCGGTGCCGCTAACCGTAATATGATGCATAGCAAAATTCAGCAGATCGACGGATCCGGGAGTTGCAACCTGCTCAACCGTTAATGGATAACGTGTCAGCACATCACCCCGAGTGTTCATCACGCTGCGGATCGACTTCAGCGGTGAATATGAGCCACCCGCTGCTAGCGTCTGGTAGACCTGCTGCACATCAAGGGGCGTCATCTCCAGCGCGCCCAGCAAAATCGATGGGTAGGCTGGAATATCTTTTTTCACTCCAAGGTCGTTCAGCATTTTAATCACTTTATCCAGCCCAACCTCAACGCCTACACGCACCGCTGGCGTATTGCGTGACATGCTGAGGGCCTGTAACAAGGTAACTACACCAATATTACGGTGATCATAATTGCGCGGCTCCCAGAATTTATTGCGCGACAGTTTTACTGTCACTGGGCCATCGCTAATGCGCGAATTGATTGAACCATATTTACCACCCTGCTCCAGCGCCGCCAGATAAATGGCTGGTTTCAATAAGGAACCCACCTGGCGCTGCGCCGAAACCGCACGGTTGTAGCCGGGGTAACGCACATTACGCCCACCCACTAGCGCGATAATTTCACTGCCTTGAATATTACTAATCACCATCGCACCGTCTAACTTATCCTTCGGCACACGATGGGATTTCTCCAATTTTTTCAGTCGCTCGACCAGCACACCCTCGGCTGAGAGCTGAACAATGGGATCCATCGACGTGAAAATCAACAGCCCTTCCGAGCGCAAGTCTTCTTCCCGGTAATCGCGCTGCAGCTGCTGCTTGACCAGATCAAGGTATGCTGGGAATGGGCTCGCACCGGACGGACGCTGCGCACTGACCCCAAGCGGGCGCTCTCGGGCTGCTTCTGCTTCGCGCTGTGTTAATACCCCTTCTTGTGCCATCACGGTTAGCACGAGATTTCTGCGGGCCTGTGCGCGCTCAGGAAAACGGCGCGGATTATAAAACGCTGCGCCTTTCGCCAAACCAATCAGCATGGCAATCTGATCGGATTTCAGCTCGCGTACCGGACGGTTAAAGTAGAACTGTGCGGCCAAGCCAAAGCCATGAATCGCACGATCACCGTCCTGCCCCAGGTAAATTTCATTCAGATAGGCTTCAAGAATTTCACGCTTGGAGTAGCGCAACTCCAGCAGGAAAGCCATAATCGCTTCTTTGCCCTTACGCTCCCAGCTGCGTTCATTGGTTAGATAGAAGTTCTTAACCAACTGCTGGGTAATCGTACTCCCTCCCTGTACGGCCTGTCCTGCTTTCAAATTTGCAATAATGGCACGCAAAATCGCCAGCGGATTAACGCCCTGGTGCTCATAAAACTTTTTATCTTCCACCGCTAACAGACCGTTAAGCAGCGCCGGTGAGACATCTTGCAACCTGACTAAGACTCGGTCTTCTTTGTGGCTGGGGTAGAAATTACCAATCAGTACCGGTTCCAGACGCATCAGCGGCAGTGATTCCTGGCCGTTATTATATTCCAGCTTGCCGACTTTACCGCCCGCGATGCTGACCTTGATACTGCGCGCGGGTTCCTGGTCTTCCGCAAACTGGAAACCACGAGTATTAATCAGAAAACTGCCTTTTTTGCGCCGGTACTGGCCGGTTTCAATCGGATCATCCACCTTCACATAATTCAGTAGCTTCAGTTCACGTTCGAGGTGTTCAGCATAAACCTGCTGTCCGGTATAAAGATCCAACGGACGGGCGAACACCCGCGCTGGCAACGCCCAACGTTTACCTTCAAACTGGGCGCGCACTTGCTCATCCAGCTGCATCGCATAGACGATGCCTGCTAACAAGCTCAGCACCAAGCCTACGATCAGCAGGATACGAAAAACCCGCCCAAATAGACTCAGCACAAACCAGATGCCTTTCAGAATACGCAGCCACCATGCATCGCTGGTTTTTTGTGTGGTTTGTCTGTGTGAATTATGCGTGGATTCCTGAGTCAACTTACTGTCCCGTGTTCAGCCGTCACCGTGAAAAAAATATTTCCGGGCGTCTCCATCCTTTGTCATTTCACCTTCAATTATGAAAGTCTGCCACTTTCACGGTAAAACAATCCCTATTGCAGGCGCTTCAACTATGAGCGATTCTACACAATTAACCAGCCATAAACATGCGTTTAGCCGTAACTTATCTGAAAAATTTTCACTACCTAAGCGAGCCGGCCTAAGACTAACCCCTGAATCGCACAAAAAAACTTCAGTCCGCCTTGTAGAAGCCGTCACCTGCTATCTAAAACCATGATTATCGCCGCTAAATATTGCTGTACCGTGATGATTATGTGCAAATACTTTGCAGAGTAATCAACAAACGCTGGCCGAGCATACAGGAACATAAAAAACGGGGACTTAAGCGGGTATGCTGTGCGATTTATTACCCCGCTTAAACGGTCTTAAATCAGCCGATGCGCTGCACGCAAGCTTTTATTAAAGCAGGGCCGCCATAGATAAAGCCGCTGTATAGCTGCACGAGCCGGGCACCCGCTGCGATCTTAGCCTGAGCATCATCCACTGACATAATACCACCCACGCCAATAATCGGAATATCAGCGCCTAACTGCTGATAAAAGCCTCGGATTACTTCTGTCGCAGGATGAGTGAGCGGCTTACCACTCAGCCCACCCTGCTCCGCACCATGCTTGAAACCCTGCACTAGATCTTTATCCACAGTGGTATTTGTCGCAATCAGCGCATCGATTCCCGTCTCAAGCAAGACCTGCGCGATACCCTTAATCTCTTCTTCCTTCAAATCAGGCGCGACTTTCACCGCCAACGGCACATAACGAGCGTGCTGCTCGGCCAGCTCCTGCTGACGCTGTTTCAGCGCGCTTAATAGCTGCTGCAACTCCGCGCCGTATTGCAGCGTGCGCAGTCCAGGCGTGTTGGGAGAAGAAATATTAATGGTGATGTAATCAGCTGCGGTATAAACAGCACGCAAGCCGCACAAATAGTCAGCTGCGGCCTTCTCAAACGGTGTATCCGCGTTTTTACCAATATTAATGCCCAGTATGCCCTGATACTGCGCCTGCGCCACTCGACGCAGCATGGCATCTAGACCGTGATTATTAAAGCCCATGCGGTTAATAATGCCCTGCGCGGCGGGCAGACGAAACATCCGAGGACGTGGGTTGCCCGGCTGTGGGCGTGGCGTGACCGTGCCGATTTCGATAAAACCAAAGCCTAGCGACGCCATAGCATCGATGTAATCACCGTTTTTGTCCAATCCGGCGGCCAAACCCACTTTATTAGGGAAACGCAGTCCCATTACCTCAACCGGCGCACCTGCCAGCGCCTTGCACGGCCCCAAAGCACCTGCTTTTTGAATATACTTCAGGCTATTCAGGGCAAAGTGGTGTGAGGTTTCTGCAGGCATCAGAAACAGTGCATCGCGTAACAGCTTATACACAAACAAGTTCCCAGGGGGGTTAATAGACAAAGGATTATGCGTTAAGCGCGCAACAGGGACAAGTCTAGTGAGGGGAATTGTGCGCGATTGCACAAGATTGCCCTCCCTTTTTCAGGGAGGGCCGGGCCAATTCGGGTTGTGACTTAAGCCTTAGCCGCCGCAGCCTGCTGCGCCGCCACTTCATCAGCGAAGTTTTCCTGCTTTTTCTCGATGCCTTCACCAACTTCGAGGCGCACAAAGCCAGTGACTACCGCGCCTTTTGCCGCCAGCAGCTTGCCCACGGTCTGGTCAGGATCTTTTACAAACGGCTGTCCCGAAAGCGTGATCTCACCCAGAAACTTACGCATCCGGCCATCAACCATTTTCTCAGCGATTTCCTGAGGCTTGCCGCTTTGCATCGCAATATCCAGCTGAATAGCGCGCTCTTTCTCGACGGTGTCAGCCGGAACGCCACTTTCGTCAACACATACTGGACGGCTCGCCGCAATATGCATCGCTACATCTTTACCCAGTTCAGCATCACCGCCTTGCATCGCCACAACAACACCAATCTTGGCGCCGTGTTGGTAGACCGCAATGTGGTCATCAGAGGTCACTTGCTCAAACCGTCTGACTTGAATATTTTCACCAATCTTAGCGATTAGCGCCGTACGCGCGTCTTCTACGCTCTTACCGCCTAAGTCCATGGCCGCCACAGCGTCCAAATCAGCAGGTTGCTGGGCGAGCACCGCCGCACCAACCGCACTGGCGAACTCAACAAAACTATCGTCTTTGGCGACGAAATCTGTCTCACTGTTCACTTCGGTGAGCGCCGCCGTCTTGCCATCGTCCGCCACCGCAATCACTACCCGACCATCAGCGGCAGTACGTCCCGCTTTTTTGTCAGCTTTAGCCGCACCCGATTTACGCATCAGGTCGATCGCTGCTTCCATATCTCCGGCTGTTTCAGTCAGTGCCTTCTTACAATCCATCATGCCTGCGCCCGTACGCTCGCGCAGTTCTTTAACCATTGCAGCTGTAATTGCCATGATTATCTATTCTCCTGAACTTACGACGGCTGTCCGGGATGAACCGGGACAGCCGCCATGTATTACTTGCAAATATTTAGGGGGTCGCCTGTGTTACTCAGCAGCGCCCTATGCAGCCGGTGCCGCATCGTCGGCTGCTGCTGGCGCTTCTTCCGCTGACGGAGCGGTAGGTGCTGCTTCGGCTGCTGGTGCTGCCTCAGCTGCTGGAGCCGCATCGCTGGCTTCTACACTCGCAGGCTCAGCGGCAGCTTTGGCTTTCTTAGGCGCCTGTTCTGCGGCTTCCTTCTGACCGGGAACTGCGGCAGATGCATGACCTTCTTTAACTGCATCAGAGGCCGCCGTCGTGTACAGCTGGATAGCGCGAATTGCATCATCATTGCCCGGAATGACATAGTCAACATCGGTCAGCGAGTTATTGCTATCCACCACGCCAATCACAGGAATACCCAGCTTTTTTGCTTCTTGGATGGCAATTTTCTCATAGCCCACGTCAATGACAAAGATTGCATCTGGCAGACCTTTCATGTCCTTAATACCACCCAGGCCGCGCTCAAGCTTTTCCTGTTCGCGGGTCATCATCAACGCTTCTTTTTTGTTCAGACGCTCCATCGAGCCATCTTCAACCATCTTCTCCAGGTCTTTCAGACGACGGATGGACTGCTTTACAGTCTTGAAGTTAGTCAGCATGCCACCTAACCAACGATGGTTAACATAGGGCATTTTGCAGGCCTGAGCAGACTCACGCACTGCTTCACGGGCAGAACGCTTAGTACCAACAAATAATACCTTGCCACCGCGAGCGGCCATTTTCCCGATGAAATTCATCGAGTCATTAAACATCGGTAGGGTTTGTTCAAGGTTGATGATGTGAATCTTGTTACGCTCACCAAAGATATATGGAGCCATCTTTGGGTTCCAGTAACGGGTTTGGTGACCAAAATGGACACCAGCTTCTAGCATTTGACGCATAGTCACTTTAGGCATGTTGTACTCCTGTTCGGGTTACGCCTCCATACACCCCAGTGCTGCAATTCGACTTTCAGTAAAACCTTTAAGTCGAACACCCTGCAAGACCGTGCCGGTGCATGTGTGGATTAGTTAAAGTATTTGCCTTACTCAACCATTTCTTAATTGCTAAATAGGCGTGCGCTTTATACCATGATCCGCCTGTCAGTGCTACCGGAAAAAGGGATAGATGGAAATTCAGCTTAAAACAGCAGAAGACATTGCAAAAATGCGGGTGGCGGGTCGCTTAGCCGCCGAAGTCTTAGACATGATTGGTGAACATATTAAACCCGGCGTGACCACCAATCAGCTTAATCAAATCTGTCACGATTTTATCGTGAACCAACAGGGTGCCATCCCTGCCCCACTCAATTACGGCACACCTCCGTTTCCAAAATCCATTTGTACCTCGGTTAATCACCAAATTTGCCATGGCATCCCCAGCGAGAAGGTGCTAAAGAAAGGGGACGCACTTAATATTGATATTACGGTGATTAAAGACGGCTACCACGGCGACACCAGCAAAATGTTCCACGTCGGCAAAGCTACCGTCCCAGCCCAACGCTTAGCTGATATTACCCAAAAATGCATGTACCTTGGCATTCAACAGGTGCGCCCCGGTGCGACGCTGGGCGATATTGGACACGCGATTCAGGTCTTCGCCGAAAAAAATCATTATTCGGTGGTACGTGAATTTTGCGGCCACGGCATCGGCACCGTGTTTCATGAGCCGCCCCAGGTCGTGCACTACGGTAAACCGGGCGCGGGTGAAGTCCTCCAGGAAGGCATGATTTTCACCATCGAACCGATGATTAATCAGGGCAAACGTCATATTAAAATTCTGCCGGATCAGTGGACCGCCGTCACCAAAGACCACAAACTATCGGCGCAGTGGGAGCACACCGTCTTGGTGACTGCCGACGGCTTCGATATTCTGACCCTGCGGGCAGAAGAAGCGGGCTGGCAGGAGCGCATATAAGGTGCATTCCACCGTAAACACAGCCAACCAAAACATGCAACGCAGCCCGCACAAGAACGGCAAAGGGCTGAACATCACGCAGCTGCTTGCACCCTATCAGCAATTACGTGCTGAAACTGACCGCGTTACCTGTCCACCGCCTAGCGCTTACGCCGCGCTGCTGAGCGCCGCCCGCCAACAGCTGGCGGAAGCCTTTACCGGCGGGCAGAATATACGTGAGCTGCTACACCTCCACAGCGACCTGATGGATATTGTTCTGCGTGACCAGTGGGATCAGCTACCTGCCCTTCAACAACATGCGCTGGTGGCGGTCGGTGGTTATGGACGACGCGAATTACACCCCGCTTCAGACATTGATTTAATGATTCTCCTGTGTGATGAGCCTGATCGCGAATGCAAACAACAGATGTCAACGCTGCTCACGTTTCTGTGGGATATTGGGCTGGATGTCGGGCACAGCGTGCGCACGCTGGATGAATGCCTCCAGGCCGCACAAGACGACCTGACCATTATTACCAATTTATTGGAAGCGCGAAAACTGGCCGGTGACAGCCCCCTTTTTGCGCGTCTCGGGACGGCTATCAGCCCAGATAAAATGTGGAGCAGCGCACAATTTTTTCACGCCAAACTGGCGGAACAGCAGCAGCGCTATGAGAAATTTGGTGAAACCACGCACCGCGTAGAGCCCAATTTAAAAGAGGGGCGCGGCGGCCTGCGTGATATTCACATGATTAGCTGGATTGTGGCGCGTGAATACGGTCATCTCTCACTTTCCGAGCTGTACCAACATCGCATCCTAAGCCGCAATGAATACGACACGCTGCGCAAGGGGCGTGAATTTCTGTGGCAGGTACGCTTCCTATTACACAACCTCACGGGGCGCAAAGAAGATCGTCTGCTGTTTGATTACCAACACACGCTGGCCCAAAGCCTGGGCTATGCTCAGGACAACCGCAACGATGCGGTGGAAAGCTTCATGCAGCGCTACTACCGCACCATTACCGAGCTCGAACGGCTTAATGACGTGTTACTCGGCGCATTTCACCAGCAGCTGGAGGCTAACCGGCCACCGCTGCCGGAGATGGTAGGCGAGCATTATGTCAAGCTGGGCCAGAGGCTGGCGGTGAGTGACCGCACCACCTTTAAACATTATCCCACCGCGCTGCTAGAAATTTTCCTGATCCTGCAAACCACGCCGGGCGTCACCGGCCTGACCCCAGACACCATCCGCCTAATGAAGCGGCATTTGCACCGGATGGGCACCGATTTTCGGCAGCAAGCTTGGCACCGGCAAATTTTCATCCAAATGCTAAAACAGCCCAGCGGCGTGACGTTTATTTTCCGGCTGATGAATCGCTATGGCGTACTGGCAGCCTACATCCCACCATTCGCTAATATTGTTGGGCGCATGCAGTATGATCTGTTTCACGCCTATACCGTAGACGAACATTCACTGCGCGTTCTAAGCAATGTGCGCCGCCACAGTACCGCTGAGGGCGCACAGGAAATTCCCCTGTGTGGGGAAATATTTAAGACGCTGCAAAAACCGGAAATCTTGTATCTAGCTGCTCTGTTTCACGATATTGCCAAAGGGCGAGACGGGGATCATTCCGTGCTGGGTGCCGCCGATGCCATGGATTTTGCGCGTGAGCACGGCTTTAACCTGCATGATGCCGGGCTGGTGAGCTGGCTGGTGCGGCATCATCTATTGATGAGCATTACCGCGCAGCGCCGCGATATTAGCGACCCGGCCGTGATTCAGGCTTTTGCCAGCCAAGTCGTCGCGCAAAATCGGCTGGATTATCTGTACCTGCTCACCATCGCTGACATGAAAGGCACCAATCCTAAGCTCTGGAACAGCTGGAAGCTATCACTCCTGACCGAGCTTTATCTTGGCACCCGCGATTTCTTACGCAAGCGCACCCCGCTGAGCGAAGAAACGGACTATTTATTAATGCAGAAGCGTAATGCGGCGCTAGAGCAGCTTAATACTGATGGCTTCAGCAGCGCCCAATGTGCCACGCTGTGGCAGGCGCTGGGTGATGACTATCTGCTACAGCACTCGGTCGAAACCGTTTGCTGGCAGGCTCCCTTTCTGCTGACTGCCGCCGCTGAAACCCTGCCGCTGATTGAGATGCGCGTCACCGTATCAGGCAGCAGCAACGTTCTGTTAATTTATAGCGAAGATTATCCCGACCTGTTTACCCGCGTCGTCTCCACGCTAGAGCAGCTTAACCTGAATATCGTCCAGGCGCGTTTGGTGTCAATGGACGAAGAACGGCGCGACCTGCACACCCTGCATGTGCTTGGCCCAGATAATAAGCCCGTCACTAACGCACAGGATCAGCAGCATATTCTGGATGTGATGCGGCGCAATCTGGCCGCACCTGACTTTACCCCAACCCGCCATCGCCAGACTCGCATTCTGCGTAATTTTGACATTAAAACGGTGGTTAATTTTCGCCAAAGTGAAGATCGTGGCCTGACCCTACTCGAAGTCAGTACCGGCGATATGCCGGGCCTGCTGTCGCGCATTAGTGAAACGCTGGATCAGCTCGATATTAAGTTACATAACGCCAAAATTGCCACCCTCGGCGAGCAGGCTGAAGATATTTTCTTTGTGACCACGCCGGAGGGCGGATTGATACGGGACGAAACTTTACAAGCCGAGATTCGGGCGGCGATTACGGCAGCGGTGCAGGTCTAGGCCTGCACCCCTTCACTACGCGCCTGCATTTTCCTGCCCCGCATCAATCTCCAGCAGTAAATCCTGCAGCTGTTCTGCATAGCCCTGATCATCCTGCCACAAGCCACGCTGATTCGCCTCCAGCAGCCGCTCGGTCATTTCCTCAAACGCATGCGGATTGTGCTCGCGCATAAACTGCTGATTCTGCGCATCAAACACCAGCGCATCCGCCACGCGCTGATACTGGTAGTCATCGATTAAATTGGTGGTCGCATCATAGGCAAACAAATAATCCACGCTCGCCGCCATCTCAAACGCCCCCTTATAACCATGTTCCTGCATCGCATTGATCCACTTTGGATTCAACAAACGGGAACGCACCACCCGATTCAGCTCTTCTTTTAGCGTGCGAATCTTCGGCTGTTCCGGGTTAGCATGATCGCTGTGATACACCACCGGCTCCTGCCCGCTAAACGTGGCGACCGCGTTGGTCATCCCACCCTGAAACTGGTAATAATCATCCGAATCCAACAGGTCATGTTCGCGATTGTCCTGATTCTGCACCACCGTTTCAAGCTGCGCCAGCCGATTAACAAAAGCCTGCTTCGCCTCTACACCATCACCGGCCTGATTGCCGTAGGCATAGCCCCCCCAGTTCACATAGGCCTCCGCCAAATCACTGCGCTGCTCCCAACAGCGCTCATCAATTAGCCCCTGTAAACCCGCGCCATACGCCCCCGGCTTACTGCCAAACACGCGGTAGCTGGCCTGCTGTTGCGCCGCCTGCTGATCCATTCCCTGCTGCTGCAACTCCGCCGCCTGCTGCTCAATATGCTGGCGGATAGTATTAATCTCCAGCGGCTCGTCATATTCTGCCAGCGCCTGTACCGCCGCATCATACAGCTTCATCACATTCGGAAACGCATCGCGGAAAAACCCCGATACGCGCAGCGTCACGTCCACCCGTGGTCGCCCCAACAACATGCGCGAGGTGATCTCAAAATCCACCACGCGCTGCGAACCCTGTGCGTAGATGGGCTTAATCCCCATTAACGCAAAGGCCTGCGCAATATCATCGCCGCCGGTGCGCATGGTGGAAGTGCCCCACACCGATAGGCCAAGCTGACGCGGGTAATCGCCGTGTTCCTGTAGGTGGCGTTCGATTAAGGCCTGCGCTGACTTCTGGCCCAAAGCCCAGGCAGCAGGCGATGGAATAGAACGGCTGTCTACCGAGAAGAAATTACGGCCCGTGGGGAGGACATCTAAGCGGCCACGGCTGGGGGCGCCGCTGGGGCCGGGGGGAACGAAACGGGCGGACAGGCCTTTTAGGAGAGCGTCTAGTTCTTGTTGTGCGCTTTGGTTTAGGGCGGGGAGTAGGTGGGTTTGGGTATATTCAAGCACAGCGGTGGCTGCTTCAGCCTCTGAAGTTCGCGCCACCAGAGAAGACTGCAAAAGCCCAAAAGCAACCCCTCCCAACCTCCCCTTATCAAGGGAGGAGACAAGACCCTTATCTGAGGTTTCAGTACAGAGCAAGGTTAAGCCCCCTCCCTTGACAAGGGGAGGGCTGGGGAGGGGTTCAAGGCTACAGATACACTCCAACACCAGCGCCCGCGCCAACAACTCCAAACGCTCCCGCGTATCCGCACTTGTCCGCCAACCCTTATCACTAACCGCAACCAACTCATCCGGCTTAGGCCCGCCCCACTCGGTCACCTCACTCTGAAACGGATCAAATTCCAACCCCAAATCATCACTAAGCGCATGCAAAATCCCCTGCGCATGCGGCTCCTTGCCACGCGGCAGCCGCAGCAAGGCCACCACCGTATCCGCCAGTTTCTCTACCGCCGGCAATGCCCCTAAAATATGCAAGCCATGTCGAATCTGCGCTTCTTTAATATCACAAAGGTAGGTATCGAGCGCATCCAACACCTCCTCCACCTCATCACTTTGACAAGGCAGCTCTTCCAATACGTGCGCGTCCTTCACCTGCACTAGAATCTGTTCGCGCAGCCAGACTTCACGCCGCGTATCCATGCCCAGCGCCTGATAATACTCGTCAACCAGCTTTTCCAGTTCGGCCAGTTCGCCATAGGTTTCTGCCCGCGTCAGCGGTGGCATCAGGTGATCAATAATGACCGCCTGCGCCCGACGTTTTGCCTGCGCACCCTCACCGGGATCGTTAACAATAAACGGGTAGAAATGTGGCATTGGCCCGAGCGCACTATCCGGCCAGCATTGCTCTGACAATGCTATGCCCTTCCCCGGCAGCCATTCCAGATTACCGTGTTTACCCACATGCACAATGGCATCGACCTGATAGACGTGACGCAGCCAGAAATAATAAGCGAGGTAGCTGTGCGGTGGCACCAAATCGGGATCGTGATAGTTAGCGCTCAAATCCAGGTTAAAGCCCCGCGCAGGCTGAATACCAATAAAGGTTTCACCCAACCGAATCCCGGCCAACATCAGGCGACCGTCACGGCATTTTGGGTCTTGTTCCGGGCGACCCCAACGCTCCCACACGGCCTGCTGATTCGCTTCTGGTAACTGCGCAAAGTGCTGTAGATAGGTATCAATATCGAGACTCTGCCAGCACGGCAAATAATGCAGCGTCGTCGGGTTATTGGTGACAGCCTGTAATAATTCGGCCAGCAGCGCATCACCGTCCACCGGAATATCCTCTACCGGATAGCCCGCCTGTTCCAGTGCGTGCAGGATATTAATGGTAGACGCTGGTGTGTCCAGCCCAACCCCGTTACCGATACGTCCGTCTTTGGTTGGATAATTCGCCAGAATCAGCGCGATGCGCTTCTCATGGTTCGCCTTATTCGCCAGTTGGCAGTAGCGTGCCGCCAGCTCAGCAACAAACTGCGCCCGTTCCGTCTGGAGCTGATACTGAATCACGCTGATCTCACAACGCTCGCTGTAGCGGCTTTCCGCCTTAAAACTCAACGCCCGCGTGATAATGCGGCCATCCATTTCCGGTAAAACCACCTGCATCGCTATATCGCGACTGCGTAGCCCCTGACTGTATTGCTGCCAGTCTTCCTGCGTGCTGCCGGAGAGGATAAGCTGTAATACCGGAATATCACGGGCGAACGGTGAATAGAATTCAGTGGGTTCCGCGCTTAAATCTGGTGCGGAGACGCGGTTACTGGCGAAGCCGGTGGTATTGAGGATGAGCTTGGCGTCGCTTTGTTCGATCAGCGCGTTGACCAGCGCTAGTGATTCCGGGTCTTTGAGGGAAGCGATGGCTATAGGTAGCGGCTGTAAGCCCTGCGCTTCCAGCACTTTTACCAGCTCGGCGAACATTTGGGTGTTGGCACTTTGCAGGTGGCTGCGGTAGAAGAGGAGGATGCAGACCTGGTTGGGAATTTGACTACCCCACCGCTCCCGCCACTCCGCGAAGGTTGCCTGCGCATACGGCGAATCTGGCTGATACAGCAAACAATGGGGTAAGGGCTGCGGCTCCTGCCAGCGCGTATCGTATTGCAGACACTCCGCCGCCACGAACTGAAACAGCTGCTGTGCATTCGGCACCCCGCCCTCACGCAGATAACGCCAGACACGTTGTACAGACTCGACATCAAGGCTGCTCAGCGCCGTTAACTCAGGATCAGCGCTATCATCACCGGATACAATGATCAGCTGGCGCGGTCGTTTTGGGCGTGAGCCTTGCAGCCATTCTGCTAACTGCTCAACGCCGTACTGCCAGTAGCTACTGCCGCCTAAGAGCGACACCACGACGACTTTGGCGTGATCCAGTACTTTATGGCGATAGAGATCGAACGCGGCAGGTTTTAGCAGCTGTAGCCAGTTGGCTAGCCGGATAGTGGGAAAATCATCCGGCAAATTTTCGGCAGCATGAGTCAGTGCGCCGAGCGAGCTGTCGGCGGCTGATAGGATGATGATGTCTGCCGGGGATTGATCGAGGTCGATGATGCCTTCTTCATCGACAAAGCCGCCGGGTTGAGATTTTAGGAGATGCACTATGTAAAGAGCCTAATCAATCGACCTCACAAGATATTTCACTCGTTGTTACTTCATCGATAAAAGAGTAAATTTCAGTAGCTAGTTGTCTGACAAATTCCTTACGGAACTCAGAATTTAACATAGATACTGTATTTTCATTATTAAATTTGTAGAAATTTAATGCGATAGGCCTGCAATTTGTAAGCCACCACCCATTACTCAGAAACAAATTACTTACAATCAATGGATTAACCAACTCTAAAAATTCCCCTTCTTCTCTGCACACTCTCTCATCCGAGTTTCTAACAAGCCCCAAGCCATAGTATAAGTTATCATACCTCCCTATTTCGATGTATAAGCAAAGATCTATTTCCTCATCGAGCTCTTTAAGCTTAAAAAATACTCCATAGTGAATTTTTCTCTTTTTCTTTTTGGAAACATAACTTTTTATAAAACTCTTAGAATAGCTGTAATTTTCAACCTTTAGACTTCCATAGGGAAATGTATCGTGATTAACAATTTGGTATTCCAATTCATTCCAAAAGTAAGTTTGCGCAAGGTGTCTTGCTGTGTTTTTACACTTCCATATTTCCAAAGCATTTTTAGCATTATCATGCTTGCTTAATAGTTCGATTATTTCATTCATATATTTCACATGCATTGACTGTCCTGTCAATTTCTTGATTAGATTCAGGTACTGAACAAGAGTTTCCCGTAAAGTTGGGTGCATAGCTGCTTCTTTGATACATAAATCAATCCAACCTAGAATTTCGGACGAATATGAAATTGTAATGACATCATCAACAGAAAGCTCCCCTAAGCTCTCTTGTGGTGGGTCTCTCCCATAAAGACTAAGATAAACAAGATATATTTTCTTGTTCTTACTTAACATGCTCTCATAGTAACGTTCTAGTTGGCAATACTGGTCTTCTGCGTAAATTTTATTTTCCACAACGAATAAAGCATATTCAAACTCGACATACAAATCTATATTTCTATATTCCTTCCTAACCGCTAAGCACTCACCCAACTCGTCATAAGTGATATTTCCAGAAGTATGTGCATCAGAAACGCAGGATATAAATTTTTCAAGGAAAGCTTGACCTTTGCCATGCGAACCTTTTGCGTTCAGAAGAGTAGCGATGAAGTTAGAATGGAGATTAACCTCGTCACTTTCTTTCCTAAGAATTGAAAAGATATTAAAAGCATCATCGGAAGAACGGGCTGAATATTTCAACCTCAAAATTTCGACTTTAGCTAGAAGACTCGCCAAAGAATCATTTTCTGATTCCATCTTATTGTTTATCTTCAACCAACGAGGCAGGCGCATTCTCCCCAATAGCAACCGGTCGATTATTACGCCATATCACAGCATACTGCCCAAGGCGCTTCTTCTTATCCAGAGCTTCATCCACTGCCTTTTGCAGAGTTTTAAGTATTTTCTGGGTATCTTCAGAGGGCGTTTTCATAATCCAGTAGCCTCCAGCCATTGTTGATAATAGTCATGCAATGCGACTCTTCTCCCATCCTAGAGTAGAGTTTTGTTATACTCAACTCTAACATCAACACTCATTCCAACAGGTTTGACATGTCACTAGCCATCAAACAAGACCAAATCTACACCTACGGCGATTACCAAAGCTGGCCAGCAGATGAGCATTGGGAACTGATTGACGGCACACCTTACGCAATGACTGCCCCCAAGTTGATCCACCAAACCATCGTGACTGCGCTTGGTGCCCAACTGTATAACTATTTTCAGGACAAACCTTTTTCATCTTTCGTAGCGCCAGTCGATGTCCGTTTACCCGAAGCTGACGAAGATGATGACGACATCAAAACCACCCTCCAACCCGATTTATTAGTCGTGTGCGATAAAAATAAACTCGACGATAACGGCTGCCGTGGCGCACCGGACTGGATCATCGAAGTACTATCACCCTCAACTGCGCTTAAAGACATGCACAGCAAACGCGATCTTTATGAACGTCACGGGGTACGTGAATACCGGCTGGTACACCCAACCGAACGCTGGATTATGGTGTAACTGCTGAATCAAAAGGATAAATATGGAAAAGGTGAGTTGTTTTCAATGGATCAACCGACAATAGTCAATCTTTTCCAACACCTGCACATTGACTGGGCGTTTCTGAATTAAACCCCCACACCCTGCAACGCCGCATCCAAATCCGCCTTATGGAACCCCTTCCCAATAAACACCAGCTTAGTCTGACGCGCTTCATTCTCAGCCCACAGCCGATCAAAATGCGTTTCCAGCCGTTCACCCACACCCTGTAACACCTGCCGCATCGGCTTACCCGGCAAGGCAACAAAACCCTTCACCCGGTATAACTCATACTTAGCAATCAAGCCAGCTAACGCAGCCTGTAGCTTAGCGCCATCCACCTCGCCCAGCTTAATCACACACTGCTCAAAGTGATCATGCGCATGCTCGTGATGCTCGCCATGGTCGTGGTGGTGATCATGATGGGTATGCACATGTTCAATGCGCTCTTCACTCGCCGCATCAATCCCCATCAGCATATCCAGCGCGACTTCACCATTACTGATATAGCTGGTTTTCACCGCATCAGGCACCCGACCAGATACCACCTTCTCAACCTGAGCCCGCTGCGCTTCATCCAGCAGGTCATTCTTACTCACCATCACTAAGTCAGCCGCACTGAGCTGGTCGTCCAGTAATTCCTGCAAACTCGGATCATGATCCAGACTGTCATCCGCCAGCCGCTGTGCCTGCACCTTGTGCTCATCATCCGCGAAACGTCCCGCCGCTACAGCAGGCCCGTCAATCACCGTAATTACCGCATCCACCGTGCAATGCTGTTTGATCTCTGGCCAGTTGAACGCTTGTACCAAGGGCTTGGGTAAGGCCAGGCCGCTGGTTTCAATCAGGATATGATCAATGTCATCCTTACGCGCCACCAGCTGCTGCATCACCGGCAGGAACTCTTCCTCCACCGTACAACAAATACAGCCATTCGCCAGCTCATAAATACCGTCGTCGCTTTCCACTACTTGCGCGGCTTCGTCTTCACAGTCCAGCGGGCAGTTACGCAGCAGATCAGCGTCAATATCCAACTCACCAAATTCATTCACGATAACGGCAATGCGTTTGCCTGCGGCCTGTTTGAGGACGTTGGACAGGAGCGTGGTTTTACCGCTGCCCAGGAAACCGGTGACGATGGTGGCGGGAATTTTATCTAATTGCATTTCATTTCAACCTCAAACATTAAACTCATCCGCACGCGGCGCATTATCAATATCACCACGCGCTATCGCTTTCGGCGCTTTACCCTTACGCGGACGGTATACATGTACCTGATCATCATCGTACAGGTAAGAATCATGGAACTGATCCGTATCCAGTACATGCCCGACCAGAATCAAACACGTCCGCGTAAACTTCTTCGCCCGCACCTTGGCGGTAATATCACTCAGCGTCCCGGTGACTTTATCCTGCTCCGGCCACGACGTGCGGTAACACACCGCCACCGGACAATCAGCACCGTAATGTGGCATTAATTCTTCCACAATCTTATGAATATGCGTTACCCCTAAATGAATCGCCAGCGTCGCCTGACTCTTTGCCAGCGCCGGGAGCTGCTCACGCTCAGGAAACGGGGTTTTAATGCTGTAGCGGGTGAGAATAATCGTCTGCGACACGCCGGACAGCGTCAATTCTTTACCCAACCACGCCGCCGACGCCGACACAGCGGTCACACCGGGAATGATCTCAAAGTCGATATCCCACTCTTCCAGCCGCCGAATCTGTTCGCCAATCGCACCGTACAACATCGGATCACCAGAATGCACTCGCGCCACATCCTTACCGGCCTCATGCGCGTCCTTCACCACCGCCATGATCTCATCCAGATTCATATGCGCACTATCCGCAATCAGCTCAGCCGAATCTTCCACATCCTGCAGCATCTCACGCGGCACCAGCGACCCGGCATACAACACCACCGGACACTGGCGTAAAATACGCTGGCCCTTAACCGTAATCAGATCGGGATCGCCCGGCCCGGCACCGATAAAGTAAACCGTCATACGCTCATCCTCATAATTTCTTCCTGTAGCCGCGTGGTGTATAAATCCACTGTTGCTCACCATGGACGCCGCTATAGCTAATATGGCGTGATTCACTGTTGCCCACCGACACCAGCGTAAACATATCGACATCTTTGGCATCCAACTCAGCCAATGTCAGCATACGGATGGTTTCATCGTCCCGTGTCAGCTGCCGCCCCAACAAAACCGGCGTCGCAGCCGGACGATATTGCAGCAGGATGTCACGCGCCGTGTTTAATTGCCAATCCCGCTTTTTTGATACCGGATTGTAAAATGACACCACGAAATCCCCCTGCCCGGCGCTATGCAAACGCTTTTCGATGGTTTGCCACGGCGTCAGCAAGTCGGAGAGTGAAATAGTACAGAAATCATGGCCCAGCATCGCACCGACACGACTGGCCCCGGCCTGCATCGCAGAAATACCGGGCACGACTTCGATGTTAACGTCCAGCCATTCAGGATGATCTTCCAGTCCCTGTAACTGCCGATCCAGCAGTTCAAACACCAGCGTCGCCATCGCATAGATACCAATATCACCGCTGGACATTAACGCGGTGGTTTTACCGGCGGCGGCGAGATTCAGCGCTAATCTGGCCCGCTCAATTTCCTGACCCAGCGGCAGGTCATGATGCTGCTTATCAGCACATAAATCAGGCAGCAAATCAAGGTACAAACCATAGGCCACCAAGTCGGAACTGGCGGCAATTACTTCTCGGGCACGCGGGGCGAGTAGCGCGGTATCACCGGGGCCGGTGCTGACCACAAATAAGGCAGACATGGTGCGAACGCTCTGTAAAAATTGAAAGCGTGATCTTCTTAGGAAAGTTCAGGCGTTGCAAGCCTTAATTCTAAGCCGCGCTAAATTCCAGTAACGCCGCCATCGCATCAGTTGCTCTTTCAGCCTGCACAAAAATATGGTCGTGGTAATACCCGGCGATCACATTCGCACTAATACCATGCTCGCCCAGCTTAGCGGAGAAAGCGGCGGTGAGGCCAACGGCATCAAGACTGGAATGTACAGTGAGCGTGATACATTTGAATACGGCTTCGATAGCGATACCAGCGGCTTCGGCAGACTGACGTTCCAGTACCAGCGTCATGCCCTCTTCTTCACTAAACATTGCGATAGGATTCAGCTCCGCCAAATCACCATAGCGACCACTTTCAATAGAGGTAAACACGTATTCCGCGTCCAGCAGCACGGGCTGCATCGATGCCAGCAGCACCGCCAAATTGCTCTCACCGCTCATTTCACCCGTCATGCCACTCACTTCGCTGTCATTTTAATTAAAGGGTGTTGCACGCTGACAGACATCGCCTGCGCACAACGGTAGAGGACGCGATGATGACATACTCCCCACATTGACAACAAATGCGATGCTGCCTACATTGAACCTGTACAGAGATATTTACAACGCCACACAGGACAACACTATGATCAGTACGCTCTACGCTATTAGCGCCGCCCTCCTCCTTTTCTGGCTCATCCTACAGGTCATCAAGCAGCGGCGCGCGCACCAAATTTCACTCGGGGATGGTGATTCACCCGCGCTGAAAAATGCGATAGGCGCACACGGCAACGCGGCGGAAAACATCCCCATTTTCCTTATTCTACTGTTTGCACTGGAGTATAACGGCGCTCCGGTACTGCTTATACATGCCCTGGGCTTAGCCTTTAGCGCAGGCCGCTTGCTGCACGCCAGAGGTTTATTAGCATCCGAGATGAAGCAGCGCGTACTGGGTATGCACCTGACCTTATGGCCGCTGCTGGCGGTGGCAGCCTGCAATCTGCTTTATCTACCGTATGCGAAGCTGTTGGGCTAAGTCGATTAAAAACAAAGAGGTATACCAATGTCGCGGCTAAATCATCCTACCAACAGCTCCGTTAAGCGACGCACGCAACGCTTGACGCTGTGCCCTGACCAGATTTACTACCGATGCATTCAATATCTTTTAGCCTGCATACTGCTGTTGAGTGGCCATGATTTGTTCGCACAGTCTTCCGTGAACAAAATCGCCGCCAAACACCCCGATACAGCGCAAATGATCGAAAACATCATTGATCAACAGCTGGCGCTGCTCGCACAAGATAATGACTTTATCAAACCGCTGTTATTAAAGGACCGGGGTGTGCCAATCCGTAATCCTCTGGCCAAATTACCCCCAAAAACCCGCGCAGCCTTCGCGCAAAAAGGCATCGATCTCGCAGCAATGGCGAGCTGGCAAGCGCGGTACATCGCGGGGCATTTTACCGGCGCCTTCGGTAAAAAAATCATCAACACCGATCCCCACACTGTGATGGTGATTGGCACTGATACGATGACCCATGAGGGCATCTACAGCCGTGGCCCAGTTGTGCTCAGCGGTGACGTGCATATTCTAAATGCGATTTACAGTAAGAGCCTGTTATGGTTCGGCAGCCTGGCGCGCCATGAAGGGCCAGACCCTAATATTGGCCTGCCGCAGATTATCAGTGACCCGCGCTGGCCAGACTTTAATCTAGGGATAAGCCCCTATACGTTTACAGAAGAATTACAGGCCGCGAGGCAGCTAGGCCAGGCAAACACCCACCGTCAACAACTCCCCACAGCGCCCCAGAAAACGATGGACAATCGCCCCAACAACGCTAGTGTGTCAGCGCCGCTTATCTTGCCGGATCTCGCTAGCGGCCTAGCCCATGAAAACGCCCAGCACGCGCGCTGTAAGGCTTATGTGTCCCAAGCCGTGCGCCAACGCCAAACCAACCGCAACAATGACTGCGGCCTTAGCGGCCCGCGCTGGCATCAGGATGAAGTCATGCTAATGCAGCATTGCCTTCAAACGGCGGAGCCTGTAAGCATGCTGGAGACAGTGGCGCGCGCGCAGCAGCTTGCGCGCTGTTTTAGTCAAAAAACTGACCCCAATAACCCAAAGAATCAGCCGAACCTACCGCAGGCCTGCTATGATCCGAAGCGGCAATTCCAAGCGGTCAAGTGGATCAACCACGCCTACCGCTATGAGCGTCAGCCCCGCCAGCCAGTTGTCGATGGCCTGATCACCCATGACTACAACCAGGATAAAAAGCCGGATTACCTCTTTCTTGAAGTGCATCAAAACACAGCCCGCCTGATGTTCTGTTTCAGCCATAAAAACGGCTACCAGCGGCGCAGCAGCGACATCCGCTTTGCCGCCAGCGGCGATGCCAATCGCGCGCAGCAGTATCAGCTCACTCAGCGCGGCGACCAGCTGCACCTCAAACTGCATTACTTCGGGCATAATGAAGGCAGCAGCTGGCGCAGGCTCGCCTACCAGTACCAGCCCGTGCGACAGGGATTTGCAATAGTGGCTAATCAGGCCGGTATTAAGCCAGTGACCGTTGAGCAACACCCCTACCCGCTGGGTACACCCTCCACCCCCCGCATGATTTCACCACGCTGATCCGACTACGGCGACTTGGCGCTGGGGGGCGTGATAAATTCTGTCAGAATGTCATCCAACCACTCCCAGCCCAGCGCGGCCTGATCATTCACAATCAGATAAACATGGCGGCTAAACACCGGTGCACCGGCAATCAGAAATAGGCGCCCGCTATCCAGATAAGGTGCCGCCAGCCGCTCCGGCAAATAGGCTGAACCCTCTTGTTCCAGCAGATAATCCAGTGCCCACACCGCACAGCCAAAGCTCATTTTTGCCACCCCCGCATCGGAATAAGCCGCCGTATGTCGCCGTCCAAAATTCTCTCCGGCGTCGACATACACATAATGCGGATCGTTGCGCATTGAGGTTTCGCGTCGATTTGAGAGCAGAATCAGGCGCTCTTCACGCAGTAGATGCAGGGTTTGATCCTCCTGGGTAGTTGGGCGGTAAGTCAGGGCCGCATCAATCAGGCCAGTACTCATCCATTGATTCAGCTCATTATGCTTGCCCGGCCAAACGGATAAAGCGGTCTCTGGATAATCCTGATGCATACGACGCAGTAACTTGCGCCCAGTCTCCGGCCACAGATCTAAATGACAGCCGAGATTACACACTGCATTGATGCCGTCCGGTAATGAGGTTTCCTGCTTCGCCTGCCGCCAAAGGTCGGTCATTGCTTCTGCATAGCGCTTAAATTTCAAACCAGCCGCCGTTAACACCACCCCTGATTTCTGACGTACAAACAGCCGCTGTCCCAGGTCACTCTCCAAAGCCTGGAGGCGTGAGGTCACGGTCGATTGACTGACATGCAGGCGCTGAGAAGCGTTGACCAAATTTCCCGTTTCCATAATCGCCAGAAACGTGTTTAGTGTCGTTAAATTCATAGCCCACTCAATTCGAAATACCTGCATTAATAATACAGAATATTTCGCTTTCCAGATACCTACCACTTTGGCATATTTGATTGTTCAAACCAAACGCCACGTTAGGAGCAGGCATGCCACAATCATCTCCCCCCGCCGAGGCTGGTGTTGAGCGCGCCGCGTTCATCGCCGCTATGCGCAGCGTTGCTAACAGCGTCACCGTAGTCACTACTAACGGCATCGTCGGATGTCATGGTGGCACCGTCAGTGCGTTTTGCTCGGTCTCTGCCGACCCACCGACGGTACTAGTGTGCTTAATGGACAGCAGCCGGATTGCGCAGACCACACGCGAAAACGGCCATTTTTGTGTCAATGTCCTGCCTTATGCCAGCCAGCATGTCGCCGACCGTTTCGCTGGACGCCATGATAATACGGTGGCAGACCGCTTTGATGGCATCGCCTGTGAACCCGGCTTAGCGGCGATGCCGCTGATAGAAAACAGCACCGCCTTCACCTGCCGATTGCATGAAACCCTGCTCACTGGTAGCCACCGCATTTTTGTAGGCCGTGTACTCGCTGTGCGGGAAGGCATACCAGAACCGCTGATTTATTTTAATGGCCACTACGGCCAGGTCGATCGCACGGAGCAAACCTAACCATGAGCGCCCTCTCCCATTATCAGATGCTGATTGATGGCGCATGGGTTGACGCCAGCGACGGCCAGACCTTTGACAGCGTAAACCCAGCCAGTGGTGCCGTCTGGGCCCGTATTCCAGAAGCCAGCGCAGCCGATGTGGATCGTGCCGTTAAAGCGGCAGACCGAGCACTGCACAGCGGGCCATGGCCGCAAATGACCCCAACGGAGCGCGGGCATTGCCTACGGCGGCTAGGCGACCTACTGGTCGAACAGTCCGAAGCACTCGGCAAGATCGAATCCATCGACACCGGCAAAATGTTTAAAGAAACGCGCTGGCAGGCCAAATATATTTCAGAGTTTTTTCATTTCTATGGCGGCTGTGCCGACAAAATTAATGGCGATACGCTGCCGATTGATAAGCCAGATCTCTTTGTCTTCACCAAGCGCGAGCCGCTGGGCGTAATCGCCGCCGTCGTGCCCTGGAACTCCCAGCTATTTTTAAGCGCAGTTAAACTTGGCCCGGCGCTGGCAGCAGGCAATACCATCGTGATTAAGGCCTCAGAACATGCCTCTGCCGCCCTACTGGAATTTGGGCGGCTTATCGCACAAGCCGGTATCCCAGCGGGCGTGGTCAACATTATCACCGGTCATGGTGAACCCTGTGGCAAAGTGCTGACCTCACATCCCTTAATCGCTCGCATCGCCTTTACCGGTGGCCCAGCCTCCGCCCGACACATCATTCATAACTCAGCCAGCAATTTTGCCGAGGTTTCACTCGAATTGGGTGGCAAATCGCCGTTCATCGTGTTTGACGACGCTGATCTCGCAAGCGCGGTCAATGGGGCAGTGGGCGGTATCTTTGCGGCATCCGGCCAAAGCTGCGTCGCCGGTTCCCGCCTGTATCTACAAGAAGGCATCGCCGACGAATTTCTAGCGCGGATGATCGCCGTGGCTGAGTCAGTCAACATCGGCGACCCGCTGTTGGAGACCACGGAAATGGGGCCATTATGCACTCCCGGTCAGCTCGCCACTATCGAGCGTGAAGTGGCGTTTGCGCAGGAACAGGGCGGCCAGGTGTTATGCGGCGGCAAGCAGCCTGCAGGACTGGACGGGCTGTATTATGAACCCACGATCATCGCCTGCCCGCGCCAGGATTTACGCATCGTCGATACCGAGCTGTTTGGCCCAGTGGTAAGCGTGGTGCGCTTTAAAGACGAAGCCGAGGCCATACGGCTGGCGAACGATACCCAGCACGGCCTAGCCGCTGGCCTATTCACCCGCGACAGTGCGCGTTCGCTGCGGATATCAAATGCCATCAGAGCCGGTATCGTCTGGGTCAACACCTACCGGGTAATTTCACCCGTCGCCGAATTTGGCGGCATGAAAACCTCTGGCTATGGCCGTGAAAGCGGCTTTCAGGCAGTGATGGATTATACCCGCCCCAAAACCGTTTGGATGAACACCTCAGACGAACCGTTGGCGGGGCAATTTGTCGGACGCTAAGCCGTTGAAGGCTAAACCTTTAACGGTGCTCAGGGCTGCTAACCCTCACACTATTGAATGTAGCCCAAGCCCATCAACAGGAGAACTAAGATGAAATTTCATATCGCAATCAACCTGGAACGTATGGATGCCGCTACCCCTATGCAGGATGTTGCTCAGCACACGATAGCGATGGTGCAAATGGCTGACCGAGCGGGTTTTGAGATTGCCTGGGCGGCAGAACATCATGCGATTGAAATGACCATCGCGCCCAACCCCATGCAGATTCTCACTTGGTGGGCCGGGCACACAGAAAATATCCGCATGGGCTGTGGCGTAGCCAATGCTGCGTACTGGCATCCGATTGATATTGCCGGTGAGGCTGCACTGGTCGATTTGATTAGCGGTGGGCGACTGGAGATGGGCCTAGGTTCAGGAGCCTATCAGCGTGAATTTGATCGTATGCACCCCGGCCTAAAACAAAGCGACAGCTGGCGCTATATGCAGGAGATGCTGCCCTTAGTGCGCCAACTCTGGCAGGGCGATGTCGAACACAACGGTGAATATTGGCAGTTTCCTAGGGCGACCAGCTGCCCCAAGCCGATGCAGCAGGATGTGCCGATGTGGGTCGCAGCCCGGTCACCCATCACCTATGACTACGCAGTGCAAAACGACTGCAATATTTTGAGCTGGCCGCTCACGAAAGGTTTTGAGGAGGCAGAGCGGTATAAAGCCCATCTGGAAGCCGCCAAAGCGGCGTATAACCCGAACTACCAAGGCACTTTCTCACTCATGCGCCATACTTCCGTTTATGCGAATGAAACTGACCGACAAACTGCCATAGATGCGGTGCGCCGGGTCCTCGGGCAATTCGGCAATTTAATGATGCAGTCCGGTGATGTGATGAACGGTTTTGTCGAGCGCGTACCGCTGGAATCGCTAGAGGGCAACGTCTTTGTCGAACCCACAATGCTGGAAGAAAACCTCATGTTTGGCACGCCCGAGGCGGTAATCGCGAAGCTGAAGCGCTATGAAGCCTTGGGTGTGGACGCCTTTATCTATTACGCTTCAATGGGACTGGGGATGGCACAGCAGAAGCGTTCACTCCAGCTCTTTATTGATGAAGTAATGCCTGAGTTTGCTTAAACCTGGGCCTGTTTAAGGTCGCCGCTGTTGGCACCATGCTGAGCGTACTCCACTGGCTGAGCGGGGTCGCCGCAAACCATCCATTCACCACCTGCCCCCAGAGGCCGAACCCAATCGAATCAATCACAAGGAATAGTTATGTCTGATACACCCGCCGTTGAAATTCGCCGCACGCTATTACATGTCCAGACCACTCATATCGAGGAAGGTAAGGCGATACCGACACCAACTAAGCTAATTGCCGCACTGGCGATTATCAAAAACCCCTGGTACGGCCAAGGCTTCGTGGACAATCTGCGTCCTGGCATTATGGCTGTTGGCCCCGAGGTGGGTGCTTTACTGACTCAAATGCTGCTGGACGTGACCGGCGACGCGATTGAAGGCTATGGTAAAGCCTCGGTTGTGGGCATGGGCGGTTCGCTGGAACACGCGCAGGCACTGACGCATACCCTATGGTTTGGCAATCAGCTGCGCGATGCGGTCGATGCAAAAACCTATCTGGCGTTCACCAATACCCGGGGCGCAGCAGGCACTCCTCTCATGATTCCGCTGATGGATAAACATGACGCCGGTCGTCGCTCACACTACCAAACCATTCACCTCAATGTGCCGGATGCACCCGCGGATGATGAAGTGATTATGGCCTTTGGGGCGTCCGTTGGCGGCCATCCGCACCACCGCATTGGTGATCGCTATCAGGATCTGGCAGAAATGGGGCGCGACGTCGATAATCCGGCGGGTGTTTGACGATGCCGCACAGTCAAAACGGCACGGCCTACACCCTGAGCGGCAATGCGGCTGGCCCAACCCTCGTGCTGATTCACGGCCTCGGCCTTACCCGTGACACCTGGGAAACTCACCTCCCAGCCTTTGAGCCACACTACCGTGTTCTAAATTATGACCTGTACGGCCATGGTGACAGCGTCCTAGCACCGGAAACGCCGTCGCTCCAGCTCTTTGCTCGCCAGCTGCATGAGCTGATGGACGAGCTCGGAATCACAACGGCGGCGCTGGTGGGTTTCTCACTCGGCGGGATGATTAATCGGCGCTTTGCCATGGATTATCCCGAGCAGGTCTGGGCGCTCGGCATTCTTAACTCACCGCATGAGCGCGGCCCAGCGGCGCAGCAGCAGGTGGAAGCTCGCGCAGCAAAAACCGATAGCGGTGGCCCCGGTGCAACGCTGAATAGCACCATTGAACGCTGGTTCACGCCATCATTTCGAGCCAAACGGGATGATGTTATCCAACGTATTCGCAGCGGGGTGCTCGCCAATGATCCAGCTAGCTATACGCAGTGTCGCTGGGTTTTGGCAGCAGGCGTGCTTGAATTAATTCGCCCCAATCCAGCGATTCAACAGCCAACGCTAGTGATCACCTGTGAACACGACAGCGGCAGCACACCCGCGATGTCGCACGCCATCGGGGCAGAAATCAACGGTGCAAGGGTTATCATTGTGCCAGAACTGCAACATATGGGACTGGTGGAACAACCCGCTGCCTTCACCCAACCACTTTTAGATTTTCTAGCGACTATCAACTAGCGACAGTGCACACGCCTATCCCAAAATATCTTTGCGCGGCTAATATTGATGCGATAAGCTGAACCTTCATATCATTGTTATATCAAAAGATATATACAGAATGGCTTAGCTATATCGTAAGGTAAACAGCTGTGAAATCTGTTATGTCTACACCTGTCTTGAGAGGAGGACACCTTAATATGCTGAAAACTCTGCGCATACTGACACTCTCCGCATCGGTTATGGCAATTACCGCCCTAACCGGTTTAAGCACCAGCACTTACGCTGCGGATGATAACAAGGTCAGTGAAGAAGATATCGCCAAAGGCAAAGAACTCGCGTTTAGCCGCACTAAAGGGAATTGCTTGGCCTGTCACATGATGGACGATGGGCAAATGGCGGGTAATATCGGCCCACCGCTGGTAGCGATGCAGGCCCGTTATCCAGAACGCGCGAAGCTGCGCGCGCAGATTTACGAGCCGCGTGATAAAAACCCAAATACGATCATGATTCCTTATGGCACCCACGGCGTGCTGAGCGATAAAGAAATCGACCTGATCACCGATTACGTGCATTCCCTGTAGGCGTAATCCACTGAAAATACGCATGCTAAACCGCATGAGACAGCGCACTTTTTAGCATGCCGCTTTGCTGAAAGAGGAAAAACTATGAAACGCAGGACATTTTTGCAAGGAACCGTTGGCGCGGGTGCCGTTATGGCTGCTGGCAGCGGTTTACTCAGCTCACCCACACTGGCTGACGGCCATGGTGGTGGTATGGCTGCTGCTTTTGAAGCCGAAAATCTGGACGATGCGCTGGCCGCACTCGGCGGTCAAGCCGCCACAGAATCTGATCAAATTAAAATTAAAGCACCGGAAATTGCTGAAAATGGCGCGGTGGTGCCAGTAACCGTCTCTACAGATATTGAAGGCGCCACTGAAATTGCCATTCTGGTACCCGAAAACCCAGCCCCAATGGCTGCGGGTTTTAAACTAGCCGCTAATTCTGTAGCCACCGCATCGACCCGGCTGAAAATGGGCAAAACGTCTGATGTGATTGCCCTGGTGAAGGCAGGCGATGCGGTACACATGGCGAAAAAAGAAGTGAAAGTCACCATCGGCGGCTGTGGCGGTTAATAGAGGAGATACGGTAATGGCTAGAAAAATCAAGATTAAAGCAAAAGAGAAAGACGGCGTCGTCACGGTTAAATCCATCATGAATCACCCGATGGAAACCGGTCAGCGCAAGGGCAAGGACGGTAAGAAAATTCCAGCACACTTCATTAGTGAAATCGTGGTAACGGCTAATGATGAGGAAGTGTTGAATGCTAATTGGGGGCCTGCGGTCTCTAAAAACCCCTTCATCTCACTCGCTTACAACGGTGCCAAAGGTGATGTGGTTAAGCTGACCTGGAAAGATAATATGGGCGAGTCAGAATCCGCTGAAACCAACGTTAAGTAAGCCCAAACCGGAGGAAATTCATGAAAAAGCTATCACTAACACTGGTGACCTCTGTTCTGCTTACGTTATCAACGGCTGGAACGTTGCAGGCCACCCCTGCGGAAGATCAAGAGGCGCTGAAAAACTATTTCAGCAAGAAGTTCAGCAAGATTGACATCAATAGCTACGGTGACGGTGCTTATATCTATCGCGAAGATGCCTATGAGCAGTTCAAGCTGATGGAGGAAGACTTCCCACCGTATGAAGACCAGATCGCCAAAGGCGAGGAAATGTGGAACACCCCTTTCGCTAACGGCAAGGGTTATCAGGATTGCTTGGGTGATGATGTCACCAAAGTGCGCGCTAAGTACCCGATGTACGACGAGGCCAAGGACACTATTCTGACACTGGAAAGCGAAATTAACGCCTGCCGCACCGCCAACGGTGAGAAAAAACTGAAATGGAAAAAAGGCGACATTGCCGCGCTGTCTGGCTATATCGCCACCCAGGCAAACGGGCAGACCATCGATGTTAAAATCCCAAACGAAAAAGCAGAGGCCTGGTACGAAAAAGGCAAAACCTTTTTCTACGCTAAGCGCGGCCAACTCAATATGTCCTGTGCGGATTGCCACGTTGCCTATGCCGGTAGCCGCATTCGGGCGGACACGTTGAGCCCGTCTTACGGCCATGTCACCCACTTCCCGGTGTATCGCGCTAAGTGGGGTGCAATGGGTACACTGCATCGGCGCTATGGCGGCTGTAACGAACAGGTACGTGCCAAAGCGTTTAAAGCGCAGAGTGATGAGTATAAAGCGCTGGAATACTTCCATACCCACATGTCAAACGGCTTGCAATGGAGTGGAACCGCGTTCCGCAAATAAACGCCTAATTAGGCAACGCTGGCTAATCCACGATTAGCCAGCGTTGCTCTTAGCCTCTCAGGAAAACAATGGCTGACTACAATCGTGAACTGGATACACGCGGTCTAAATTGCCCCCTTTCGATACTGCGTACTAAAAAAGTGATGGACGAAATGGCTACGGGCGAAGTCGTGCGGATAGTGACGGACGATGCAGCTTCGGTGGAAAATATGCAGGTTTATGCCGCTCAGACCGGGAGCGAATTAATGAGTAGCCACCAGAATAGAAATGAGTTTACTTTCCTAGTCCGCAAAAATTAACGAATCAGTGCGACAAGAGGGTCTAGCACAGCAGTGCTGAACTCAAAAAACCTTCAGTAAGGCACTCATTGAATCCTTCGCGTCGCCATAAAATAGGCGCGTATTCTCTTTATAGAACAACGGATTCTCCACGCCAGAGTAGCCAGTCCCCTGGCCGCGCTTAGAAACAAACACCTGTTTGGCCTTCCAGACTTCTAGCACCGGCATCCCAGCAATTGGGCTGTGCGGGTCGTCCTGCGCCGCTGGATTCACAATGTCATTGGAACCCACCACGATAACAACATCAGTATCAGGAAAATCAGCGTTAATCTCATCCATTTCAAGCACGATGTCATACGGTACTTTTGCCTCCGCCAGCAGTACATTCATATGCCCCGGTAAGCGCCCCGCCACGGGGTGAATCGCAAAACGCACGTCTTTACCCTGCGCACGCAGTCGCTGTGTGAGTTCAGAAATTACCCCCTTCGCCTGCGCCACGGCCATGCCATAGCCAGGCACGATCACAATACGCTCAGCCACCTCTAAGGCCGCAAATACGCCATGCTCATCAATCGCCACTCTTTCACCATCAATGGCCTGTACCGGGCCAGTCGTATTCCCAAAGCCCCCCAAAATCACCGACAGGAAGCTGCGGTTCATGGCCTTACACATGATGTATGACAAAATCGCACCTGAAGAACCCACCAGCGCACCAGTGACGATCAACAGGTCATTACCCAACATAAAGCCGGTCGCCGCAGCAGCCCAACCGGAGTAAGAATTTAACATCGAAACCACTACCGGCATATCCGCACCGCCGATAGACATCACCAGATGCACACCAATCACAAAGGCCAGCAGCGTCATCAACAACAACGTCCAAAGACCGACATGCTGTAGGAACAGCACGCCCAACACCAGACACAGCGCAAGTAGCACTAGATTCAGCGTATGCCGCTGCGGCAGGGCAAGCGCCTTGCTGCTGATACTGCCCGCCAGCTTGCCATACGCCACCATCGAACCGGTAAAGGTGATCGCCCCAATAAAGACCCCGAGTAAAATCTCAACCTGATGAATCACCGCAGCGGCACCGCTGAGACCCTGCGGTGGATCAAGCTCGGAATTAATTCCGATGAACACCGCAGCCAATCCCACAAAACTGTGTAGGGCCGCAACCAGCTGTGGCATGCTGGTCATTTCTACCCGCTGCGCCACCACAATTCCAACAACAGCGCCCATAAGAATCATCGGCACCAGTACGCCGAAGTGGGTCACCTGTGGACTGAGAATCGTCGCAAACACTGCAATCGCCATGCCGATAATGCCGTACCAAATCGCGCGCTTGGCCTTTTCCTGACTGCTCAGCCCACCCAGGCTAAGAATAAACAGCACGCTGGCTGAGATATACGCTGCATTCATTAAACCTGAAGTTACGGTTGCACTCATCGTCTCAGCCCTCACTCTTCTGGAACATCGCCAGCATGCGGCGTGTTACCACAAAACCACCCACAATATTAATCGACGCAATGAGCACCGCAACAGCCGCCAGCCCAGTCACCAGCCAAGAAGTGGAACTCACCTGTAGCAATGCGCCAATAATAATAATGCCCGAGATGGCATTCGTCACCGCCATCAGTGGCGTATGTAGGGCATGCGACACCTTCCAAATCACCTGAAACCCGACAAAGCAGGCCAACACAAACACAATTAAATGCTGCATAAAACTAGCGGGGGCGATGCTACCTATCAACAACATCATCAAACCTGCGGCTAGTAAGCTCACGGACTGTATAGTGGTTGCTTTCTTGGCTGCCGCCTGGGCGGTACGCAGTGCGACTGCCGGGTCGACCGGCGTTACTGCTGCCGGTTTGGCGATGGCCGGTACTGTTAACTTTGGCGGCGGATAGGTCAGGTCACCCTGATGACAGACTGTTGCGCTGCGGATAACATCATCCGCCATATTCACCAGCGGCACACCGTCGTTCTGTGGCGTCAGGTCATCCAGCATATGACGAATATTAGTCGCATATAGCAGCGAAGACTGCGTCGCCATCCGACTGGGAAAATCGGTATAACCAACCACCTTCACCCCATTATCAGTGGTAATCAACGCATCCTTCACCGTCATCTCACAATTACCGCCTTGCTCTGCGGCCAAATCCACCACCACAGAGCCAGCCTGCATTAAGCCCACCATTTCAGCAGGCCATAATAACGGGGCCGGCCTGCCAGGGATTAAAGCAGTGGTGATGACAATATCCACCTCCGGTGCCTGCTCGCGGAATAGCGCCATTTCTTTCGCAATAAAGGCTTCCGATGCCGGTTTCGCATAACCCCCATCACCGGAACCATCCTCGGCAAAATCCAGCAGTAGAAATTCAGCGCCCATGCTCTCGATTTGCTCGGCCACCTCAGGACGCACATCAAAAGCGCGTACGATCGCCCCCAGCGACTGTGCCGTACCAATCGCCGCCAAGCCGGCAACCCCCGCACCAATCACCAACACTTTCGCGGGTGGCACTTTACCAGCGGCGGTGATCTGTCCAGTGAAAAAGCGCCCGAAGTGATTACCCGCTTCAATCACCGCCCGGTAACCGGCGATATTTGCCATGGAAGACAGCGCATCCATCTTCTGCGCCCGACTAATTCTCGGCACCATATCCATCGCGAGCACGGTAATACGCCGAGCATTAGCAGCGGCCAATAAGGCTGCATTTTGCGCAGGCCAGAAAAAGCTGATTAATATTTTATCAGATGGCACGGCTGCAATTTCATCAGATGACGGTGGGCGCACTTGAATAATAATGTCGACCTGTGCCAATAGCACTGCACGCGCCGCTACTATTTCGACCCCAGCCTCTCGATAGGCCGCATCTGAAAAGCCCGCCGCGACACCGGCCCCCTGTTCCAACAGGCAGCGATAACCCAGTTCACTGAGGTAACGCGCACTGGCGGGGGTTAACGCAACACGACGTTCATCCCGGGCACTTTCCCGGCACGCGCCAACTAGAAAAGGTTGCCGTTTGCTGGCCGTTGGTGACAGAGAATCTGTGGCATTAGACATAAAAGCACCTGCGTTACAGAAAATGTATGGCGGTTCGTGGCCCTAGAAATAAGCCTATGCTTCCAGGGCTAACAGCATAAGAAAGCGTGTAACGCTATAAAGGATAGTGTAACTTCGCGGTTATTGCATCCGCTAAAACAATATACCGTATATACCGTATGGAATTTGCGAGTATTAAATGCGGCCCTGCTGACGTGCATGCAGCGCATCTGAAATCGCATAACCATAGGTACAGTCGACTTCGACTCTGACTTTTTGCAAGCCAGGCGCGCCTTCAGTCAGCATGACCGCTAGGGGCGTCCGCTTCTGAAAGCGCCGGTGCGGTTTTTGCAGCCACAGCACCCGCATCTGCGGGCTAAATGGGAAAGTGGTGCGTAAAGCATCGGTGATACCGGTAATATGACCAATGCGCTGTAGCACGTCTGGATCAGCAGGCAATGAACGGCTACCGTTGCGGTAGGCATTCAGCTGGCGTGGTCGGAGCGCGCTACTCAGCCCCAAAAGAGACAGCATTTCTGCAGTACTGAGTGTCCACTCATCCAGACAGTCCAACACTGTTTGGGTCAGCACCTGCATCTGTTCCCCAGAAAATTCAGCCATGAGGTATCGCACGCTCTGGCAGGTTCGACTCGCTTTTTGCCTTAACTAAGCGCTCCACAGCGAACGTCTGTGGGCTGTTGCTATCATCAATAAAACGTGGCTTTTCCGTAGACACCTTACCCGCCAGCTGCATCAATTCGCGCTCCCGGCTCGCAATCAGATCAAAACAGGCTTTAATATCCGCCACCGTATCATCCCTTAGCGGATAGCGAGTGACCGAATCGCGCGGCGTCAAGTCCCGCACCACGCTTGCTAAGGTTTTGCGCATCGCCATGAGCACCCGCTTTTCAGTGGAAAACGCTTCCGTCATATGAGCAACCTTGGCCAATTTAAGGCCATAAAAAATTATCTAGTCAACAAGAACAAAACCCTGTTACCGCACAGGCGCAGGCCTGTAATAAACACCATAGCCCTGATGCTAACACTACGTTAACCGCGACCCAATACTCATCAGGTAATACACCTACGACACCCCAGCAACCCCAAAAAAAATGCTTATTGCCTCTGCGGCAACAGTGTATTGTATAGTTCCAACGACAGAGCTGTTCGGTGGGTTGTTCGATAGTATTTCGCATATCGTGTCAATCTCTTCTATACTCAAGGTATAATCAAGAAAGACGTTAGTCAGCCTAAACAGTAACGGTTCATCTAGTCACTGAACCCGCGAGATACTGTTTAGTTTTTCTAACCCACCAGGTGATAAATGGTAGCTTGTGACGCTTTTGTTCAATCGCTATGATTTATGTCGTCGCAGTGCAATCAAACTTTACTCGTTTTGCGGTTATAACACTTTATGGCCTCCTCCTCTCCTCCAGCCATATCGTTACTGTAGATCGGAATTTTGACAGCACCGCAGATATTGCAAAATCCGCAGCACATAACGGTATTTGACTCTCCTCCTCTCCTCTTGTCACTTACCGTGCTGCGGATCATTTTTTCCTCAATGATCTGCTTAGCCACAGATTCAGTAGCTGAATCAGCAGCACTGCTCCGCCAAACCAGTACAAACCGGAGTGAATGGTTACATTCGCCAGAGCCCCCAGCTTGACCGCAACAAATAGCAGCGCCACCACAAACACATCCAACATCGACCACTTGCCCCAGGTCTCTAATAGATTAACCAGCCATGCGCGCCGCCGGTGCGCTAATAACTTAGTGTTCACCATTAACGCTAAAGCGGTCATTTTCAGCAGCGGTGTTACCACACTAAACAACAGTAGAATCAGCCAGAGGAAATATTCGCCCTCAATGTGCAATGTTTGCAGGCTGGAATAAAGAGAATACTGATTATCAAAAAACCAGAATTTCTCCAATCGCATCAACGGCGCAAATACGCCCTGCACAAACGCCGTCAGAGCAAACAACAACAACACATTAAAGATCCAGCGCGCTAAAGCTGACACAGCGCCCCCAGACACAGCAGACCAATAGCCTTCAGCGGCGGACACACTAGCGCCGATCCTGCGACTCCCCACAGGCTACACAGACGATTAATGCTTAGCTTAATGCCAGTCCCAGTCATAGCCTTCCTTAAACGCAATCTGCTGCCCATCAACCCACAGCGTTTCAATCAGCACCGGCTCGCCCGCAGCATTAAACCGCACGCGGCCAATGCCATTGCCATTCAGCAGCCGCTGATGGCGATAGCGCCCATCATGCTCAGCCGGGCGGCGCGAACGTATATGCATATTGCGGCGGCGAGTAAACCAGTTTAGCGGCGACAAGCTAGCGAACAGCCAACGATTCAGTCGGTCAAAGCTGCGGAGTAATTTCGCAGGAAAGGTAGCCTTAATGCCTGAACTAGTGATCTGCCAGATATGAGGCCGGTCTTCACGCTGACGCAGACGCACATCGTAAGCAAAAGAGTAATGCACATCACCCGACAAAATAATAAAATTAAGTGGCGTACGCTGGTGGCGGAAAATATTCAAAATGACTTGGGCTGCACCGGGATGGGCCATCCAATTCTCTGCGTCCACTTTCAGCGCCTGACCGAACCAGGTGAAAACACGCTGCACCACTTCGATTAATTTAACGCCAAAAATAGGCGCAGGCGAAATGAGGATAACAGCAGGCTGATCCAGCAATTCCTGCTGCATTTCGATTAGTGCGGCCCAGTCCATCAAGCCAGAGGGTTGTGCCGCGCTGGTTTCAGAATGCCAGCGCCGAGTTCGCGTATCCAGCACCACTAATTTAGGTTGGGTGGCCAGCGTATATTGCCAGCCCTCAAAGCGCCGCAGCTCATCAAGCAGTGCATCATGCTGCTGCGGGCAGGCACTAGCCAGACTTTGCTTAACCTGCGTGATAAGCTTAGCCGGAAAATTGTCCGGCACATTGCCCCAACCCTGGCACAGCAAATAGGCAAGCAGCGCATTACCAATAATCCGGTTGGCAAAGGCATCACCGTAAGCACTCGCTTCCCAGCCCCGCGTTAGATTCCAATCATCGGTCACATCATGATCATCAAAAATCATATAAACCGGCACATGTGCCAGCACGCGCTGCACCTGAGCCAATCCGGCCACAAACTGTCGAATCGGCACTAACTCCTGCTGATAGCGCGCCTGAAATTGTTCTGGCAGCGAGATATTTTCTAGCTCTATACAGCGCCATAGGGCCGGTGACCAAACCAATAAGTACATCGCCAACACTTCGGCCAGCGTAATCAGGTGATTATCAGCATGCACCGATGTAAACACCGGTTTACGCACGCCGCGAAATAGGGTGTCGCGCACCGTGGCATGCGCGCTAATATCCGGCAACAGCTCGGTGCGCCGGTAGAAGTTCTTACCGCATTGCTGTAGGTCCTGCTGGCTATACACCTTGGGAATGCCAGGAATGCGCTCGTCACAAAGCCCCAAGCGTGCGATCACCTGCTGAATCGCATACAGCATCGGCCCAGCCACATCATCAGCATAAATCTGATCGCCACTGAACATCAATAATGCGGGCTGCGCACCCAGCTCGGCCCCCGGCAAACGCGCCGCAGCTAGTACCTCATCCACCACTAACAGGCCATCGCTGCCTGGGTGGTGCGGCTTGCGACAGGAACCGTGTAAGATGTGGTCGATATGGCTTTTAATAACAAAATTCGGACGCGGCGCGGACTGCGAGCCAATCGCGTCATATAGCAAGCAATCACGATTGTGCCGCAGCCAGCGCGTCGGTTCCGCACTGAGAATACCAATGTCATAGCTCAGCCAGACATCTTGCGGCAACGGTGTTTCTGGGGCAAGCGTCAGCAGGTGTAAATGCGCATGCTCGCCTAAACGCACGTAACCGGGGTGTCCAGAATGGAATTCGGCTGAGGCCAGCGTCGTATCGCCTTGATAACATTCCAGTACGAGCGATGCGTCCGTGCCGGTCACCAGCCAGATTACCAGCTGCTGTGCACTTACATGGCGCAAAACAGGGCCACAAAGAAGGGTGGGTAGGTCGGTCATTGTGTGCGGACTATAGTTATTGTCTATCGGATCGTGCACGATCTTTGGCGCTCATTTTGGGCATCTATTGCAAAGATGGGCTAACGTTAGCCCACTCCTGGAAGTCTGCCAAATATAAACACAAAAAAAGGCCGAATCGACGCAGAATGCCGCCGGGCAGCGGGACATCAGCGCTGCAATTTTTCCACAGCGGGGCATCTGTTTCCCCGATGGCCTGTGATAAACTGCACACCTATGTTCACAATTAGAGATTGAATTATGGCTGGCCACAGTAAATGGGCAAATATCAAACACAAGAAAGCGGCGGTGGATAAGAAACGCGGCAAAGTCTGGAGTAAGCTGATTCGTGAAATCACTGTGGCGGCACGCGAAGGTAAAACGTCTGATGCCTCCACCCACCCGCGCCTGCGCCTTGCTGTTGATAAAGCGCTGGCGGCGAATATGCCGAAAGACACGATCGAAAAAGCCTGTAAGCGCGGTGCTGGCGAGCTGGGTGCGGATAATATCGAGGAAGTGCGCTACGAGGGTTATGGTGCTGGCGGTATTGCGGTATTGGTTGACGCGGAAACCGATAATATCAACCGCACCGTGTCCGAAGTACGCCATGCCTTCAGCAAACACGGCGGCAATATGGGCACCAACGGCTCAGTTTCCTATATGTTCAACCAGCTCGGCGTCATCGGCTTCGCGCCCGGTGCGGATGAAGACGCCATTATGGAAGCGGCGCTGGATGCTGGTGCAGAAGATGTTATCACCGACGAGGAAGGTGGGATTGAAGTGCTCACCACGCCGGATGCGTTTGGCGAGGTACAAAACGCACTGGTGGAAGCGGGCTTTACCCCGGACGAAGGTGAAGTCACCATGCGGGCTGATAACCTGACGCCGCTGGATGTGGAAGCGGCAGAAAAGCTGCTGAAGATGGTGGATACGTTGGAAGAACTGGACGACGTGCAGGAAGTGTATACCAACGCGGATATTTCCGATGAGGTGCTGGAACAGTTGGGTTAGCCTTGAATTTAATGGTGCCAGCCTTGACCCTCACCCCCCGGCCCCCTCTCCCTGATAGGGCGAGGGGGAGTAAAGATTCTCGCCGCTATATTGGCCGCTATATTGCATGAGTGTCAGACGAATTATCGGTATCGACCCCGGCTCGCGCATTACCGGCATCGGGGTGATCGAAACTGACGGCCAGCGCACCCGGTATATTTACAGCGCGGGTTTAAAGCTCGGCGATAAAGCACTGCCGGAGCGCCTCGGCGAGATATTCACCGAAGTCAGCGCGGTCATCCGACAGTACCGCCCGGATGAGATGAGCATCGAAAACGTCTTTATGTCAAACAACGCCGCTTCCGCCCTTAAATTGGGACAGGCACGCGGCGCAGCGATTTGTGCGGGCGTGGTGTTACAACTCCCCGTACACGAATACAGTCCCAAAGAAATCAAACAGGCCACCGTTGGTAAAGGGGCAGCGGATAAAACGCAGGTGCAGCACATGGTTAAAGTACTGCTAAACCTACAGGGCAAGCTACAGGCTGACGCCGCCGATGCGCTGGCGATAGCCCTGTGTCACGCCCATATCAGTCATTTAAACAGCCGCATAGCCAACGCCACCCGCCCCCAACCCCGCAGACGCTAAAGGAAC
>CALAMO010000015.1 GCA_937925855.1 uncultured Thiotrichaceae bacterium
AAAATCATGCCCACGCTTTCCGGCGGCCAAGCCGCTGTTGCTGCCCTACAGGCAGAAAACACCCGACATGTCTTTGGCTTAATTGGCTCTGCCACCATGGAAATGTTCGATGCCCTCTATGACACCGCTAGCATCGACTTCATCGGCGTCCATGACGAGCGCACCGGTGCGCATATGGCCGATGGTTATGCCCGCGCCAGCGGTCGAGCCGGGGTGATTCTCGCCGGACAAAATGGCCCCGGTGCCACTAACCTAGTCACCGGCCTCAGCCAAGCCTATGCTGCCTTCTCACCGGTCGTGTCGATCGCGGGCGCGCTGTCTTCCCAGCATGTCTATCGCGATGCTTTCCAAGAGGTTGACCAGCAGGCCCTGTTCACCCCAGTCACCAAAAAAACCTGGACCGCAACCCATGCCGAACGTGTGCCCGAGTTATTTCGGGCCGCCTTTCGCACCGCACTGACGCCGCGCTGCGGGCCAGTACAACTCAATCTGCCGCGTGATGTGCTAGCCGCACAGGCTGAATTTACGGACTTTCAGACCCCGACACAATACCGCTCAAATACACTACCCGCAGGGGCAGCAGAAGCGATCACTGCAGCGGCTAGGGTGTTAATGCAGGCCGAACGCCCGGTGATTATTACCGGCGGCGGCACCAAAAACAGCGGCGGGGCCGCCCAGGTACTTGCCTTGGCCGAAGCCTTAAATGCCCCCGTGGTTACCGCACCCGGTCACGGTGATGGCATTCCATTCAGCCACCCGCTCAATGCTGGCCAAATGGGGCCGCGCGGGAATCCGGTCGCCTCACGCCTAGCCCAGCAGGCCGATGTCATCCTAGCACTCGGCACCCGTCTGGGGTTCAACTCCACGTTTTACAGCTATGATAACCTCAACCGCGCGGCCCGAATTATCCACGTCGAACTCGACCCCAGCGCCATTGGCCGTTTCTTCCCGGTGGAAATGGGTATCTGGGGCGATGCGCCGACAGTAGCAAACCAGCTCAGCGCCGCACTGGGTGAAGTACGGCAGCGGGCAGCCATTGCGGCTTGGACGGCAGATTTTCAGCGCGAGCGCAGCACCTATCTGCAACAGCGGGATGCCAATGCCGACATGGCTCCAAGCCCGATACAGCCTTCAGGCCTATTCAAAATGCTGCGCGCGGTTCTGCCGCAGGACGCCGCCATTACCATGGATGCGGGCACGCTGTGCTTACAAGCCACTGATGCGCTCAACTACCATACCCCTCCCAGCCTATTTACCCCATTGGATTTTGGGCTGGTCGGCTTCTCTTTTGCCTGTGGCTTGGGCATTAAACTGGCGCTACCAGAGCGCCCGGTTGTGAGCTTTGTGGGCGATGGTGGTTTTGGTATGACCCTGTCTGAGCTCAGTACCGCAGTCGATCATCAGATTAATACGGTGACCGTGGTGATGAATAACGGCTGCTGGGGCGCAGAGAAAGCCTATCAGCGCGACTTCTTTAGCGAGCGTTATATTGGTGCGGATATCAGCAGCCCACCGTTTGATAAGGTGGCCGAGCTTTATGGCGCCGCCGGATTCCGGGTGGAACGTCTGGCTGAGGTGCCAGCAGCGCTGGAAGCCGCATTAGCCTGCGGCAAACCTGCTGTGATTGATGTCGCGGTTGACCCGAATGCGCTCTACAGCTTTCGCCGTGATTCCTTTAAGCACCGTGGCGCTTAAGACCCTTTAGGCCACTGCCGCCAACGCCGGTAAGCCTAACACTTCCCCACGGCGAAGATGCTGCGCGTCATACGCCTTGCGCGCAAACACGGTTTCCACCTGCTGCGCGAAAAACGCTAGCGGTTTGCTGTCGTATGCCGGGTCAAAACAACACTGATCCCAGCGCTCACAGAAATCGACGGCACTCTGATAATAGGGATGTCCAACGTGCTGCGCGCGCTCATCTGGGTTCCAACCGTAGTGATGCGCATAGTAGATCATCTGGAATACGCCGTGATTTTCCACCACCCAGGTCACCTCCTCACGCACAAAGGGACGCAGAATTTCTGCGGCAAAGCGGTCATGGTTCTGCGGAGCCAAACCATCGCCAATATCATGCAGCAGCGCGCCCACAATCCAGTCAATATCTGCCCCTTCACGCCAAGCGCGCGTGGCGGATTGTAGGGCATGCTCCAGCCGTGTCACTTGGTAGCCACTGAGGCTGTCTTCCGCCTGTGCCGCCAGCGCCTGTAATAAACGCTGCGCCGTGCCTGCACAAAAAGCCTGCTCTTTAGTATGCAGCATTTCATAGTCGGCTTGCGTGCCGTATTTCATCTCGGTGAAATTGACCGTTTCCATTGCATCCTCCAGTCGATCAGCCGTCCTGACCCACTGATCTATACGGTGAGCCTACATGCCTATGACTGCATTATGCTACGATTAAATCCGACGGAGCAAGCCGGTAATCGACCGAGGTAATCAACCCAGAACCAACGGCCCACACAGGTGAACAAGTTTGAACTATAAACCACAACCGCTAGATACCAGCGCCATCACCCTGCCCGCTGAATTAGATGATTTACTGGAACAACTGGCAAAAAATACCCATGAAGTATGGGCGGCCCAGCGTATCCAGGACGGCTGGCAGTATGGTGCACAGCGTGATGACGCTAAACAGCTGCACCCCTGTTTGCTGCCTTATGACGTGCTGCCAGAGTCAGAAAAAGCCTATGACCGCCAGACCTCACAACAAACGCTGAAGATGATTCTCGCAGCAGGTTTTACCATCAGCAAGCCTGAGAACATCTGACAGCCTCATCACTAGCGCCCCTTAAACCTGAACGTTTGCACAAGAAACAAGCGGGGCGTGACGCTTAGAACCCTCACCACGGCATCGTTAGTATTTCATCACCGTGTAAGTAATACACCCTATCACCCATCAACACCGAGCGATCCTCAGCACCATAGCGTGACCCTGTATAATGCCCAGCCTCACTATCAGCACGCTCTGCCACCAGCGCAGGCAGCTGTAGCAGCGTGCCGGTAGTTATATCAATGCTGAAACGTAATAGCTCATCCTGTGTCCAAGCGTAATGGTACTGCGGCAGAGTAGGATTGTAATGTTCAGAGCTTGTTCGCACCGTTTCATGCCGACTCAAGGGGATAGCCACCCGCAAATTATTGCCCCGTAGTAAACTGGTAAAAGCGTGATGTGATGCCGATACCGGCGTATTTGAGCCGCGCTTGCCCAATACTAATTTCTGGCGCTCAAACGGCTGCTGGGGATTACTGACATCAATCAGCGAGAGTTTCACGCCCTGATACCAAGCGCCGCGCGCCACCTCCACCGCCGCCGCTATACCCGCAGTGGCTGCTGGTTCGGCGGTGGGAAACGTTGTATCAGCAGTGGTATCAGCTACCGCATCCTTGCCCACGCCCAGCAGCAGATGTTCCCCGACAGGATGCAAGTAATCAGAATAACCGTCAATCGCCAGCTCACTCACAATAAACGGATCACGCGGGTCGCTCAAATCGAGAATATACAGCGGATCAGTCAGGCGATAGGTCACCAAATAACCCCGATCACCAACAAACCGCGTGGCATAAATTTGCTCACCTGGTTTACCCAAAGCCGCCGGACGCTGACTATTGGGCAGCTGTGCGATGACTTCTAACTCGCCGCTGGCCACATTAGTTTGCAGATTAAATAAACTAGCCGGCGATGCACCGCTTGTGCTCACCGCATCACCGGTATAGGTGATCACCCGCAGCGTGTCATTGTGCTCACTGAGGCGGAAGGGTTTCAAATCCTGATACCAGCCGAGATGACCGCTGACCTGACCAGAGCCACTATAATTCACGCTATCATCGGCGAAGGCAAAACGGTGCAGATCGGTATACACCGCGCCAGAATACACCGATCCACCCTGCGCATCCGTGATGTAAGGATAGCGTGTCGTTGCCAGATAAAGCGCAGCGGGCGAGGCATACAGCGTTTCAATATCGCCCAGAAAGCACTGACCCTTCGGCTGTGACGCAGCGTTGGCAGTATCAATGACCAACACGCTGACAATGGATAAAGCGTTATTTTGAGTATAAGGTGCTTTAAAGCAATCATCAGCCGTAAAGATTTCGCCTTGTCTAACGCCATCGACGGCAAAATCCGGCAGAAAATCTGCCAGCTGCGAAGCATTAATTTTTGCTTGGTTGGCAGCGGCCTGCGCCTGCGTTGTCGGATACGCCATCCCCGCCAAGGTTACGGCCTGACGGGTCGCCAGATATAATTTCCCACCGATCATCCGACTGCTGACCAGCTCCCCACCCAGCGTCAGGCGGCGTGTTTGCTCAGGCATTTGTGGGCTGCTGACATCCAGCGTAAAGACTTCTGTTTCTGTCGCCGCTGCCCCCACATGAGCCACGTCTGCCGCTAGCGGCATCGGATAAATCCCATAATGATAAGGGCTGGAGAGTGCGGTTAGCGTCTGATTATGCAGGTAAAAGCCGCTTAATGGGCCAGTGTGCTGCGCACCCGTCAGGCTGAGTTCGGCGAGCTTGGTCGCCTGCGCATCGGCAGCAAACACCCTAATGGTGGGCTTATCAAACGCGGCCGCATACAGGAAAGCACCCTCACTTTTCAGGCGATCCGCTTCATCAACGCCTATTTCCTGCGTATTCGTGCTAGAGGCAGGACTGCCAGAATCACCACTGGCCGGAGCGTTAGCCGCATCCGCTGCTTCTGCGGTTGTCGCAACCGGTGATGCAGGTTGATAAGGTACAGGCCGGACTTGGCCGTACTGTGCTAACAGCTGCGCTTTAATACTAGGCAACAGTTCAGCCTCAAGACCACGCTGCAAGCGATAGGCCGTACTATTAGTGGGGCCAGCCGAACCGGCTGGCGTGCTATTCGGATCGGGGGTCATTGTCTCCCCGCCGCAGGCACTCAGCAGCAGTGCCAGAATACCCGCCAGCCCGCCAAATGCTTGTTTTTTAATCATTTTCATTATTATTCGCCCTTATTAAGTCGGCCCAGATTAATGCAACAGACCTATTTATAATTATGCCTAAGTGTATCAAATATTTTTATTCATACTGCCGAATATCGCTAATCACCACGCCATCATTGGCTAAACTGCCGGGCGCAGCAAAGACTACCTCAGCACGCACTTTACACAGCGCACGCACACTGCTTGCCAGCGCCTGTGCCAGCGTGGCGTCGCCCGCACCCTCCGCGACTTCACAGTGCAGGGTGAGCTGATCCGATTCATCCTGCCAATCCACCACCAACCGTGCTTTTAAGACTGTGGGGTGCTGCTGTAATAGCTGCGCCACCTGCTGCGGACGAATAAACATCCCGCGCACCTTTGCAGTCTGATCTGCACGCCCCATCCAGCCTTTAATGCGTTGATTGGTGCGACCACAGGCGCTTTGGCCGGGCATAATAGCGGACAAATCACCGGTTGCAAACCGAATCAGCGGATAATCTGGATTAAGGTTCGTCACCAATACCTCACCCACTTCGCCCTCAGCCACCGGATCACCGCTACCAGGCCGCACGATCTCCAGATAAACCCCTTCATCCACCACCAGCCCCTCAACTGCCGGGGTTTCATAAGCGATCAGGCCAACATCCGCCGTCGCATAACACTGGTAAACCGTCATCCCCCGCTCGGCAAAAAAGTCGCGGAAAGCCGGAGGATAAGCCTCCCCGCCGACAAGACCATGACTCAAGGAGGAAATATCAAGGTCAGAAGCTTCTGCTTTTTCGAGCAGAATTTTTAGAAAAGACGGTGTACCCACATAAGCATTGGGTTTCAGATCAGCAATAGTTTGCAGCTGCAATTCGGTTTGACCAATGCCGCCCGGAATCACTGTACACCCCAGAGCATGTGCGCCACTTTCCATCATCATGCCCGCCGGGGTAAGGTGATAAGAAAACGTATTATGGGCCAAATCACCCGCGCGAAATCCCGCACAGTGCATCGCACGCGCCAAGCGCCAGAAATCAGGCCGTCGGTTTGATCCCGGCTCATAGATGGGGCCAGGTGAGGCAAACACATGCGTTAATGCATTGCCTTGCAAAGCTGACAAACCACCAAACGGCGGCTTCGCCTGCTGTAGCTTCAATAGTTCAGACTTACGGGTTACGGGTAAACGTGCAATATCTGCTGCCGAACTCATTGCTGTTGGATCAACATCGGCCAACAGCTCGCTATAAGCTGGCGCATTGGTTTTGGCATGCGCCACTAAATCAGCTACGGCCTGAATCAGTTCGGCCTGTCTCAGCGCCGGATCGCGTGTTTCCAATTCATCATAATGTGAAGTCATACCACCTATTCCCTGTGAAATACTTGGTTAAGATTTATTGATTATTCGCCCGATCAGGCCAACCAACGCTTACGCCGCCGGTAATGTTTCACATCGCGGAAGCTTTTCTTATCACCACCGCTCAGGCCAAGATAAAACTCTTTCACATCTTCATTCTCGGACAGCGCCTTCGCCTCACCGTCCATCACCACACGCCCATTTTCCAGAATATAGCCATAGGTCGCATAGCGCAGCGCCACCGAAGCATTCTGCTCCGCCAGCAAAAACGTCACCCCTTCCTTCTGGTTCAGGGTTTTCACAATCTCAAAAATTTCTTCCACCAGCTGTGGAGCCAACCCCATCGACGGCTCATCCAGCAGAATCAGCTTTGGCTTCGCCATTAGCGCACGCCCCACCGCCACCATCTGTTGCTCACCGCCTGAGGTATAACCGGCCTGACTTTTGCGCCGGTCACGCAGGCGTGGGAAGTAGCTGTAGACCAACTCTAAATCATCTGCCACCGCCTTACGCCCGTCTTTGCGGGTATAAGCGCCGGTCAGCAGATTCTCTTCCACCGTTAAATGCTCAAAACAATGACGCCCTTCCATCACCTGTACCACGCCACGCCGTACCAGCTCATTCGGCGACAGGTTATCCACCTGTTCCCCCTCGAACTCAATCGACCCCTTCGTCACCTCACCGCGCTCGGTTTTGAGGATATTAGAGATCGACTTAATCGTCGTGGTTTTACCGGCACCGTTGGCACCCAACAAAGCGACGATACCGCCCTGTGGCACTTCGAGTGAAATCCCTTTCAACACCAGGATAACGTGGTCGTAAATGACCTCGATGTTTTGGATGCTTAGCATTGTGTTTTGAGACATATGATTGGGTACTTTGGGCAGTTAAATAGGATTTAGCGTTGTTTGCTGTTAGGTCGCTAAACCCCTCCCTTGATAAGGGGAGGGCCGGGGAGGGGTTCAACGGTCTACCAGCTTGAGACCAAATAAAAGGTCAAAGCCAAACCTTAAGAGCAATCCCGCTCCTCAATCTTATTCTCCGCCGCAAACGCCGCAGAATCCTCAGCAATCAGCGGATCAATCACTTCACGGTCAGAACCGGTAAACTCAGTAATCAGCTTCCACTCTTTTGCTTTAGCATCCCACTGCTGGATCGCACCCAGGCCCGGGCCACCGTGATCAGCACAGCTCACATTGATCTCAGGCGCAAAACCGGGTAAACCCAGCGCTTCCAAACGCGCCGCATCAATCTTCAGGTTCTCCATACCATCACGCATCTGCGCCGCCGTGATCTCCTGAGTGTCATGCATCTTCTGTGCAGTTGCTGCCGCTTCCGCTGCCAGCATCGCTGCATACATGCCACGGTTGTACAGTACGCTACCTACATTGCTACCGTCGCCTGCTGCTTTGCCCGCATCCTGAACGTGCTTTTTAATATCGGCAAACACCGGGTAATCATCGCCTACACCGTGGAAAGTCACCGCTTTATAGCCGTTGGCCGCATCACCCGCTGGCATAACGTCGTTCTCAGAACCTGACCACCAAACGCCAACAAACTTATCCATCGGGAAACGGATATTAGTGGCTTCCTTGATAGCCACCTGATTCATCACACCCCAGCCCCACATCATAACGAAATCAGGACGGTCGCGACGAATTTGCAGCCACTGTGATTTCTGCTCCTGGCCCGGATGATCAACCGGTAACAGGCTTAGTTCATAACCATGCTTCTTCGCCAGTTCTTCCAGCGTACGAATCGGCTCTTTACCGTAGGCAGAGTTATGGTAAACCAGTGTGATCTTCTTGCCTTTCAGATCACCATCAGAAACATCTGACAGATGCTTTACGATAATAGACGCCGCATCCCAGTAGTTACCGGGGTAGTTAAATACGTGGCTGAACACCTTACCGTTGGCGGCTGAAGTACGCCCATAACCCATGGAGTGAATGGGAATACCGTCAGCAGTCGCTTTTGGAATCAGCTGGTAAGTGATACCGGTAGAAAGCGGCTGATAAACCAGTGCACCATCACCTTTAGTTGACTCATAGCACTCCACACCTTTTTGCGTGTTATATGCGGTTTCACATTCGGGGGTGGCTACTTTCACGCCGCCAATACCACCATCACGCTCATTCAGTAGGGTAAAGTAATCGGCATAACCATCCGCAAACTCAGTGCCATTCGGGCCGTAAGGGCCAGTCCGGTAGCTCAACATAGGGAATACCAGGTCTGCCAGGGCAGCCGGTGCAGAAGTTGCGAGTACACCGGCGGTAACCAATGCAGCGGTTATTGCTTTAAATTTCATATTTAACTCCTCCAGTTATTTAATTTAATGTGGAAACGGCCACAATCTTAATTTCTCTTTGGTCACGCGCCATAACTGCGCCAGACCGTGGGGTTCAGCGATCAGGAAAATCATAATCAGCGCCCCAATTAATAAAAATTCAATATGAGCGGCCAAATCCGCAGGCCAGCCCAGTACCCCCACCATAATATTCTTTAACAACACCGGGATCAAAATCATAAACGCCGCGCCGAGGAACGATCCCAGAATGCTGCCCAGCCCGCCGACAATCACCATAAACAATACAAGGAACGACTTATCAATCCCAAACGCTTCCGTCGGCTCAGCCGAGCCAAGGTAGATAGCAAAAAACATCGCGCCCGACATACCAATGTAAAATGAGCTAATGGCAAACGCCGATAATTTCGCCTGTAACGGTGGCACACCAATAATCTCAGCGGCAATATCCATATCCCGTATCGCCATCCATGAACGTCCAGTCCGGCCACGGGTTAAGTTACGAGCGACATAGGCAAACACCACAACCAAAATCAAACAGAATAGGTAAGTCGCCCACGGTGGCGCGTTAGGCCCGGTCACCGCAATGTCAAACACAGTACGCTCCGGCGCTGAAATTTGCCCGGAAGCCGAGTAGTTATAAAACCACGGCACTTTATTAAACAGCCAGACCAGAAAGAACTGCGCGGCCAGCGTCGCCACCGCCAAATAAAACCCTTTAATCCTGAGGCTGGGCAGGCCAAAAGCAATCCCTACCATGGCGGTAATTAGTCCGGCCAAAATCACCACCAAAAACATATTCATCTCTGGAAAGGCGACCATTAGCTTGTAACAAGCGTACGCGCCCACCGCCATAAAACCACCGGTACCCAAACTCACCTGTCCGCAATAACCGGTCAGGATATTCAGCCCCAGCGCCGCCATCGCCCATACCAGGAACGGCACCAGCACCGACTTTTCCCAGTAATCGTTAATGACAAACGGAATCACCAGAAAGGCTATCGCCAGCACGCCCCAGACAAAATAACGATCCAGCTTAATCGGAAAGGTCTGCTGATCTGAGGCATAAGAGGTTTTAAAGTCGCCTGCTTCTCTGTAAAACATCGCTTAGACCCTCTCAATAATGCGTTCGCCGAACAAACCCTGCGGTCTGAACATCAGGAAGAACAATGCCAATACATAAGCAAACCAGTTTTCCGTCGCGCCACCAATCATACCGCCGATGGTGTATTCAAATAACTTCTCGCCCACACCAATAATCAGCCCGCCAATAATCGCGCCCGGTATCGAAGTAAAGCCGCCGAGAATCAACACCGGCAAAGCCTTCAACGCAATCAACGACAGCGAGAACTGCACGCCGGATTTAGAACCCCACATAATCCCCGCCACCAGCGCGACAAACCCGGCGATTGACCACACCACCACCCAAATCGAGCGCAGCGAGATACCCACCGTCAACGCGGCCTGATGATCATCCGCCACCGCCCGCAACGCACGGCCCGTTTTGGTGTACTGTGAGAATAAAGTCAGTGCAATCACCAGCAAAATCGCAATCCCCGCTGCCCAGACATCGAGTACATCAATATACATACCGTAATATTCCGCACCTTCGGCAGCCCATGTTTTGGTGACATCCTCCCACCAAAAGGAACCACCGGAAGGCAGGCCAACGTCCATATTCTTAATGTCCGCACCCCACATCAGGTCGCCAAAACCCTCCATAAAGAAAGCCAGACCAATCGTCGCCATGAACAGAATAATGGGTTCCTGATTCACCAGATGTTTAAGCACAAAGCGTTCAACCAGCCAGGCAAACAGGATCATGACGCCCATCGTGAGCAGGATGGCCAGAAAAGTATTCATCCCGTCGCCCCAGTGATGCACATTGGTGCCGAAAATAGCGTTAATCAGATGGGCGAAGGGCACCTGTCCGGTTTGAAAACCGACCAGGGTTAAGGCAGCAAACAGCGCCATGACGCCCTGAGCGTAGTTGAAGATACCGGAGGCTTTGAAGATCAGTACGAAGCCGAGGGCAACCAGTGCATACATGATTCCGGCCATTAGGCCGTTTAGGATGACTTCAATGAGATTAAGGAAATCTGGGCTCATCTGACACCTCCCCGTACTTTATTTTTCAATAAGGTGGTTGACTGAGAGTTCAGTGGAATTGGCTGAGGCCTTAAACCCCTCCCCAACCCTCCTAAGCCACGTTTAGAAAGCGAAACGTGTGACATCAAGGGAGGGAGCTTAAATGTGCTAATAAGCAAGCTTTTTGAATTAACGAATAGTTTAAATCTTTGATCAAAGCAAAATCTCATGATGCTAATTGATATAACTTTTAAGACTGAGGCTAGGCTCCCTTCCTTGACAAGGGAAGGGCTGGGGATGGGTTTTCTTTTCATCTTAATCATGACTCACCCCCAAATACGCATCTATCACCGCCTGATTACTCCGCACTTCGTCCGGCGTACCATCGGCCAGCTTCTGCCCGTAATCCAGCACCACCACCCGATCCGATAAATCCATCACCACACCCATATCATGTTCAATCAGCGCAATGGTAGTACCAAATTCATCGTTCACATCCAACACGAAGCGGCACATATCCTCTTTTTCTTCCAGATTCATGCCCGCCATTGGTTCATCCAGCAGCAGCAGTTTCGCTTCCGCCGCTAATGCCCGTCCAAGCTCGACCCGCTTTTGCATACCATAAGGCAAGCGCCCTACCGGCGTTTTACGGATCGCCTGTATCCCCAGAAAATCAATAATGTGTTCAACACGCTCACGATGTTCCAGCTCTTCCTTCTCCGCCGGGCCTTTCCAGATGGCCTGCCAGAACAGGTTGGTTTTCATCTGCGTCATGCGCCCGGTCATGAGGTTATCCAGCGTGGACATGCCTTTGAACAGGGCGATATTCTGGAAGGTACGGGCGATACCCTGGCGGGCGACCTGATAAGGCTTCATCGGGCCACGTTTTTTACCATTGAACCAGACTTCGCCTTGCTGTGGATGGTAGAAACCGCTGATAACATTAAGCATAGAGCTTTTACCGGCACCGTTCGGGCCGATAATGGCGCGGATTTCACCTTCTTTAATATCAAAACTAATATCAGTCAGCGCTTTAACACCGCCGAAAGACAGCGTAATGTCTTTCACTTCCAGCATAGTATCGCCGATTTTCGCAGCGCGATCAGCCGATGCACTCATTAAGCGGCCTCCTGTTGCACCACAGGGGTGAAAGTTTTGGCATCCTGAATATTTAACGTGGCCTCAATCGCACCTTTGCGACCGTCCTCAAAGGTCACTTCCGTCTTCACATAACAGTCCTTCACGTCGGAATACAGCGCAGCAATCAGCACGTCATACTTCTCAGCAATAATGCGGCGACGTACCTTACGCGTCCGCGTCAGCTCGCCATCATCGGGATCCAGTTCCTTATGCAAAATCAGGAAGCGATGAATCTGAGAGTTGGATAACATAGGATCAGCCGCTAAATCGCTATTCACCTGCTCCACGCTTTCCAGCATCATTTTGTACACTTCTACGTGCCCGGCTAATTCCTGATAGCTGGCGTAGGGCACATTATTGCGCTCGGCCCAGTTACCGACGGCTTCGAGGTCAATATTGATAAATGCGGTGCAGTGATCTTTCGCATCACCAAAAGTTACCACCTCGCGAATATGCGGGAAAAATTTCAGCTTATTCTCAATGTACTTCGGCGCAAACATCGAGCCATCGTTGAATTTACCCACGTCTTTCGCACGGTCGATAATCTTGAGCTGACCATTATCCGCAAAGAACCCCGCATCGCCGGTATACACCCAGCCTTCAGCGTTTTTGGTTTCGCGCGTGGCTTCCTCGTTCTTGTAGTAGCTGTGGAACACACCGGGACTGCGGTACATGACTTCGCGGTCATCGTTGATCTTAATTTCCACTTCCGGCGCAGGTACGCCGACAGTGTCAGCATATATCTCGCCGTCGGGCTGCATGGTAATAAACACCGAAGATTCAGTCTGGCCGTAGAGCTGTTTGACATTGATGCCGAGCGAGCGGAAAAAATCGAAAATTTCCGGGCCAATTGCTTCGCCCGCCGTGTAGGCCAAACGCACCCGGCTAAAACCCATGGTGTTTTTCAGCGGTGCATAAACTAAGAAATTACCAAGTTTATAGAGCATCTTGTCCTTAAAACTCAGCGCCCGCCCCTCCAACATGTCGATCCCGGTTTTACGCGCTACGTCCATGAAATAGTTGAACATCTTCTGCTTGAGCTTACCGGCGTCCTGCATGCGGATAGTGACGGTGGTGAGGATATTCTCAAACAGACGCGGCGGGGCAAAATAGTAGGTAGGGCCAATTTCGCGCAGATCAGTGTGTACGGTCGCTTCACTCTCCGGGCAGTTAACGCAAAACCCGGCGACGTAAGCCTGACCATAGGAGAAGATATGATCACCGACCCAGGCCATCGGTAAGTAGGAGAGGATTTCTTCGTGTTCGGTGAGTTTGTCGAAAGCGATGCTATTACGCGAAGTGATAATGATATTGTCATTGGTCATCACCACGCCTTTCGGCTTGCCGGTAGTACCGGAAGTGTAGAGATAAATACCGACGTCGCTGCCGGTGCCTTTGTCAATTTCCTGCTGCAGGTAATCCGGCTTGTCTTTAGCGAACGCCCTACCCTTTTCCTGCACCGCAGCAAAATCATGCAGAATACCAGCATCGTAATCACGCAGGCCGCGTGTATCGTCGTAGATAATCTGCTGCATCGAAGGGCAGTTTTCTCTGATCTCCAACGACTTATCGACCTGTTCCTGGTCTTCGGCGAGAACAAAGCGCACTTCGGCATGATCCAGCACATACTGCATCTCGCTGGCGACTGAATCCTGATAAACCGGAACCGGAATACCACCGAGGCACTGGGCGGCACACATACCCCAATACAGGCGTGGCCGGTTAGCACCAATGATTGCCAGCTTATCGCCGCGTTTGAACCCCATCGCCGCCAGACCGTTGGCCAGCGCGAAAATTTCATCCCGCATCTGCACCCAGCTCCAGGTTTGCCAGACGCCAAACTCTTTCTCGCGAATCGCGGGACGATTAGCAAAACGCTGTGCGTTTGCGATCAGTAATTTGGGGAAAGTATTCGCTTTATTTTCCATTCAGCCTCCACCTCTGTATGGTTCCTCTTCTCTGTTATCTATCCTATACAGATTAAGCGGAACTGTCCAAGCGCTGAACAGGAACTGTCACAAACAGTACGTTTTTGAATTAGCGCACAGTGGATTAGCTTAGTGGTTTCGCACTGAAGTTTGTACTCAGTGGTTTAAAGCGACAAGCTGCTTTAGAGCACACTTTCTCAGTGCGTTAATATTCGCTGTACCAGTGAATTTTTCGGCGGGCAGATATAACAGCCCCGGTGCTTATGACCGCCTTTACCGACCTGCGCGGCCTGTAGGTGATTATGAACATGCGTCACCACCACGGGTGTCTCCGGGCATTCTGTTAACACCACCCGATGCGTATGCGCTTCGCCAGGTATATTCAGCACCCAGCCGCCGTCATTCAGCTGGCCCTCGATTTCCGAGTTTATCAGATAGCCCTGTCCATGGCCCACCCTGCCGCCAGCTTCAGGAACTACCGGTGCGCGCCGTGCGCAACCAGAAGCCAGCAGCACAATACTCAAGAGCAAAACGGATGGATATAAGCAGCAGTTTCTATGCGTGAAGATCATTGTTTTCATAAGCCTTACTTTATTATTTTATTATGTGGTTATAGCTTGGCTTTAAGTATAACAAAAACTAATGCGCAGCTGACCTTAATGGCCCGTAATACGCTTGACCAATGAATTTTTAGCGGGACAAACAAAACACCCCTGATGCTTATGCGCCACCGATCCCAGATCCTCGACCGTTTGGGCGGAGTGCAGATGATCATGCGTATGCGTCGTCAGTATCGGTCTCTCCGGGCATGCCGCCAGTAACACCTTATGGCTATGCGCTTTACCCGGCGTATTCATCACCCAACCACCGTCATCCAGCTGGCCCGGCACGTCTGAACCATGGCCGTAGCCCGTCGTCAATTCATCTGTGCGCGCCGTGCCCACGGCAGAGGCCGTTGGGCCAGTCGCCGCCCCCTTCATGGCCGCATCCTTCGACGTCGCACAAGCACTAAGCAAACACGCTGCCGTCACCAACAGGAGGCTAAACCCGTTCTGATTGATCATTTGTCATCCTTTCATCATTGTCCATTAAGTTTTCATTGTCACTCACCGCGCACAAGGCCCAGCAACAGCTGTTAATCTCATCAGGCGCAGCACGCAACCACGTCATCAATCTAGCCTGTCTGCACTGAATTTGTAAAGTAGCACCCAATGGCGTTACGCTTTTTTTGTACTGCGCGGTGGCAAGATGCCCGCTGCTCAAGTTACCCCATTCACGCCGCCTGATTTTCAACGTGAATCGACAGCTGTGGGAATGGAATAGTCAGGTTATGCTGATTACACACCCGCAAACACGCCTGCTGCAAAATGCGTTCCAGCTTGCGGAAACTCGCCGCCAGCTGACTGTCAAACGTCACCCAGATCAACAAATCCAGTGATGATGCATTGGCGGTTTTAAACTCAACAGACATGCTCGAATACAAGGCAGCATCAATCTGCGCCGCACTGAGCGCTTTGGGTATTTCGGCCATTATAAGTGCCGGATACGCTTCCAAGATATTCGCTTGATAGCGGTAATCCAACCCAAATACCGTACTCACCACAAAGCTACCGCTGCGGCTAAGATTGACCAAGCTCAAGCCAAAAAAATCAGCGGTATTGTAGTGCACTAACGCTCCCCCCAGTGATTTCAGCACGACCTGCTCAATACTTTGCTGTTCCACCGTGACTAACATCTCGTCGGGTAGTAACAAAACATCACCCGGCGCACAAGGAAACCAGGGTTCATTCGCCAATACGGGGCGCGAAAACAAGGTAGCTATCTGTTCAAGGGGTAAACGTCGCACCCCCTCTAACGCCGGGTTGGACAAAATAGTAAATACATTGAGTGATTGTACGCAGTAGGGCACACCGTTATAGAGTAAGCGCTCGCCTTCACGCGCCGACCCCAGATTCAATAGCAAATTCACTTCCCGCAGGAAACGCGGTAACGCTTTTTGCAAACCAAGCAGGCCCGCTACCATAACCAACAGGCCCAGCCCAAGCAGCAGCACATCATCACGCAGATAAAATACGGCAAATACCACTAACACGATAAAAATCGTGCTGAATGCGTGAAAACTGTACATAAAAAAGCGGTACAGCGGTGAACTGCGGCGCGAGGCATGGCGTTGCCATAAGCGCTGATTTACCAACCGAAATAATAACCAGGTGCCGACTGCAAACAAAATCGCCAGCAGCAGTGTGAGTGCTCGCCCGGCAAAAAAACTTTCCAATGACTGAGTCAGTGACTGCCAGCTATCAGCGTCGTCACGCTGTAGGGTTGCCAGCTCAGTTTCAAGCAACACCTTCTCCCGCAGCAAATCAGTCACCTCCTGCTGCCAGGTGTCTTGCATATCTTGCAGCTTGTTATTCAGTGCCTTATCCCGCACGGATGCCTTTTCCTGTGCTATCGCTGTCAAACCGTTATCGAGTAGCTTTAGCTGTTCCTCAAGACGCTTGATCCCCGTGCGTAATTCGGTGGTTTGCCGTGGTTTATGGGTTAACTGTTTCAGTGACTCAAGGACCGGCTGCATCACATTGCTCATTTCCTGACGCCAATCAAAAGGAGGAGCAGCCACATTCAGCGCCTGTATCGACAGGCCACCCGTGGCTGTTTTCTCTAGCGAAAGCCTCAGATTCGCCACCGCCTCATTTTGCTTGCGCAGCTCAGCAAACAAATCTGGGCTCTGCTCCTCCGTGGTTTTAGCCGCCGTCCGTTTTAACGCCTGTAATTCGGTCTCAGCGCTCTCCAGCGCGCGTTGAATCTCAAGCAGCTGGGTAGTCCGCAGCGCAGGCGGCTGCTCCGTGCCGATGGCATGCCCCCAACAAAACAATAACCACAGCCCGATGAAACCCAAAAAGTAATTGCGCGCCTTTAACATTGTTTGCCATCCTCAAAATTGACGAGTAGAAGCCCATTACAAGCAGTAGTGCCAAACCAATATTACCTGCTATGCTGCTGCAACATTCCATTATTTAACGAGGTTGACACTCCATGAGCACACTCAGCCCACAACAACAGGCGCAATTCTGGCAGGACGGCTACTTGCTGGTTGAGCATGCCGTTTCGGCAGATCTACTAGCCCGCCTACAGCGCGACTTCCAGCAATGGACGCAAGACAGCCGCCACCATCAGACTGCGTATGGTAAAACGCTCGATGGCCGGGCGCGCTTCGATCTCGACGCAGGACACAGCGCAGCTAAACCGGGGCTGCGGCGTGTGAATGCGCCGATTGAGGTCTCTGATGCCTACAAAGAAGCGATGCAATCCAGCCATATGACCGACTGCGTCGCTGCTCTGATTGGCCCGAACGTTAAATTCCATCACGCCAAAATCAACGCCAAGCTGCCCGGCAGCCAGACCGCCGTCAAATGGCATCAGGATTTCCCCTTCACCCCACATTCTAACGATGCGCTGGTGACTGCGCTGCTCATGATTGATGATGTGACGGCGGATAACGGACCGCTGGAAGTGGTGCCTGGCTCACATAGAGGCGAGATTCACAGTCTGTGGCATGACGGCGTTTTTACTGGTGCTATTACGAATGATATGGCGCTGAAATGCCAGGAGCAGGCCCGTACTTGCATCGGGCCAGCAGGTTCGGTTTGCCTGATGCACACACGCTTATTGCATGGCTCTGCCCCAAATAAGACAAACCGCCCACGCACGCTGTTTATCTGCGTGTATTCGGCGGAAGACGCGGTACCCTGTTCCCCGAACCCGGTGCCGACAGAATATGAAGGGCTGTTGGTGCGGGGTGAGCGAACGGGTCGCATTCGGACAACGCCCTATGAGATTGAGCTGCCGCAGCGCCCCCAAACGGCTTCATTTTTTGACCAACAGGCACAGCATCAGTAGCCCAACGTGCTGAGGGTGCTAAAGCAGGCATTGCGGCAACGGAAGCGGCTAATTCATCGGTCTGTGGTGCCAACCTGATTCCTGTACTGTCGCTCGGTATTCCCGACAATGCGGCAGCGGTATTCCTGATTCTAGCTATGATTGTTTTTATTCTGGGTGGGCGATTGGAAGATACAGCGCGGCAGGCTGTTTCCGCTACTGGGAGTGATCCGTTTTTTCTGTTTAGTAGTCCGGTGGCGTTGGGTTTTATGGTGTTGGCGGTTGTTGTGGTTGGGTTTAATTTGCGTTCGGGTAAGGCGGAGTAGGTTGAGTTGGCTTATTGAAGCTGACTCGGTTTTTTAAAGCATGTCAGCGGGGCTTTGCACGTTGAGGCCGGGTGTGTTCAGCACATGCGTGTAGATCATAGTAGTGGATACGTCGGAATGACCGAGTAATTCCTGTACTGTACGGATGTCGTAGCCTGCTTCAAGCAGGTGGGTGGCAAAAGAGTGGCGTAAGGTATGACAGGTTGCCCGTTTTATAATTCCTGATTTTTTGACAGCGTTTTTAATGCCTCGTTGCAGACTGGTTTCGTGTAAATGATGGCGACGTAGCACACCTGTTCTTGGGTCTGCTGAAATTCTTGTCGCCGGGAACAGGTATTGCCAGCGGAATTCTTTTGGTGCATTTGGGTATTTACGTGCCAGAGCATCCGGTAGGTAAACTTCCCCAAAACCATCCTTCAGGTCTTGTTGATGTTGCTCACGGACTGCATCGATTTGTTTTTTAAGAATTTCTTGGTATTTTATTGGTAGTGGAACAATTCGGTCTTTAAAGCCTTTGGCATTGCGGATGGTTATTTGTCGATAGTCAAAATCGATGTCTTGGGTTCTTAACGTGACACATTCCATAAGACGCATCCCACCACCATACATCAAGCCTGCCATTAGCCGATGCTTTGGATTTAGCTGCTCAAGAACTTGTTGTACCTCAGGTTTTGATAAAACTACAGGCAGTCTTCTTGGGCGCTTAGCACCGACGAACTCTCCTAAATTACCCAGTGGACGTCCCCATACCTGATGAAATAAGAAGGCAATTGCATTCAATGCCTGTTTCTGTGTTGATACGGAAACATTACGTTTAGTTGCCAGATATTCGAGATATGTTTTTACATCGTTCGAACCGAGAGTCTTTGGGTCGTCGGTGTTATGAAACAAGAAAAAACGAACTGCCCAGTGTTTATAGGTCTTTTCAGTGCGAATTGAGTAATTTTTTAGCCTGATTATACGAATGAGTTCAGAGATTTCGTGCTTATAGCGGTATTTGTTGCCGATAACTTCGGTGGAGTCGGCAGAGAGGTTATCTGGTGCCGCCAAAACATTTTCATAATCTCGTGTGACTGTTGGGTGGGAAGCGCTCAGCGATTTTGCCGCTGTTTTCCAATAGCTCCAGTCGAGTGTATTAACCCATTCAGCTTTTATCGCGGCTTTGAACAGCAGCAGTATAGCATCAACAATTTGTACGAATTGCCAGTCTTTCAGTCTCTGTTCCCGCCCCACATGGTTTAGATATTGTTCAACTTGCTCAGGTTGGTGTTCCCGTACAGGTATTTCAGGATAGGCAGCTATATATTGTTTAGTGCGTAGGATGTACCAAGTGACGTATTTCTTGCTAGTGCCTTGTTTTACAAGGAAAAGGCTGTAGTTATTCCAGAAGTCCTGCGAGTAAGGAGTAGGCACATCATCGTTTAAGGAGTTGTAGAAATTAGTCATGGGGCAGAGGTGCATAGTTGGTCTGGATGACTTATGATAATCCCAGAATATACAGCAGCTAGGTGAAAGAGGATGAATGGTATGAATTATGGATTAACGCAATTTATGGAAGATAAACGTTGCTGCTGTTCAATAAACTGTTAGGGCTCTTGGCCAAATAATGTGCAACATTTGTAATAATGGAAATTGGGAAAAGTATGTCTTTAGACGAAAAATCGATTCAATGGTATATAAAAAATATTAATGGATTATCATTAAACTCAGAATTAGCCGTTGCAGATGAATCTAGCAAACTAATTACGTATCCAAGTGAATTGAAGTCAGATGAGTCAAATGTGAAAGCATTTGAGCCAGAAGAACTAGTCCATGCGACGATAATCAATTTACTATGTAATAAAGAATATGGGTACGAGATTGAACGACTCTATCATGAGCAATACTTTGCTCATGGCAGTACTGGCTCACTATCTGATGAAGTTGATCTGATTGTGTATGATGAAGATGCTCTTCCATACGCGGTTATGGAATTTAAGTCATCAGAGAAATATGACCCTGATGAAGATAAGGCTATTAAGTATCAATTGTTTGGTACGGCTCCCTTAATCGGCTCCCCAAAATTATTAGTTTATGGGACAGTGCACCCCAACACCACAAAAGCGGTGCTTGAGCTAAAGTGCATTGATTATGTTAAGTATAAATCTTATGAAAGCTGGGAAGAGGCAGGTAAGCCTCACTCAACAATATTCCCGAAGGATTACCAAGATCTTAATTATATTCCCTATATAAATGGCGGTGATAGGGATCTGAAAATTAATACTACACAGGCTGATTTTAGAGCTGTTGCCAATAGTTTTCATAATGAATTCTTTGGTGAACACCCTGATAATGCAATTTTCGTTAACTTAGTAAAGTGCCTACTTGCTAAGATTTATGATGAAAGGACTTCAAAAAAGTATAGTGAATATAGCTTTCAGGTTAAGTATAGGAATGGAAAACCAGAAAAATCAGTAGATGTTTTTGAGTGTGTTAATAATTTATATAAAGAAGCTTACTCAAGATATATAGAGAAAGGGGTTACGCCTGATGAAATTGATCCAAAAGAGTTTTCAAAAAAGAAAGTAAAGTCTGTTGTCTTAGCCTTAGAGTCTTTATCTATTACCAAAGGGGCTGCTTTACACGGGGATGTGATAGGAGCTTTCTTTGAAGAAATCCTTAGATCTGGTTTTAAGCAAGATAAAGGTATGTACTTTACACATTCTAATTTAGTTAGATTTATCATTGAAGCATTAGATCTCGAAGAATTAACTAGGAAAACTTGGAACAGCGCCACTCATCCTGAGAATAGGCTTCCTTATGTGATAGATCCAGCTTGTGGCTCTGGGGCGTTTTTGTTGCACGCAATGAACAAAATTACATCCTCTATTAAAGATGAATCCAGTTCTCTTGTTTCTGATTTTGAAGAAACACAATTTTACAATGCTCGAATGAGTGATGAAATGCCGAATTATTGGGCTGAAAACTTTATCTATGGTTTCGACCCTAAATTTATTATGGCAATCACTTCGAAAGTGAACATGGTGTTGCATGGTGATGGCTCTGCACACATGTTTAAATATGATGCCTTTAAACCGTTTTCATCATATAACGACACAAAGCTAAGGCCGTCTGGTGATAAAGAAAGAAGTGTAGCAAGAAGTGTATATGATAAAGATGTTTGTGAAACATTTGATGTTGTTTTATCAAACCCTCCCTTTGGAGTCACACTGTCCTCAGATACAAAAAGAACACTTTCAAAAACATTTTCATTATCAGACAAAACACCTTCAGATGCGCTTTTCATTGAGAGGGCATTTCAGCTACTTAAACCCGGTGGAAGAATGGGTGTTGTTTTGCCGGAATCGATCTTCAATGCAGTAGACCTTATGCCTGTAAGAATATTTATTTACAGAATGTTTCATGTGAAAGCTGTCGTAGCCCTCCCTAGGAATGTATTTATTGATACGCCAACGCTAACAAGCTTGCTATTTGCTCAAAAGAAGACTGGAGAAGAAATTATTAGCTGGGATGAAGAGTGGCAAAAACACGAAACGCATGCAAAAGAAATTATTAAGAAAACTAAAATGATACTTACTAAAAGTGCAATTAAAAAATTTAGCACGTCAGAAGAACTTCAGAAAAAAGTTCTGAGTAATTTGGAAGAAGTAATTAAGGTTAATGATTGGGTATATAAAAAAGGTAAGAATGCGGAAGTGTTGCAGATGACACCAATAGCCCCATTTTCTTCGATTGAATGTGCCGCAGAGCATTATAACTCGATACTAAAGTCTTCTGGTCTTTCTAAATATATTGCTCGTTATGCATTTTCAAAAACTGCAAGTAAATTCAATAAAGAACATCATGCATATATTGTAAATGAAGTAGGTTATAAGTTGAGTAAAAGAAAGGAAAAACCTAGGCCTAATCAACTATTAAATTTTGTATCTACTTCTGGCGAGATTGTACAAAATCTGCATTTATGTGAAGAAGATTATAAAGTAGAGCATTCGGCCACAGAACCCAAAGTGGTGTTAGATTATATAAAACGTGATGTTATCTGGAGCTAAGAATGTTTGAAAAACAGAAATACCCAATTATTGGACGTTCAAGCTTACTAGAAATATCTCGTTCGCATTCGTTGAGATGCGATAGCAAGCAGTCAGAAAATAGATTTGTTGAGTTAGATAGCCTCTTGCTGGATAGAGAAACGGTTTATTTAGGTGAGTTCCTGCCTGATCCTCTGACCAAAGGTTCTCAACCTGTCTATTTGCAGGAAGGAGAAGGTATTCCTGTTATTAACACTCTTAGCATTCAGAAAATGGCTATTAATGTTAATGATTGTAGATATATCTCAGAAGATGATTTCCAACTTTTAAATCCAAATCGAGTGTTAAAAAGAAATGATGTTCTTTTAACTATGGATGGTGGAACATCTATAGGAAAACCTGCGTTGTTTGAGCTAGAAGGTGAGTACACTGTAGATAGCCATGTTGCCATATTAAGACCTAAAAGAATATCTCCTAAAGCGTTAGTCTTTTTACTTGCGTCTCCAATTGGTCAGTTGCAATTTCAAAGGTTTGAGTCTGGAGCTTCAGGTCAAACTGCTGTAACAGAGGAGGACCTTAGGCGCTTTGTGATTCCAAAATCCGCAATTGCTAAGCTCGAAGAATATGTGGACGAGTTAGGCAACGAGCGAAGAAGAATTGAGTCTGAAAGATCTAAGCTTAATCAAGCTGAAGATGAAATGTGGGCATCCTTTACACAAAAAGTCATCGAACAGCCCTAACAAGGCGCTGCACACGGATAAATTACTCGCTTCGCTCCAAATTTACTGGTGAGCGCGGCGTTATGTGTAAAACTGATGAAGTCAAATGTTCAGAATACAAAAGGATACATAGACTTGAAAAAATATATGGTTGTAGAAAAATTTAAACCAGGCTGTCTAGAAGAAAATTATGAAAGATATAATAGCCAAGGCCGCATGTTTCCAAACGGACTTCATTATTTGAATTCTTGGGTGAATAGAGAGCTTAATGTGTGCTATCAATTGATGGAGTCAAACAATATTGAATTATTTTATGAGTGGTTTAAAAAGTGGGATGATTTTGTTGATTTTGAATTAGTGCCTCTCGATTAATCTACACATAATCGGGTAGCCGGAGGACTCTAGCCTCCAGCCCCCACAACACCCTGCATGCGGCTCCGCACAGGGCGTTTCACTTAGCATGGTGAAGCGCGATCCAACCATCACGCAGTGAATAAAGCCCTTGAGATTTCAAATAACCCAGCGATAACGCCTGATTAATCCCCG
>CALAMO010000016.1 GCA_937925855.1 uncultured Thiotrichaceae bacterium
AGTGGCACTGCATGATGAGGTGTTGGCCGCCACCAGTCATTTACCCCATGTATTGGCATTTTCACTGGTAGATACGCTGTTACAACGCCCACAAAGTGAAGATATATTGCGCTATGCCGCCGGTGGCTTTAAGGACTTCACCCGCATCGCCTCCAGTGATCCGGTGATGTGGCGTGACATTTGTTTGCATAACGACAGCGCCGTACTGGATATGATTGCAGCATTGCAGGATAATCTCAGTGCCTTTAGAGCACTCATTGCTGCGCAGGATGGCGCCGCGCTTTTGCAATTAATGACGGCTTCCAAGCAGGCTAGAGACCGTTATATTGCCGGGCTAGAACAGGATTAATGGATAAGATTAATTGACGTGTCCGTTATTCGATGTGTCCGTTATTTTTTGAAAGCGCACAACCAACACTCAGGAGCTCAATTGTGGAGTCAGCCACACCTCATACCCCCAAGCCGCAGGTTGATCACGCCCCAGTCATTACGATAGACGGTCCAGCGGGTGCTGGTAAAGGCACGATTGCAGCTTTACTAGCCACGCAGCTAGACTGGCATTTGCTCGATAGTGGTGCTATTTACCGTGTGGCTGGGCTGATGACAATGCGGCACGCGCTGGCGCTAGATGATGAGCCGGCGATTATGAGTTTGTTGAAGACGTTGGATGTTCAGTTTTTTCAGGGAAAAGTCTTTGTTAATCAAGAAGATATAAGCTTAGCGATTCGCGACCCGGCCTGTTCTTCAGTCACGTCCAAAATAGCGGCACTGCCTGCGATACGCTCTGCACTGCTAGCACGGCAGCGGGCGTTTCGACGTGCGCCAGGGCTTATTGCTGATGGGCGTGATATGGGTACCGTGGTTTTTCCTGATGCAACATTAAAAATTTTTCTAACAGCCAGCCCCGAAGTCAGAGGGGAAAGGCGCTATAAGCAGTTGAGTGAGCAGGGAATTAGTGCTAATCTTGCGCACCTTATTAAGGAGATTGCTGCCCGCGATAAGCGTGATGCTGAGCGTGCAGCGGCACCTTTGCGTCCGGCGGACGAGGCTGTCTACATTGACAGCAGCCGTTTGCAGCCTGAGCAGGTACTGGCTACGATTAACAGCCAGCTGTCAGCAGCAAACGCGACACGAACGTAATTAGGCCTGCAGTTGCATGCCGTGGAGGCCCAGACAAGGAATGTCCGGGCTTTTTGTTTTTTGCCCATTGTGACAGGGAAGCTGTTTCTCAAAGCCGTTGGTTCGGCTCCAGGAAGCACCGTAAGTCGCGATGCTCATTTTATTGATTAACAGGTAATTTTATTCATGTCCGAAAGTTTTGCAGAACTGTTTGAAGAGAGTCTTTCCTATACGCAAATGAAACCAGGCTCTCTGGTTAACGCCACTGTTATTGACGTGCGTTCTGACTTTATTATTGTCAGTGCCGGTCTGAAGTCAGAGGGAGTTATCCCAGCTGAACAGTTCAAAAACGAAAAAGGCGAGGTCGCCGTACAAGTTGGCGATTTGGTCGAGGTTGCGCTAGATACCGTGGAAGATGGTTTTGGTGAAACCCGTCTGTCGCGTGAAAAAGCCCGCCGCATGCGCGCTTGGGAAGTGTTGGACGAAGCCTTTAATAATGATGAAATCGTCACTGGTATTATTACCGGCAAGGTTAAAGGTGGCTTCACCGTTGAACTCAGCGATATTCGTGCCTTCCTACCAGGGTCATTGGTTGACGTACGTCCAGTACGCGACACAGCTTACCTCGAAGGGAAAGAGCTTGAATTTAAGCTGATTAAGCTGGATCAAAAGCGCAACAACGTTGTCGTTTCCCGCCGTGCTGTAGTGGAAGAAGAGTACAGTGCTGAACGTGAGGCGCTGCTGGATAACCTACAGGAAGGCCAAACCGTTAAGGGCGTGGTTAAGAACCTGACTGATTACGGTGCGTTCCTTGATCTTGGCGGTATTGATGGTCTGTTGCATATTACTGATATGGCTTGGAAGCGGGTTAAGCATCCGTCTGAAGTAGTCAACATCGGCGATGAAATCGACGTTAAGGTATTGAAGTTTGACAAAGAGAAGAATCGTGTCTCGCTTGGCCTGAAACAGCTCGGTGAAGATCCATGGCAGGATCTGGTACGGCGCTACCCGCGTGAAACTCGCCTGTTTGGTAAAGTGAGCAATCTGACGGACTACGGCTGCTTCGTTGAAATTGAAGACGGTGTTGAAGGTTTGGTCCACGTTTCTGAAATGGATTGGACTAACAAGAACGTTAATCCAGCCAAGGTGGTCTCGCTCGGTGATGAAGTTGAGGTCATGATCCTTGACATCGATGCGGAACGTCGCCGGATTTCACTTGGGATGAAACAGTGTCAGCCTAACCCGTGGGACGAGTTTGCGGCAGGTAACAACAAGAACGATAAGGTATCTGGCAAGATTAAGTCGATTACTGATTTCGGTATCTTTATTGGCCTGGACGGCGGCATTGACGGGCTGGTTCACCTCTCTGACATCTCTTGGAATGCGCCGGGCGAAGAGGCCGTTCGCAACTACAAGAAGGGTGATGAGGTCGAAGCCGTGGTACTGGCAGTGGATCCTGAGCGTGAGCGTATTTCACTCGGTATCAAGCAGCTGGAACAGGATCCGTTCTCCAACTTCGTAGCCGCGCACAGTAAAGGCAGTGTCGTGCTGGGCACCGTACTGGAAGTGACCGCGAAGTCGGCGCGTATTGATCTGGGCGAAGGCATCGAAGGCATCTTGCGGGCGTCTGAGCTGTCGCGTGAGCGCGTTGAAGATGCACGTACGCAGCTGAAAGAAGGTGATCAAGTCGAAGCGAAGTTTATGGGCGTAGACCGCAAAACTCGCGCGATTAACCTGTCGATCAAAGCGAAGGAAAATGAAGATGAAGCGCGTGTGATGAAAGAGTACAGCAGCAAAGGCAGCGGTGCTTCGACCTCACTGGGCGACATCTTTAAAGAGCAAATGAGCGACTAATACCACCCCATCTGGCATTAGCGTTTAGCACGCTCGCGCAGGAATAAATTTGCCAAGGATGGCAAACAATCTACCGAGCACATCAGTTTAAGGCTGGTGTGCTGGTGAACAACAGCAGGCTAAGGCTTTTTAGCCTGCTCCGTTTGTTGATAATTATTTATACTTATTTTTATTAGTACGCACGCATAAATCTATCAGCACATCAAATTTAGGCTCCCAACACATTTGGAGCCTGGGCGGTTGGAAATAACTGATGTCGCTGTAGTGCTTCAGGAGTGTAACGGATGACCAAATCTGAAATTATTGATATTTTAACCCGCAAACAGAGTCACCTAAGCAGTAAAGATGTTGAGCTATCAGTCAAGATGTTGCTGGAAAGCATGAGTGAGACTTTGTCTGGCGGTGGACGTATTGAAATCAGGGGTTTTGGCAGCTTTTCATTGCATCACCGTACGGCCAGAAAAGGCCGTAATCCTAAAACAGGGGATCAGGTGGATTTGCCGCCCAAATTTGTACCTCATTTTAAACCGGGCAAGGAGCTGCGCGAGCGGGTTAATACGGCGCGTAACGATTTTCCTATTCAGGATTAATCGACCTTGGACTTGCGTCTGATGCGCCGCCTATAATATGCAGGAAATTCTGTTCTTACTGTTACCCCTCGCGTTTTATTCTGGCTGGAACGCAGCCCGTAAACGTAATCGACAGCAGCAGCAAACACAAACGCCAGCGCCTTCACCCCAGTTTGTCAGGGGCATTAACTTCCTGCTGAATGAAGAACCTGACAAAGCCTTAGATATTTTTCTGCAAGCACCCGTGATCGAAAGCCAGACCGCAGAAACCTTTCTGTTGCTGGGTAATATGTTTCGTAATCGTGGCGAAGTGAACCGTGCACTGCGTGTTCATCAGCATCTGGTGGCACGCCCCGATCTGAATAACTCGCAGCGTCAAGCGGCTATGCTGGCACTGGGCGAAGATTTTTTTGCAGCCGGTATGTTAGATCGGGCGGAGAACGTATTTCGCGAGATTATCGAACATTACCCCGATAACGCTCAAGCAGCGGAACCTTTACTGCATATCTACGAGCAGCTACAGGACTGGGACAAAGCGATTGCGCTGAGTGAGCGGGCGGGGCAGGATAAAAACCGTTTTATCGCGCACTATTACTGTGAAAAAGCTGAGGCTTATATTCAGGAAAATCAGCTGTATAAAGCAGATGAAAACCTGAAAAAAGCCCACTCGGCTTATGCGGCTTCGGCGCGGGTTAAGGTGTTGCAGGCCGAACTGGCGCTAGCACGTCATGATTATGGCGCGGCATTTAACCACTTTCGCGCCGCGTTGGAAAAAGATCCGCGCCTGCCAGGGCGGCTGGCACCGCGCCTGCTGGAGATTTATGGCGGGCGGCCTGAATTAGCGCAGTGGTATCTGTTTTTCAAACACCATTATGAGCTAAAGCCTGACGCACATTTATTTCCGGTGCTGCTGGATTTTGCGCAAGCCAGCGCTCATACCGCCGAACTTGAACCACTGATTCAGGCGCATTTCAGTGCTGGGCCGGTTACACTGCAAACGGTGGCGCGTTCTTTACAGTTGTTACAGCAACAGGCGGTGCCTACTGAAACGTTTATGCCAGCCCTCAGCCAGGGACTGAATCGGCTGGCTCAGGCCGACAGTCGGTTTCAATGCGGGCAGTGCGGTTATAAGATGCAGGATTATTTATGGCGCTGTCCGGCCTGTCAGCGTTGGGATTCGGTGGTCAGTAACTGAGAGTTTGACAGTGTGCCTGCCTCCACCCTCACCCCCCTCTCCCTGGTAAGGCGAGGGGGAGTAACTGTTCGGAGATATTTTATGTCGAGTCGTTTGATTGTTGCCTTAGATTTTCCTGATCAGGAAGCTGCGCTGGGTTTTGTGGTTAACGCTGGTTTATCCCCGGATATTTGCAAATTGAAGGTCGGTTTTGAGCTGTTTGTGGCCGCTGGGCCTGCGCTGGTAAAAACGCTGGTAGCGCAAGGCTACGATGTGTTTCTTGACCTGAAGTTTCATGATATTCCCAATACGGTAGCCGGAGCCTGTCGTTCGGCGGCGGAGCTGGGGGTGTGGATGATTAATGTGCATGCCAGCGGTGGCGATAAGATGATGCTGGCGGCGCGTGCAGCCTTACAGGGTTATGCCAATCCGCCTAAGTTGATCGCGGTGACGGTGCTGACTTCCATGGATCAGGTGCAGCTGGCGAAAACCGGTGTGACGGTGGAGGAGCCGCAGCAGCAGGTGAAGCACCTGGCTGAACTGACTGCCGCCGCCGGATTAGACGGTGTGGTTTGTTCGGCGCAGGAAGCGGTAATGCTCAAACAGCAACTGGGCGCAGATTTTCTATTGGTTACACCGGGTATACGGCCAGAGGGCAGTGCGCAGGGTGATCAGTCGCGGGTGATGACGCCAGAGCAGGCCGCAGCGGCAGGCATTGATTATATTGTGGTGGGGCGTCCGGTTACGCAGGCGGAGAATCCCCTGGCAGTCATTGAGCAGATTAACAGTGTGCTGTCTTAATTTTTTGAATCGCCGCTTTCTACTTTAGAAACGGAACAATCAGGTCGTAACCAAGCCCGCATGCAGAAAAGAGCATGCTATAGACTTGTTAACCGGCGTAAACTCGTTGCCACTCAGACATACTGGGTTCCAGGCAGTTACGACCTGCTTGTTCCTTGTACATACTTTTGTTGTTCGAGATGTAAGCTGCGTAATTCGCTTTTTAATACCGAATCATTCCGTTACAATTCCCGCCCATGTCAGGAAATACTTTTGGAAAATTATTCACCGTCACTACCTTCGGTGAAAGTCATGGCTCCGCTATTGGCTGCGTCGTTGACGGTTGCCCGCCGGGAATGGAACTGAGTGCTGCGGATTTACAGGTCGATCTGGATCGGCGTAAACCCGGCCAGAGTCGGCACACCACCCAGCGGCGCGAAGCGGACGAGGTGGAGATTCTTTCCGGTGTGTTTGAGGGTAAAACCACGGGCACGTCTATCGGCCTTTTGATCCGCAATACCGATCAGCGCTCGAAAGATTACAGTAATATCATGGATCGCTTTCGTCCCGGCCATGCGGATTACACCTACTACAAAAAATTTGGTTTTCGCGATTATCGCGGCGGTGGACGTTCTTCGGCGCGTGAGACGGCGATGCGCGTCGCTGCGGGTGCGATTGCGAAGAAATACCTGAAGGAATGCTTTGGTGTGACCGTGCGCGGTTATCTGTCGCAGCTTGGCCCGATTAAGATGGAGAATTTTAATTGGGATGAGGTCGAGAATAATCCGTTTTTCTCGCCTGATGCGGCTAAAGTGCCGGAGATGGAAGCGTATATGGATGCGCTGCGTAAAGAGGGAAATTCGGTTGGGGCGAAGATTACGGTGGTGGCTGAAGGTGTGCCGCCGGGCTGGGGGGAGCCGGTGTTTGACCGGATTGATGCCGATATTGCGCATGCGATGATGAGTATTAATGCGTCTAAGGGCGTGGAAATTGGTGCGGGTTTTGATTCGGTCGCGCAGAAGGGTACTGAGCATCGTGATGAAATTACTATCGACGGGTTTGTGCAGAATCAGTCCGGTGGTACCTTGGGTGGGATTAGCTCGGGGCAGGCTATTATCGTGCATACCGCGTTTAAACCGACGTCGAGCATGCGGATTCCGGGCGAAAGCATTAATTTACAGGGCGAGACGGTTGAGGTCGTGACTAAGGGGCGGCACGATCCCTGTGTGGGTATTCGGGCGACGCCGATTTGTGAGGCGATGCTGGCGTTGACGCTGCTGGATCATGCGTTACGGCATCGGGCGCAGAATGCTGGGGTGGTGACGGAGTTGAGGGATATTCCGGCGCAGCGTTAGTGGACTTTGCCAAAATATTGGGATGATTGTTGTCAATACGCTAGTTGATGAGTGTGCGCCTAACGTTCGGTTTTTTTGATGGTTTTAAAGTTGACGTTCGGTTAGGGTTGGGCTATATGGATTCTGTATAGCATGATATACATAGAGTCTGTATATTAAACTGTTAGGTGTACTAGAGACATGGACGACGAGGATTTTGATGACTTATCACAACTCATTGGAAAGAAAGTCATCCGACGAAATATAAATCCCTTAGATAAAGATGATGGAACTTCAGAAGTAGGTGTTATCGTATATGCATGGCGAGATTTTGAACTAAATGCGGTAGATTGCTATGTTGCTTTTTTGGGTGAAGACTGGCCGAAACTCGGTGAAAAACCAGAGCACAAACCAAACATTTTGAGATATTTACTTTCCTCCTTAGAGGAAATTTCATGACTCAACTGTTCGGTACACCTAACAAAATCCTTATGCCACTCGCTATCACTCGTTCGGACACACAATTAATAGTGCAATTTGCATTTCGCTTCGCTACATTATTGCAAATTATACTATTAATTATGCGCCGCATAGGATGGCGTTAGGTTGGATTGTATGGATTTGAAAAAGGAGACCTAGATGAAAATATCAATTGTAATTCCTGCATATAATGAAGAAAAATTCATAGGTCGGTTATTTGATTCTATAAAAGATATGAATGTTCCTTCTGGTGTGGAGTTAGAGGTTGTTGTTGTCTTAAATCGATGCACTGACAAAACAGAAATAATAGCCAGAGAATTTGGTGCAAAAATCATTTCGAATGATACTAAAAACTTATCAAGTATTAGAAATTCAGGAGTCAAAGCGGCTACTGGCGAGTGGGTGATTACTATTGATGCTGATAGCTGGATGTCCCAGAATACCTTAATAGAAATTTGTAATGAAATAAAAACTGGAAATGTGGTGGGTGGAGGCATTAATTTAAAGCCAGAACGTTCGTCTTTAGGTATATCAATTGGCTATGCTATGTTTCTACTACCTGCATTTTTTTTAAGGTTGTCTTTTGGTTTATATTGGTTCAAAAAAGATTACTTTAATAGAATTAGCGGTTTTAACGAAAAGAAGTTGATTGCTGAAGATATTGATTTTCTAATCAGACTGAAAGGATTCGGTAGAACCATAGGTAAAAGGTATAAAAAAATAACGAAAGCATATGTTATTACATCTTGTAGAAAATTCGATCAATTTGGGGATTGGCATTTTGTCCGTACCTTCAGTAATCCATGCACTATCATTCGTGCAGCTAAAGGAAGTAACAGTCAGTTTCTTGATAAGAATTGGTATGAAGTTAAACGCTAGAGCTTATAAAAACCTAACAATTTGCTGCATCGGAAAAACTACTCGCTCTCGCTCGCATTTTTCCGCTGAGCAAGGCGTTAGGCAAAGTGAACTCGGTTGGACAATCTTGGTAAGTCAAAAAAATGATGATGCTTGTTAAATGATCGAAATATTTTTTTCGTAGCAACACCTTGGTTTCTTACAGAAAAGATCTTCCTGCTAAAAAGGCAAACCATGTTCATAATTTGATCCTGTTGGCTGGCAAGTATATGAAAGCGGGTGAAAAATATTCTGTAGTTGATTTAATGAGCGAAATACAACGTTCGGAAATGGAAAAGAGGTATTGGTTTTGCTGGCCGAAGCAGCTCCCAGTGATGAACAACTTGCCTTTCGAGGGTAAGCACAAATCAAGCTGCAAATGAGATGAAAGTTTGGACGCTCTATAATACTATTGAATGATTTGTACCACGTAAGGTACAATTGTGTTCTATGAGTACAGAGCCAATATTAACTGTCAACTTTTTCCTCACAAACTCCGGCAATGAGCCAGTTCGTAACTGGTTGAAAGATATGGAGCGCGATGATAAGAAGGTGATCGGCGAAGACATAATGCTGGTACAGTTTCGCTGGCCTTTGGGCATGCCATTGGTCAGGAAGATGGAAGCTGACCTATGGGAAGTGCGAAGTAAGTTGAGCAATGGCAATATTGCCCGAACTTTTTTCACTGTCCATGATGGAATCATGGCATTACTACATGGCTTCATCAAAAAATCTCAGAAAACACCCCAAAAAGAGATTGATTTGGCTCGTACTCGAAAAGATCAATGGTTTGATGGGATATAGCTCATGAATAAACATACAGGTAGCAGCTTCGATGACTTTCTTGAAGAAGAAGAAATGCTGGAAGAAGTCTCAGCGAAAGCACACAAACGCCTTTTGGCACTTCAACTTGCCGACATTATGGAAGAAAGCAGCATTACCAAAACCAGCTTGGCAGAAAAGCTAAAGACCAGCCGCTCCCAACTGGATAGGATTCTTGATCCTGAAAATACTTCTGTCACCATAGAGCTTCTGGAGCGTGTTGCCCATGCCGTTGGTAAGAAGCTTCACATTGAATTTGCCTAACAATACGTTACACCGAACAAGTCGGTGAGCTTGGCATTATACCCGCTAAGCTAAATTTCATTGAGTTATTTTTTGATGAATGGTAATGTCAACAGATGCAAGAAAATACTTCATACAATTTTAATACAATTTCATGGTGGCGCTCTATTTTATAGAGCGGCGCTGAATCACATCTATTCAAAGCCGTCGGAAGACTGCTTGTGAATAATCTCATTTATGTCTCCGATGGTATAACTATTAGGAGACATATTATGCACAATTCTCAAAAAACCATTAAGAAAGAAAAAATATTAACTGGAGATAGAGCAACTGGTCAGTTGCATCTGGGGCATTTTGTTGGCTCGCTTCAGCAACGAGTTAAGCTGCAGCATGATTATGAGCAAACCGTTTTAGTTGCAGATTTACAAGGCTTAACGGATCACGGCCATAATCCACACAAGGTATCGTCTAATATTTTGAACGTTGTCGCTGATTATTTGGCTGTCGGTATTGAACCTGAAAAAACAACTATTTGCTTGCAGTCAGCTATTCCTGCGTTATCTGAATTGACTATGTATTATTCAAACTTAGTTTCTGTTGCTAGACTACAGAGAAACCCAACGGTGAAAAGTGAGGTTTCAACTAAGTCATTTGGTTATTCAATTCCAACAGGTTTTTTAACATACCCGATTAGCCAAGCTGCAGATATTACCGCATTTAGAGCCACTTTAATTCCTGTTGGTGAAGACCAATTACCAATGATTGAGCAAACAAATGAGATAGTCAGAAAACTAAACCATATTGCACAAGATGACATTCTAGTGGAGTGTCGGCCATTATTAAGCAAGGTGTCTCGCTTGCCAAGTGCCGATGGTAAAAGTAAAATGTCAAAATCTATGGGTAACTGTATTTTCTTGAGCTCAAGTGAAAAGGAAATTTCGAAAGCCGTAAAGTCGATGTACACCGATCCTAATCATTTAAATATTGAAGACCCTGGGCAAATTAATGGTAATGTTGTATTTACGTATTTAGATGCGTTCCACTCTGACTCAGTTTATGTTGATGAGCTAAAGGGTAGGTACCAAACCGGTGGTTTAGGTGATGGAACAACCAAAAAAATTCTAGAAGAGTGCTTGCAGAGTATATTAAAGCCAATTAGAGAGCGTAGGGAAATATTTATGTCAGATAAAGCTCAATTAATAGACATTCTTAGGGCTGGCAGCCAAAAAGCCGAAGAAGAATCTAATCAAGTATTAAATAGGGTGAAGTGCGCATTTGGCCTTAACTTATTTAATTGAAAAAAATCAATAAGGTGGGTATAACAAATCGTTCAAGCATGGCAAATAATATGTTGGCTTTTGCTCTCTAGTTGCTTATTTTAGTCAACATATTACTTGCCTCTTAACGAGGCATTATATGTCTTTGGAGAGTTAAGTGCAGAACCCAGGAGAGGAAGTTGCAGGAGAATATTTGAAAATCATTCTTGGGTGTGACTTCGTAGAATACAATTTATACACCCCGGATATTCAAGGTGAGATTGACGTTGTCGGGATCAACGCTAAAGAAAAAATAGTTTATATATGCGAAGTTGCTACGCATCTTGTAACCGGCTTGCAATATGTCAAAAACAAACAGCCCGATAACGTAAACCGCTTCACCAAGAAATTTAGGAAGAATATTGAATATGCCAACAAATATTTCTCTGATTACGAAAAACACTTTATGTTATGGTCTCCAATCGTAAAGAACTCAGGCCCAAATGCTAAAAACAATCAGCTTAATGCTATCGCTGAAATTCAAGAAATCTTAAAATCTGAATATGGCGTTCATATAGAGCCCGTAATAAATGAAGAATATGCAAAATGTTTGGGTGAGCTCCGCAGATACGCAGCAGAAGAAACTAAAGAGCTAAAATCACCAATATTGAGGTTGATGCAAATTGAAGAGAAGCTATCTAAACATGTGTCGCGTCTCAACAGGTAACAAGTCAATTAACTTCGCGCCTTCGGCGCCGGACAGCCTATGCGTCGCTGCACATTTTAACCAACTATTTTTGTCCGCTTAAGTGGACATTATATGCCAAAAGCACTATGAAAGTAGATCAGATTAAAACAAAAAATAAACTATACGAACAGGCTTTAGATTTAAGGTACAGGTTATTTTTCAAGGAATTTGGTCATCCTAAAGATATTGTTATGGACGGCCTTGAGGCATCAAGCATGCACTACTGCATTTCTGAAAATGACAAGTTATTTGCTTATGGTCGCCTCACAGAACGAAGCAATAATCACTATAAAATATCTCAGGTTGTTGTTCCCCCGGCTTTACAAGGTCAGGGCTATGGGAAACTTTTACTAACCGGCATTATCTGCTCGGCCAATGAACTAGGTGCTGCAACTATTGAGCTTAATTCACAAGTAAAAGCAGCTGGGCTTTATCGCACACTCGGCTTTAAAGAGTCAGGCTCCCATTACGCCTCAAAAACCACCGGAATTCCACATGTTAAGATGGTTTTGGCAACAGCCACATGAAAAGGCGCTAAAAATCACCCCCACAAAACCCCCAGTCCAAATGGCACCGCATCAAACGGTGGTACCTTAACCTCATCTTCTTTCTGCAAAGATTTCAGTAATGTCCACCGCCCACCCACTAGCTCAAAGGCCTCCAGCACCCGAACATCAGGATCAACTAACCAGATATGCTTAACGCCCCACTGCGCGTATAAAGGCATCTTAATCACACGATCTCTACGCGCTGTAGAAGGCGAAAGAATCTCACAGATCCAATCCGGCTCCTGTTCAAACCACGCCGTGTCGGGCAAAATCGGCATACGCTCACGTCGCCACCCGGCCAGGTCGGGTACCACAATATCTCCCTGAATATGGATTTCCGGTTCGTCCAGAATAACCCAGCCACCCGGCCCGTTAATACCCCCATCAAATGAACCACCGACGGTAAAACCTAGCGAAGAGCCAGCACGCGCATGTTTAGGTGATGGGCGCGGTTGTGTATGCAGTTCACCAGAAATGATTTCCCCTACCTGATTTTCCGGCAGGGCCATAAACGTGTCAAAAACAGCGGTACTGGTATCAGCAGTGTTGTGTGCATAATTTGGCATACGACATCTCGTACTGTGAGTAACAGTATGATTATATCACGCTGCCAGACGCTCTATATCGCTAACTGCGTTAGCTTCGGCAATGACATTAGCGTCTGTAACAGGTATTAAACCACCGCCTCCCGCCGACAACCCGGCTTAATCATCAACATCTGCACCGTACCAATCGCCCGCTCTTCAAAGCCACCCTCACAATAGCAAAGGTAAAACTCCCACATCCGCTTAAACGTATCTGAATAACCAAGCTGCCGAATCTGTGGCCAGTTTTCCATAAAACGCTCACGCCATTTCAGCAGCGTTGTCGCATAGTGCGGCCCAATATCATCCAGATGATACACCCGCATATCGCTGACTTTAGTAATGGACTTACCAATCTCAGTCACCGAGGGCAGACAGCCACCGGGAAAGATATAGCGCTGGATAAAATCGACTTCGCGTTTGGCGACTTTATAACGCTGGTCGGCGATGGTAATCGCCTGTAATAGCATCATGCCTTCCGGTTTCAACAGTTTGCTGCACTGCTTAAAATAGGTGTCGAACCATTTGTGGCCGACGGCTTCGATCATTTCAATCGACACTAATTTGTCATATTGTCCCGTAAGATTGCGATAATCTTCCAGCAGCAAGGTGATCTTGTCGGATAATCCGGCGGCCTGTACTTTTTCCTGTGCGTACTCGTACTGTTCGCGTGAGATGGTGGTAGTGGTGACTTTACAGCCGTAGTTTTGTGCGGCATAAATGGCAAAACCACCCCAGCCGGTGCCAATCTCTACTACATGATCTTCCGGGCTAAGTAGGAGCTTGTCACAGATACGCTTCAGCTTAGCCTCACTGGCTTCCTGCATGGTGGCATCTTTATGCTCAAACACACCGCTGGAATACATCATCGTCGGATCAAGAAACAGCTTGAACATGTCATTGCCAAGATCATAATGTGCGCCAATATTACGCCGACTGCCTTTGAGATTATTACGGTGCAGCCAGTGGAACAGCTTATTCAGCGGCAGCATCAGTTTACCCGCGCCGCTGTCCAGGCCATCTAATACCTCGCGATTAATCACCAGGAGACGTACTAAGCCGGTTAGATCATCACATTCCCAGCTGCCCGCCATATAAGCTTCACCGGAGCCGACGGTGCCGCCAAAGGCTACATCACTATAGGTTTGTGCATCATGTACCCGCAGCGTAATATCTAGCGTACATTGCGGACTGAGCTGCCCAAAGACTTCACGCTGCGCGCCTGCAATCAGCGTTAAACGCCCATATTTAATATCAGCCAGCTTATGCAGGAGTAGACGTTTTGCCAAGCGATCAATCCAGCGTACCTGTTCGCGCCTGCTCATGGCAGTCTCAGCATTCTCCGGCGAATAACTATCCGATTTCATGGCGTTTTCACCTCCTCATGGTGTGCAAAAGCATTGGGTACCTTATCGTGTACAACGTGGGTAGTTGCGGTCTGAGCGTGGGTGCCGGGGTGATCAACAAAGGGAATACGCTTTAACCATAGCCGCAGCGCCTCAAAATAAATAGCCCCCACCACCTTAACACTTTGTACGGGGTGGCTGAGCAGGGTGCGCGCGAGCGCACGATGCGTAAGCGGCTGCTGCCGTAAGCGCATAGTAGCATCAAACACCCGTTGACCGGCGCGGTGATTCTCCATGTGTACGCTGAGCGTTGCGCCGGGTTTGGAGAGGCGCCAATCATAGGTCATATCCATTGGCATAAACGGAGAAACATGGAACTGCTTATCAGCTAGATAGCGCTGGGCTTCATCGGCGCGCTGCCCCTGGTTTTGGTTGTTGGTCGCATCCATGACATAGCAGAACTGCTCGCCCCACGGGGTATTATTCACCTCGGCCACAATATACGCTAAGCGCTCACCGGATGCATCGAAGCAGTAATAAAAACTCACTGGATTAAAGCGCAGACCAAAATAAGCCAGATTCGTCAGTAGCCTGACCGGGCCTTGCGGGCGCTGGCCACTGTGTTCCTCAATCAGATCGTAGACTGCCGTCTTTAAGTCCAGGGTTTGTGGACGTAGATGGTCACGGCGGCGGAAAGTGGCAACATTGCGCCGTTCCAGCGACCACAGCCAGAAGCGCTGAAACAGCGTTGGCAGTTCATCGAGATCAAGGTACAGCATAAAGAGCCGGTAGCTGAACTGATGGGCGCGCGGTTGCAAGCGGCGGTGCCTAACCTGGCCGACATAGAGGCGGCTATGCATCATCCCTATCCTGGCTGAAATGTTCAACAGCAGCCAGCGCACTCACCACGCCATCCTCATGAAATCCGTTGCGCCAGTAAGCGCCACAATAATAGGTGCGCTGCCCGCCGTTAAGGGCGCGCTGCTGTGACTGGGCGCTAATACCTGTCGGGGTAAATACGGGGTGCTGATAATTCAGCGTTTTAATGATTTTTTTATCCTCAATAGCACCGCTGTAATTTAAGGTGACACAAAAGGTCTCTGGTGTCTTAAGACCCTGCAAGATATTCATATCATAAGTGACGGCGACTCGCTCCTGCTCCTGCTGTGGGATATGGTAGTTCCAAGCCGCCCAGGCCAACGAGCGCCGTGGCAGCACTTGCGTGTCAGTGTGCAGAACAATAGCATTATCCTGATAAGGAATCGCGCCGAGTATGCGGCTTTCATTGGCGGTGGGCTGGCTGAGCAGTTTCAGTGCCTGATCGCTGTGGGTGGCAATGAACACATAGTCGAAATTCTCACGGCCATACTGTTCGGTGTGAATACTCACCCCAGCGGTGTGGCGCTCAATCTTCTGCACCGGACAGCGCGTGCGTATCCGATCGGCGAAACCGGCGGTGAGTTTGTCAATATAGCTATTGGAGCCGCCCTTAATCACCCGCCATTGCGGGCGATCATTCACGCTTAACAGGCCGTGATTAGCAAAGAAGCGTAGGAAGAACTGCGCCGGAAAGGTGAACATCACCTCCGGGTTCGCCGACCAGATCGCTGCGCCCATCGGTACAATATACTTGTCGATAAAAATCTGGCTGTAGCCACCCCGCGTGAGAAAATCGCCGAGGCTTAGCTCAGCAGCGGTGGGCTGTTGTAGAAAGGCATGGCCTTCTTTATTGAAGCGCAGAATGTCACGGATCATGCGGTGAAAGCGTGGCCGGAATAGATTACTGCGCTGTGCAAACAGACTATTTAGCGTATTGCCGTTATATTCCAAGCCGCTGCGCTCGCATTTTACGCTAAAGCTCATCTCAGTGGGCTGGGAGGCGACGCCCAGTTCATTCAACAGCGCGATGAAGTTCGGGTAAGTCCAGTCGTTAAACACAATAAAGCCGGTGTCTATATTGAGCATGCCCCTGTCGGTTTCGATGGCGTGGGTGTGGGTGTGCCCCCCGATATGAGCATTGGCCTCAAACAGCGTGACCTCATGCGCTTTATGTAAATGATAGGCCGCGGTGTTGCCGGAGATACCACTGCCGATAATCGCTATGCGCATTTAGACTTCCTTTTCGGTCGCGGCGCTGCTGGCTGGATCTGCCCACTGTTGTGGCACGCGCTGAATTAGCTGAGCGTCGTAGCCTTGGTCAACGGCAAAATCAACCAACACCTGGTATTCCACTGCACTCAGTACGGGTTTGCGCGCCATAATCCAGAGGTAGTCGCGCTTGCTGCGCCCGATGATAGTGTGTTGATAATCCTCATCCAAGTAGATGATTTTATATTCCGCCTTAAACGGCCACAGAAACTGCATGTCCCAGCTGGCGTTGCTCTGTGTATCGCGCACAAAGCCGGTGGGATGATATTGCTTACGCTCGCCTGCAAAGCTGCCGGCATTAAACGTGAAAGTTGTTGCAATATCACCGTTGGCCTTTAACGCATAGCTCTCCACCGCGTTGTGTGCATCTTTTTCCAAGAAAGTTGGAATATTGGCGATCACATACCAGTCGCCCATAAAGCGGGGCAGATCAACTTGAGCGACGGTTGGAATGGGTGTCATATTAGTGCTGCATCCGCTGTTTAAGCTGGCGATTAATAACAGCCCGCCCAACAACAGGGCTTTGACGGTTTTGGTCATGGTGTGAATCCTTGTTGGCGTGAAATGCTTTCATGCGAATCATTGCAGCACGTAGCGGATGCGCTTGCCGTCGGCAAGTGATTCCAGCCCCAGCCAGCGATTTTTAGCGGAATACCACAGGTCAATCTGCAAATCCTGGCCGCTTAAACGGTAACGCTTGGCGGGCGTAGATTGACCGCTGGCCATAATCGTTTCATCTCCCATGGCTTGCAGACGCACCTCGACAAGCGCGCCGGTCTGTGAATTTAATAGCCGTGTTGCCTGCTTTAAATACGCTAGATTCCAGTAGGCAAAGCTTTGGAGGCAAGGTGGCAGTTGAGCGTCCGTTTTGGCGGTTTGAATGCGGAAGCCACTGGGGCTGCGGCTGCCATTGACCACAAGCTGTTCACCGTTGTCATTCGTACTGGCCTGCATGCGGGTCAGACAGGCCCCCTGCCAGTTTTCGGTATTGTCATGCTGATAACGATAGACGGTAAAGCCGAGAATTTTAACGCTTAGACGGGCTTGCGTCTTAACTTCGGTCATATCGTTTTGCTGGCGCAGGTTAAAATTGTGCTGGCCGATGGGCTGATCGTCTAATAGCACCTGAAAGCGCCAGCTGTCGGCCATCGTCGCATGTGCGGGTAAGGTGGGCAGCGCAGCAAATAACATCAAGGTAAGCAGCGGTATAAGAAATGTTTTCATCTCACACCTTGCGTGGAAACCAGGGAATAAAGGCATTTGTTTCCTTTATGTATTGGCTATAAGCCGGGCGGCGCTCGGCGATGTCTTGCTCCAGCATGGCGACGCCGGAAACCTTTAGCAATAGAATCGTCATCAGCAGCGGTGACAGAATACTCCAATAACCGCCGGCTGCCAGTGCCAGCAGGAAGAATCCCCACCAGATGACGCATTCGCCGAAGTAGTTGGGATGGCGGGTATAGCGCCACAGTCCCTGATTATAAACCTTGCCTTTGCTCGCGGGATCAGCTTTAAAGCGCGCCATCTGATAATCACCAATGCTTTCAAACAGCATACCAAAGAGCCACAGCGCCACTCCGGCATAATCCAGCCAACCCAGCGGTGCACTGCTAGTGCTAGTGGCCAGTAGCGGTAATACAACGATCCAGCCGAGCACGGCCTGTAGGCCAAACACAATGTAAATGCTCTTGAAGGTGAAATTGGGTTCGTTATTCGCGCGGATCCGCTGATAGCGGTAATCTTCTTCTTGCCCCCAGTGTACCCAGGTAATGTGTGCGCACAAGCGAAGCGCCCAAACCGCCAGCAGAATATAGGCCAGCGTGCGTCGTGGACTGTCTGCACTGCTGGCGTAAAAGAAAGTGGCGCCCCCCAGTAAAATCATCAGTGACCATAGGCTGTCCACGATGCTGACATCCTTTTTTAGCAGGCTTAGTACCCAGCCCGCGAGACCTAATAGCAGCATCGCGGCTAGAGCCATTAAATAAAGTGTCCCGTCAAACATTAGCATAGCTCCGATTTGGATTAGTGATTTGGATTAGTGGTGGATTGGGAGGTAGCATAACCGTCGCTACGCTTAGCGACCGCAACTAGGAGCGGAAACAGTACCGCCCAGGCTGTGGCAATAATCAGCAGCGCTAGCAGCGTATCAGGGAATACAACGCCGCCCAAACGTTGCCCCGCAAGATAAGATAGCGGCGCTAATACCGCACCCAGCAAAGCCAGGAGCGGCAGTGATAAGCCTTTTATCCAGCGCATGGAAACATTCAGCGTGGTCGCAAACAGCCCCCAGAGCAGCACCATCCAGTGCGGCGCAAAACCCTCAAACACAACGCCACTGGCGTATTGGCTGATTTGGCTGAGGGTGAGTATTGATTCAAAGGCGATGCCGATACCAAGTGCAACCAGCAGTAGGCGCACTTCCAGTAGCCGGTTTGGTGCCTGCCACAGGTGAATACCGATAATCACGAGGGCAGCGCCGCTGCCTGCTATGGCCAGCTGATTAGCGCCGCCAAGGACACAGGCCAACCAACCGAGCTGGAACAGAATAAAATTGCTGATGAGCAGTCTGCGTGACATGATTAACCCCTGCGCTTAGTGAAGCGGTAATGGCTGACATACCACTCCTGCCCGTGATTGTAGCCAAACAGTTCTGCACAAGCCATAAAGAATATACGCCAGCGCATCCACCAGATTTGCGTCGCCTCTGCGCCATAAGTGGCTGCAAGCGTGGTGCGTACCTGTGCTTCCTGCGCATCTGTTTCCGCCAGCCAAGCGTTACAGGTCTTTTCATAGTGTTGTCCCCGCCAGCGCCACTGCCGCTCAATGCTAAGGTCGTTCTGAAAATACAGCGGCAGGTCATCGGATGGCATCATGCCGCCGGAGAAAAAATGACGGCTCATCCAGTCGCTGGCGTCTTTATCTTCAAATAAATAGGGCACGCTGCAGTGTACAAAGATATGCTTAAAGAACTTGCCGTCTTCGGTGAGCCAGTCGCTGACTTTACGGTATAGCGTTTCCCAGTTACGCATATGTTCGAACATTTCCACCGAGACCACGCGGTCAAATTCATGGTTGGTGTTAAATTCGTTCATATCACAGGTAATAATGCGCAGGTTGGTGAGCTTGCGCTGGGCAGCCTGAGCTTCGATATGAGCGCGTTGGGAGGCTGAATTAGACACGGCGGTGATGTGGCTGTTTGGGTAATGGCTTGCCATCCATAAGGTGAGCGAACCCCAGCCACAGCCGAGCTCAAGCACGCGCTGCCCGTCCGCTAGGTCGGCATGTTCACACGTCTGTGCCAGCCCGGCGGCTTCGGCCTGTTCTAGCGTGGTGACTCCTTCCGGCCAGAAACAGCAGCTGTATTTATAGTGTGGGCCCAGTGCCTGTTCGAAAAACGCAGCGGGCACTTCATAATGCTGCTCGTTGGCTTTTTCAGGTACCACTGCGATAGGTGCACTTCGCATGCTCGCAATAAAATCTTGCTGTTGCAGCGCCATTTGTTCGCAGTCCGTCGCATTGATCTCAAGCAGACGCTGCGCTAATAGGCGGCGAATACCATGGCGAATGGCGGTATCGGGCACATAACCCTGTTCGGTCCAGTTTAGAATTTTAGTGGTTGCCTGAGCCATTAGCTTTATTCCTATGCTGCTGTAATCGATTTAGATTAGCAAGCATAACGTCAATGCAACGTGAAAACCCTGGTATTTGTATCGTTTTTGTATAATCTGCGCATAAAGACTGTTTAGCTTAGCTCACACGCTGTCTCATGGCCGTGAGCTGCATCACTTAAGTTCGCCGCCACAGCCCACGCAGCAAAATAAACGTCGCCAATAAGATGGCGGCCGCCAGCAGCATGGTGGCGGCACCAGCCACTTCTGGGGTCGTGCTTTGCTTGCTCATAATGCCAAAAGCGGCCCAGGCAATCACCAGCCCATAAATAGCATCACGTCGAAATAGCACAACCAGCGCAGCAATCACCGCTACCAGTGCCAGTTTAAGCAATGTCCAGTTTACCGCATCCAGGCCAACATTATCCCAGCCATAGGCAGTTTGCAGGACGCTAAGATTAGCGATAGTTGCGACGCTGATCCAAGCGGTATAGAGGCTAAACGGCAGCTGTAGAAAAAGCTTTTCATCCCAGCGGGTGGGCCGCGTAGCGATGCCTAGCGCTCGATAAATCGTAAGCATGATCGACAGAATGAGCAGCATAACCAGCAGGGATAGCGCCAGCAAACCGTAATGCCAGCAAAAAATCCAGGCGATATTAGCCACACAGCTGAGAATAAACAGCTGGCTGGTGCGCGCCACCAAAGCGTTACTGCGCTGTGCCGGTAAGGCCTGATAAATGACAAAACCCGCCAGCGCCAGATAAATCACCCCCCAAATCGCAAAGGTAAAAGACGCCGGAGTAAATAGTGAGGGGTATAGATCAGCAATATCTTTTTGGGTCACCCCACCGAACGGTATCGCATTCGATAAGTAGTTAATGGCTAAGACGGCGATAATAGCAATAATACTCCCGCCCCAATCGGAGAACCTACGTTCCATGTGAAAACACTCCTTTTTTCAAGCTGTTCAGGCAATTAGGCTTCGGCCACTAAACGCAGGCCAATGCCTTTAACGGTTTGAATCATGGCAAACTCAAACGGATGGTCAACAATTTTACGCAAATTATAGATGTGACTGCGCAATACATCGGTATCAGGGATATTGTCACCCCAAAGTTCCTGTTGGATGGCTTCACGGCTGACTACAGCCGGTGATTCACGCATCAGGATGCGTAAAATCCGAAAGCCGGTGGGGGAGAGATTAAGTTCATGTTGAGCACGCCAAGCCCGTTGGCTGCTGCTATCCAAGCTCAGGCTACTGATCTGCTGCAGTTTTTGAGTGACCTCACCGCGCTGGCGTTTAATGAGTGCGGTTAGGCGAGCGACTAGCTCCTGATTCTCAAACGGCTTGACCAGATAATCATCCGCACCGGCGCTAAAGCCGTTCAGTTTGTCGCTCAGCTGATCAAGCGCTGTCAGCATCAAAATGGGTATATCGACATTATAGGTCGTGCGTAGCTGCTGGCAAATACTAAAGCCGTCAATATCCGGTAGATTAATATCGAGCACGATGGCATCGTAGCTTTGAGTTCTAGCCAATTCCAGCCCATGCAGGCCACGTGCCGCATAGTCGACTTCGATGTTTTCAGTCGCGAGGTAATCTATAATGGTTTCCGCCAGCAGGTGGTGGTCTTCAACCAGTAGGATCATCATGCTTGGAACCGTTATCTGGGATTTGGTAAATATTGATTGATCACATTCAAACCCGATTCAATTTCGTCCGTAGTCGGAATAGCGCCCGCTTCAGAAAGCTGCAGCGCATGATTCTTTGCTACCTTGCCACCAACAAACACAGGAATATCTAGCTGACGACACAATCGAGGCAAATCCTCCTGTAGTAACTCAGCCGCCGGGTCATTTGACCCAGACAGCACTAGCGCATCAGCTTCAATGCGCTGCGCGGCAGGTATCAGCGGCCCCAAAGGCATATTGGCACCAAACAAAATGACCTGATAGCCTTTTTCCTGCGCGGCCAGTGCAAATAACAGAATACCCGTGACGTGCTGTTCACCGGGCAGGCAGGCCGTGATCACCACCGGCCCCTGGAGCTGGCGGCGCTGGTGGTGGAAGCGCGCGCCCAATTTATTGCGCAGGTAAACACTAAAGAAATGCTCTTCAGCCACAGCCGTTTCTGACAGGTCCATTTCCCAGCGTCGCCCCAGCTCTTGCAATAAGGGAATCAGCAGGCGATTAGTCACCGCACCAATTGGATGCAGCGACAACATCTGGTTATACAGCTCATCAAGCTGGGCCTCATCGAAGTCAGTGATCGCAGCGACCATTTTTTCAAGTGTCACCTGCCAGGTGTTTTGCACCTTTTGGATCAATGCCTCTGGCGTTTTATCTCTGACCCGTAAGGCTTCTTTCATTTGGCCGACCGGAATACCCTGTTCCATTAAGGCCAGTACTTCCTTAATGCAATCAACGTCCGTCTGGCTGTAGAGTCGTCGCCCAGTTGCGGTACGCTGCGGTATCACTAGTGCATAGCGTCTCTCCCAGGCGCGCAGTGTAATCGCATTGACGCCAGTCATCTCAGACACTGCACCAATAGGGTAAAGCCCCTGGAGGGAGTTAGGTGGTTTGCTCATTGTGGTTTACTCAGTTAAAAAGCCTTATACTTATGCAAAAGTTATACGCTTAATCGCCTATCCTTTGTTTTATTTGGGAAATTGTCAAATGTCTATCGGTTTATTGTGGTTTCGGCAGGACTTACGTTTGGCTGATAACCCGGCGTTGCACGCAGCGCTAGCAGAGTGTTCCCAGATAATACCCGTATTTATTGATGAAGACGGTGGCAACAGCGGCTTACAACCCGCGCAGAGTGCGGCCAGCCATGTCTGGCTGCATCATAATCTACTGGATCTCCAGCAGCGCCTAAAGGCCAAAGGGGCGACGTTGGTGCTGCGGCGCGGTGCGGCACTGAGCTGCCTGCAACAGCTGCAACAGGAAACCGGAGCCACGCACCTCTATTGGAACCGACGTTATGATCCACGAGGGATAGCGTGCGATACCGCGATTAAACAGCAGCTGGCAGCGGAGTGTAACCTACGCAGTTTTAACGGCGCACTGCTGAGCGAGCCGTGGACGGTGCTCAAGAAGGATGAAACCCCGTATCGGGTGTTTACCGCGTTTTGGAAGGCAAAATTAAAGCAGGGTCTAGCGACTTTACCGCTGCCAGAACCGGCGCGCATTACCGGCCCAACACAGCGTGTCAGTAGTCTAAACCTGGATGAATTGGCTTATCTGCCGGCGGTGCGCTGGGATGTCGCTATGATGCAACACTGGCAGGTCGGCGAGGTGGCAGCACACCGTGCGCTGGACGTACTGATTGAGCAGCGCATCGCAACGTACAAAGCGCGGCGTGATTTTCCGGCAGAGGCGGGTACCTCACAGCTGTCGCCGCACCTGCATTTTGGCACGCTGAGTCCGCGTCAGCTGTGGCACTATGCCCAGGCTTACTTGGCAGAAAACCCAGCAGCAGAGGAGGGCGTGCGCTGCTTTTTATCCGAAATTGGCTGGCGGGAATTTGCTTATTATCTGCTGTACCACTTCCCACATATGGTCGACGGTGCGCTTGATCAGCGTTTTAATGTGTTTCCGTGGCGCGAGGCGGAGGACTACGCAGCGGATTTACAGCGCTGGCAGCAGGGCCAAACCGGCTTACCGATTATTGACGCTGGGATGCGCCAGCTCTATGCCACGGGCTGGATGCATAATCGGGTGCGGATGATCGTAGCCTCACTGTTGACGAAGAACCTGTTGGTGCCGTGGCAGGCGGGGGAACAGTGGTTTCGTGCTACGCTGGTGGATGCTGATTTGGCGAGTAATACCATGGGCTGGCAGTGGGTGGCTGGCTGTGGTGCCGATGCCGCGCCGTATTTTCGGATTTTTAATCCGGTCTTACAAAGCGAAAAGTTTGATAAAGCCGGAGATTATATTCGCCGCTGGGTGCCGGAACTGCGCGACCGCGATAATAAACAGATTCACCAACCCAGAGAACGCGGCGACGGCGTGAAAGGCTATCCCTTGGCCCTAGTCGATCTAAAGGCCAGCCGCCAGCGCGCGCTGGAGCGCTTCGGGGTGATTAAGAAAGGCTAGTGCATACACTATGGCAAACGTGCGGCGTGGGCCACGCCGGATAACGGCAGGAGTGAATCATAGAGCTGTAGTGCTAGCGCTTTAATCTGTGGCCGTTCCTGCCAATCATCGCGCGCAAACATACACAAATTCACATGCAGCGCCGGTTCATAGCGCAATACGATTATCTTGTCATCAGGTGATAATACCAAGGGGTCGACCAGCGCCACACCAGCACCGGTCTCAACCATAGTCACAATAGCACGCTGTGTGCTTGCCTTAATCACGCCGCTATGGAGTTCACTATTAGCGGCCACGCCCACCGCCTCTAGGGCGACCCTTAAGGCGCTGCCCTCGGTGAGTACAATCTGCCGGTGCGGTTTGAGTGCGCTGTCATTCACCACGCTGTGAGCGGCCAGTGGATGCTGCGGCGGCACAATGCAGACCACGCGCATGGCAATGCTGGCAAAGGCGTCAATGCCGGGTTCAACCACGCCGCCAATCGCCACCGCAATATCCAGGTCACCGTGTAAGACTTGTTCAATCAGACGGTGTTTGCGGTGGCTTTCCAGCGCCAGCGATAGGGAGGGGTGTTGAGCCGAGAAACGTGCAATACAGCGGGCAATTTCCCCATGAATAAAAGGGGTGACTACCCCCACTGCGATCTCTTCCAGCTCCCCGCTGCGCAGGGTCTTGGCCACCGCCTCAGCGCGCTTTAGTGCTGCTAAAACACGCTGGCCTTCTACGGCCAAGCGCTGCCCGGCGGAGGTGATCGCGAGGCCGCGCCCGGCGCGTTCCACCAGGTCGATACCTAAGTCATCCTGGAGTTCCTTCAGGGTTTGGCTCACTGATGATTGGCCTAAATTGAGCCGGTTTCCGGCCTCTGTGGCCGAGCCGGTCGCGGCGACTTCGACCAGGACTTTCAGTTTGCGCAGGCTTAGTTTTTCCATCGCATCCTCCATTCATTAAAAATTATAATGAATTTATCGCTAATTATCATTTTTATCGTTGAATCTTCCGAGGCATACTAGTCGTACAAAACCTATTCATCAGCAAAGGCATAACCATGAAAACACATGCACAGGTCGCCGTCATTGGCGGTGGATTAATCGGCTGCAGTATTTTGTATCATCTGACTAAGCTGGGTTGGAAGGATGTCGTGCTGTTAGAACGCAGTGAGCTGACCGCTGGATCAACCTGGCATGCAGCGGCGAATACGCATGGTTTGCATGATAATAATAATATTTCTCGCCTGCAGTATTACACCATGAAGCTGTATAAAGAGCTGGAGCAGGAGACCGAACAGGGCTGCGGCATCATTACCACCGGTTCGATGTACCTCGCACAAACCGTGGAGCGAGAACACCAGCTGCGGATTCAGGCGGCGAAGGCTAAATACTTTAACGTGGATTTTTATGAGCTGTCGCAGCAGGAGGCTAAAGCGCTTAACCCGCTGGTGAATTTTGATGACATCCGCTGCATTATGTTTGAGCCTGACGGTGGCAGTGTTGATCCCTCTGGGGTAACGCATGCCTACGCGCGCGGCGCGAAAAATAACGGGGCGGAAATTTACCGCCATACGCCGGTGATTGAAACCAACCCGCGCGCCGATGGCGGTTGGGACGTGGTGACTGATAAGGGCACGATTCACGCGGAGGTTGTGGTTAATGCTGCCGGGCTGTGGGGACGCGAAGTGGCGAAGCTGGCAGGCTTTGAGCTGCCGCTGATGACGATGGAGCATCAGTACTTTGTGACTGAAACCATCCCTGAGATTGAGGCACTGGGGCGGCGCTTACCGTCGGTGGCGGATCGTGACGGCGAATATTATATGCGCCAAGAAGGTAACGGACTACTGGTTGGGGCCTATGAAAAAGATGGGCGTTTTTGGGCGGAAAACGGCACACCGCTAGAATTTGGGCATGAACTCTTGCCGGATGACTTGGATCGTATCACCGATAATATTATGCGGGCCTGTGATCGGGTTGAAGTGTTGGGCGAGGCTGGGGTGAAGCGGGTGATTAATGGCCCCATGATTTGGTCACCGGATAGCTCAGCGCTGTTTGGGCCGGTGCCGGAACTGCAGAACTACTACTGCTGTAATGGCATTATCCCCGGCTTCAGCCAGTCTGGTGGACTGGGCAGTCTATTGGCGCAGTGGATTGTGGAAGGTGAGACCGAGCTGGATTTATTTGCCTGGGACATGGCGCGTTATGGCCGCTGGGCCGACAAGTCATTTACCAAGGCGCGGGCGTTGGATTGCTATTCGCACCGCTTTAAAATTCATTTCCCCTATGAGGAGCGTGAAGCTGGGCGACCCATCGCTAATCGCACCCGTCCTGTCTACCAGCGCCAGAAAGAACTCGGCGCGCTGTTTGGGCTGAATTACGGTTGGGAACACCCGCTGTGGTATGCGGGTGCGGGTAATACGGTGGAAGAGACCTATGGCTTTGAGCGCCAGAATTGCTTTGATTACATTGCGCGTGAGTGCATCGGCCTGCGTGAGCACGCCGGGCTGCTGGATGTCTCAAACTTTGCTAAATATGAGATCAAAGGGGCAGGTGCGGGAGATTGGCTGGATCGGGTAGTGGCGAATAAAGTGCCGCGTGAAAATGGCCGCAGCTGCCTAGCGCCCCTGCTGGGTAAGCGTGGCGGAATCGCCGGTGACTTTACCATTACTCAGCTGGCTGAAGATCACTACTGGATGGTCGGATCCGGCATGGCAGAGCGCTACCATCAGCGGTTCTTTAATTCGGTGCCGCGCCCAGCAGGGGTGAACTTTGAATGTCAGACCGAAGCCTGGACCGGGTTTAATCTGGCAGGGCCCAAAGCCCGCGCCATTCTGTCTACGCTGACTGATGAGGCCTTAGACAATGAATCCTTCCGCTTCATGCGCTCGCGCCGTATGCAAGTTGCAGGCATCGATGCGATTGTGCTGCGCGTATCCTTCACCGGTGATGTCGGCTGGGAGATGTATGTCCCGGTCGAGCAGCAGCTGGCCTTGTATGACGCCTTATTAGCAGCGGGTCAACCACACGGCATGGTCCCGGTGGGTGGACGCTCGCTGCTGTCGCTGCGGCTAGAGAAAGGCTATGGCAGCTGGGGCCGTGAATATTCGCCGGAATGGTGGCCGCAGGAAGTCGGCTTAGACCGCCTAATTAAGTTGGACAAGCCAGAGTTTTTAGGACGGGAAGCCTATATCGCGTTGAAGGATAATGAGCCGCGCCTGAAACTGGTGATGCTGGCGGTTGAGGTGGATACAGCAGATGCGACAGGCGGTGAACCCATCTTCACGACTGAGGGTGAAGCCGTCGGTTATGTGACATCTGGCGCATATGGGCACTCAGTGGGCGCGTCGCTAGCGCTGGGTTTTATCCAAACTACACATTTAACAAATGCCTCTGCGTTTGATGTGGCGATTCTGGGTAAGCCTCATCGGGCAAGACTGCTGGATGCGCCGTTGTTTGATCCAAAAGGCGAGCGGTTACGCAGCTAAGCCAAATCCCAGGTTATTGCGAATCGCCGTATTGATCAAATACGGGGCGATCGTTCTTTCGGTGCGTTAAGCTAGAACTTACCTGTCCGGCACAAAAGCCGGGCAGGGTGGTTCAAAGTCACGCCCTATTGGCTGAGATAAATTGATTGCCTCCATTAGGACGAAACGGTTAGCATGCGAAATCCACACACACTGCTGGATTTTTCGCTGCTATAGGAACTTTAGTGACTAAATCAATAAGCCCACGCAAGTCGTTGATTGCCTTCTTAATTTCATTATGCTTGCCGGGTCTCGGCCAGCTATACAACGGCAGCCTGAACAAAGCCAGCTGGTTTTTTATGGCTTTCATTCTGTCCAGCATAGTGGCGGTGGTAGCAGCAGCCCTGTACATCCCGCCACAGTGGACGAGTGCTGTGCTACTGGCGGCCGTGTTCGTTAGTCTTTTAATATGGGTTTATAGTGTGTTAGAAGCGACTGTTGATGCTAAGCAACAAGTGCATTATCAGCTGCTCAGCTGGCAGGGCGGAGGCGTCTATCTGCTGGTGTTTAGCTGTTTTACGTTTATTGCGCTGCCTTTAACGCTGCAACACATTAAAACCCACTTGGTGGCGGCGTATCGAATCCCCTCCGGCAGCATGGAACCCACGCTGGTCGCCGGTGATTTTATCTTTGCGGATAAGCGCTATAACTGTCCGGCCTGTAAATATGAAGTAGGGCGGGGCGATATTGTCACGTTCACCTACCCTAACAATAGAAATACGCACTATATCAAGAGGATTATTGGCTTACCTGGAGACCGGGTTCAGATACAGCAGGAACGTGTTGAAATAAATGGAAAAATAATCTCTAAGCCGCTAAAAAAACAGGGTAGGCTGCACTTTTTTGAGGAAGCTGATGCTGACAGCGCGCAAAGCTGGGTGGTCGTGTGGAAACAAGATGAAGCCCAAGCCGGAGCCGAGCGCTATGATTTTTTGGTGCCGTCGGGGCATGTGTTTGTCTTGGGTGATAATCGGAATGCCAGTAATGACTCCCGCTTTTTTGATCCCGTACCGTTAGCCGACATTAAAGGTAAGGCGCGCCAAATTTGGATGTCGTTTGACTCATCCGGTGGTTTCCGTATGGATAGAACGGGGCAGCTGCTGCGCTAAGATGCATTGGAGCATAAGAGACGTTACCGTCGTTGGTATCCGTTATTTAATCTTTAATTTAACATAATATACATTATGCGCATAAATAATTGCCGAGAAAACTGCGCTGAATGCAAGTAATTGCCTCCAGCGCAGTTTGGTTCAGTAACGTTTGCATCACGAACAATACCCTAGCCTAATCATCCATCGGCACAACAACCCAGGTGTTGTCCTTGGTGTGAAAGAAGTTTCGCTTTCTGATAACGGTTTTGTCATCTGCAATCAAGCGTGCCACTACGGTATATTTACCCGGTGGGATATTCACATAAGTGGTGTGCTTATGCGCTCTTTTAACTTCTTCAGTGCCATTGCGAAATACCGTCCAGGAGACGCTCTCCATCGCCGGATCATCATCAATAGTAGCAATAAGATTGACCCGGAAGCTTTCATTAGCGGCCATGGCGACTGGCATAGCGCCAGCGATAAGCAGCACACAGGCGCTGACTTTGAGTAGATTTCTCAGATTTAACATACTTGCCTCCATGCAAATAGGACTGATGTCCACATACAATTGGGTTTTAACTGGAATTGGCTTTGCCCACTACACTTGAAACATTAAGCCAGCATTAATATTAGATCAATTTGCCCCAAATGTATAAATAAAAGTCACTTTTTATAAAAATTAACCTAAAACTAACTATAAACAGCGAATGTGTAGGTGTGGAGACTGCAACACGGCTTGACTGGATTCATTCGTTTGCATCACCGGAACGGCGTGTATAGACAGCACGAATTTGTGCCAATACTTCTGGGGCATCCCATACTTTTTCGCCCACAATATGGTGGGCTACTTCGCCCTGTGGATTAAGAATAACGGTGGTGGGCATACCTTTAATGTGCCAGCGTCGCAGGCTACTGCTCTGCTCGTCCAGTAACACGGGAAAATCGATTGGATAGTCCTGTAGAAAAGCCTTAACCGCCCTCTTCTGCTCACCCACATTCACTGCAAGCATCGCCACTCCTTCAGCACGCAGCGCCGCCCAAGCATTATTCAGCGCTGGTAATTCGGCGCGACAAGGTGGGCACCAGCTGGCCCAAAAGTTAATCAGCACGGTCTGACCTTTATAAGCAGACAGGGTATGCAGCTTACCCGTAAGGTCATAGAGAGCCAGCTTCAGCGGTTCGGTTTGCTTCCGCCGAGCCTTAAGTATGGGCGGCACGTCTTTTGCGCTTTCCAGTTTGGAGGGAAGCTGTTGTGCAGCTTTAACGGGGTTATCACTGGGGCGTTTTTTATCCAAAACACCGCTAATGACGCGCAGCACATGCTGGGTCGGCAGACCATAGGGCACGATGGTATCAACCTGCCCTGCTCGGTCTAAAACATAAATATCAGCGCTGTGGTCTACCGTATAATTCGTGTCGGTGGCCCGCTGTTTTTGCAGCTTATAATGGGCACGATAAGCCTGTGTGACGGCATCAATCTGTGCACGGTCACCGGTTAAACCCCGTAGCTGTGGGCTAAAAAACGGCACGTACTGCGCTAGTTTTTCTACGGTATCGCGCTCGGGGTCAACGCTGATAAATACTGCACTTAATTCATCGGCGTGCGCGTCCAGCGCTGCCAGCACCTTCGCCATTTTGATGAGGCTATCTGGGCAAATGGCGGGACAATGGGTAAAGCCAAAAAACATCACCACCACTTTGCCACGCTGCTGTGCTAATGAATACGGCTGATTGAGATGATCAGTGAGGGTGAAGTCCCCTCCAACGTCAGGGTTGGTAGCTTGGAGTTGGCCTGGGCTTAAGCCTAAAACCAGCAGCAATATAGCTAAGCTGAAAAACTGACTCACACTCACTCAAGGCTCCTCAGCGTTTCACCCGCCAGCGGCACAGTGAGCTGATTGGCCCAGTTGGGGTCAGTACGGGTTATATCACCAACCGGGGCGGCAAAGGCATCGGCCACCAGCTCATCGACATTGCTGCCGGTCAATGCGTTCATGAAGGTAACTAGTGCATCCACTTCAGTCGCGTCCAGGTCGAGCGGCTTAATTAAGGGACTAAGCCCTGGATTCGCTATCCCACCCTGATTATAAAAGTCCACCACGTCATGCAGCGTGCTAAACGTACCGTCATGCATATAAGGCGCGGTTAACGCAATATTGCGTAGTCCTGGCGTTTTGTATTTCCAGCGATCAGCTGGGTTTTGCGTAATCTCATATAAGCCCAGGTCTTTCGGCGCAGGCTCACTGAAAGTATCGATAAGGCGTTGCTCGACGTCCACAAACACGCCCGGCGCTAGCGCCACTTTACGCTTAGCCGGACGGATACCCATCGAATTTTGGTAGCCTATGCCTGTGTTGTGCAGCTTATCATCGCTAAAGACTGCGTGCGTTTCAGTGATACTGTGGCAGACCGCACAGCCCGCCTTGCCAGTGAATAGACGAAAGCCCTGTTTAGCGCGGGTGCTGAGTGCGTTTTCCTCCTTGCCGTAGTACCAGCGATCGAAGGCAGAATCTGCCGACAGCAGCGCACGTTGGTAGGCGGCAAAGGCATCGCCTAAGTTTTGCATGGATACGTCTCGCTGATAAATCGCTTCAAACTGGCCTTGATAGTCGGGCAGCGCGCGGATTTTCTGTAGCACATAGCCTACCGACGGATTAGCCATTTCATTATGCGCTAACAGGGGTGCCCAGATTTGTTCTTCTAGCTGGAACTCACGCCCGTCGTGGAATAATAACTGCGGGTAAGCGGTGTTATAAAGCGTCGGTGCATTACGGCGTACGCTGCGGCCCTCAACGCCGACTGAGGTTTTCATTTCATTACTGGTGAAGCCCTGCTCTGGGACGTGGCACATTGCACAGGAGAACGTGTCATTTAAGGATAAGCGTCGATCAAAGAATAATTTCCGCCCCAGGGCAATTTTTTCTGCGCTGAGTCCCGCCCGCGTTGCGGCGTCCAAGGCGGGCAAGCCCAACGGTGGGCGCTGTACAATTTTGAACAAATCGGTAGCCTGGCCGCGACGTGATATGAGCGCTTTACTACGGGTATGGTAATCCTTGCTGTCGTATCCGTCCTTATTATCACCAGGCTTAGATAACGTGGTCACGGGTTCGTTGCCTATATTCGCACGGGCTAATTTAACCGCTTCTGCCTGCGGTTGTTCCTCCAATAACAGCGTTTTTAAATCTGCCTGTAAAATCGCGGAATGCAAAAAACCTACGCTGTAAATATTGCGAATCTCTAGCTCAGGGTCAATCAGAAACACGCGCAGGAGGTGTGAGTAATCATCGGTCAGCTCACCGTTAACGGCGACCTCACGCTGAATCTCCTGATTATAAGCTTGCAGTATCGGCTGTAGCGCTGCCTCGGATGCTGTCGTCAGAAAGCGCCATTCCCCGGCTTCTCCAGCATATTCGTAGTTTTTAGCGTAGAGGCGCATCACCTGTGGCGTATCGCGGGCGGGGTCAAAGCTAAGGCTAATTAAGCGCAGGCGCTCCGCTAATTCGGGCTGTTCTTGCATCGCTGCTTTCATTTGATAAAACACGTAGCTAGACAGCGGGCAGCCGTTGACGTCTTTGCAATTACTGTAAATGAAGCTCAGCAGGCTATATTTGCCCCGTAGTAGATCATGCAGCTGCTGCGGTTGCCCGGCTTCATCCAGCACGCTAGCATCGGGTGCCTGCCCTAGATGATGCAAGGTATAACTTCCGGGAGCGGCCAGCGTGTAACCCAGTTCGCCGTAGCCGGGGGCTAAGGCAGCTGCGCCACTTTGATGGCTGGCGCAGCTTAGTAGCAGGTAGAACAGTAGACCCTGTCCCCATTGCCTTATACACACTTTCAGGGTTCGAGGTGCCATTGTTATGCGCATATCAGACGTTTTGTCATACGGGTTACTGCGTCATCAATTTAACTAAATCGCGCGTTTTCTGTTGTTGGGTCTTCGCATACAGTGAGTAGGCGCCAAAGCGCATCTGATGAGGGCGGCCCAGTTTCATGGCATTGAAATCAAGCGCGAACTGCTGCTCCAACTCAGCACCGTTCCAAGTGAAGCTTTTGAAATACTGCTCGTTAGCATCGCCCTTTTTATCCCAATTCGCCAACAGCGATGAAGTATAATAAACCCGCGAGCCATCCCAACTCGAAGAAGCCATATTGACCTGTGAGCCAATGACTTTTTCATAGGTCTGCTGCGGATTATTAATATCCGTGAGATCAAAATAACGGGTTTTACCGTCCATAAAGGTATTCACCCACAGCCCCTTATCATCTGAACGGATCGAAATATCCACCGGCAGCGGGATTTTAGACGCATCGCCAATATCCGCAATCGGCTTAGCCTGCCACTCGCTGTCAGTATCCTCATAAATTAACCAGAGCTTAGAGGTGAGCGCGGTGGTGGTTAAACACCAATTATTCTCTGGATTCCAGGCACAGCGAATTTCAAGCGGCGCGCCCGGTACATCAAGAATTTTCTTCGGTTTCTTGGAATGTAAGTCCCAGATAACCACAGTATTACCAAAGCGCTTCATCGCCTCAGCATCATTAATCATCTTACCCATGTCCATCATGTAATTAGACCAACCAGTAAACGATGAGGTCACCATCACATTACGCCGAGGCAGCACGCGCAGGTCATAGCCATAACCATCGGCAAACTTACCGGTTTTTTCCGCCCCATTGAGGTTTTCATCGGTCGGCATCCAGTGCGTCGCCAAATACTCTCCCCCGTTGGTATATTCCACCAACGCGGTGCGCCCGCCGTTATCTTTATTGTTCGACAGGCCGGTAACCATCATCCGACCGGGGAGCGCATAGGTCGTATGTGGCCCTACCACTCCGCCGCTGGCGGAGACAAAGTCAGTGATCACCTTATTGAGTGTCGGTTTAGCCGGATCGGTATGGACATCAAAGATAAACACCTTGTTGGTGTCTAAGCCGCCGGCCCACAGGTATTTACGATCGTCAGTAAAGCCTGAATGATGGGCTTCGTTTCGCCCACCGACGGATAAGCTATTAATGACCTCACCGTAGTTGGCGGAGGTGGGGTTAACATCAACCGTAACCAGCTTATCCTGGCCGTCGCCCATGCCCTCAACGCCCAGCGTCCAGATATAAACGAAGTCTTCTTGACCATCGATTTTCGCCATATAAGGCGACATGCAAGTTTCATCCGCCATGAGCGGCGTGGGATTAAGTAGGCCACCGCTCAAAAATAGCGCACCTGCTAGGGCCAGCGGCGCGAAAGCTTGCTTACGGAATTTGAATATCATCAGACTATCTCCTCCAGAATAGGTCATTAAGACTATACTTTAAAATAGAATGAATGTTCATTTCTGTCAATTGCTATTCCGCTACACATCCGCTAGCATCGCACGCCATGCCTTATTTAAAGAAACCCATTCCACAGCCTGAGCCGATTGATTGCCGCATCCTCAGTGCTGCGCTCGATCTGTTTGTGCGCGATGGTTATCACAACGTCTCGATTCACCATATCCAAAAGCAGGCCAATGTCAGCGTCGGTTCGATCTACAATCACTTCGGTGGCAAGGAAGGTGTAGCCCGCGCCCTGTATATCCATATTCTGAAAGAAATAGAGGAGCTGGTAGATGATGCCATCACCGCGGAAACCTCACCGCTGATGCAGTGTCAGCGTATTATCCGTGATCTGTTCAGCTACACCGAATCACACCGTAATATTATCGCTTTCGTTTTTCATGCCCGGCACGTCGAATTTCTACCCAATGAACCCCATGCCTGTGATTCCGCGCCCTTTATAAAAATGCGGGGTATTGTCGCAAAAGGTATTGCCTGCGGTGAACTGCGTGCGCTCGATCACTGGGTCGCGGCGGCCACGCTGTTTGGCGGTGCTATTCGGATGATTCAGCTGCGGCTGGAGGGAAAAATAGAACAGCCATTGCCGCATTATCTGGATGAGATAATGACGGCGGCACTCAGTGGGGTTAAAGCTGATAGCGATGGTCGCGCTGGCTGTTAGTGCAAATGTGCTTAAACTTGGCTGCTGCCGCTATTAAGTCCTGATTTTAAGGCGATGATGTCTGTATACAAGCTAGCAGGTACGGTAATTCCCTGTTCGAGCGTCTGCAATCGGTTTGCATAGCGGCGCGCACCCGGCAAGCGCGTTCCTTCCTGTGCGAGAATGGCCGCAAACAAACGCTCTCCCCGCGCCTGAAAACCTTCCGCATCGCCATGGCGCGTTGGGTCAAGCGCCAGCATCAGCTCACCGCCTCTCGGTGGCCCGCCCTGCCCGCCGTCATCTTCAAATGATTCAACACTTAAAAACTCACCAATCAAAGCGCCCGCTAGCAGCTCTACCATCAGCGCCAGCGTCGCGCCCTTATAGCCACCAAAGCCTAGTTGTGCGCCCGCTAAGACCGCATTCGGATCGGTTGTGGCCTCACCTTCTGGCCCAATGCCAGCCGTTTCCGGTACGTTCAAACCGTCGCGCGCGCAGAGCTGAATTTCACCCCGAGCCAGTGCGGAAGAGGCCTGATCAAACACCAGTGGCGGTGCGTTTTTACGCGGCCAAGCAAATCCCATCGGGTTTGTGCCGTACACCGGCTTGTTGCCACCCGCTGGCGCGACATAAGGATAAGCCGCCGTAAAGGCAAAACCGCATAAGCCATCGTCTGCCAGCCGCTCTACTTCTGGCCACAGCGCGGCGATATGGTACATATTGACGAAGGCAAGCGAGGCTATACCGTTCTGGCGTGCACAGGCCACCAGCGGTTCATGTGCCAGTGCCTGTCCCAGCGGTGCAAAGCCGTTATCGCCATTGACGCGCAGCACAGCGGGCGCTAAGGACTCTATGCGTGGCCGTGCTTTACCGTTAGCGCGCCCAGATTTTACCGCCGCACAATACCAGGGCAGGCGAAATAAACCGTGCGAGTAACAGCGATCACCTTCGGCCTGTATCATCCGATCCGCCACCGCCGTAGCATTTTGCGTATCAAAGCCGCTGGCCAGTAAGCAGTCCAGCGCCAGTTCATGCGCTTCTTCTAACGTTAGGTTCACTTGTTCCACGTTGTTACCCAACACGTTTAGCCCATTTGTACGAGTTCGGATACTTCAAGTGAGCCATCGATGTCCAAAAAAGGACAGGCCTGCGCCATAGCTAATGCGGCCTCCATCGAGGTTGCTTCCACCAGCGTATAGCCCGACATGCCGGTCTTGCCGCCCTCATGCACCGAACCATCTGGAGCCACGACACAGCTGCCTTTCAGCGGGTTCATCGGGCTAACTGCGGCGGTACCCAGATCGGCCAGCCAGGCTTGATAGCGTGCAAAATGCTGCTGGCCTTCCTCGGGTGTTTCGGGATGATTGCCGCCCAGATAAGTAATCATAAACTGTGCCATTTATCCGCCTCCGTGTTCATATTAACCGCAGATAATAACATGAATTAAATGCACCCACCGCGCTTAATTTGTGCTTGTTTCACGCTGAATTAAGTGAGCAAACGCCTGTGCCAGCTGCTGATAAATCGGGCCGGGGCAGGTGCGCAGCAGCCGACCATCGATCGAGCGTACGGGCACTAGCTTGGCGCCGGTACCGCTGAGAAAACATTCATCGGCGGTATATAAGTCATAGGGCGTTAACACACCTTCACGCTTTGGAATGTGCTGCGCCGTTGCCAATTCCAACAGCGTATGCCGAGTGATGCCCGCTAAGGCACCTTCGGTTGTCGGCGGTGTGATTAATTCACCGGCGCGCACCACAAACACATTTTCCACAGTGCCTTCAGCCACAAACCCACGATCATTAAGCATAATGGCCTCATCGGCTCCGGCGTGCCGCGCCTCTAGCTTAGCCATGATGTTATGGGTATAGCTGAGGCTCTTGATGCGTGCGTCCAGCTGATCTGGCCTAAGTTTACGTGTGCTGGCGATAATCAGTTTGGCACCCCGTGCGCGCTGTTCATCACTCATGATGCGTAGCTGGTCGGCAATTATAATAACGCTGGGGCGCTCACAGTGCGTCGGATCTATGCCCATGGAGGCAACACCGCGAGTCAGGATAACGCGCAGATAACCGTCGTTGAACGTCGTGGTGGTTAGTGTGGCCTCAATCGCCTGCTTGAGTTCATCCAGTGGATAGGGAATCGGCAGGCACAACGCCTGGGCGGAACGCTGTAAGCGCTCAAGGTGGAGCGGTAAACGAAAGGCCCGCTTATTATAAAAACGAATGCCTTCAAATACGCCGTCTCCGTATAAAAAGCCGCGATCAAAAACCGAAACCTGCGCGGTGTTCCCGGCAACGAGGTTTCCATCTATCCAGCACATGGCCTGTGTTGACATCGTATTCTTCTCCTTGCTGCGTGTGAATGTGCTTTTAGCTTAAGCGCCGCTCACTTAGCAATACAGATGCACCCAAATAAAATTCAAGCGGTACAGTAGGGTGAATCTGTTATGCTGTACTGGTTTTAATACCGTTAACTGTACTGGAATGAGTGAGTTATTGGATGCTCCTGATCTGATGCTATGACGCTATATCATGAAATTGCGACCAAAATTCAGGCCTTGATTACGGCAGAGGTTTATCCGCCGGGTACACGCCTGCCCGGTGTACGTCGCCTGAGCCAGCAGTTCAACGTGAGTATTTCCACTATCGTCCAGGCCCAGCGTCAGCTGGAAGACTACGGCCTGCTCAGCGCGCGCCCACGTTCGGGCTATTATGTCTGTGTCCCGCCACAGCCCCCCGCTGCACTGCCCACCTCGCTTCAGCAGGATATGCAGCCCACCGCCGTTACTGGGCAAGCACTGGTGTTGCAGCTGGCGAAAGCGACTAGCCAACCCGATTTTATTCAGCTGGGTGCTGCGGTACCTGATGCTGCACTTTTGCCGCTGCGCGCGCTCCAGCGCAGCATGAACACCAGCAGCCGCCACCACAACCTGCAGGCCGCTGCTTATGCCTTTCCGCCCGGTGTATCCGAGCTGCGCAGCCAAATTGCCCGCCGCATGCTGCTCAGTGGCTGTCAGGTCAGCGCACAACAAATCCTCATCACCAGCGGCTGTCAGGAAGCGCTGATGCTGGCGCTGCAAACCGTCGCCAAGCCCGGCGATACCATCGCGGTTGAGTCACCCACGTTTTATGGCCTGTTGCAGGTGATTGAAGCGCTAGGTATGCAGGTGCTGGAAATCCCAACCGACCCGCATACTGGTTTAAGCATTCACGCGCTCGAACTCGCCCTGGAGCAATGGCCAGTGAAAGCCTGCGTGTTGATTCCAAACTACAGTAATCCGCTGGGCTGTTTGATGCCGGTTGTGCGTAAGCAGCAGCTTGTTGCGCTGGCACAGCGGCATGCGTTCACGCTGATTGAAGATGATGTTTATCTCGGTTTAGGCTTTGACGGCCATTATCCACCGGCACTGCTTGGGCTGGAGCAGCAGCACTTACAGCAGGCTTCAAACACTCCATCTACGCCAACACAGCGTATGCCACAGGTTATTTACTGCTCTTCTTTTGCTAAAACGATAGCGCCAGGCCTGCGCGTGGGTTGGATGGTCTTACCGCCCCAGCACTACCCAAGAGCGGAATACCTCAAGTACGTCAACAACCTAGCGACGCCTACGCTGCCTCAGCTCGCGGTGGCTGATTTTTTACAGCGCGGCGGTTATGAGCGTTATTTACAGCGTATTCGACCACACTATAGACAATTAACGGAACGCTTTGCTCAGGCTATCAGCCAGTACTTTCCGCCAGATACTCGGATCAGTCGTCCCGCGGGTGGTTTTGTGCTCTGGGTAGAATTGGCCGAACCGGTCGACACACTCCAGCTAGCCCAGCAGGCTTTACAGCACCGCATCAGTATCGCTCCCGGCGTTATCTTCTCCGCCCGCCAGAAGTACCAGCGCTGTATTCGCATCAACTGCGCCCTACCCTGGACAGACAGTGTGGCATCCGGCCTGAAAAAACTTGGCCATCTGTGTAAAGCGATGTCCCCTGCTGAGTCTTCTCAACCCTAAGCATTTCAGCACTGCGCCGTTTAGAGTCGATACATATTTAAGCACATTACTTCTCTCCCTCCCCCCATAGAAAATTTAAATGCAAAAGTCAGAGAATTTTTATGGCTACTGGAGTATATTCACCCACATTTTGTGGGTATTGGGGAAAGGCAGTTTCAATGAAAGATAAAAGCCTATTGAAAAAACTGATCGCAGGAGGCGTTTTCCTGTGCGCTGCCCTGTTCCTAACCACCCTCGTGCCGAACGCTGGCGTCGCTTGGGCTATGGCCATACTGCTACTCACGGTCTATTTGTTTGCCTTTGAAGTTGTCGGCGTTGATGTCGCGGCGATAGTGGTGATGGTGCTGCTGGGATTGACGGGGCTATTTTATCCGCTGATGGGTTTGGAAAAGCCCATGGTACCGCCGGATGATTTATTCAACGGTTTCTCCAGTAACGCGGTCATTTCGATTATTGCCGTGATGATTATCGGCGCCGGGCTGGATAAAACTGGCTTAATGTCCAAAGTGGCGGCCCTTATTCTCAGGCTCGGTGGTAAAACCGAAAATCGGATTATTCCCATTATCTCCGGCACCGTGGGCATTATTTCTTCCTTTATGCAGAACGTCGGGGCGGCCGCGCTGTTTCTGCCGGTGGTGAGCCGCATTTCTAACCGTTCAGGCATTCCAATGTCACGCCTGCTGATGCCGATGGGGTTCTGTGCGATTTTGGGCGGAACGGTCACCATGATCGGTTCCAGCCCACTTATCCTGCTAAACGATCTGATTCTGACCTCAAATCAGGCGATTCCTGGGGCAAATATGCATACCTGGGGACTGTTTTCGGTTACCCCCATCGGTTTGGCCTTAATCATTACCGGTGTGCTTTATTTTCTGCTGGCGGGGCGCTATGTGCTGCCTGCGGTGCATGAGACTGAACATGGCAAAGAGACAACGCTGCAATACCTGAAACGCACGTATGACATTGACTTTAAGCTCATGGAAGTCGAGATTGGCGGCGACAGTCCGATGCTGGGTCGTAAGCTACTTGAGATTGAAACTGAAAGTAATGTGCGCATCGTCGCCATGAAAGACCGCTCACAGATTCGCTGTGGCGTGGACTCGCTCGACCGCGACCTTGAATTTAGGAAAGGTCAGGTGCTTGGCGTTGTTGGCCTGCCGGAGCGGGAAGAGCGTTTTATCGTGGATGATAAGCTGGTACCGCACAATGGCACGCCGGTCTTCGGCGATTTACTGTCCGACCGCTTTTCTGGTATGGCGGAAATTGTTATCCCCAGTAACTCAGCCCTGGTGGGTAAATCAGCGATTGATGTCTGGATGCGTAAGCGCTATGGCATTTCTTTGATGGCGATTCTGCGCAATGGTCGAGTGATCTACGCCGAGGATGAAAACGTCGATGAGATCCGCGCAGTGCCGTTTCAGGCCGGTGATATGATTATGGTATACGCCACCTGGGAAGCGCTGGAGCGGCTGGAAAACGATCGCGATTTTATTATTATCACACATTATCCGCACCGAGAAGAAGAGCGCCCGCACAAAATTAATATGGCGCTGCTATTTTTTGCTATTGCGCTTGGGCTGGTGCTGTTTACTGAGCTTAAGCTCTCGATAGCGCTACTGACTGGGGCGATTGGCATGGTGCTATCCAGGGTGCTAAGCATTGATGAAGCCTATGAGGCCGTGTCGTGGAAAACGGTGTTCCTGTTGGCTAGTCTGATTCCGCTGGGCTATGCGGTCGAGTCCACCGGCACGGCCAAGTGGATTGCCGAAGGCGTGCTGACCGTAGTTGGCGGCCTGCCGATTTGGGGCATACAGCTGGTGCTGGCCCTATTAGCCACGGTGTTCACCCTAGTCATGTCGAATGTGGGTGCGACGGTGCTCTTGGTGCCGCTGGCGGTGAATATTGCGCTGGGCATCGGCGCAAATCCTTCCGTGTTTGCGCTGATTGTGGCGCTGGCGACCTCAAATTCCTTTTTGATTCCGACCCATCAGGTCAATGCGCTGATTATGGGGCCAGCCGGTTATCGCGTGCCTGATTTTATGCGTGCTGGCGGGGTGATGACGCTGCTGTTCCTGGTGATATTGATTGGCGCGATCAATGTGTTTGGCTACGAATAATGGTGGCTGTTGCTTAGAACTCAGCCATCTTGGCGCTCTGCTCAACAGACTTCCAATTAATAGAGAGGCCATCAGTTGGTTTAGCCACCTGGCGGGAGATTTCCGCGCAGAAATCCGCGTTAATAGCTCCATCGCCTCGCTCTGCTACACTCACCACCTCAGTACAATACTAGGTTATTCGCTATGCCAACCCCGATCACTCGCTCTGCCTTCGTCGACGGTACCGTACTCAGCAACCAGCGCCTGAGCGAGCGCTTGTATGCGCTGCGAATTAATCTGGCGCTACAGCCTTTTCGTGCTGGACAGTTTGTTCGCCTACAGCTACCCGTGGGGGATGACAAAGTCGCTAAATCTTATTCACTGGTGAACGCACCGGATGACCCGGTGGCAGAGATATTTTTTAATACGGTACCAGACGGGCGCTTATCGAATGCGCTAGCGGCTTTACAGGCTGGTGATCTTATCGAAGTTTCTCAGCCCGCCAACGGTTTTTTTGTGCTGGACGAACTGCCGCAAAAGCCGGAACTCTGGCTGGTGGCGACCGGCACTGGATTGGGGCCTTACCTGTCGATGCTGCGCACGGCGGCTATTTGGCAGCAGTTTGAGCGTGTTGTGCTGGTACATGGCGTTGCAGTGCGCGCTGAACGGGTCTATCAGGAGATTATTCAGCCCGCGCTGGCCGAGCATCCCGAGAAGCTACAGTCTATTTCGTGTGTCACGCAGGAAGATAATCCAGATGGATTTCAGGGGCGGGTCACCAGCGCGCTGAGCAGCGGCTGGCTGGAGCAACACACCGGCCTCACCCTGTCGTCGGAAAAGAGCGCGGTCATGCTGTGTGGTAATCACGCCATGATTAATGATATGAAGGCGCTGCTGAAAGAGCGGGACATGAAAAAGCACCTGCGTCACAAAGCCGGTAATATTGTGACGGAGCAGTATTTTTAGGTGTAGTGTTTACACAAGATTTTGAACAAATGCGCCTTACAGTTAAATCCTAAAACATGGTTGAACCTTCTTTTTCCCTCATGAGTTTACGGCCCGCCCAGCTCCCTCTGGTACAGCCAAGCCCTTATGCAAGCCCGCAATCTCCGCCAGTTTCGCCGCCACCGCCTCACCCGGCAAAGAAGAACTCCGCGTCTCCAAACTCACATGAATCAACAAATGCTCCACCGTCGCCAATAAACGCCCATCCGCATGCGAAATCCGGTTAAACAGATGCAGCTTCTTCCCCTCACCCTTTAGCACCTGCGTCGTTACCGCTATCGGTTCCTGCGCCCGCACTTCATCCAAATGGCGAATATGCGTTTCCACGGTAAAGTAAGAACCACCCTGCTCCACGTACTCAGAATCGACCCCAATCAGGCGCATAAACGCATCCGTTGCCTCGCTCGACACCTGGAGATAGCGACTTTCATTCATATGGTTATTGTAATCCGTCCAGTCCGTCGGCACGGTGCGCTGTACGGTTTTAATCGGCTGGCTCAGATCATCATCCGCAGATTCTACCACCCCCGCCGCCGCATCATACTGCGCCTTTTCATACGCCGCCAGCACCTTACCCGCGCCCCAGTCATTACTGCGCAGCGCCTGCATAATCCCGACCAGATTATTATCCCGAATCCGCTCCAGCTCACGAATCGAATGCATGCCGGACTGCTCATCTGACTGCGTAGCGATTAAATCCACCAGCTCATCGGTGAACTCCGGCACGTCCATCAGCTTCGTCCACGGCCAGGTCAAACACGGGCCAAATTGCGCCATAAAGTGTCGCATTCCCGCTTCACCCCCGGCGACCCGATAGGTCTCAAACAATCCCATCTGCGCCCAGCGCAAGCCAAAGCCGAAGCGCATAATGTCATCAACTTCTTGTGTAGTGGCAATACCATCGCTCACCAGCCACAGCGCCTCGCGCCACACCGCTTCTAATAGCCGATCCGCCACAAAAGCTTCGATCTCTTTCTTAATATGCACCGGCTTCATGCCGATAGCGGCGTAGATAGCCATGGCACGATCAATGCTCTCCTGTGAGGTCTTTTTACCACCGACCACTTCGACTACCGGCAACAGATACACCGGATTAAACGGATGTACCACCAACATGCGTTCGGGGTGTTGCAGCTTCGCCTGTAAATCACTCGGCATAATGCCGGAGGTTGAAGAAACGATGAGCGCATTATTGGGTGCAGCCTGTTCTACTTCAGCGTAGACGGACTGTTTGATGTCCAGCCGTTCGGGTACAGATTCAACGATTAGCTCTGCGTTACCAACGGCTTCAGCCAGGCTAGTGCAATGCGTGATGCTGCCTTCGCTGAGGCGCGGTGCCATGGTTAACTTCGCGTAAGCCGCACGGCTATTTTCCAGCACGGCGTTGATCTTGCGCGCTGACTCGGGGTCAGGGTCGTAAACTTTAACGTCGATACCGTTTTCGATGAAGCGGGCCAGCCAGCCTGCGCCGATGACGCCGCCGCCGATGATGGTGGCTGTTTTGATGGGTTTGTTCATACTCACCCCCACCGCTTAGTCAGCTGCATCTGCTCCCGCACCTCAGCAGCCGTCATCAGCTCACTCCCCATGCCCTCAATAATCGTACGCGCCCGCGTCACCAAATCAGCATTAGTCGCCAGCACGCCTTTCTTCAGCCAGATATTATCCTCCAGCCCAACCCGCACATTACCGCCCGCATTTACCGCCATCGCGACATAAGGCAGCTGATTACGCCCGATCGAGAACGCCGAGAACGTCCAATCTTCCGGCACCGCATTCACCATCGCCATGAAGGTGCTCATATCATCCGGTGCACCCCAGGGAATGCCCATACACAGCTGAATCATCGCCGGATTATCAATCAGACCCTGGCTTTGTAACCATTTCGCCAGCAGGATATGGCCAGTATCAAAGGCCTCAATTTCCGGGCGCACGCCCAAGGCCTGAATCTGTGCCGCCATGGCTTTAAGCATGCCGGGACTGTTGGTCATAATGTAATCGCCTTCACCAAAATTCATCGTACCGCAGTCCAGCGTACAGATTTCCGGCAGGATTTGTTTCACATGCGCCAGCCGCTCGGTCGCGCCGCACATATCGGTGCCGTCTTCCGCTGGCGGCAACGGCTGTTCCGTGCTGCCTAAGGTCAAATCACCGCCCATGCCCGCCGTCAGGTTAATCACCATATCTACCCCAGACTCACGGATATGAGCCACCACCTCAGCATATAACGCCGGATCGCGTGCCGGAGCGCCGGTTTCAGGGTCACGCACATGAATATGAGCCACCGCCGCCCCGGCCTGTGCGGCTTCAATACAGCTATCCGCAATTTGACGGGGGGTGACCGGCACTTTGTCGGAACGCTCGGTAGTGGCACCGGCACCGGTCACGGCACAGGTAATAAAAACTTTGCGGTTCGGGCTTAAACTCATGGAAATCCTCCTGCTGTCCAAAATTAGATGGCGTTAATCCTTGTTGAATCATGCCATTAAGACCATACTGCGGGTTGATGTTTTATGCAGTATTTTTGCCGTATTCTGTAAGCCTCGTTGATTTTCCTATGAACATTTTTGCGCCATCACAACGCCGCATCAAAGCAACGCTGCTGCTGATTCCAGATTCTTGCATCATGTCGTTGGCATCCGTTTTGGACGTGATGCGCGCCGCTAATCGTCAGTCCCAACAGCCGCTGTTTAGCTGGGAAATTGTCACGCTGGACGGTGCTGCCGCCCAACTGACCTGTGGCCTGTCCATTTACCCTGATCGCAGGTTAGATCAAAGCTGCAAGGGCGATGTGCTGATCATTATCTGCGGTTTTAATCAGGATAAACACATCAGCCTAAAACAGCTGCGCCAGCTCCATGCCGTTTTGCCTAACTTTAGCGCACTCGGTGGGATTGAAGCCGGTGGCTGGATTCTGGCTCGCACTGGTAGGCTAGATGGCAAGCAGGCAACAACGCACTGGGAAGACCTGGAGGATTTTGCGCGCCGCTTTCCACAGGTGATTACCAAACCCGACCGCTATGTCATCGACGGCAATCTGTTCACCACCGGTGGGGCCTCGCCCACCTTTGATTTCATGCTGCATTGGATTCGACAGCGCTTTGGCTATCAGCTGGCTCTGGATGTTGCCAGCGTGTTTATTTATGACGGCACACACCAAGGCACAGACGCCCAGCATTATGTTTCACTGGGCAGGCTGAAGCAGCACGAACCCAGAGTAGCCGCCGCAATTCGCCTGATGGAGCAGCATATTGAAACGCCGCTACCGCTACCAGAGATTGCACGCCAGTTGCGAGTGTCAGTGCGTACTTTGGCACATTTATTCACGCAAACGCTGGAGATACCACCGGGGCGGTACTACCGACACCTGCGCCTGCAAACTGCGCGGCGTTTGGTGCTAGACACGCGGTTAGCGATGCAGGAAATTGCATTACGCACTGGTTTTGGATCATTGGCGGCTTTCTCGCGCCAGTTTAAAATGCACTATGCCATCAGTCCGGGACAGCTGCGCGCCGCAGGATAGCCTGCGCTTTTCACCTTTAATCCGCCTATTTCGTAACGCGGGTGTCGTTTGGTTACACTGATGGATGAAAGCTTATTATCAATCCTCAATCAACTGCTAGGCCTATAGCCTTTGGATTGGGTATGTCCAGGTATCGCTATGAACAATAAAAATAAATTGCCGGCGCCTACTGCCCTGCTGCTGGGTCTATCGCTGATCACAACCTCTTTACAGGCCAATCAATATGAAGATGCCTATAGCCAGGGTGCGCTCACCTACATTGATGCCAGCGGTAAGGTACATGTCCTGCAAGACGACACACACGATGTGACAGAAGATACCGTACAAAACGTCGCACAAAACGCTGCTCTGACGGCGTATGACGATGTTGATGACACCCACAATATCGCGCTAGCAGCCTATGTTGATAACGACGCGAGCAATGCAGACTATACCGCTATGAACCCCGCGCCCACACTAAATGACGTTATGACGCAGCGCAGCGACTCCGCTTATGAAATCTATACTCCATCGACCTTGCCTGCTGCCCCGACCGCTGTGGTTCAGCCCGTACGGTCTGCTTCAGTCAGCAGCGCTGCCGTCCTCAAGGCGGTCGAAATCGGTAGACTCGATCAACTCGGTGCATTGCAGGCACAAGGGGCCGACATATTCACCAGCGATGCAGAGGGTTTGACCTATCTGCACCACGCAGTGGCGGCAGGCCACCTTAAGATGGTGAAGTATTTGCTGAATAATGGCCTTGATCCCAATGCCAGCACCACTAAACAGTGGACACCGCTGCACCATGCCGCACGGTTTGGACACGTAGAAATCGCGCAGGTGTTAATCGCAGCAGGTGCCGATAAAGCGCTGACCAACAGCGATGGTTTTAACCCGTCTCAGCTAGCGCTAAAAGCAAGGCAGCATGTGATTGCTACCTCGCTGCGTTAGCGCTTGCGCTAGGAGCGCGGCTTGATGTTTTCTGGGTCATAAAGCGCACCATAACCCACCGCTGCAACCACGACTTTGTAAGTCTCATTAAAGTAGTCGATCTGGAGCTCACGCCCGAGCTGACAGTATTCAAAGGGCAGATAGCCGAGGGCAATATTTTTCCCCAGCGTGGGCCCATAGCTAATGCTCGTGGTATATGAGCGTCGCCCTTCAGCATCAATCAGTGTTTCACCGCTCTCGGGATCCATAATCGGACAGTTCCCCAGCGGATAACGCGCGACACCCGTCGCATCGATGTTCTCTTCCATCGTCAACGTACACAGATAGGCCGGTTGATGCGGGCGTTCCCGCTGTGCTAAATGAGCGGCTTTACCCAAGAAGTCGGCAGCCTTAACCTTAGGCCGCTGCAAACCGGCCTCCAGCAAATTATATTCGGTCAGCAAATCTGCATTCTGTAAGCGCAAACTTTTTTCCAGGCGACGGCTATTCGCATACGTCTCCACCCCAATGGGTGTGACATCCAGACTGCGCAGTGCATCCCACAGCGCCAGCCCCTGATCCATCTCAAAGTGCAGCTCCCAACCCTGTTCACCGACATAGGAAATGCGGAAAGCCTGCACCTTAATACCGCCCTTCAGGGTCAGCGACTTAACGGTTACAAACGGGAAGTTCTCATGGCTGATCTGGCTGGGATCATCCAGCAGCTGTGCCAGCGTGGTCCGTGCATTCGGCCCCCAAAGGCCAATACAGCCCCAGTCGGTGGTTCGATTAGTGACGCTAACTTCGGTATAACCTCGATCCTGAGCTATGCGGCGCAGCCAGACGAGATCACGGTGCCCCGCATCGGCGCCATCGATCACAAAATAACGGTCTTCTGCCATGCGTAGCACGGTTAAATCAGCGCGTACGCCGCCCGCACTGTCGAGGAAGTGGGTATAAATACCCCGGCCAATCGCAGTATCAGCGCCTACTTTCGCCACGCAGGTATATTCCAGCAAGTCGGCGGCATCAGCCCCAGCGACTTCGATAACGGTGAAGTGGCACAAATTAATCATGCCGACATCTTCCGATAACTTGAGGTGTTCGGCATTCGATACGCGCCAGAAATGGCGGTTGTCCCACTCGTTTTCGCGTACCGGTACACGGTCACCGTATGCTTCTAACAGGTGTTCATTGCTGGCGTAACCATGCGCCCGCTCCCAGCCCATGATTTCCATAAAGTAACCGCCCAGCGCCTGTTCTCGCTCATAGAATGGACTGCGATAAATGCCGCGTGCCTTGCTGTAAGGCTCACGATTATGCACCGGTGGGTTATAGATTTTAAACGCCGATTCATAGCAACGATCCGCAATATATTGCTCTTCTTGCTGGAACGGATAGTAGCGCGCTACGTCTATGCCGCTATGGTCTAGGTGTGTGCGCCCATCGGTCATCCAGTCTGCCAAGATTTTACCGGTGCCGGGGCCGTCTTTAACCCAAACTGATTCGGCATACCACAGGCCGCGCACATTGGCTGATTCTCCAATTGATGGCCCGCCGTCGGCAGTGACCTGTAATAGCCCGTTAAACGAATACTTGTCGTCATAGCCGAGCTCGGCCAGGATCGGTGTCAGCTCCATCGCCCGCTCCAGCGGTTCCATCACCTCTTCCAGTGCTAAATCACGCTGTGACGGCGATAGGCGCGCCTCGTCCTTTTCTAGCAGATCACGCGGATGGCACATGCGCGGCTCTTTCTCTTCATAATAGCCCCACTCAATCTGGCCGCCCTCTGGCGTAGTCGGGTCACCGGTATCGCGCAGATAAGCCGAGTTCCCCTGGTCACGCAGCAGCGGATAGCCAATGTCTTTCCCGGTACCGGCAAACTCATTGAAAGGTTTGAAGAAGGTTAAAGGGTGATCCACCGGCATAATCGGCAAATCTTCGCCCGCCATTTCAGCAATCAAGCGGCCCCAAAGTCCGGCACAAACCACCACACGATCCGCCATAATCGTGCCTTTCTCGGTTTTAACGCCTTTAATTCGCCCACTCTCGATCACTAGCCCGGTACAGGCCGTGTTCGCAAACGCCTGAAGTTTGCCGGTGGCAACGGCCTGATCGACTAGCTCACCGGCGACGGTCTGTGAGCGTGGGGCGACTAGCCCAGCATCAGGATCCCACAGCGCCCCTTGGATCATATCCTGTTCCAGCAGTGGGAATTTTTCTTTCGCCTCTGCCGCGCTGATCATGCTCACCCGACTGCCGAACGCCTTACCGGAAGTAACCCGGCGTTTTAGTTCAACCATGCGTTCATCATCATCGATTCGCGCCACTTCCAACCCGCCAATGCGCTCATAGCGCCCCATTTTCTCGAAGAAGTCAATGGAGTATTTAGTGGTGAAGATCGTCATCTGATCGTGCATGGTGTTGAAGCAAAAATCAGAGGCATGTGCGGTCGAGCCAATATCAGTGGGAATCGCTGATTTATCAATGCCTACAATATTATCCCAGCCGCGTGCAATCAGATGATGCGCTACTGATGAGCCTACAATACCGCCAAGGCCAATAATGACGATTTCAGCTTGTTCGGGTAGTTTTGCCATGAAAAATATCTCCAAGCCGGCCTCAGGGTTTACACCCAGCGTCTTCCGGCCTCAGGTCTAAAAATTAGAAAGTAGCCTGCAGTCCCAGCGGTAGATTCAGTCATTTGGCCCACCGCTTATTGACTGGTCAGTCAATCGCGCATAATCGCATGAAACTCAATGGCAGGCAATGGCAGAAAGCCGCGACTAACGCGCCCGCATAAAGACTCAATCGATGCTGAGTCCGCCTGAAATAATCGACTGCAGCCAGCCCAGTCCGGCGACGGTTGCCGCGCGTGGCCGGTACTCACAGCCCACCCAACCGTTATAGCCTAGCGCGTCTAATTTCTCACAAATCGCCGGGTAGTTCAGTTCGTTCAAGGCATCGGGTTCATGTCGCTGTGGCACACCGGCAATTTGGATATGGCCGATGACATCAAAATACTGCTCCAACGCACAGATAACATCGCCTCGCGTAATCTGGTGATGATAAATGTCAAACTGCAAGCGCACATTCGGCAGCGCTAACTCCTCAATGATTTGCGCCGCGGCAGCGGTCGAAGCCAGAAAATACCCCGGCATATCACGCGGATTAATGGGTTCAATTAAGACATCACACCCAATCTCGCCTAAACGCTGCGCCGCATAGCGTAAATTAGTCTGATAACAGGCCATTGCCTGTGCGGGCTCAGTTTGCCCCAACAGCCCGGCCATCATATGCACATGGGGTACGTTGCTGGCCTCAATATAGGGAATCGCCTGCGCCACGCTGGCTTGAAATTCCGCTTCTCGCCCGGGTAAGCAGGCCAAGCCTCGCTCCCCCACTTCCCAGTCACCAGGGGGAAGGTTAAACAGTGCCTGTGTTAGACCGTTATCGGCTAGAGCTGCCGCAATTTCAGCAGGGCTATGCGCATAGGGAAATAGAAATTCAACGGCGTTAAAGCCCGCTGCTCGCGCCGCCGCAAAACGCTCAAGGAAGGCATGTTCATTAAACATCATCGACAAATTAGCCGCAAATTTAGGCATATTCACTCCAAGTTTGGTTATTCGTCATTCGTTGTCGCTCCGCGCGTATCCGCCCAGCACGGGGTGACCATAAACAGCGCTTAATGCGACCCACTGATTCAGTCATTGAGTCATTCAACCATCAGCTCCCACTGCAGCTGCATCCAGCAAGCGCGTAGCCTTAGTGAAGAAGTCCTCTGCGCCAAAATTACCTGATTTTAATGCTAACCAACCCAGCACTCGGCCCTGGCTATCCAGCGCCTGTGTCCATGGGACGCCTGGATCAATTTCTGGCCCAATACGCAGCGCTGCCACACCCAGCTGTGACACAACAGCGCCCGAAGTCTCACCGCCTGCTGCAATGAGGCGACCGTCACCCGTGGTCGGCATCAGCGCACGTGCAATCTGACTCAGCGCGTCTTCTGCTAGCTGTCCGGCGCGCGCACTGCCTAGTTCGGCCTGCGCGGCTTGTACCTGTTCGGCCGTGCCTGAGGCATACACCATGACGGGGGCCGTTGCACCTGCCGCTGCTTGCTGCGCCAGCTGCTGCTGAACCCAGTCGATCGCTTGTGGTACGCACGTCGGATCGGCGGCGATTGTCCGTGGGTCTAGCCGCAGCGTCATACCGCCATCGGCTTTAAAGCGCTCAATTTGGCTTATTGTCGCCTTAGAGCAGCTGCCACTGAGCATGACGGTGGGTTGTTGGGTCGCCTGTGCGGCCAGCGTGTCTTGTGTGGTCATGCTATAACGGCCTAACGCGGCGTGTGCGCCTGCCAGAGGCGTTGCCAGCCCTGAACCGCCTGCGACTAAAGGTGCATCCACCAGCGCATGGCCCCAATGTGCCAGATCCTGCTCTGATACGGTATCACCAATCACCTGAGCGATATTATTCTGTGCCAACTCAGCCAAACGCAGCCGCAATGCCGCAGCACCCCCCGCGACTTCTGCCTGCGTGATCAACGCCACCTCGCCTTGAGATTGCTGGCTTAACCAGCGCACCAGATTAGCATCGGTCATTGGATTGAGTGGATGCTGCTCCATCCCACTTTCATTGAGCAGCTTATCAAATACAAATAGATGACCCTGATACACACTGCGACCATTCACCGGGAGCGCTGGGATATGTGCCACGGTTTTTACCCCAATAACAGCGGCCAGTGCTTCGGTCACTGGGCCAATATTACCCGCTGGGGTTGAATCAAAGGTTGAGCAGTATTTGAAATAGCACTGGCGCACGCCGATGTCTGCAAGTGCCTGCCATGCGGTTAATGTCTGATCAATAGCAGCCTGTACGGGAATTGAGCGTGACTTCAAGGCCACAACGATAGCATCTGCCTCAATCCCCGCCAGCAGAGCAGGCGATGGCAGACCAATGGTTTGTACGACCTGCATACCGCCACGCACCAGCATAGCCGCGATGTCGGTGGCTCCGGTGAAATCATCGGCAATCACCCCGATAATCGCTTGTTTTTTCATGCTTATGCCGTCCTTTAGTCTTCTATGGCAGCGGTGTTAAGGAAATAATGATTGACATCTGCTGCTTTGACTCTCAGAAATGTCAGCTGTGATTTTAGCAGTGTCGTGTGAAAGATGTCAGCAATGCTAGCGGGCTTACTCGCGCTACCTAAGCGCCTGTTACACTCAAATCAACTGCAATTCACGCAGTAAAAACAAACCCAGTGTCACGCTTACCATCGACAGCAGTGACGTTAGCGCAATTAACGCCGCCGCTAAATAGTGGTTGCCACCCAGCGCTCGCACCATCGGGTAGCTAGCGGTTGCCGTCGGAGCAGCGCTCATAAAAAACAATACGCCTAACGCTTCACCGCGCAACCCAAACAGCACGCCGCCCGCCACAATCGCCCCTGGCACTAAGACCAGTTTAGTCAGCGCCCCCCAATACACCGTCGCTGACGTGGAAAATTCACGCCAGCGAATCGCAGCACCACCACATAACAAAGCCAGCGGCAGCGCCATCAGTGCCAAATACGTCATCGCATCCAGCAGCACACCGGGTACTGGCACCTGCCACGCAGACACTAGCAGCGCGGTGACAATCGCCAAAATTAATGGATTCGTGCCAATCCTGCGCCACAGCACGCTAAATAGCGGCCGCTGCTCTGCACCAGACGCGGCCAGATGCCGGTTCAGCGTCAGCAGTGCCAGTACGTTAAATAGAATGGTCATGACGGCGATATAGACCGAGGCCACTGGCAGCACCGTTTCACCGAAGGCGTTGAGTGCAAAAGCCAGACCTACAATACCCATATTGCCGCGAAACGCGGCTTGTACAAAGGTGCTACGGTCAGCCTGTACCAGACGCGGTGCAACCAGCAACTCTAGCACCAAAAACACCAGCAGCGTCGCCGCCAGCGCATAAGCCAATAAGCCTAAGGGGAGGTCAATAAAACTGATGTGAATCAGTTTGGTGAAGAGCATACAGGGCAGCGCGACCTTAAACGCCAGTTCAGCACCCAGCCGGGCAAATTCATGATTAATCAGGCCGATGCGTTTCAGCACTATACCGGCCACAATCATTAAAAAGATGGGCGCAGTGACGCCGAAGGCGAAGGCCAGATTAGCACTGCCTTGCATTAGCGCAGTATCAGCAGTGCTTTGGGCGCCACATTCACGCCAGCAAAATGCCTCCATCGACATCTACCGTGGTGCCGGTGACAAAATCATTCTCCAACAGGAAGATAATCCCGTGTGCGCATTCATCTGCTGTACCCGGACGCGGGATGAGGTTGCCACCGGTGAGGCGCTGATAGTGCGCGCTACGCTCATCGCCCTGCAACGGCACCATCGGGGTATCAATCAGGCCAGGCGACATGACATTAATACGTCGGGGTTTAATTTCTTTGGCAATGCCCCGCACCATGGCCTCGACCGCGCTGCCGACGGAAGACAACGCAATCTGCCCGCTGCCGCATTTACGCGCCGGGGAGCCGCTGACCAACACCACCGAACCATGCTCCGGCATATGACCCAGACCATAACGTACCACATTGGCATAGCCCCAGAGCTTATCGAATGAGCCTTGGTAGCCGGCCATATCCATGTCCATAAACGGGCCAAGCGCCCGATCACCGCCGGTGGCGGCGCTCACTAAAATATCAAACGGTGCCTGGGCTGCAAATAAGGCTTCCAACGCCGTCTGATCACGCACATCACAGGCAGCAGTGCTGACACCAGCGGGTAAATCAACAGCTTTATCTGGGTTGCGACTAATGGCGATAACCGTAGCGCCCTGCGCTGATAAGCGGTGTACCGTCGCCAAACCGATTCCTGAGGTGCCCCCAAAAACCAGCGCTTTCTTGCCTTTAATATCCATTAATATGTTCCCTCAAGTCATGTGCATACTGCTTTAGTTGGCGCGATGTGCGCCCCTATTCCATCATTGTGCGTGCTACCGCAATTAGCAATAGTGAACCTCAATAATTTCATATTCACGAATGCCACTTGGGGCCTGCACCGTAGCGATATCGCCTTCTTCCTTACCAATCATGGCGCGGGCTACCGGTGAGGAAACTGCGATTTTACCCTGCTTCAAATCGGACTCGATATCGCCAACAATCTGATACTCGATGGTTTCACCGCTGTCCAAATCTTCCAGCTCAACCCGTGCACCAAACACCACTTTCCCAGCGTTGGCGGCCCCGACGGTAGCCACATCAATAATCTGCGCGTTCGATAACACCGCTTCCAATTCCTGAATGCGGCCTTCACAGAAACCCTGCTGTTCGCGCGCTGCGTGGTACTCGGCGTTTTCTTTTAGATCACCGTGTTCACGCGCTTCCGCAATGGCTTGCACAATACGCGGACGGTCTTGTTTTTTCAGGCGCTCTAACTCAGCCTTGAGTATTTCCGCACCGCTGGCGGTTAAGGGCGGTCTATTCATAACACTATCCTATTGGTCTGGCAGCGCTGTTTATTCCAAGGTTTCCCCCACAGCGCCTAAATCACTATCATCGCAGTATCGCATGAAAACGGGTGCTCATCACCCCTGATCGGGGTGAAAATCCGATAGTATGCTTAATTTTAAGCCATGCTAAGGTGTAGATCCTGTAGCCGATAAACCTGCTCATCAGCGGTATAAGCCATCGCTAAGCAATGCGCCCGTGCACCCTCGATCGTCGTGCTGTACGTCACCTTATGCTGTAAGGCTTCGCGCCGAATCTCTGAGGAATCCAGGGTAGACTGCTCGCCCTCCGTGGTATTCACAATGAGCGCGATTTCATCATTCACAATCCTATCAATAATATTGGGCCGCCCTTCCTGTAGCTTATTCACCACCTCACAGGCAATACCGGCCTCTTTTAACTCCCGCGCGGTACCCCGAGTCGCCACAATACTGAAACCTAAATCAACCAGCATACCGCCAATAGCACGCAAATGCCGCCGATCCGCCTCGCGTACGCTAACAAAAGCCACGCCGCCCTGCGGATAAACGCCGCCCGCGCCGTAATGCGCTTTACCAAAGGCCTCAGCAAAGGTATGCCCTACCCCCATAACTTCACCCGTTGATTTCATTTCCGGGCTTAAGATCGGGTCAACCTCAGGAAATTTAATAAACGGGAATACCGCTTCTTTCACCGAGAAATAACCAGGAATCACTTCCTCAGTTGCTTGTTGCTCGACCAGCGTCGTGCCCGCCATGCAACGTGCCGCAATTTTCGCCAGCGGGCGCCCCGTTGCTTTCGAGACGTAAGGTACGGTGCGCGAGGCACGCGGATTCACCTCTAACACATACACCGTATCACCCTTAATCGCGAACTGTGTATTCATCAGGCCAATCACATTCAGCGCTTTTGCCATACGTGTTGCCTGCGCCCGCAGTTCATCCTGCATCGCCGGGCTGAGTGAATAAGGGGGGAGTGAACAAGCCGAATCACCGGAGTGAATCCCGGCCTGCTCAATATGCTGCATAATACCGCCAATCAGCACGTCCTCGCCGTCGCAAATCGCATCCACATCCACTTCCACCGCATCATCTAGAAAACGATCCAGCAGTACCGGCGACTCATTGGAGACAGAGACCGCCGTATTCATATAGCGCCGCAGTTCATTTTCATGATAAACGATTTCCATCGCCCGCCCGCCGAGGACGTAGGACGGCCTGACCACCAGTGGATAACCGACCTCTTCCGCCAGTCTGACGGCCTGGTCTAGGCTGCTGGCCGTGCGATTCGGCGGCTGCTTGAGGCCGAGGCGGTCAATCAGCTGCTGGAAGCGCTCACGGTCTTCCGCCAAATCAATCGAATCGGGCGAGGTGCCGATAATTGGCGCACCCAGCGCCTCCAAATCACGCGCCAGCTTCAGCGGAGTCTGGCCACCATACTGCACAATCACGCCGTGGGGCTGTTCGAGATCAACGATCTCCATCACATCCTCCAGCGTCAATGGCTCAAAATACAAACGGTCCGAGGTATCATAATCGGTGGACACGGTCTCCGGGTTACAGTTCACCATAATGGTTTCATAACCGTCGGCGCGCATCGCCAGCGCGGCGTGCACACAGCAGTAGTCAAACTCAATGCCCTGGCCGATGCGATTCGGCCCACCGCCTAACACCATAATCTTTTTACGCTGTGTTGGCTCAGATTCGCACTCTTCCTCATAAGTCGAATACATATAGGCCGTATCAGTCGCAAATTCCGCCGCGCAGGTATCGACCCGCTTATAAACTGGCTTCACTCCCAGTTTTTTACGGGCGTTGCGAATGGCGCGCTCCTTTTCGTTCAGTAATTTTGCTAAGCGCCGGTCTGAGAAGCCCTTACGCTTCAAACGAAACATTTCATCCGCACTCAAGTCATTCAGCAAACGCTCTTTCAGGCCGTTTTCCAGCGCGACCAGCTCTTCCATCTGCACCAGAAACCAGCGATCGATGTGACACAGGCTGTGCACTTCCTCAATGTCCATGCCGTAGCGGAACGCATCAGCGACGTACAAAATGCGCTCAGCTTTCGGCTCCGTGAGCTCACGCCGCAAAATATCTTTGGCATTCGGTGCGTCTCTGTCCAGGCGCTCATCCAGGCCGTCAATACCGGTCTCCAGACCACGCAGCGCTTTTTGCATCGATTCTTGGAAGGTACGCCCAATCGCCATCACCTCACCCACGGATTTCATTTGTGTGGTCAGGTTCGGGTCGGCTTTGGGGAATTTTTCAAAGGTAAAGCGTGGTATTTTAGTCACCACGTAGTCGATGCTGGGCTCAAATGATGCCGGCGTGGCTCCCCCGGTGATTTCGTTGCGCAGCTCATCCAGCGTATAGCCAATCGCCAGCTTAGCCGCCACTTTAGCAATCGGGAAGCCGGTGGCTTTAGAGGCCAGCGCGGAAGAGCGCGACACGCGGGGATTCATTTCGATCACAATAATCCGCCCGTCATGCGGATTAATCGAGAACTGTACGTTCGACCCACCGGTGTCAACACCGATTTTGCGCAGCACCGCCAGCGATGCATTGCGCAGCAGCTGGTATTCTTTATCCGTCAGTGTCTGTGCCGGTGCGACAGTGATGGAATCACCGGTGTGCACGCCCATGGGATCAAAGTTTTCAATCGAACAGACAATAATACAGTTATCATTACGATCCCGAACTACCTCCATCTCATATTCTTTCCAGCCGAGCAGCGATTCCTCTAAGAGCACCTCGGTCGTGGGCGACATATCCAAACCGCGCGCTACAATGGTCTCAAATTCCTGTTTATTATAGGCAATGCCGCCACCGGCCCCGCCCATGGTAAACGAAGGACGAATAATGACTGGGAAGCCCAATTCCTGCTGCGCAGCCCAGGCATCGCTCATGCTGTGAGCAATGAATGAAATGGCGGAACCCAGGCCAATCTCATCCATAGCGGTACGGAATTTTTCGCGATCCTCCGCCATGTCAATGGCTTCTTTAGTCGCGCCAATCATTTCCACTCCGAACTGTTCAAGCACGCCTTCACGCGCTAGATCCAGCGCACAGTTAAGCGCGGTCTGCCCGCCCATGGTAGGCAATAAGGTATCGGGGCGTTCTTTTTCAATGATTTTAGCCACTGTTTGCCAGCGAATCGGCTCGATGTAGATTGCATCAGCCATTTCCGGGTCGGTCATAATGGTGGCCGGATTCGAGTTGACTAGAATCACCCGGAAACCTTCTTCCCGCAGGGCTTTACATGCCTGAGCACCGGAATAATCGAACTCACAGGCCTGACCGATTACAATCGGGCCAGCACCAATAATCAGAATACTTTTAATGTCACTACGTTTTGGCATTACTTTGGGCTTCCAGTTTTTGGGTTGCTTGTGGGTGCATGTCTGTGGATCATGGCATTAACGCTTGGCCTGCATCAGCGCAATAAAATGGTCGAACACGGGGGCGACATCGTGCGGGCCTGGGCTGGCTTCGGGGTGTCCCTGAAAGCTAAACGCCGGGCAATCTGTGCGCTCAATACCCTGGAGGCTGTTATCAAACAATGAGCGGTGCGTGGCCACTAGATTATCCGGCAAACTGGCTTCATCGATAGCAAAGCCGTGATTCTGACTGCTGATCATCACCGTTTTATCTTGTAAATTTTGTACGGGGTGATTCGCACCGTGATGCCCAAACTTCATCTTGAGAGTGCGCGCGCCGCTGGCTAGCCCCAAGAGCTGATGTCCCAGACAAATCCCGAAGGTGGGCACGCGCTGTTCTAGGATCTGCGCAATCGCTGTGATTGCATAATCACAGGGCTCGGGATCACCGGGGCCGTTGGAGAGAAACACCCCATCCGGCTGCATGGCGAGCACTTCAGCAGCAGGCGTACGCGCCGGTACCACGGTAACATGGCAGCCGCGATCCACTAGCATACGCAGGATATTGGTCTTAATGCCGTAGTCGTAGGCGACAACCTTGAAGTCGCTGTGCGTGCGGGTATCGGCACGCGCGGTTTCGGGGTCAAGCTGCCAGCTGCCCTCCGTCCAGGTATAGGCTTGGCTGACACTCACTTCCTGGGCTAAATCCATCCCCTTCAGGCCGGGAAAGGCTTGCGCTGAGGCCAAGGCAGCGGCGCGATCGGGTGCCTCGCCTGCGATTATGCAGCCGCGCTGCGCGCCTTTTTCACGTAGAATTCGCGTCAAACGCCGGGTATCAATATCCGCAATCGCCACAATCCCGTGGCGTTGCAGGTAGCTCCCTAGTGATTCTTCTGCCCGCCAGTTACTGTGCAAAGTAGGCACATCGCGCACGATAAGCCCAGCAGCCTGTACCGCCCCCGATTCCTGATCTTCCTGATTAACCCCGGTGTTACCAATATGCGGATAGGTCAGCGTTACCATTTGCCGTGCATAGGAGGGATCAGTCAGAATTTCTTGATAACCCGTCAGTGCGGTATTAAACACCACCTCGCCGGTTGTTTTTCCATCGCTCCCGATAGACTGCCCGCAAAAAACACTACCGTCTTCTAATACCAGTATTGCCTGTTTATTCATTCGTGTTTGTTCCATACAATAACGGGATGAGTAGGTACTCATCCCGTAGTAATTTCGTGGCCTAGCACATACGCAGGGTATACACCCTCGCAAACATAGAAGCCTGCAGCTCCTAAAGTAATATATTAACGTTTGCTTAGCGGGGTGTCTATGACTTACGCCAGCACAACAGCCGGTTATTCGCGGGCATCGTCTGATCTTGTTCCAGTATCATACCCGCCTGCTGCGCCAGCTGATCGACCGCCTCAAGGTCCCGAATCGCCCGCTCCGGGTGCTGTGCGCTAAGCCACTGGTCGAACTGGGCATTGCTGGCGCTGGTGTACTGACCTGCGTAATTAAAGGGCCCATAAACCAATAGCCGTCCGCCCAGCGGCAGTAGTGCGCCCGCACCCGCGATGCAAGCCGCCACCATCGGCATACTCATGATATGAAAGGTATTAGCAGTGAAGATCGCATCAACCGCCAGCTGCGGCCAGTCCGGCTGTAAAACATCTAAGGTGAGCGGGCCGTGCACATTAGCGAGCTGAGCATCTTCCAGCCAGCACTGAATACCGGCATGATAGGCGGCCTGATCACTGGTATACCAAGCGAGGTGCGGCATGGCCGCCGCAAAGTGCACGGCGTGCTGCCCGGTGCCACTGCCAATTTCCAACACCGCTTGCTGCTGTCGCAGCAGTGGACGAATAGCGCTGAGAATAGGTGCCTGATTCTGGACACAGGATTCGGCGTAGGGTTTATTCATAGTTCACTCAAAGCGCATCAAGCAGCGGATACAGCGCCTGATAGCGCGCATAAGCCGCCGCATAGGCGTCCTGCTGCTGCGTCTCCGGCTCCAGCGTGTGCGCAATAGCTGGTGGCGTACACACCGCTGCCGGATCAGCTCCGGTGGCAGCGATTAATCCCAGACGCGCCGCACCAAAGGCCGCACCAAAATCACCCTCAGCGGGCACATCCACCGGCATATCCAACACCGTCGCCAGCAGATTCAGCCAGTAGCGGGAGCGTGAACCACCACCAACGGCAGTCACGCGCGCCAGCTGAGTTCCCGCTGTTTGCAGCGCGCTGAGATTATCGCGAATCGCAAAGGCCACACCTTCCAGCACTGCCTGCGTTAGCACCTGCTGATCGGACTGATGACTCAGTCCAACAAAAGCGGCGCGAATTTCAGCATTATTATGCGGCGTCCGCTCTCCTGCCAAATAAGGCAGAAAGCTCACCCCAGAGGGCGCGCGTAAACCATCGCCAAGCGCAGCAGTCAACTCAGCCGCAGGCCGGTCACACAACCTGGCGTACCAGTTAAGCGCATCGGTCGCCGCCAAAATTACACCCATTTGATGCCAAGTTGCCGGCAGCGCATGGCAGAAGGTATGCACCGCGCTATCTGGGTTGGGCTGGTAGGCCGCGTTTGCGGCAAACAGCACCCCAGAAGTGCCGAGGGAAACAAACGCCTGTCCGGCTTGAATCGTGCCCATGCCACAGGCCGAGGCGGCATTATCACCACCACCGCCCGCAATCAGTACGGGCTGCGTGATGCCCCAGCGCTGCTGCAATTCTGCTCTTAACTGGCCGCTCACAGCGCTGCCTTCAACCAAGTCTGGCATCTGTTCACGCCGCATCGCGCTGGCCGCTAATAAGTCCTCTGACCAAGCGCGCTGGCCGACATCCAGCCACGCGGTGCCAGAAGCATCAGACAGGTCGGATACAGAGTCGCCGCTCAGCCACAGGCGCACATAGTCTTTGGGCAGCAGTACTTTAGCCACCCGCTCAAACAGCTGCGGCTCATACTCACGCACCCACAGCAGCTTGGGTGCGGTGAACCCAGGGAACACGATATTACCAGACTGTGCCCTAAACAGCGGATTGGCATCCAGTGCGGCGGCCTGTTCATGGCTGCGGGTATCATTCCATAACATACAGGGGCGTAATACCTGATCCGCCTGATCCAATAGCGTCGCTCCGTGCATCTGACCGGATAGCCCGATACCCCGCACGGCGGCCAGCGCCTGTGGGTGGCTTTGCTTCAGCGCATCCAAGGTGCTTGCCGTTGCGCTAAGCCAGTGCGCAGGGTTTTGCTCTGACCAGCCGGGGTGTGGGCGGGATACCTCCAAGGCGCTGCTGGCAGAAGCGACAATGGACGGCTGCCCCGCAGACGGCTCATCGATTAAGACACTTTTCACCCCCGAGGTGCCAACATCAATCCCTAAAAACATAAGCTCTCCTGTCTTCCAGCCATGCTAGTCAGCGGCTTCAGGGTACCAATACCGTACCCGGTCACTGCCCTTTTCAATGAGCGCAAACTGATTGGCAAATAAACGATACGGCGCACTCCAGCTGCCATCAGGCCATTGAATACGCACCTGCGCCCGTTCGGCCACGCCCAGCCCAATATGCACAAAACCCATGTGGCCAGAGGCATGACCGCCGCCGACCTGGATTTTCCGAATCTGCGTGAGATTACCGGTTTTAATAGCAATTGTCGCCCCGAGTGCGAAGTGATTGTGACCGGGCTGGCGCACTTCCAGCTGCAGCCAGTTACCCATCGGGCGTACACCCCAGTCGGTGAGCGCGCCGCGATTTCTAAATACGCTCACGGGGGCCGCACGATTCACCACGATTAAATCCAGCAGGCCATCACTATTAAAATCGGCAACCGCCGCACCACGCCCACGCCGATCCAGCGCAATGCCCGCCGCCAGTCCGGCTTCTTTAAAGCGCTGATCAAACTGCCCTAACAATAGATTATCCGGGTCGAAGGCGGTGAAATCTGGCATGCTTTCCACATTGCCTTTGGCGATATACAAATCAAGGCGGGCATCATTATTAAAGTCAGCAAATTCAGCATGCCAGCCGGTGGAAGGTCGTAAATCGTCACCGGTATAGGGTCGGTGAGCGGTCGCGCCACGCTCCAGCGCAATGTCACGATACACCGGGCGATCTTCCTCCGCCTCATCATCCAAGATCTGGATGCGGGTATCCCCCATCGAGGTCAGCACATACTCCGGGTAACCGTCGCCGTTTAAATCACCCTCGGCAATCCCCATGCCCCAGATCATCACCCGTTCCCAACCTTCGTAGCGGGTATAGCGCCTAGGCGGGCGACCCGGCGGCACATGCCACAGCTGCTCCTCACCGCCACGATAATAATGCCGGTCATTCGAGATGCGCAGCGCCGCCTCACCCGTTTTATTCCAGTCCGTGAATAGCATAGACAGCGCACAGTGACCGGGGGTAAGCGCCATGGGTTCTGAATAGTTCGGTAGAGCCCGGGACACGGGTACAGCAGAATCAGCCGCCGCGCCGCTCGTCAGTGGCCGCAGCAGCGCATTGTCCGCACAGGTTCCCCAAGGTGAACCCGGTGCTGAACGATCCACATAATTCCCAAAGGCCAAGGTCGGAAACATGGACTCGGCCTCAAAGGTGGCGCTGAATGCGGTTGTCCAGGCCTTACCACCGTCGAACTGCCAGGCTTTATTCACCTTAGTGAACTGGCAGTCCTTTTCACCGCGCAGCAGAATATTGCGCCCCACCCGCAGCAGCACCAAATCCAGCCGACCATCATTATCCATATCAAGTGGATAAGCGCCCAGAACCTTAGTCAGATCCCGCGCAGACAGATTCAAGGACTGCGGCTGAAAGCGTAAGGCAGCGCCGGTCTCACTGCGATTAATAAACAGCTGGGCCGGGTGTTTCCCTCCGGCCAAAAACACATCCGGCTTGCGATCATGATTGCAGTCGAAAGTGGCGATACCGCCGCCGACAAAATACTCCCACGGGCCGTCGTATTGATGGTTGATCCCAGCGCTGCCGGTTGCAGGCGCTAGTTTTGGAATATCAGCGGCGGCTTGCACCCCCAGGCTTAAACTACAGAGCAGCAGCCAGCCGCCAAAATGGCCCAGGCTCATTCCAACACCAGCGTCTTTAAAAACGCCACCACATCAAGCCGCGCAGCCTCGTCCAGCTTAAGGTAAGCGTCTCGCGCCGCTCGCCCAGCACCGCCGTGTGCCTGAATCACTTCATCCAGCGTGGTCATATCACCGCGATGGCCGTAAGGTGCGGTGGACGCAATGCCCCACAGCTCCGCCGTCATAAAGACATCACGCGCCACAAAGCGCTGAGATAACAGTTCATTGCTGAAAGCGCTAACTTCACTATCCGCAATCTTATGGCGCTTCAAGTCGCCAAACAGCGGCACCATCACCGCGCCCTGTGCGTTGCGTGGCAGGGTCTCACTCCATTCCAGCAGGGCGAGGTCGTAATGTGTAACTGCACTGACTTCTTGAGTCCTGAGTGTGCCCGCCATATCCCAGCGACCGGGATCGGCAAACTTCAAGCTGTTTAAAGGCAGTGCTGGTTGATGACAAACCGCGCAGCCACTGCGGCTGAATAAACGCTCGCCGCGCAGTGCCGCCTGCTGCCAGCCCTTATGCTCCGGTTGTTTGCGCTGCGGCGGGCGCAGCGTAGCTTGCCAAGCGACTAAGGCAGAAATATCTGCCGCCGACAGTTCATCCGCAATCTCATCCTCATCAAAATCGGCTTCTCCTGTCCAGCGCGCACCGAAGCGTTCGCTGGCCTGCATACCGTGGTGGTGGTTCAAAGCATTAATACTGAACTGACGCAGGCTGGTCATCACGCCCTTTTGGCTAAATGGGCGGATGATTAAGTCGCTGTCCACGCCCTCGATTTGAGTTAAATCCAGCACGCCGTCGGAGTGGGCAGTAATGTCCCCAAACCTGACACCTTTAGTGATCAAGGCGGCCGTGATGGGCTGCTGCTGCGCCCGCGCCGCACGCAGCGTCGCAGCGCGAATAGCTTGTAAATCAGCACTCATCTCACGCGCCAATAGCTCAATCAGTCCGGCCCCAAACAAATGATTAGTATTGCGCTCGTTAGAGAACTGCGGATCCAGGCTATCAAAGTCGGCGTGATTAAAGCCCTCGGAGACAAAAACATTGGCCGCGAAATCACCGGCCCCACCGATGACTGGCTGGTGGTGACAGCTGCTACAGGCATTGGCGTCTAGCCCGGCGGTGCGAAAAAAACTCGTTTTGCTGGGCCGTTTGCGCCGCGTTGGGATAATGGCCTGTGTCGCCATTGGCCGACCTACACCGTCTGCGGTGGTAAAGCGGGCGGTAAAAAGCTGCTCACCGTACTGCGTTAACAGCTTCAACTGCTCGGCGCTGAGCGAACCCTGCCACATCGATAGTTCAGCCGGGCGCCGCACGGCTTGCTCTGCCCACGGCGGCCGTTCAGAGACGGCCTGCGGCGTGTGGGTTGATGTCGTGTGGCTTGCCCCATGGGTTGGCGTTGCTGCGGTGATCGTCGTCTGTGACGAGCTTGGCGGCGCTGGGTGGCTGACGGCGCTGCTCTGAGCGATAGTCGTTGGCGCTACCCAGGATAATGGCACCGCTTCAGCCGCCGCAGCCGTGACGACCCCGGGAAGAAATAACAGGTACACGCTGCCCAGCAAGCCAGCGCCCCGCTGCCGCGCCCTCATGCTTCCACCTGACTGAATTGGTCGTCCAGCGCGCGCAGCGCAATCACGCTACAGCCTTGCAGGATTAGGGTTTCAGCGTCGCTAAAACAACTGAATGCGACGTGTTCACCGTTTAGCATTTTGCTATTCTGGCTGATCACTCGTCGAATCTCCGGTTCCAGCAGCTCAAACGCCAAGGTACCCCGGCCCACAAAAGCCACGGGAATAGGGTCAATCAGGGCAAACAGGCTGCGTAAGCCGTGGCCTAATGCTTGCCCAGCCTCACGGAACGCCTGTCTGGCGATGCTCTCGCCCTGTAGCGCATCTGCTAACACCGCATCAAAGGCGGCTGCTTCAAAGGCATCGAGTGACACGGTCGTCGCCTGCGCGGCAGTGGACTGCTGCGCACGCCGCCAAATGGCGTAGTCACCGGCATAGGCTTCGATACAGCCGCTCTGGCCACAGCGACAGGGCGCGCCCTCTGGCTGGTACACCATATGGCCAAATTCACCCGCTGAGGACTGGCGTCCAATAAAACGCTGGCCGCGCAGCATCAGGCCCATACCAATACCCTGTGCCATTAGCAGCACCGCAAAATCCTCAGCAAACCGCTCAGGATATTGCCAGCGCAGCGCCTCTACCATCATATTGCAGTCGTTACCGATCCAAACCGGCACGCCGAAAGCCTGTTGGAACAGCTGCCTAAGCCGCAGGCGTTTCAGCGGGGTAATTGGCGACCATAGCAGGGTTTCACCGCTGGCATCGACCACGCCCTGAATGCCCAGCGCAATATAACGCAGCGGCATGTCCGGTGTGCTGCCTCGGCTAATCAGATTATTCACCATCCGGGTCAGCGTGTAGCTGAGATCCGCCTCCGACAGTTGCAGGGTATTGACCGTGGACTCTGCCGAGGCGCAGCACGCACCAGTGTAATCCAACACCTTCGCAGATAGCCGGTTAAAAGCAAAGCTCATCACGACAATACAGCCCGCCCTTGGATTCAGCGAGAGCGCGGCTTGGGGCCGACCCCGGCGGTTCTTAGCGCTGTCCACAGCAGGATCTGCTGTATTTTGCAGGATGTTTTTCTGTAGCAGCCGCGCTGAAATGGTGGACACCGTCGCCGCCGACAAACCGGTTTGTTCGGTTATGTGAGTGCGTGACAAGGCGGACCGAGCACGCAAAGCTTGGAGGGTCAACCGTGTATTTTGGCGACGAATGTCATCAGTACGTTTTGGACTACTCATAGAGAACAAATTTAATTCAATACTCAAAAAAATAAAAGCAAAATCGAAAATTTAAGCTAAAACCATGTTGACACGGAATTTTTTTTGCGTCACTATTTTTTTCGATACCTGAAATAAATCAGGTCAATTTAAATCCCTGGAGGAAAGTTTCATGAAAAAATTACTCTCAGTCATGGTAGGTGCCGCCCTGCTAGCCTCATTCAGTACGGCTGCTATCGCCAAAGACAAAATCATTGGTGTCTCCTGGTCAAACTTCCAAGAAGAGCGCTGGAAAACTGATGAAGCCGCAATGAAGGAAGCGATCGAAGCCGCCGGTGATAAGTACATTTCAGCCGATGCACAATCGTCAGCCGCCAAGCAGCTGGCCGATGTGGAAAGTCTGATTGCCCAGGGGGCTAATGCGCTAATTATTCTCGCGCAGGACGCCAGTGCGATTGGCCCGGCGGTTGAAAAAGCTATCGCAGAAGACATTCCAGTGGTGGGCTATGATCGCCTGATTGAAAATAAGGATGCGTTCTACATTACCTTCGATAATAAAGAAGTCGGCAGGATGCAAGCTCGCGCTGTCCTGGCCGCCCAGCCAGAAGGTAACTATGCGTTTATTAAAGGCTCTTCAGCTGATCCGAACGCAGACTTCCTATTCTCGGGCCAGATGGAAGTGTTGAAAGAAGCCATGGACGCCGGTAAAGTCAAAAACGTCGGCGAAGCCTATACCGACGGCTGGAAGCCAGAAAATGCTCAGAAAAATATGGAACAAATTCTGACCAAAAACGATAACAAGGTGGACGCCGTTGTGGCCTCTAACGATGGTACCGCCGGAGGCGTTGTTGCAGCCCTTGATGCTCAGGGTATGGCAGGTTCAGTGCCCGTATCAGGTCAGGATGGTGATCACGCCGCACTGAACCGGGTTGCACTCGGCACACAAACGGTTTCGGTCTGGAAAGATGCGCGTGATCTAGGCAAAAATGCAGCGTCTATCGCCGCGATGTTAGCCGACGGTAAAGCCATGGCTGATATTCCAGGCGCAGTCCAGTGGGCAGATGGCCCGAACAAGGTCGAGATGAACGCGGTCTTCTTAGCGCCCGTACCGGTAACCGTAGACAATCTGAACGATGTGATTGATGCGGGCTGGGTGGCAAAGGACGTGGTATGTCAAGGTGTGAAAGCAGGCTCAGTCGCAGCCTGTGATTGATTTCCTCCGAGCTATTGGGATGGCTTTTTAAGCCGTCCCTTTGGTTCACAGACTGAACGTTTTAAAGTGACCCGATCAGGAGCACCCGATGAGTGATTCGCAGCAGGCATCATCGCCGGATACTGCCAGCGTGGTAACGCTGAATCCATTGGCCCGTTTTGTACAGGCCACCGAACTTGATACCCGCATGCTGGGTATGCTGGGGGCTATGCTACTGATTTGGGTCGGCTTTGACTTGCTCTCCGGCGGGCTGTTTTTAACGCCGCGTAACCTGTGGAATTTATCCGTACAATCGGCCTCAGTCGCAGTCATGGCAACAGGTATGGTCTTGGTCATTGTCACCCGTCATATTGACCTATCAGTCGGTTCCATGCTCGGTGTGATCGCCATGCTGATGGCGGTTACCCAGGCGGAAATTTTACCTAGCCTGATCGGTTTTGATCACCCCCTGACCTGGATGATTGCGCTGGCCTTGGGCGTTTTTTGCGGTGTGATCATCGGTGCTTTTCAAGGCTATATTATCGCCTACCTCAGCGTCCCGGCATTTATTGTCACGCTTGGCGGGCTGTTGGTCTGGCGCGGCGCCGCTTGGTGGGTCACTTCTGGGCGCACGGTCGCCCCGATGGACAGCAATTTTCGATTAATGGGTGGCGGGCCGCTAGGTTCCATTGGGGAAACAGCCAGCTGGTTAGTCGGTCTGCTGATTTGTGGTGGCATTATCCTATTAATACTCAACGGGCGCAGACAGCGGAAGCGCTTTAATTTTCCGCTACGCCCGCCGTGGGCCGAAGGCTTTCTGATGGCGACGGGTTGCGCTATTGTCCTGGGCATTACCGCCGTGATGAATGCCTATCCGTGGCCGAAACGCACCGCCGCTAAATTTGCGGAAGCGAATGGCATTGTCGTACCGGACGGTGGCCTGATTATCGGCCATGGCTTCGCGGTACCGGTGATTCTGGCGATTGTCGTCGGACTGGTCATGACCTTTATCGCAACGCGCACCCGCTTTGGGCGCTATGTGTTCGCGATTGGCGGCAACCCAGAGGCGGCTGAACTCGGCGGTATTAATACGCGCTGGGTCACGATGAAAATTTTCATGCTCATGGGCGCGCTGTGTGCCATTGCTGCGGCTATCTCTACCGCGCGCTTGAATGCGGCGACCAATGCACAAGGCACATTGGATGAATTATTAGTCATCGCGGCGGCGGTGATTGGCGGCACCTCACTGGCTGGTGGCGTGGGGACGGTGGTCGGTGCCATGCTGGGCGCGCTGCTAATGCAATCCTTACAGTCCGGCATGGTCTTACTCGGCGTCGATACGCCGCTACAGAATATTGTAGTGGGCTGCGTCCTGGTTTTTGCGGTCTGGCTAGACACGCTCTACCGCAAACATACGGCTTAAGGGAGACTTTAGCATGACACAAACCGCTCACACGCATACTGATTCAAAGCACGCCGCAGATTCAGAGCAAGTGCCGTTGGTCGACATGCGCGCCATGTCGATTTCCTTTGGGGGCATTCATGCGGTAGACAATGCCTCAGCGAATTTATACGGCGGCGAAGTGGTCGCCCTGCTCGGCCATAATGGCGCGGGCAAATCAACCTTCATTAAGCTGCTCTCTGGCGCCTATCCGCGAGATAAAGGCCAGATTTTTATCAATGGCGCAGAAGTGGCGATCGACAATCCGCGTGATGCTAAAGCCTTAGGTATTGAAACAATCTATCAGACTCTGGCGTTAGCCGATAATATTGATACCGCCGCTAATTTGTACCTGGGGCGCGAGTTACGCACGGCCTGGGGCACGCTGGATGATGTCGCGATGGAATCCGAAGCGCGGAAGGTGATGGGCCGTCTCAATCCACGGTTCCAACGCTTCAAGGAACCGGTTAAATCGCTGTCTGGCGGCCAGCGTCAGTCCGTCGCCATTGCCCGCGCCATTTTGTTCAATGCTCGCATCCTGATTATGGATGAGCCGACGGCAGCACTGGGGCCACAGGAAACCGAACAGGTCGGCGAACTCATCAAGCAGCTGAAAGCAGAAGGTATTGGTATCTTTTTGATTAGCCATGATATTCACGATGTCTTCGATCTAGCGGATCGGGTGACGGTGATGAAAAACGGGCGGATTGTTGGTACCGCACGCACCCATGATGTGACGAAAGACGAGGTGCTCGGCATGATTATTCTCGGTAAGTGTCCGCCTGCGGCCATCCCCGGGCCGGGAGCAAGCTGACCGCATGAGCGCCACCCACCCTAATATAAGCGCACAGACGCTGCGTGCTACCTTAGCGCCGCACACTGACGTGATGGTGCGCCACAGTGACAGCGGGCAACTAGTCTTTGCGCGCTACGGAGGCCGCCTGCTTGGACTGTACCCACGCGCCGACGGCCCCAATGCCCTATGGGTGAATCCAGCACTGGCAGCAACACTGGCCGCAGGCGAGTGGCTTAGCGGCGGTGAGCGGTTGTGGCTGGCGCCGGAGCGTGACTTTTTCTATCGTGACCCCGCAAACTTTGGCGGAGTGCATGTCCCCACGGCTATTGACCCAGGAGCTTGGCAAGTAGATTCTGCTGCTAGAGAAGACACGCTTAGGCTGAGCAGCACCTTCGACCTGTACGACTGCCAGCAGCAGCAAACCTACCGCCAGAGCTGCCTACAGCGTACGTTCCGCCCGTTCAGTGATCCCTATGCGACCGGGCTGGATTATGTCGGCGTGCAGATTCAGGATCAGGTGACCCTGCGCCAGACACCGCGCCGTTTTTGTGCTTGGTCGATTACTCAGGTGTATCTGCCGCACCGCAGCCACCCGGCCACCGCATTAATACCGACCCGGGATCAGGCCGACATCCTGGCCTACTTCGATGCTATTCCTGCTGAGCAGGCCGAAGCTTGCAGGGGCTATATTCGCTTTCGACTGGATGCCGCCGCGATTTACAAACTGGCCGTGCGCCCAGAGCAGTTGAACCCTGCTAATCCAGTGAAAGCCCTGTGCTTAGCGCCCTGCCCAGACGGTACGGACTGGTGCTGCGTGGTAAAGCGCACCCAGGCAGTGCCCCGCACCCAGGCCGAGTGTGTGGATATCGCTCGCAATCCAGCGACCCGCTTGCGAGGCGTGGTGCAATCCTACAACCACGGGCCACAAGCTGGCGAAAGCGTCACGCCGCATCACTTTGGTGAAATCGAAATCCAGTTCAATGCGGCACAGCCCGCCGCTGATAACAGCGCGCGCAGCCGCGCGCAGCATGAACTACTCGCCTACAGCGGCAGCCGCACGCAAATGCTGGCCTTAGCACAGCAACTGCTGCAGCTGGAACAGCCTCCGGCAGTGTACCCAGACTCGATTGATTGAAACGGTTCAACCGCTGAGAAACTTTTATCTCTGGCAACAACAGCGGTTCAACCGCTGAGGAACCTACTCACTGGCAATAACAGCGGTTCAACCGCTGAGGACAATCCGTATGACACCTTTTTTTGCTGATATTGAACCGATTACCTACCAGGGCACAGATAGCAACGCTGAGCTAGCCTACCGCCATTACAATCCCACTGAAATGCTCGGCGATAAGACCATGGCCGAGCACCTGCGTTTTGCGGTGTGTTATTGGCATAATTTTGTCTGGCCAGGCAATGACCCTTTCGGCGGTCAGACGTTTGAACGCCCCTGGTTTGATGACACTATGGCGGCGGCTAAGCTGAAGGCCGATGTGGCTTTTGAGATGTTTGCGCTGTTGCAGCAGCCATTTTTCTGCTTCCATGACTTTGATGTGCGCCCAGAGGCGGATACGCTGGCCGCCAGCAATGCACGCCTAGATGAAATGGTGGATTATCTGCTGGCCAAAATGGAAACCACTGGCACCCGCCTGCTGTGGGGTACGGCCAACCTCTTTAGCCACCGGCGCTATATGTCGGGTGCAGCCACTAATCCCGACCCGGAAGTGTTTGCTTACGCTGCGGCCACCGTTAAACAATGCTTGGATGCGACCCATCGCATGGGCGGTGCTAACTATGTGCTGTGGGGCGGGCGCGAAGGCTATGAAACCCTGTTAAATACCGACTTAAAACGCGAGCTGGAGCAATATGGTCGCTTCCTGTCGATGGTGGTGGACTATAAGCATAAAATTGGCTTTGAGGGCACTATTTTGATTGAGCCAAAACCCCAGGAACCGACCAAACACCAGTACGATTTTGATACCGCAACGGTATACGGTTTTCTAAAGAAATTTGATCTCGAACAGGAAGTCAAAGTCAATATTGAAACTGGCCATGCCGTATTAGCCGGGCACAGCTTCGAACATGAATTAGCGACGGCCAATGCGCTCGGTATTTTTGGCAGCATCGACGCCAACCGCAATGACTATCAGTCCGGCTGGGATACTGATCAATTCCCCAATAATGTGCCAGAAATGACCCTGGCCTACTACCATATTTTAGCGGGCGGCGGCTTTGGCAACGGCGGCACCAACTTCGATACTAAGATTCGCCGCCAGTCGCTCGAACCGGATGATTTACTCAGTGGTCATATCGGCGCGATGGATACCTGTGCCCGCGCCTTTAAAAACGCCTGGCAGATGCAAGCAGAAGGCGCATTGGCGACTCCGCTGGCGGAGCGTTATGCCGCTTGGGATCAGCCTTGGGCACAAGCTATGCTGAGCGAAAACGCGAGCTTGGAGGCGATTGCAGCTGAAGTAGAACGCAAAGGCATTGACCCCACGCCGCGCTCAGGCCGCCAGGAACAGCTGGAAAATGTGGTGAACCGCTACTGCTGATAGCGGTGGCGGGGTTCCAACGGCTAACGCACGGCCATGGCACTGCGCGCTAGAGCCGCGCATAATACGGCTTTTACTCCGTATTGTGTTGGCGCAATCTATGCAAGTCCTTAATCTGACTCTACCGCTGTTCGGCCTCGTGCTACTGGGCTGGCTGGCAGCCCGCTGGAAAAAACTGCCCGCCGCCGGATTGGCCTGGATGCAGTTTTATGTCGTTTATATTGCGCTCCCCGCGCTGTTTTTCCAGGTATTGCGCAAAACGCCGCTAGAAGACGTGCTGAACTGGCCGTATATCGTCGGTGCTAGCGGCTCGACGCTGCTGATTTTCATCGCCTGTTACGGACTGGGGCGTTACCTGCTGCGCAACTCGGTAGCCACCGCTACGATGCAGGCCGTCGCCGGTTCTTATTCCAATATCGGCTATATGGGGCCAGCGCTGACGGTGCCAGCTTTTGGGGAGGCTGCGATTGTGCCGACCGCACTGGTGCTGTGCTTTGATAATACGCTGATGTTTGTGCTCGCCCCGATCTTAATGGCCTGGGGCAGCAGCGCGCGACACACTGACCTGCTGCGCACAATTGTCCGCAGCGTGCTGCTGCATCCCTTTATACTGGCAACGATTGCGGGCGTCAGTGCGGCCATTATTCAGCTGCCGATTCCGCTGGCACTGGATCAAACATTGGACAGTCTGAAACAATCTGCCGCGCCCTGTGCGCTGTTCGCCATGGGTGTCGTCATTGCCCAGCAAAAAGCAGACTTCACTCACCCTGACATTCCTATTCTACTGCTAATTAAAATGCTGCTGCATCCGCTGCTGATCTATATTGCGCTGCGCTGGATTGGCATTGAGGATCAGATCTGGCTGCATACCGCGGTGCTGATGGCCGCCCTGCCCCCGGCGCTCAATGTGTTTGTCCTGGCGCAGCACTATGGGGTGTATGTCAATCGCGCGTCCTCTTTAGTACTGAGCGGTACCTTGCTAGCGGCGCTCAGTGTCCCGCTGCTGCTGTACCTGCTGCAAGGTTGAGCGCCACCCCGCCGCTCGCTGTCCGCGCTCAGTTTCCTGACCCTGGCTGTTTACAAGCCGTGGCTGCCATCATAGCCATTAAGCGGCGCAGGCGCCCAGTCGCTTAGCGTCTGCGCGGCGGGCTGATAAATTTCCACCAGCAGCGGATAACACGGCGTTGTATCATCAGAATGCGAACTGCCACAGTCACCGCCTGGACAGGCCGAGAGCGCGCCTAACAGATCGATTTCTGCAAAAAATTCAATAAAATCACCGGGCCGCACCGGACTGGCCTTCATAAAGTACTGATGAGTATCGGCGGTGAAACCGGTGCACATAAACACATTCAGCACGTCGTGCACATGCTGTTCAATCGCGGCGGTCGGCTGTGCCTGTTGCTGGGCCAGCGCCCGGGTCAAATTTGAATGACAGCAGTAATGGTAATTCACCCCTTTAAGCATCGTGTTGGTATAAGGGTCGCAGCGCGTGCCGATGACATCATGCACGCCGGCACCATCGTCATCCCAGCCGTACCAATCCAGCGTGTCGTGCGTAATCGTCGCCATAGGGCGCAGCCCCGGTAGATTACTCCACAAGCGGTCGCCGGTGCTGACGTGGCTGGCGTGCAGCTGGCGAGTTTTACCGCTGAAGAAACGTTCTGTCAGATCGTGTGCGTTCCACAGATTCAGGTCGCCCACCTGTGGCCCTTCGGTACTGACAATGCGGAAAAAGTGCCCCGCAGGCACCTCAAAGGTGGCAGCATCTCGCGGTGCCACCCGCACAGTACTGACTTTTTGTAGCGTGCTGCGCGCCGTTTCATAAAAGGCGCTGTCATAGGTCGGCAGCTGCTCGACCTCGTAGCAAACAATGGGCTTGGCCGCGCGGCGCTGCGCGGCATCATTGGGTGGTGTTGGCATGAACGGCATCCCTCTAGAAATGGTACCCAGGGGGACATACTCTAGCACAGGAGTAGCCCGCGTCTACTATCCGCTCCACTGCCGCATTGAGCGCGCCCAAGCAATCACACCAAGCCGCGGCTAATCAGCCAGCACATAGCGCTGCACCGCTGGCTGAGGCAGCGTATCATAGCCCACGTCCAAACCGGCACTCAGTCCGTTGCTAGCATCATAGATGGTTTCCCCGCCAACATGGCCAATGCCGATCACGCCAGCTTTCCATGCCGTATAAAACCCGCTTAAATTCAATTCCAAAATAGTGGATGAGCACAAGGCCAACATATCAGTGCGTGTTTTCCCGGCCTGTTTGCGGCAGCTGTCATATTTATCCTGCTCAGCGGCGCTATCTCGCGCCTCGCGATGCATAATTTTATAAACATCAAAGCCGTCACCGTCCAAAAACGGATAGGCCGCTTTCACAGCGCCATTCGCCTCATAATACTTAGTATTTTTAGCTTTAAATGCTGTGAGGTAATAGCGGTCAATCCACTTTGCCAGCTGGTGGAACAGGAGTAATCGCCCCGCATTGCCGCCATCGGCCCAGGGCTGACCTTGCGCGAGAATCGCATTCACTCCGCTGATCGAGCTGGCGGTACTTAAGGCACGCCCAAAACGCTTCTGTTGATGCAAGGCCATGACATTATTCGCAACTTCACTTGCCCCCGGAATACTCAGCCAAGGTTCAACCATATTGTGGCCCATCTCATGCCATAGCAGGAAACTGTTGGTGGGATCCTGGGGGAAAGTCGCGCTTTCTGGCTGCCATTTCATCACCATAATCGGATAGCCGGAGTGGCCTGCCCCAACAGAAATATGCGGATCAAATACCTCACGGTGCTTATGGGCCGGTTTTAACGCGCAGCTTGGTGGCGTGTGCGCGTGGAAAGGCTCACTACACGTCCGATCGTAGCCGTAAAAGTCATAGGCATTCTGACTCATCTGATCAAACTGTTCAGCCAGCGCTGTCACCTCGGCGAAGCTCAGGCTCGCCATATTGGCGCGTGCCACGGTGACAATATAGTGTTTGGACTCTAACTCAGCCTTTGGCGCCACGGCTGTTTGCAGCGCCTGCCATTCGCTGGCAGTTGTCTGGCCTAATACAAAGCGCACGGCACGCTGTACGTTGCTGAATGTCACCTTGGCAGTGGCCGTATGACTGGCCGCACGATCAAAAGACCGCAGAAAAATTAAACCACCATAGGGATGACGTACCGTAATCGATTGAGTTGCGCCGCCATCGGATGCTATAAATTTATATTTCTTGACGTACTGCGGCGGCCGCTTCAGATTGATTTCATGCCGGAAAATACCCCCCACATTGTCGCCGACGCCAATAATCAGCTGCAATTTCGTCGCATCGACGTGCGCCGGCAACGTCACCGTCACATCGGTGTGCGCCGGGGCGTATAAGCCGGTGGACTGCATATTACCGGCATACCATTTCTGGTACGTGGTATTACGCCGCAGATAAATCTCAGCGCTGTGTGTTGCGGTCACATCGCTGGTTTCGCCCGGAAACGCAGACGGGTCATATTTCAGGCTGGTGTCATAAAATGCCCGCTCCACCATAATACGGGTCACTGGCTTATGCCGAAAATCCAGTACTTCCTTGCGGCTGAAACTAAAACCGGGGTAAAACTCACCCCGTTCATTTACCACGCGGGCATCACCGCCCGGCTTATACTGATCTAATAAAGTGTTCAAACTGGAAAATTTGGCGCCGCTAAACACCGCATCATTTAACAATAAGGCACTCATATTGGTGTATTCACGCTTCAGGTCAATGTCAGTCAGTTTCTGCTCGCCGCGTTCATGCGCCAATAGGCTATTCATACTGCCCCCAACATCGCCCTGTGCCTCAACGAAATTCAAATCCACGGGGTATTTGGCGTATTTATCGTAGTTGGCACCATCCTGCACAATACCGTCGCCTTTTACCCAATAGCTCTGAATTTTCATGGGATTGCCGTCAGCATCGGTGATCTCGACCAGGCCGCAATCTGCCGGGGTCAACACCGGGTTTTCAGCCGTGCCTTCCAGAAATATTTTACGCTGCCGCCGCTTCAATACCTCTTCCAGATAGGCAAGCTGGCCGCGGGCCGTCAGCAGTGTGGTTAATTCCTCTAGCGTTGTCGGTACATTCGTATAGTCGTCCATACCTAAGCGCCGCTGTAAATCGGTGTGACTAATGTAATCCACCAGACACATATCGTACTGATGCACGCCTCCGACCTCAGTTTTATTAGGTAGCAGTTTGACATCGCTATTATTATTCGCAAAAAAGGAGGTAACACCCGCCAGCTGCATAATTTCATTAGACGCCGTTTCCACCACGCCGTGTTCTGCTAGAAAATAAGGTGACTCCATCATCAACACGCCGCCGCCAGCCCGAATATAATCCGCAATGAGCGCGACCTCATCCATCTGCGTGCGTCGTTCAGTCACATTCTGCCAGCTTGTCCAGCCGTTAGAGCGCTCAAAATCTTCCAGAATCAGCAGTGGATAAACCGAAGGGTCCAACAGGTTTGCCGCCGCCGCTTCCTTCCAGCTGGTGACATAGCGCGGGTTTTCACCCGCAATCAGGTTGTAGTTTGGATGAATCAGAAAATCTTCCGCATCATGCTGATAACCGGCAGAAGAAGCCCCCCAAAACATCGTATGCTCTTTATTGGACAGCACTTTAATCGCCGCACCGGACTGCGCATAACGGTTGGCGGCCTGCTCATTCTGTGCCGTGAGCCAGCCAAACGTGTTATGGAAGAACTGTTCCATATCTGCCGTATCCGGCTCAGCGGTTTTATTATTATTCCTGACATTGTCAGAATAATTACGCGGATTCACCAAAACAGAGCCGTAGAGGTGGCTCCCCATCAGCAGCACTCGGCCTTTGCCAAGCGTTCCAGCCGCAACCAGCGGTGCATGATAGGTCGCCGTTGCTTTATCACCGAGGGCGATATTGTGGCTGGTGTAATCATTTAAGACAGATTCTGGTGGCCGCACGGGACGGTAGCGGCTAATCGCGTGCGTGCGGTAATCAATTGGATAATCCGTGTATTTTGGATCTTTATCACTGCGGGGTGAAAATACCGGAAACCCGTTTTGCCCGGTCACCAGCGTCGTAAACGTATCCGTTCCGCTCCAGCGCGCATAATTGGGCTTAAAGATATGAAAATCACGCACACCCTGATAAATTTTTTCCAGTTGTGCATTCACATCACCACTGACACTCCAGGCTTTCAAACCGTCAAGGTCAACGCTGTCACGGCTACCTATATCCGCCACCGCGCTGACAGAAGATAGAGACAGTGCCAGCAGCAGCGTTAGACTATGGTATTTTATTGTTCTCATTATTCAGTCTCCATCCGCAGTGCGGTTATCGTCTCAAGAATATCCTTGCCTAGTTCAAAATCATCGAACTGCGCACCAAACTCATCCGGCCCCTGACCAGTCCCCAGCTCAGCATTTGGCTTACCATCCGGCAGGTTTAAATCAATTTGCGAGCGGAAAGTCTCCAGCGCATCTCGCACGGCTTGATCTATGGTTATTTTTCCGTCATCACTGACCGCATCAAAGGCCCGCAGCAAGCGACTGATATTGCGTGGCTTCGGGTGGTTGAATGAGGTGGCAGGCACTAAATCAGCGGGCGTCACTAACGCCTTAGCCCGTGTCACACCCAGTTCCAACTGATAGATAAAGAGCTTAAGCTGCTTACCCTCTTCATAGTGGAACTCACCCGCCGCATTAGTGCGGCCATACTGGTTGCCGCTGCGGTATTCCAGCCCCTCGACCGGCCCATCGAGACTATTGAAACGCCCCGTCAGTACCACCGCTTCCTTAGGCGCACCGCGTAGCACACTGTTGGCTGTCGCTCGGGTTAGCGCGATATTGTCGCGCACTGCCTCCAGGTGTGCCTGCGCCACACTCGCCGCAACCAGCCCGCGATGCTCGCCAAAGTGCCCGGCTAAATCATTAAACAGCGTGTAAATATCATTATGTGCCGCAAAGTCTGCCGTATTCGCATTAAAATCCAGCCGATTTTTCAGCCCCAATAGGTCAATCGCTGCACGGGTACGCTGATCAATCTCAATACCATTGGAAGTATCGTTATCACTGTCCAGCGATTGCAGTAAGCGCCCTCGATTCAATACGCCAGGAGTGGCTGCATCCTGACTGCCGCCCAAATCAAACAGCGTAATAATATGACGCTGCGTATTATGTGGGTCGGTTTTCACCTGGGCGCGACCTAATGGAATACCGCTGGCTGCACTGCCCAGATAAAACACCGCCTCGGCACCTTTTTCATATTTAAACATGCCGTTCTGATCGGTATAGCCACGGTGGCGGCCTGCTTGGTAAGCAATGCCCTCAAGCGCACTATCGATTAAGAAAGCGCTGTAATTAATTTCCAGCGGATTTTTAAGCAGCGTTTGGGAGGTATTACCCGCTTCATCCGTGCTAATAACGGTCACATCAAAAAAACCCTCGTCCAAAGCAGTTAGCCTATTATCGGCTACGCTCCAGCTGCCATCACCCTGATTAAGGGCGGCATAGCGTTGTTCATTAACTATGATTGCTACGCGGTAAGCGCTGGTCTGGGCGTCGCTCGCACCACTGGGCAACTTTCCGCTTAAAGCAGGGGTAGGATCATCTGTTTTAAGCGGATCCACGCTGGCATTCGTTGCGGGCGGCGTCGCATCCTTAATCAGGGTCACGCTGAGCGCCGCACTGGCAAGTCCCGCTGAATTTTTCAGCGTAATGCTGAAGGTCTTAACACCGTCATCACCCGCAGTGATGAGCGTCAAGGTACGGTGGCCTGCTGTACTCATTTGACCACTGGCGACACCATCAACAAAAATATCAGTGCCAGCCGCCCCCTTAATCGCAATCTCAACGCTGTCTGCGTTTGTGGGTTGCAATACCGTATCCAGCGTAGGCGCTGCAGGTGCAGAAGCATTCACCGGTGTGGGCGATGCGCTAGCCGTTGGTTCAGACGTTGGACTGGCCGTTGGCTCAGGTGAAGGGCTGGCGCTCAGCGTAGCCGTCGTTTCAGGGGTTGAGCCCATCGCGGGGGTGTCAGGCGAACCGCTACCACAGGCAGCAAGCGTAGTCACCAGGCCAACGGCAGCCATTTTCCTTAATATACTCATACAACCTCGCCTTAACTTTTATTTTATATGATTAAATTTTAGCTAATCGCAACATAGCATGTAACTGCTAATAAAATCATTATTTAATGCTAAAAGCGTGGCCCCATATCGCCGCTTAAAAAATATCAGAAGTCCTCATTGACTGCACAGTCAATCGATCTTAATCTATCGCCCTCTGCAACAGCTCGCTTCTATCAGTAGGTGTGGCTGCGTATAACTATTTTTTGGAGCGGATCGATGAAGTATTCCTGGCTGGAAATTCTCAAGGCGGGTTTCAAACAGAACCAGTCCTGGCAGCCCACTTGGCCGACCAAAGACCCCGCAGCAGCTTACGATGTGGTCATTGTCGGTGGCGGCGGCCACGGCCTGGCCTCAGCGTATTATCTGGCGCGTGACTTTCCCGGTAAGAAAATTGCCGTGCTCGAAAAAGGCTGGATCGGCGGCGGTAATACCGGACGCAATACCACCATCGTGCGCTCCAACTACCTGTGGGACGAGGCGGCGAACCTGTACGAACACTCACTCAAGCTGTGGGAAGGGCTGACCGCAGACATTAATTTCAACGTCATGTTCAGCCAGCGTGGCGTGTATAACCTTGGGCATACCTTACAGGATATGCGTGATATTGAACGGCGGGTGAATGCGAATGTGCTGAATGGCATTGACGCTGAGGTGGTGGACGCTGCTGAATTGAAGCGCCGTATCCCGATTATGGATACCAGTAAAAACACACGCTATCCGGTGATGGGTTCGTCGTTCCAGGCACGCGCCGGGGTCGCCCGTCACGATGCTGTCGCCTGGGGTTTTGCCCGCGCTGCGGCGAAGCACGGCGTTGATATTATCCAGAACTGCGAAGTCAAAGCGATGGATATTAGCGCCGGTAAAATCAAAGGGCTGGATACCTCACGCGGTTATATCGCAGCCTCTCAGGTGGGCTGTGTCACGGCGGGGCATTCTTCGGTACTAGCCGCCATGGCGGGTTTGCGTTTGCCAATAGAAAGCCATCCACTCCAGGCCTTTGTCTCCGAACCCATGAAACAGGTGCTGAACACCGTGGTGATGTCAAACGCGGTACACGGTTATATCAGCCAGTCAGACAAAGGCGATCTCGTCATCGGTGCCGGTATTGACCCCTACCTCAGCTACTCCCAGCGCGGCAGCCCGCATGTAGTGGATCACACCGCCGCCGCGATTCTGGAACTCTTCCCGATTTTCTCGCGCACGCGGGTTAACCGTCAGTGGGGCGGCATTGTGGATACCACCCCGGATGCCTGCCCGATTATTAGCCCGACTAAGATTCAGGGGCTGTACTTCAACTGTGGCTGGGGCACCGGCGGTTTTAAAGCCACGCCGGGATCAGGTCATGTGTTCGCGCATACCATTGGTGAAGACAAACAGCATCCGCTGGCTGAACCGTTCCATCTGGATCGTTTCAACACTGGCGCACTCATTGATGAACATGGCGCGGCTGGCGTCGCCCACTAAAGGAGTATTTTCTCATGCTAATGTTCGAATGCCCTTACTGTGGCGAAGCAAGAGATGAACAGGAATTCAGCTATGCCGGCGAGGCGCTGATTCCACGCCCTGCCCTTGACTGTACCGATGAAGAATGGGGCGATTACTTGTTCCACCGTAAAAACATCAAAGGCATCCATACTGAACAATGGTCACACGCGCTGGGCTGCCGCAAGGTGTTTATTATGGAACGCAATACCATTGATAACACCATTCTGGCGATTAAAACCTTTGAATCGCTCAAAACGGATGCAGCTCAGGCAACACAGGGAGACGCCTCATGAAACGTCTATCCACTCAGGCCAGCGAACGCATCGACCGCAGCAAAACCCTGAATTTCCAGTGGCAGGGTAAAACCTACCAGGGCTTTGCGGGTGATACCCTGGCCTCCGCCCTACTCGCCAATAACATTAATCTGGTGGCACGCAGCTTTAAATACGGTCGTCGCCGTGGCCTGATGGCGGCGGGGAGCGAAGAGCCAAATGCACTGGTGACGCTGGAGACCGGTGGGCATCATGTCCCCAATGCTCGCGCCACCGAAGTTGAGCTGTATGACAACCTGAAAGCGATTGCCGGTAGCGGCGTGCCCTCGCTGGACGCGGATATGCGTGCCTGGCTTAAGCCATTCCATCGCTTTATGTCCGCTGGCTTCTATTACAAGACTTTTATGTGGCCGCAAAAGCTGTGGCCAATCTATGAAGAAAGCCTGCGCAAGCTGTCCGGCTTCTCCAAAGCACCGGATAGCCGCGATGCTGAAATTTATGACCACCAGTATCATCATGTGGATGTGGCGGTGGTCGGCGCTGGCCCGGCGGGTTTAGCCGCTGCGCTGAGTGCGGCAAATAGCGGCGCGACCGTGATGCTACTGGATGAGCGTCATGCACTGGGTGGTGAGATGATTAGCGACTGCGCTGGTGATGAAACCGCTGCCAATTGGCTGAGTGAGACACTCGCCGCGCTGGAAAACCACGCTAATGTCACCCTGCTCGCACGCAGCACAGCTTATGCACTGCATGACCAGAACCTGCTATTAGCGCTGGAAAAGCGGCAGGATCATCTGCCATTGGGCGCGCGTAAACCGCATGCTTCGCGCCAGCGTTCGCACCGTATCCGTGCTAAACAGGTAATTCTGGCCACCGGTGCGCATGAACGTCCGATGATGTTTGCCAATAATGACCTGCCCGGCGTGATGCTGAGCGGGGCGATGCGACGTTACCTGAATGAATACGGCGTATTGTGCGGCGAGAACCCGGTGATTGCCGGTAATAACGATAGCATTTACCAACTGGCGGCAGATTTACTGCGTGCTGAGGTGAAAGCAACGGTGATTGACTGTCGTGAGGGCTATGATGCCAGCGCACTGGAAGCACAGGGCGTGACGGTACGTCAGGGCTACGCGGTTATTGAAGCCATTGCAAAGCAAAACCATGTTGCATCAGTCAATATTGCTAAGGTGAGTCACGATGCTAAGGGCTGGGATATTGCTGCCACGCAGGAAATTCTGCACTGCGATAGTGTGGCCACTTCCGGTGGCTTTAGCCCATTGGTACATCTGGATTGCCATACCGGTTCTAAACCGGCGTTTGATGCGGATTATCAGGCCTTTATGCCAGCGTGTGACAAAGCCAATCGTTTTGTTGCGGGCAGTATCAACGGCCACAGTGACTGGCAGGGTGCGGTGGCTGATGGGGAATATGCTGGTGCGCAGGCGGTGGCCGCCTGCAATGCTGAGAGCACACAACAAAGTGATGCGAGCACTGCACCTCAAACAACTTCGCTCAACACCGCTCCGTTTCTGGTACTGCAACGCGGTCGTGAAAAAACCTTTATCGACATGCAGAACGATGTGAAAGCGGCCGATGTCGAGCTGGCGATTCGCGAGAACTATCAATCCATCGAGCACATCAAGCGCTATACCGCGCTGGGTTTTGGTACCGACCAGGGTAAAACTGGCAACGTGAACGGCATTGCGATTGCCGCTGAGGTGATGGGACGTGATATTGCCGAGGTGGGCACTACCACTTTCCGCCCAATGTACACCCCAGTCACCATGGGGGCGCTGGCCGGTGAAGAAACCGGTCTATTGTTTGATCCACAGCGTTTCACCCCGATGCAGGCGTCGCATGTTGCCAATGGCGCAGCCTTTGAGGTGGTTGGGCAATGGATGCGCCCGTGGTACTTCCCGCAAAACGGCGAAGGCATGGAACCAGCGCTGGATCGCGAGTGTAAAGCGGCACGCAGTGAGCTGGCGATGATGGATGCCTCCACCCTGGGTAAAATTGATATTCAGGGGCCGGATGCGCGTGAATTTCTCGGGCGGGTGTATACCAACGCCTGGGCGAAGCTGGCACCCGGTAAATGCCGTTATGGCCTGATGTGCGGTGAAGACGGCATGATTATGGATGATGGGGTCACGGCCTGTATCAGCGATACGCACTTCGTGATGACCACTACCACCGGCGGAGCAGCGGGGGTTTACTCACACCTGGAAACCTGGCTGCAAACCGAATGGCCGGAGCTGGAGGTTTACCTCACCAGTGTGACCGACCAGTGGTCGACTACTGCCGTGGTTGGCCCAAAAGCGCGGCGCATGCTGGAACTGCTGTGTGACGATGTCGATTTCAGCGCGGAGAACTTTAAGTTCATGGACTGGCGAGCGGGCACGGTACTCGGTATTCCAGCGCGAATTATGCGCATCAGCTTTTCTGGTGAGCTGTCCTACGAAATCAATGTCCAGGCTAACTATGGCCGCTACATCTGGGACAAGGTCACCGAGATCGGCCAGCCGTGGAATATCACCCATTACGGTACCGAATCCATGCACGTGCTGCGTGCTGAGAAAGGTTTCATTATCGTGGGCCAGGATACCGACGGTTCGATCACGCCACACGATGCCAATATGAGCTGGGCGGTGAATACGAAGAAGGCTTATCCCTTCCTGGGACAGCGTGCGTTAACACGCAGCGATACCCTTCGCGCCGACCGCAAGCAGCTGGTCGGCCTGAAACCAGCTGACCCGAATAAGGTCTTGCCGGAAGGCTGTCAGCTGACCAATAGCCCGGATGATAATGCAATGCTGGGGCACGTCACGTCCAGCTATATGAGTCCGATATTGGGCCGCTCGATTGCGCTGGCGACCGTCAAAGGCGGACTAGAGCGGATGAGCGACACTATCTATGCGCGGCCGCTGTCGGGTGAAGTGATACCGGTGGTAATTTGTAACAGTGAATTCTACGATCCGTCCAGGGAGAAGTTCGATGGCGAAGCCTGAAGCAGTGAGCGATTTAAACACGATCTATGAAACCGCGCTGGAACAGACGGACTGGACTGGCTTACGGGGTGATGCGGTTAATATCACTGAAATACGCGATCGGGGGTTTGTGGTGCTGCGCATTCGACAAACGACCGACGGTGCGGCGGCTGCGCTGGCTAAGCTCGGGCTGGAGCTACCGGGCGCACAGGGTATGACCGGAGATGCCGATACAAAGCTGGTGAAATGGATCGGGCCTGATGAGTATCTGGTTACCCTGCCGCTGGTGGAGAAAGAGGCGTTTGTGTCGGAAGCGACGGCTGCGCTGGACGGTGTGTTTTCGGCGGTGGTGGATAATTCCGGGGCTTATTCGCTGTTGGAAATCTCCGGCGCCCACTATGAGGATATGCTGAGCAAGCTGACGTTTTATGATATTCGCCACAGCCTACCGGCGGGTAAAGTGGTTTCTACGCTGATGACGAAGTCGCCGGTGATTTTTTACCGGATTGAGCATGATTCAATACGCTGTATGCTGCGCTGGTCGTTTGCGGATTATGCGCTGAAGATTATGGGCAAGGCGGCGGAAGAGTATCGTTGAGTTAAAGGGGGGACAAGGAGGAGATTTAATCCTCTCGCCGATTCGCCAGGTACATCGCCGTCAACCGACTGAGCGTCCGCCGAAACGCAAACTTCAGCCGGTAGCCCTGATACAGCTGCTCAATCGGCACCTTGGATGAGAATAGCAGGCGCACATCACGGTCATACACCTCATCAATCAGGTTAAAAAAGCGCCGCGCCGCTGACTCATGTTCGGTAGTCATTACCGTGACGTGCGACAGCAAAATGATTGGGTAGCGATCCGCCAGCCAGATGTAATCGCTAGTGGTACGTGTGCCCTCACAGGCCACCGCAAAGTCCAGCCAAATCACATTATCTGCCACGCACTGTATCGGTACGGGCCGGTGATTAATCGTGAACACGACGTTATGCCGTACCTCACCGTGCGCAAGGGCGTTAAAATGCTCAGCCAGCGCGTCCTCATCCAAGGTTGCTAGCGCATGCCCGGCTTCCAAGGCATCTAGACCCAGGGTGCGGTAATCACGCGGGCTATCCAGGTGCAGCACCGCCATATGCACCGCCAGGAAATCAGTATACGGCACAAACAGCTCACCCTTCAGTCCACCCTGATAGAGTTCAGCCGGACTGCGGTTTGAGGTGGTAACAATTAACACCCCGTTACGCATGAGGTGTTCCAACAGCGGCAGCAGCAAGCTGGCATTAGCAATTTCAGTCAGATGCAACTCATCCAGACACAGCAAGTGCATGTCAGTTGCCCATTCCTGTGCAATCACGGCCAGCGGATCTTCCTGTTCAGGATGTTGCTGTAGCGCCTGATGCAGCGCCTCCATAATATGATGGAAATGGTAGCGCCGCTTTTTTTCGATCGGCACTGCTGCAAAAAACTGATCCATCAGCCAGGTCTTACCGCGGCCAACGCCACCCCAAAGGTAGACTCCGCGCACAATCTCAGCAGCCGCTGACGGCGGCGTGCTGCTAAAAGCACTCAGGAAGCCCAAAAAGCCGCCGCGTTTTGCCGCTGGTTTTGGCAACGAACTGGCCTGATTTTGCAAGCGCGTCGCCGCATCTGCCAACAGCATAACCGCCTTTTCCTGAAAGGGATCAGGGTTGATAACCCCTTGGTTAATTTTGGCGTAATATTGATTTATTAAACTCATTGGCTTTTGTTAGCAGCTGACAGAAAACATGAGGCCGCGAAATTAGCATATATGTCAACATTTGGCAGCATGTGCTTGGAAAATCATGGGATCAGAGCTAAAATCGCTGCGCACCCGGACAGCATATGTCGACAATCCGGTCAAACACCTTTTAAACCTCTATAGGTTCAACATCTGTATTATGAAGACAAATAACAGGCCATTATCGCCTCACCTCCAAGTTTATAAACCGCAGCTCACCTCGGTGCTGTCGATTTTGCATCGTGCCACCGGCGTTGTGCTCGCACTTGGCTCACTCTTAGTCGCTTACTGGCTAGGTGCCATCGCTGCCGGGCCGGAGGCTTACGCCACCGCTAACGCACTCCTTGGTTCCTGGTTTGGCAAGCTGGTGTTACTGGGCTGGACATGGGCGTTATTTTACCACTTATGCAATGGTATTCGCCATTTGTTCTGGGATTCTGGGGTTGGCCTGGATATTAAAACCACTTACCTGAGCGGCAAGATTGTACTCGCAGCCTCAGTCGTCCTTACTGTATTACTGTGGCTGGTCGCCTAGGAGAAGTATGATGAGTTTGATGACTCCCCTTAAAAAAGCACGCGGCCTCGGCTCAGCCAAAGACGGTACACACCACTGGTGGGTGCAGCGCGTCACGGCCATTGCGCTAGTACCCCTGACCCTGTGGGTGGCCTTTTGTGTCGCCTGTATGGTGGGCGAACCCTATGCCTTTGTGCTGAGTGAATTTCAGTCGCCGTTTAATATCGCCATGTTCGTGCTGTTTCTGTTTACCGCTTTCTATCACGCCTCACTTGGTTTACAGGTGGTGATTGAAGATTATGTCCATCACGAAGGCTTGAAAATCGGCGCGCTCATTGGCATGAAGTTTGCCATCGTATTGACCGGCTTTACCGCTATTTTCGCCGTATTACGTGCCGCCTTCGGCAGCTAAACGAAGGCTTAAGGAATCTAAGGAATCAAATGCATGTCTGTGTCTGAATATAAGATTGAACACCACACCTATGATGTCATTGTCGTCGGCGCGGGTGGCGCGGGCTTACGTGCCACGTTCGGCATGGCGGTTAAGGGCCTGTCTACGGCCTGTATCACCAAGGTTTTCCCAACGCGCAGCCACACCGTCGCCGCCCAAGGCGGTATGTCCGCCGCCCTCGGTAATATGGGCGAAGACAAATGGGAATGGCATATGTATGACACCGTGAAAGGTGCGGATTGGCTCGGCGACCAAGATGCGATTGAGTATATGTGCCGCGAAGCTATCCCCGCGGTGATTGAGCTGGAGCATCAGGGCGTGCCGTTTTCACGCACGGAAGAAGGCCGCATCTATCAGCGCCCCTTCGGCGGCATGACCACCGAATTTGGAAAAGGCACTGCCGAGCGCACCTGTGCGGCGGCTGACCGCACCGGCCACGCCATCCTGCATACGCTGTATCAGCAGTCGCTGCGGCATAAGGCTGAGTTTTATATCGAACACTTCGCCACCGATCTGATTATGGATGACGACGGCGTCTGTCGCGGCGTCCTGGCCTGGGATTTAGAGACCGGCGTCCTGCGGGTTTTCCGGGCGCAGCAGGTGGTACTCGCCACCGGCGGCTATGGCCGCTCTTACTTCTCTGCCACCTCCGCACACACCTGCACCGGCGATGGCAATGGCATGGTCACCCGTGCGGGCCTGCCCTTACAGGACATGGAGTTCACCCAGTTTCACCCCACCGGTATTTATGGTGCGGGCTGCCTAATCACTGAGGGCGTCAGAGGCGAAGGCGGCTATCTGACTAATTCAGAAGGCGAGCGCTTTATGGAACGCTACGCGCCAAATGCCAAGGATCTCGCCTCGCGTGACGTGGTAAGCCGCTCAATGACCATTGAGATAAACGAAGGGCGCGGCGTTGGCAGTAAAGCTGATCATATCCATCTGCACCTCGAACACTTGGGCGGCGATGTGATTAACGAGCGCCTGCCTGGCATCGCGGAAAGCGCGAAGATTTTTGCCGGTGTTGATGTGACCAAAGAGCCGATCCCCGTGCTGCCGACGGTACACTATAATATGGGCGGCATCCCAACCAACTACCACGGCGAAGTGGTCACGCTAAAAGACGGCGATCCCGATGCGGTGGTGCCCGGCCTGATGGCGATTGGGGAATGCGCCTGTGTTTCCGTGCACGGGGCTAATCGCCTGGGTTCGAACTCGCTGCTCGACATTGTGGTCTTTGGCCGCGCCGCTGCTAACCGCTGTGCTGAGACGCTAACGCCGGGTGCTAACCAGCCCGCGCTTCCCACCAACGGCTTGAACAAGGCGCTGGAGCGCTTCCAGCGTATTCATCATGCGGACGGCAATACCAGCACCGCTGAGATCCGCGATAATATGCAGCAGGTGATGCAGCAACACGCCGCCGTCTTCCGCACGGGTGAATCACTGCAACAGGGCTGCGACAAGATGGACGCCATCTACGCCAGCTACCAAGATGTATCAGTAAAAGACCGTGGTTTAATCTGGAACACCGATTTGATGGAAACGTTTGAGTTGGCGAATCTGCTGGACTGTGCGCAAACTTCTGTTCAAAGTGCCATAAACCGCACGGAAAGCCGAGGCGCACATGCCCGCGAAGATCACCCCGAGCGGGATGATGCGCAGTGGATGAAACACACCGTGGCCTGGGTCGATGACAGCGGCAAAGTCGCCATTGATTACCGTCCGGTACACGAATATACCTTGACCGATGAAGTCGACTATATCGCACCGAAAAAGCGCGTTTACTAAGGAAGAAGTCTAATGGCTGAATTTACTTTACCTGCAAATTCGGTAGTGAAGCCGGGCAAGATCTGGCCTGCTCCCGAGGGTGCGACTCGTACCAAAAATTTTAAAATCTATCGTTTTGACCCGGACAGCGGCGCAAATCCACGCTGGGACACCTTTGAGATTGATTTAGATGATTGTGCGCCAATGGTCTTGGATGCGCTGCTGAAGATTAAAAATGAAATTGATCCGACGCTGACCTTCCGCCGCTCCTGCCGTGAGGGTATTTGCGGCTCCTGCTCCATGAATATTGGCGGCACGAATACGCTGGCCTGCATTAAAGCCATCGAAGATTTTGACGGTGATATTGTGATTAGCCCGCTGCCGCATATGGAAGTGGTCAAGGACTTAGTGCCAGATCTGACGCATTTCTATGCTCAGTATGCCTCGATTAAACCCTGGATGCAGACAGAAACCACGCCACCACAGGATCGGGAGCGCCTACAGTCACCGGAAGACCGCAAGAAGCTAGACGGCTTATATGAGTGCATTATGTGCGCGAGCTGCTCAACCTCCTGCCCCAGCTACTGGTGGAACGGCGACCGGTACCTTGGCCCCGCGACCCTGTTACAGGCGCAGCGCTGGGTAGTCGATAGCCGGGATGAAGCGACCGGCGAACGCCTGGATGAGTTGGAAGACCCGTTTAAATTATATCGCTGCCATACCATTATGAACTGCACTAATACCTGCCCGAAGGGCTTGAATCCGGCGAAAGCGATTAGTGAACTCAAGCAGAAAATGGTGGAGCGACGCTAGGCGCTGGCCTTAGAAAATATAAGCATCTACGTGGGAGGCTACGGCCTCCGCTGCTCGCCTCTAACCTTTGATAAGCCAAGCAATGACTCATCCGTCCCGCTTCAAACTGCGCTGTCGCCGTGGCATGAAAGAACTCGATTTCGTGCTCGACCGCTACCTAGCCCGCCATTTTGCCCACGCCGATGCCGCCGAAATTCAGCGCTTCGATGAGCTGCTTGATCTGCAAGACCCGCAATTATTCGGTATTTTGTTTGAAACCGAAGCCACCCCCGCCCGCTTCGCTGACTTAGCCGCAAAAATCCGGCAGGTCTGATCTCAATGCCTACAGTTTACCCATTCCATGTCGCGTAATGCTCAGCTACAGGAGCGCATGAGCCGCCTGCGCTGGGCCTGTCGTCGCACCCGGATGGAGCTGGACGAGCCGCTGGGGTACTTTCTAGAGCACTATTATGCCGATCTGAGCATGCCACAGCAGTTCGCCTTTGAGCGCCTCATCGCTGCTAGGGACATAGAAATCATCGAATGGTTACAGAATGTGGTGAGCGCGAATGACCCCGGCATCGCAGAAATCGTAGCGCTACTCCAGCAGCACAGTCTGCCATTGACACCATAAAATCGCTGGCTTACGCGCAGCATCAACCGGCTGAATTTAAAATAACCCACCGACAACAGCTTAATTAAATTGACAGCGAGTGCGACGTTTTTATAATGGCCGGTTTAGCCGTCGAAACGGAGCCAGGAAAAAAGCACAGCAGCGTGACCTTAGGCTGCCCGTTATTTGTGCGTTTCCATAAAAATATAATGCTAAAACCGGAACATATACGCGCGTTACGCCATAATGGCTTCCCTCCTGAAATGGTACTTAAGGGCTTCGACGCGACCACGATTCAGCGTGGCGTTTATTATTTTGAAAATCGGCGCGTGATCGAATCACGCAATGACGTACCCAGCCTCAGTCTGGTACAGCTCGATGCGGATGTGCTCGGCGAGCAGAAGTACCACACCCGCGTTAATATCGACCTCAGCAGTCACCGCATCCACTCACGCTGCTCCTGCCCGGTGCATAAGCAATGTAAGCATGCGGTTGCCACGCTATTGGCTTACGTGGTGACAGAAAACAGCCCGGCCCTGGGTTTGGGCTTAAGCAGCGGCAGCCAGCAGCCCATCAATAAACCCAGCGCCATCGAGCTTTGGCTGGCCGAGCTGAATACCCAGCAACGGAACGCACAAAGCGAAACACCGCAAAACCCGGACAATTCACGGGTTGACCTGATTTACCTGTTGAGCCAGCAAGATAAAAGCAGCAATGAGCTAGCGGTGGAACCGCGCCGTTCCACTCGTCTGAAGCGCGGCGGCTACGGCCAGGGTTATCGAGTGCAGCTCAGTGATTTACTGCATCAGTGGAAAGACCCCGGCTTTAACTGCACGCCAGAAGACCGTGACATTAGCCATCTGCTGATGCCGCATAAGCACAATAATTTATACACCGCCGAAGGTAAAAGTTATAACATCAGCGGCGGCATCGGGCGCATGGCCCTTGAAATGATGCTGGCGACAGGTCGTGCCTTCTGGCAAAAAACTGACTACCCCGCCCTCACGCCGGGTGAGCCACGCACGCTCGACTTTAACTGGGAAAATAGCCCGGACGAGGCTAGCCACCAGATTCAACCGCTGGCCTCCATCGCCATTCACGATTACTTTCAGCTGGATCAGCTATATTTTGTCGATGTGCTACGCAGTGAAATCGGCCTATTGCAGCACGCACCCCTGCGTCCACAGCAGGTAGTCAATTTGTTAAAAGCTCCACCTATTCCAAAGGCTGAGGCTAAACAAGTCAGTGAAAAACTGCTCGATATTCTCCCAGATGCAGAGATTCCACTGCCCGCAAAAGCGATGAACCCGCAGGCCATCGACGTGCGTACCGATGCGCCAATACCGGTGTTAGATTTGCGTTCGCTCAGCCGTGCTGACCTGCCAGAAGTCGCTGATATGCTGCCCAGGCAGACTATCGCTAGCTTAAGTTTTGACTACGCCGGGCATGAAATTCAGCCGGAGCATCAGCAGGGACTAAGCCTGGTGCGTCGGGGTGAGTTTCGCTACCGCATCCATCGTAAAATAGCGCTGGAGCAGCAGGCCATAGATCAGCTGTGTGACTGCGGCTTCAAACAGCCCAAGTCCGATAGCCACTTTAAACCGCTTGAGCTGTTACTGGACGATGAAAACCCAATGCTGGTGGCGCTGCGCTGGAATAATTTTTTGGATCATACCCTACCTGAGCTGGAAGCAGCAGGCTGGCGCATCACCCGCGATGACAGCTTTGATATGGAATTTACTCTGGTGGATGATTGGACTGCTGAGCTAGAACAGCATGGCCAGGAGTGGTTTGATATTAGCCTGGGCTTTGTGGTTGAAGGGAAACGCATTGATCTGCTGCCACTATTAGTCGATCTACTGACCCAAATGAAAGACCCGCAGGAACTGCACCGACTGCTGGAAATGCAGGAACATATGCTGATTCCATTAGACGGTAATCGCTGGGTGAAGCTGGAGTCAGATCGGCTCCGCAATGTGCTAAATACGCTGATTGAGCTGTATGACAGCGAGCCGCTGGACAGTTCGGGCCGCCTGCGCCTAAGCAAGTTTCAGGGTGTTCAGCTGGGCGAGCTGTTGAATGATCCCAAGCTACACTGGAAAGGCGCGGCGGAACTGAAGCAGCTCACCGATAAGCTGCGTAACTTTCAGGGCATTGAAACCGTGGCGCTGCCGGATGGCCTGCTGGCGGAGCTGCGCCCTTATCAGCATGACGGTCTGAACTGGCTGCAGTTCTTACGCACGTTTAATTTTAACGGCGTGCTGGCTGATGATATGGGACTGGGCAAAACCCTTCAGGCATTAAGTCATATTTTAAAAGAAAAGCATGATGGCCGCAGCCAGCTGCCGAATCTAGTGATTGCACCGACTAGCCTAATGAGCAACTGGCGGCGTGAAACCGAAAAATTCACCCCCGAGCTGTCGGTGCTGGTGCTACACGGCAGTGAACGTAAACAGCATTTTGCAGCGATCAATGATTATGATCTCGTGCTCACCACCTACCCGCTTATCCTGCGCGATGAAGACTTATACCGCAGCCTGACCTTTAACTACCTGATTCTGGATGAAGCGCAGTACATTAAAAACGCCAAGTCGAAGACCACCCAGGTCATTTATGAGCTGAATACCCACCACCGCCTGTGCCTCACCGGTACCCCGATGGAAAATCACCTCGGCGAACTGTGGTCGATGTTCCATTTTCTTATGCCAGGTTTTCTGGGACCACAGGATCAATTTTCGCGCTTATTCCGCACGCCGATTGAAAAACAAGGTGACTTGGAACGGCAGAAGCGACTACGCCACCGCGTGGCCCCGTTTATGCTGCGCCGCAGTAAGGAGCTGGTGGCCAGCGAGCTGCCGCCCAAGACCGAAATCATCCGCACAGTCACGTTAGAGGGTGCACAGCGCGACTTATACGAGAGCGTGCGGCTGGCGATGGATAAAAAAGTACGCGATGAAATCCGCGATAAGGGCTTTGCGCGCAGTCACATCATGATTCTGGATGCGCTGTTAAAGCTGCGTCAGGTCTGTTGTGACCCCCGGATTATGAAGCTGGAGCGCGCTAAAAACGTCACGGAATCGGCCAAGCTCGACATGCTACTCAGCATGCTGGACGAGATGCTGAATGAGGGACGAAAAGTCTTATTATTCTCCCAGTTCACCTCAATGCTGGCGCTGATTGAAGCGGCGATTAGCGCACGTGGCTTCCGTTATAGCCTGCTCACCGGTCAAACTAAAGACCGTGAAACCGCGATTAATCGCTTTCAGGACGGCGATGCACAGGTGTTCCTCATCAGCTTAAAGGCCGGCGGCACCGGTCTTAACCTTACGGCGGCAGATACCGTAATCCACTACGACCCCTGGTGGAATCCAGCGGTAGAACAGCAAGCCACTGATCGTGCTTATCGCATCGGACAGGACAAACCTGTCTTCGTCTATAAGCTACTTACTGAAGATACCGTAGAAGAAAAAATCTTGAAATTACAGGAAAAAAAGCAGTCGCTGGCCGATGGTTTATACGCCGAAACCCAACAACAGCAGGCTAACTTCTCACAGGATGATCTGATGGATTTATTGCAGCCACTGGATAATTGACGCCGATTATGGCTATAATCTGCAGCTATTGACTGAGGGGTCAATCAGTCTAATCATTATTCTAAACCCAATTCACATCACATTTTTGATTTCAATTAAAAGGTTATACCGTGAGCGTAGCTAAAAAGCGTAGTAACACTAGCAAAAAACGCTTTTCCAAGCGCTTTACTTTTGCTGAACTACAGCAAGAAAGCACGCCACGCGAAATTGTTTTCGCAACCATGGCAGAAATTGCGCAAAACGGCCTAAACAACACCACCACGAAGGCCATTAGTGAACGCGCCGACCTATCGACCGGTATTATTCACCACTACTTTGATACCAAAGATAATTTGATTTACGCCACGTATGTCTACCTAGTGCAGGATCTCCACGCCCGCTCGGTGGATATTTACCGCAGCGAAGCCGATCCCAAAATACGCCTGCGTGAGCTGATTAAAATGAGCTTTGCTGTTGTTCATATCTCGTCAGAAGTACGCGATGTTTGGGTCCATTTTTGGGCCGATGCGGTGAATGATGAACGCACTAGTCGCCTGCTGCACATCTATTACAGTCGCTATCGCAGCAATCTGGCGCGGGCGTTTCGCGCTCTAATTGGCGGCCAACGGGCGCGTGAGGCCGCACAGCTGATTCTAGCGAGTATCCATGGCGTTTGGTTTACCCACCGTTTTGCCGATTCCCCGCGCGAACGCGACCGCGCTATTGAACTCGTGGAACGGCAGCTTGATATGCTGCTGGCGCATTATCAGGACGAACGCACCTTGTCCAAGGCGGCTTAGGGCGAAAAGGGCCCCTTGCAGCCTGCTTGGCTTTGGTCACGATTCTGTCGATACTCCTAGCTATCAGCCAACAAGGCTTCGACCCCAGCAGCAACACGCAGGAGATGATCATCATCCTGCCATTGGCTGCTCAGCATTAAACCCACTGGCGCTGCGCTAGCAGCATGGCAGGGCAGACTCATACCACAGCCGTTAAAATAATTCACCGTCGAGGTATTGCGCAGACAGCGCATATTAATCTCGCCTATCTTATCTGCGTCCTGCGTGGCTGCCACCGTCGGCGGAAGACAGGCCACCGTTGGATAAAGCAGCGCATCAACGCCCAGCGCCTGCTTAGCCCGCTTAAAACGTTCAATCAGCGCGGCTTTTTCAGCATAGCGTCGCCGCTGTTCAGCGGTACTGACAGCCTGACCGCTTAAGATTCGCACCTGCACATAGGGATCATACGCCTCCCCGTGTGCGGTCAGCATTTCGCGGTGCCAGGCCCAAGCTTCATACAGCACAATGCTGCGCTGGTAGAACATCGCCAGACAGTCATCCAACACCGGCAGCGCCTGCCGCAGCAGTGTGACGCCAGCAGCTTGTAAGCGCTGTAGCACCTGCTCAAACGCCGTTTCTACTTCGGCATCCAGCCCATCTAACACGCCACACTCCGGCACTAATAAACGCAACGCGCGCGGCTCGGCCGCCGTTAACGACGGCAGCTGCGCTAATGCCTTACCCTGCATTAGCTGATCTAGCAGAAAACAACTGTCCACGTCTACCGCCAGCGGCCCGGCAGAATCTGAACTGTGCGACAGCGGATAAATCCCCTGGCTCGGTAAACGTCCACAGCTAGGCTTCATCCCTACAATGCCATTAAACGCTGCCGGTATGCGACACGACCCCGTGGTATCCGAGCCCAGCGTACCCGGCACGATACCTTCCGCCACGCTCACCGCACTGCCGGAAGAAGATCCCCCCGGCAAACGCCCGTTGGCGCGATCCCAGACCGAATATAATGGAGGGTAATGCGGATTTAAGCCCATGCCACTAAAGGCAAATTCGCTCATAGTCGTACGCCCCAGAAACAGCATGCCCGCATCACGCAGCGGTTCTACCACGGCGGCGTCTTGCACGGCTGTCTCCGCTTTATCCCTCAAGACCACCGACCCGGCCAGCGTCTGTTCACCGCGCACATCAAACAGGTCTTTTAAGGTGAGCGGTACCCCGGCCAGTGGCCCAAGCGCTGCGCCCCGCTGCCGCTGCTGATCAAGCGCGGCGGCCTGTGCTAATATTTCTGGGTTGAGCCGGGTAAAGGTACCGCTGCTGGCCTCAGCACGCGCCAGTCGCTCGCTAATCAGCTGCTCACAGCTGATCTCTGTCTGCTGGAGCTGTTGGGCCAGCTGTCGAATCGTTGCTTGTTGCATAATGCCTCTTCTGGTTAATGACCCGCATGAGGGGCGCGCTGCGCACAGGCCGCTAGTTGCGGTAGGCGAAGGCTTTGCCAAAACGCCAGACCAGATACTCGCCGCAGCTGATCGCCGCTTGCTGCGGGGTGTAGTCCGCGCCATAAATATCGCGCGCATCAATGCGAGTGCTGGGATCGGGGTCAAACGCCAGCACCAGCGATAGACGTTCGCGTCCCGAACGATTCACCACGCGGTGCGGCGTTGATTTATAGGCACCATCGGTCCAGCGATGCAATAAATCACCCACGTTCACCAGCAGCGTATCTTTTATCGGCGGTGCATGAATCCAGTCTCCAGCGACGGTCTGCACCTGCAAACCGCCGACCTCATCCTGGCACAATACGGTCAGCACACCAAAGTCCGTATGTGGCCCCACGCCGAACTGTTCCTCGCCTAGTGCCGCATCCTGCGCCGGATAATAAACAAACGAAGCCCGGCTCAGCGGCTGGCGACAGGAGCGCAGAAAAAAATCGTCCGCCAGACTCAGGCCGAGCGCAAAACCACGCATTAATTGATGGGCCACCGCGTGAGCGTGCTGGAAGTAAGCCATGGCGGCTGCTTCTAATCCGGCCGGCTGCCGCGGCCATTGATTGCGTCCTCGTAAAGCATGATCTGCGGGTGTATCGCCCGCGGCATCCTGATAACCCCAGATGAAGCTTTCCTTGAGATCAGCTTGCGCGTCATCCTGCATTTTTGCCCCACCCTGCCCAAGCCAACCACGGTGCTGAGCTGAGACCGTGACCGCCGCTTTTTCAGCGATATCTGTTTGGAAAAAGGCCAGCGCCGCCGCGCGTGCGGTCGCAATCACCTCAGTGGGAATACCATGGTTACGGATATAAATAAACCCGAGGTTCTGGCTGGCCGCATGCAGCGCCTGCGCCACCGTCTGCGGATCGCTGTTCACCCGCAGTGGGCCAATGTCGACCACCGGAATCGCCGCTGGGTCGAAAGGCTGCGCCTCAGCGTAAGGCATGGCTATTCCTTCGCATACAGGCACACCCCACCTTAAAGCACGGCAGTAAACCCCTACTCCTCGGCACTGTAATAACCCACAATGTCACCCTGCGTCGTCACGCCCAGCCCGTTTAGGCAGCGGTTCACATAATTGAAATAGCCAATAATCTGATTCGCTTCCAGAATCTCACCGTCATCGATACCTGCCGCCTTGAGCGCCGCCACATCCGCCGCGACCATGTCAGCGGGGCGTAAGGTCAGTTTCTCGGTATACTGTAATAGCGCCAGCTCAGCATCGTTAAACACTGCCTCCGGGGTGCGCGCATGCAGCGCGGCTTCAATTTGCGCGGCCTTGGCTTCATCCGCGATTAAATGCTTGGCGTTTGACCAGTGGTTCGCCAGTGAATACGGGCAGTCATTGAGGATCGACACATAGGAACTGATGGTTTCCTGCAGCCACATCGGCAGGGTATTCGCCGCATCATGCAGTACCGCGCGGTATAACACCACATGGCCGCGCATAGTATTGGGTCGCAGCGAATGCACCCGCATCACATTATCCACCGTGCCGTGTGGAGTGCGCGCCAGTTTAAGTACGTCCAGCAGTGCGTCGCTGGCGTCCTCATCGCTAATCATTTTAATCCAGGCTGCCATTTTAGGTGTCTCCTCCGCTTTATCACGGCTGCTGAGTTTGCTGCCTACCGTAGCGTAATACCCAGCGCGCCAATATGCCAGCGGCCAAACCCCAAAACGCAGCGCCAATATCCCATAGCACCAGCCCAGAAGCGGTCACTAAAAACGTAATCAGCGCGGCTTCACGCTCATCTTCCTGCGCCAGGGCGTTATGAAGGCCCTGTGCAATCGTACTCAGCAGCGCCAGCCCGGCAATCGCCAGAATCAGCGCGGCGGGCAGCGCAGTAAACAGCAGCACAATCGTAGCGCCAAACAGACCGACCAGCAGATAAAACAAACTGGCCGCTAGGCTTGCCAAATAGCGTTTCTGCGGATCATCATCCGCGGCCTTACCCATGCAAATCGCAGCGGTAATCGCCGCCAGATTAAACATAAAACCACCAAACGGCGCTAATACCACCGTTGCCACCCCGGTCCAACTAATAATCGGCGATAGCGGCGGTGCATAGCCATTGGCTCTCAAGACCGCAATCCCCGGCAGATTCTGCGAGGTCATGGTGACAACAAATAGCGGAATACCCACGCTTAGCAGCGCCATGCCGTTAAACTCTGGCGTCACCCAGAGCGGTGTCGCTAGCTGCAGCTCCAGCGTGCCCACATCCACCATGCCACGCAGGAGAACATAAGCCAGCCCCGCCGTCAGCACCAGCATAATCGCATAGCGCGGCACCCAGCGCTTGGTCACTAAATAAACCAGAAACATCAGCGCCACCAGCGCAAATTCACTTTGCATGGCGACAAACACATCCACGCCAAAGCGGAATAGCACCCCCGCCAGCATCGCAGCGGCAATAGGCAGCGGGATAAACTGTGAAATACGCTCAAACCAGCCGGTCAGACCGAACACCAGCGTCAGTGCTCCAGCAAAGATAAAGACACCAACCGCTTCCGCTAGCGAAAACCCTGTCAGTGAGGTCGCCAACAACGCCGCCCCCGGCGTAGACCAAGCCGTTAGTACCGGTTGGCGGTATAGCCAGGAGAAAATCCCGCTAGTTAGGGCCATGCCCACGCCCAAAGCCAGCACCCAGGAGGTCATCTGCGCCGGAGTGGCGCCAGCGGCCTGGGCGGCTTGAAACACAATGGCAATCGAACTGCTAAAGCCGACCAAGACAGCGACAAAGCCAGCGCTGAGATGCTGCGGGGCGAAATGTTTGAGCATATTCCGGTCTAATTGGCCTTAAAAATGGTCGTATCATTATGGAAAGCGTACCAGGCAAACCAAAACCCGTTCACCGCATGCACTGTCTTGCCGTCCGCCGTGCTGATCGTGCCATCACGGTTTGCGACATCAAACCGCACCGTCAGGGTCTGACCGGCAAACTCATCCTGCAACACGTTGCGTCCCAGCTTCGCCAGTTCTTCAAACGGATAGGCTCTGAATTGGCCGTTGATCTCAATGCCGAGCACGCGCTCTTTCGGATGGTAAGCGCGGCTTTCTTTTGATACCGGAAAATAAAGCGTACCGTTGCTGTCATAATCACCATAAGGCGAACGCGCATAATCACGGCTAAAGCCAGTCTCTGTCGATAATACCTGCGTATCCGGGTGCTGCTCGCGCCAGCTTTGCCAGCTAGTATGTGCGACCGGCAACGTCTTCAGCGCACGTCCCACCATGGGCCCGCTAATCGCCTGTGAGAGAATTTGTGACCACAGCGTTTCGCTCTGGCGGTCATAAAGCAACACGTCGCTATTATACAATAAACCAGACACGCCAAAGTCATGCCGCTTACCGTTAATATTACCGTCATACACCAGCCCGGTGCCGCACAATGGACAGAACGTCACCACCACCGCATCGCCTTTAATCCGGTCATTCACGATTTCATGCCAATTCAGGATTCGGATCGGATAAGCCCGCGCCTCACCTTTATGGAAAACACCCAGCACGCGGTCATCAGCCTTGAGGAAATCCGCCGCCGCCGCCACCACAAACTTAGGTTTATCCAGCGACGGAATACCATCACGCGGCGGGCCACCCGCTAAAATTTTATTCACGGGAATGCTGGCGTTATCCAGGTTAAAACCGTTTTTGGCCACGGCCTGCAATGGCAAAACCAATAGCATGAGCAGAGCGCTTAATAAGCCAGTGATTAAGCCAATGGGATATAATTTCATCGTTCATCTCCTGCGAGCGTAAAAGGGTGCGCAACACGCCAAACAGCGCCTGCGCGCGTAGTGTTAATACGCACGCAGTGGCGATTACGATGCAGGCAATTCTGAGTCTCGCATTCAGCCCGCGCCCGCCACCGCATCCAGACAGCGTTGCCGTTTCGTATTAACCAGCGCACCGCTCAAAGCAAAGCCAATCGCCTTCCCGCTCGCATCCACCAGCATGCCGCAGCTACCATCAGCGTTATCTTCCAGCTGCCACTCACCCTGCTGTCCCGGTGCAGGCGGCAGCAATAATAGCGGTAGCGCCGGTGTCTTCACCACCACCGGCATCAGCGGATACTGCACCGCTGTCTGTGTCCCCAGCAGCGTTGCGGCCAGCGCACGCATGCCGTGCGTAATTGGCGCAATATAAGGCAGTACCCTGCCCTGAATCTCGCTACAGTCACCCAACGCATACACATCCGGCGCACTGGTTTGCAGGTATTCATCCACCACAATGCCCCGCTTACAGCTAATACCCGCCGCCGTTGCCAGCTCAGTACGTGGCTTCAGCCCGACTGATGACAAGACCAGATCAGCCTGCAACTGTTGACCATTAGCCAGTGTCAGCTGGTAAGCGTCGCCCTGTTTGACCACACGCTGTACTGTATTTTCCAGATACCAGTTAACCCCCAGCGTGGCCAGCCTGCTTTGTAAGTCACGCCCAATGCTTTCCGGCATCAATGTATCCAGCGGCCAGCCTGTCAGGCCCACAACAGAAACCTCATGGCCCTGATTAATAAGTTCGTTGGCGTACTCACAACCGACCAAACCGTTGCCGATAATGCATACACGTTTCGCACTTGTCAGGCGCTCACGCAGCACACGGTAATCAACCAGACTGTTCACGCTCACCATATCCGCCGCGCCATCGCCCGGAATGGGCAGCTTGATTGGCTCAGCCCCCGTCGCCAGAATCAACTTACTGTATGGTTGTACGCCTTGTGCGCTACTCACCTGTTTCGCAGCGGTATCAATATCGGTTACGGCAGTCTCGCTGTGAACAGTAATCCCGGCACGCTGCGCTATCTGCGCTGCCGTCGCTTTCACCATGGTTTCCGGGGTTAAGCCTCTGGCTAATGCATTGGACAGGCCGGGCTTAGTGTAATCATCGCCGTTATCGCTGGTGTATAGCACGATATTGGCCGTTGCTGACTGCTTGCGTACGGCTTCAGCCAGGCCGTAACCGGCATAACCGCTGCCAATGATTACGATAGGTGAGGCATCAGCATCCTGATTTGCTACAACAGCTGCGGGAGCTGGTTCAACCACCGGCGCAGCAGGAACAGGTGCCGCAGCAACCGCTGCCACCGGCGCTTCCTCTTCCGCCATTTCAATCATCTCAAAATCTTCTTTACCCACGCCACAGTCTGGACACGTCCAGTCCTCCGGCACGTCTTCCCAGCGTGTACCCGGTGCGATACCGTCATCCGGCCAACCTTCTGCCTCGTCGTAAATCAGACCACAAATAACACAGAGCCACTTTTTCATTGGGAACCTCAACAGATGTGAACGGCGAGCAGAATACTAACCCCTATAAACCGGGTCAATCTAAGCATTATCAAGCAGGGTTATCGCGTTAGCAATCAGGCCTCACCGCCCGCCGCCGCTTCATAACGATCAGCGACCCAGCAATGAAAATGGTGTGTAGGATCGTCTAATATCGGCGAGAATACCCCGCCCTCAAACGCCGGGGATTTACGTCCGTTTTGCATGCCCTCAACCGCGAAAATATCCTCTTCAAATACCACACGCCAGCCCGCTAATACGGCTTCCCGTGTCTGCGCATAAGTCTCACTGCAAGCCTCATCGCCGACATAGGTCAATTCCAGCTTTTCCAGCGTCAGATTATTCGCCTGTGGCTGTAGGATAATCGAAAAGAAATGATCGGCCTGCACACCCAATAAAACATTAGGGTACAGCGAAATATACTCGGCGTGCCGAATCTTATCCTGCGGCCAGTCAGCGAACTGCGGTAGCGCTGCGCCAGCCTCAGCGGCAAAACTGTAATTCAGACTGCCCTGTCCCGACATATCCTGATTCAGCACAATATTATAATGCTGATCCAGCGGTGAATAACTGTTCAGGCCGGGATGTACCCAGGGTAAATGATAGGCTTCACAGTAGTTTTCTACCGCCAGCTTCCAGTTGGCTTTAATCGTGAGTTCCAGGCTGCCACCGCTCGGGGCTACCCGTAATTGCTGTAAACCACCCTTACCGGTAAAAGCTTCCCAACGGGCTTCCAGCGGCGCGATAAAGTCGGCAAAGTCCGGCGCATCATCCGATAAATTAATAAATACTATGCCGTTCCACTGTGCGGAACGTACGCAGCGCAGATTATGTTTGCTGCACTCAAACCCCTCGACCTTATGCACCCCCACGCCACCAATATGCGGCGTCCCCTTGAGATGACCGTCGAGGTCATAAGTCCATGAATGATAAGGACAGCGTACCGCGCCGACGATTTCTGTTTCCTCAGTAAACAAAATCATGCCGCGATGACTGCACACATTATGGAAAACGTTAATCTCACCGCTCTTATTACGCATTAATAACAGCGGCAGCCCCATAAAATCCACCGGTTTAGCATAACCCTTTTGCGGCAACTCACTCGCAAACGCCAGCCCGGCCCAGGTTTTACCCAAAATATGATCACGCTCCACTTCAAATAAAGCGGGGTCATCATAGGCTGCATTTGGCATGCCTTGCGCCTGCGCCAGCGGCTTGCGTACCGCATCCAGCGTAGCGGACGGTATCATGCGGGTCATAGCAATCGGTTTAGTCATGCAGTATCCTCCGGTGTTGGATATAACAGCGCTTTTACAATGCGCAAGGTAACACTGTCATCCCGCGATAGTACTGATGAATATCGAATGCTGGCAAGTGATTTTCGTTGATCATTTGACACAAATTTTCACTTGAGAAAAATAAGGCTAAAAAATGAATGCACAGGAATCTAAAATCAGCATCACAGACTTCAGCGAACTGTTGAAAACCGGCCTGCCGTGGACGGCGATGTTAGCCATTACGACTGAACAGATGCTAGCTGGTGAAGTCACGATGCGCCTGCCTTATCGGGAGGATTCAACCCGCCCCGGTGGCACTATTTCCGGGCCGCATATGATGCTCTTAGCGGATGCCTGTATGTATGGCGTGGTTTTGAGCCTGATTGGGCGGGTCGAGCTGGCGGTGACGACTAACCTGAATATTAATTTTCTGCGTAAGCCGCGTGAGAGTGATTTGGTGGCGGTGGGGAAAATTATTAAACTGGGTAAGCGGCTAGCGGTGTTGGAAGTTGCTATTCACTCGGAGGCGGAGGATAAGCTGGTGGCGCATTCGACCGGGACTTATTCGATTCCGCCGCAGAAGTAACGACCGGGCCAGCTGCGGCTACCAACCATTGTACCCAGCCCAGTAGTTTGAGTTTGCCACCGAGCTAGCCAAAGCTCTCAACCTGCATTAATCATGTTTTGCATACAAAATTCTTCAGCATGTCCCATTATGAACTCAATAAACGCCTTTCCAACACCGCCTGAATATCTCGTCTGCCATCCAGAATACAGAAAACCACCACCTGCTCCTCAATCACGCTATAAATCAGCCGATAAGGTTTAAAAAACACCTGTCTGAATTCCTTAATCCCCAGCGCCGACAGCTCACCCGGATAATGACCCCGTAACGGCTGTTCAGCCAGGCTATCAGGCAGCGACTCAATATTATCCAGTACATAGTGTGCCGACTGCAGCGAATCGTTTGCTGCAATGTAATGGTAAATATCTTTCAGATCCTCAGAGGCATCGTCTGTCAAAACGACTTCATAGCTCATTCTGCTGAGCGCCTGATGCTTTCTATGACTGATTTAGCCGGGCGGACTTTACCCGCTTGCAATTGCTGTTTACCCAGCGCCAGGATTTTCAGCAATGCCATTGTGTCCTGAGTCTCTTCATAGTCTCTGACGCTCTGGATCACCGCTTTGGCCTCGCCATTTTGTGTAATGACCATAGGCGTACGCCGCTCCTGAATTTCAGACAAGATTTGTGCAGCGTTAGCTTTGAGGTGGCTAATGGGTTTTATATTTGAGAATTGGGTCACAACAATAGACTTCTGATTTAGAAAGAGACCAAATATAGACCTTATTTGGTCTTAAGTCTAGCAAGCTGCTTGACGGTAATTTCTGTTATGAGGGAAAGCTCTACTTCACCAAGCGCGTATCCCCATAAGCCGCCACCCAGCCGAACCAAAACGCCCGCCGCGCCGGAAGCCGCTTCAACACCTGCCCACCGCTCCCCTTTAAAGCATCCTCAGCCAGCGTCCAGCTTTGTCCCCGGCTATCCGTAACCTGCCGGTCGCCGTCATACTGGCTAAACCGTAAGCCCTTCGTCTCATACACCCGGTTCGCCCCGGTGCGATCGGTCAGCACCACAAACTGCTGTGGCCCCACCTTGTCATGATAAACCGGGTGCTTTAACAAATAGCGATCATGCACCGCCAGCGTATCCTGACTCTGGCCAAAACGCAGCGCCAATACTTCATCCTTATTGCGCAGGCGCTTATCTTCCTTTGGCACTTCAAACATCAGCTTGTGCGTCGCAAAGTAGTTTTGATAAGCCACCCCCTCGCCATAATCACGCTCATGCCCGGTAGCCAGCGACAGCACCAGCGTATTCGGATGACGCCGCCGCCATTCGCCCCAGGTCGTAGTCACCACATGGCCCTGTTTGAGCTGAATGCCTTTCCCGGTCAGCGGCCCCACTACCGGCTTACCCCAGGTCGAATTCCATAACGATTGTGTCGCCTTGTCATACATCAGTTTGTTGGAGCGAAATAGAAAGCCACTGGTACCGAGTTGATGGCGCACACCGTTGAGATGCGTTTCATACATAACCACCGAACCGCACAGCGTACAATAAACCCCGGCGTATTCCGTGCCGCCGATGGTATCAATAAACATCTCATGCCAGGCCAGAATGCGCTGTGGATAAGCACGCACATCGCCGTTTACCGCCACACCAAACACGATATTATCATCGTCCATGTAGCTCGCAGCGGTACTACGGGCGCGTACCATTTTGGGCTGACGCAGCGGTGGAATACCATCCTGTAATACACCACCCCAGCGTACCTCATCGAGGCGAATGTCCTGGCGCTGGCCGGGACGAAAATACGCGGCAAAGCGCGGATCAATCTGCTCATACAGCCGGGCTTTAAACGCCACATAGTCGGGATGAAAATTGGGCTGTTGCTGCCACTGCCAGCGGAACCAGTCTTTAATCGCAAGGCCGAAACGCTGCCCGGTATGCTTGTTTAACAGTCGCAGCAGTGCCGTATTGGTTGCGGTATTATCAGAAAAGCGCAGCACCTCTATCGCCATCGGCACAAAACCGGGGTGCCAGTGTTTGTCGATATAATCGAGGTTTTTGGCGTGCTCATTGGCGTCAGCACCGATTAAATTGAGGAAGTTAGCGCTGGCGGAATCACCGGCGGCGAAGGCGGGCTGCGCGGTACAAATGATGCAAAAACCCAGCAGCCATGACAGCAGCAAAGGGTGTTGGATAGCTTTATTTTTCATCGCGTTAACATCCCATAGACATGAAGTATTACGGGTAGCTACGGCATTAATACCGAATTGGTTGCAAACCAGTGGCACAGCATAACGCTAAAATCCGTCCACCGCCCCACCGCTTTGCTGCACCTTAAACAGGGACGATGAATCCGGCGCAGGCGGCAACGGCATATACACCGGCACCTCAGTCAACCGAGGGCGCAGTGACTGCTGGCCACAGAGCAAATTTGTCTGCATCTTTGCCCAGAATTCTGCCTGCGCCATCCCGGTGTAAATACTTTGTCCACCCGCCAGCGGCCAGGCATCCGCCGCACCGCATTCATACAGCAATAACAGGCGCGGGGAATCCGCATAGTTGGGGGCGGAACCGTGCAGCGTGCGCACATGATGAATACTCATATCGCCCGCTTTCCCGGTCAGCGTCACCGCTTCAGCCAGTCGCGCCTCCGGGTGTTGCGGATCGACCGCACCGCAGAAAGTACCGCCATGATCATGCGCTAATACATCGCGCCGATGGCTGCCCGGAACCACCTGTAACGGCCCGTCCTGCTCAGAAATATCACTCAGCATAATGCCTAACGCCAGCAAATCGTCATTCGTATGCGGATAAAACGCCCAGTCTTGGTGCCATTGCACTGCCGCACCGCCCTGCCCGGCTTTGGTGTTGAGCTTGCTATTATGCAGGCGGATATTCTCGCCTAACAACGGCTTCAGATAAGACAAAATACGTTCGCTGCACAGCACATCCCAATAGACCGCATGCTGTGTATGCGGGGTTTTGATCCGATTCAGCCGGGGATTATCCGCGCTATGCGCGCTATCCAGATCATAAACTGCGTTGTTCTCACTGACGCGGCGTGAATCGGCGATTAGCGCGGCGGTGACCTGCTGTAAAGCGCTGAGCTGCGCAGGCAGCAAGGCCTGTTTGATTAATAAGTAACCGTCCTGTTGGTATTGGGCGATTTGCGCGGCGGAAAGTGACATCGTACGGGCCTCATCGTGTGTAACTTGAGCCGTATATTATCTCGCATTGCTGGTCGAAAGTCCTGCCGCAGCCGAATATTATTACGTTGACGTAAACGTAAGCTTTATTTAACATGCCTAACACATACAGCACACCGCCACTATTGATGCACCCTAAGCCCTCCTAAGGAATCCATCATGACCACCAGCTACCCTTCCCTCAACTTCGGTCTCGGCGCAGACATCGACATGATGCGCGACATGGTATACCAGTTTGCCCAGGCTGAAATTGCGCCTAGAGCCGCAGAAATTGACCGCGAAAATGCCTTCCCTCAAGACCTATGGCGCAAATTCGGCGACCTCGGTCTGTTAGGTATCACTATCCCAGAGGAATACGGCGGCAGTAGCATGGGCTACCTCGCCCACAGCGTGGCGATGGAAGAAATCAGCCGCGCCTCCGCCTCCGTTGGCTTGTCTTACGGCGCGCACTCCAATCTGTGCGTCAATCAAATCTATCGCAATGGCACGGACGAACAGCGCCGGAAATACCTGCCTAAACTCTGCTCCGGTGAACACATCGGCGCACTCGCTATGTCTGAACCCGGTTCCGGTTCCGACGTGGTCAGCATGCGCCTCAAAGCCGATAAACAAGGTGACAAATACATTCTCAACGGCAATAAAATGTGGATCACCAATGGCCCCGACGCTCACACCTACGTGATCTACGCCAAAACCGATATGGACGCCAACTCCAGAGGCATTACCGCCTTTATCGTCGAACGCGACTTTCCCGGTTTTTCGCGCCAGCAAAAGCTGGACAAGCTCGGCATGCGCGGCTCCAACACCTGCGAGCTGGTGTTTGAAAACTGCGAAGTCCCGGCGGAAAATATTCTGGGCCGTGAAGGCGGCGGCGTGCGGGTATTGATGAGCGGTCTAGACTTTGAACGCACCGTTTTGTCCGGCGGCCCGGTGGGTATTATGCAGGCCTGTCTCGATGCCGTCATTCCCTATGTACACGAACGCAAACAGTTCGGCCAAAGCATCGGCGAATTTCAGCTCATGCAGGGCAAGCTGGCCGATATGTATGCTGATCTCAATGCCTGTCGTGCTTACTTATACGCCGTCGCAGCGGCCTGTGACCGGGGGGAAGAATCACGTAAAGATGCCGCCGCCGTCATTCTGTTCACCGCCGAAAAAGCCACGCAAATGGCGCTGCAGGCGATTCAGGCTCTGGGCGGCAACGGCTATACCAACGAATACCCGACGGGCCGTTTGCTGCGTGATGCCAAGCTATACGAAATCGGCGCGGGCACCTCCGAAGTGCGCCGCATGTTAATCGGGCGCGAACTGTTTAAGGAAACCGGTTGAGATGGCGCTGAATACCCAAATCAGCAGTAAGATCAATACCCGCTCCGTCGAGTTCGCTGCCAATAGCGCGGCGATGCAGCAGCTGGTAGACGATCTGGCGGCTAAAATCGAAGCAATTAAACTCGGCGGCGGCGAAAAGTATCAGCAGCGCCACCAGGATCGGGGAAAACTTCTGGTACGTGACCGCATTGACGCCCTGATTGATCCGGGTTCAGCGTTTTTGGAACTGTCCCAGCTCGCCGCCTATGAAGTGTACGGCGAAACCGTCAACGCAGCGGGCATCGTCGCCGGTATTGGCCGGGTTAGCGGGCTGGAATGCATGATTGTCGCTAACGACGCCACGGTAAAAGGCGGTTCCTACTACCCGCTCAGCGTCAAAAAGCATATCCGCGCCCAGAGCATCGCCGAACAAAATCACCTGCCGTGTATTTATCTGGTTGACTCCGGTGGCGCGAACCTGCCACGGCAGGACGAAGTCTTCCCCGATCGCGAACACTTCGGACGCATTTTCTTCAACCAGGCCAATATGTCGGCGCAGAATATCCCGCAAATTGCAGTGGTGATGGGTTCCTGTACCGCCGGTGGTGCCTATGTGCCAGCGATGGCGGATGAATCCATCATCGTTAAACAGCAGGGCACGATTTTCCTGGCCGGGCCACCGCTGGTTAAAGCTGCAACCGGTGAAGTGGTATCCGCCGAGGATTTAGGCGGCGCTGACCTGCACTGCAAAACCTCCGGCGTGACCGATCACTACGCACAAAATGATCATCACGCGCTGGAATTAGCCCGCCAGGCTGTCGCCGGGTTGAATCGGCGTAAACCCGAACAGCTGGACTGCCAGCCGCCACGCGAACCGCATTACGCCAGCAAAGAAATCTACGGCATTATCCCCAATGACGCACGCCAACCCTACGATGTGCGCGAAGTCATCGCACGCATTGTGGATGCCTCTGAGTTCAATGAATTCAAAGCACTCTACGGCACCACGCTGGTCTGTGGTTTTGCGCATTTGTATGGCTATCCGGTTGGCATTGTCGCCAATAACGGTATCCTCTTTGCCGAATCGGCACAGAAAGGCGCACATTTCATCGAACTGTGCGCACAGCGTAAGATTCCGCTTATCTTCCTGCAAAATATCACCGGCTTTATGGTCGGCGCGCAATATGAAGCCGGTGGCATTGCGAAGCACGGCGCGAAGATGGTGACTGCGGTGGCCTGCGCCAAAGTGCCTAAGCTTACCGTGCTGATTGGCGGCTCGTTTGGTGCCGGTAACTACGGCATGTGTGGCCGCGCCTACGATCCGAACTTCCTGTTTATGTGGCCGAATGCGCGTATCTCGGTTATGGGCGGCGAACAGGCCGCTGGTGTACTGGCGCAGATTAAACGTGACCAGAAAGACAAACGCGGTGAAGCATGGTTGGCAGAGGAAGAGGCGGCGTTTAAACAGCCGGTGCTGGATACCTATGAAACGCAGGGCCATCCCTATTATGCCTCGGCGCGGCTGTGGGATGATGGCGTGATTGATCCGGCGGATACGCGGCGGGTGTTGGGGCTGGCGTTGTCGGCTTGTTTGAATAAGGTTATTGCGGAGACGCGGTTTGGGGTGTTTCGGATGTGATTGTGTGCAAATTAACGGCTAGTGCTACTTGTGCCAGGGACGCCGTGAATACATCCTTGTAGGCTTATACTCAGCATCCATGCTGAGTTATACCCTGCCACAAGCAACACCAACCTCTCAATCCGTGTACTTTTTGCAGAGCAGGAACTAAATGTGTTTGACAAAATCCTAGTCGCCAACCGCGGCGAAATCGCCTGTCGCGTCATTAAAACCGCACAACAAATGGGCATCCGCACCGTCGCAGTTTACTCTGACGCCGACGCCAATGCCCTGCATGTCGAAATGGCGGACGAAGCCATCCACATCGGCCCTGCCCCTTCGCGTGAATCCTATCTGGTGATGGAAAACATCATCGCCGCCGCACAGCAAAGCGGCGCGCAGGCCATTCATCCCGGCTATGGATTCTTAAGCGAAAATGCGGCGTTCTGCCAGTTATGCGCGGCGCACAATCTTGTGTTTATCGGCCCGCCGGTAGGGGCAATTGAAGCGATGGGGTCAAAGTCTGCGGCGAAAACCATTATGGAGACAGCGGGCGTGCCGTTGGTGCCGGGCTATCACGGTGAGAATCAGGACGCAGCCTTTTTGCAGCAGGTCGCCGATGAGATGGGTTATCCCGTGTTGTTGAAAGCGGCAGCGGGCGGCGGCGGTAAAGGCATGCGCCAGGTCTGGGCAGCGGATGAGTTTACCGAAGCGCTGGCAGCGGCGCAGCGCGAAGCCATGAATGCGTTTAACGACGACATTATGCTGGTGGAGAAATACCTGACTCAGCCGCGCCATGTGGAAATTCAGGTGTTCTGCGATCAGCATGGTAATGCGGTCTATTTAGCCGAACGCGATTGTTCGGTGCAGCGTCGCCATCAGAAAGTGATTGAAGAAGCCCCTGCCCCCGGTATGACGCCGGAATTACGCCAGCAGATGGGCGAAGCGGCGATTGCGGCGGCACAGGCGATTGGTTATGCAGGCGCAGGCACGGTGGAGTTCCTGCTTGACAGCGACGGCGCGTTTTATTTCATGGAGATGAATACCCGGCTCCAGGTCGAGCACCCCGTCACCGAGATGATCACCGGCCAGGATTTGGTCGAATGGCAGCTTAGGGTGGCAGCGGGTGAAACCCTGCCCTTAGCCCAGGAAGCCATCAGCATTAACGGTCATGCGGTCGAAGTGCGTATTTATGCGGAAGACCCAGACAATGATTTTTTGCCTGCGACCGGCGCGCTAACGTTTTTACAGACTCCGCCTGAAAATACCCACACCCGCGTGGATACCGGCGTGCGACAGGGTGACGCGGTCAGCGTGTACTACGACCCGATGATCGCTAAGCTGATTACCTGGGACGAGGATCGCACGCGGGCGCTGCAACGCATGGCACGGGCGCTGGCCGATTACCGTATTAATGGCGTCACTACCAATATCCGGTTCTTACAGCGCCTGGTGAGCTGTCAGCCGTTTATTGATGCTGAACTGGATACCGGCTTTATCGAAAAACAGCGGGCGCTACTGTTTCCGCAACACACTGGCCTGAGCGAACAGGAACACCTACGTGCGGTTGCTATGGCGGGGCTAATCCTCATTCTGCTGCAAAAACAACAGTCCGCCTCTTACCATAATCCACACGATCCGCATTCACCGTGGCAGCAGCACGATGGCTGGCGCTTAAACGCGGCGGCACTACAGCCGTTTACCCTTGCACTGCCGAACACTGCGCAGCAGCTTGTCATTGCGGTGGAAGATCTGGGCGCAGGCAATAAAGATTCTCATAAAGGTTATCGGCTGCGCTTTGACGGGCATGAAATAGACGCTTGCGGCACGCTGGACGCTCACACTCTACACAGCACCATTAACGGCTATCGCACCCAAACCGCCATTGCTGAACACGCCGGGGTTTATACATTATACACCCCGAACGGCCCCTTCCCTTTCAGCACCGTTGAACCCGACCTGGGCGAAGCTGATGCAACGGCGGGCGATAACAGCCTGAGTGCGCCCATGAACGGCACTATTGTGACCTTGCTGGCTGATGCTGGCAGCACCGTCGCGGCGGGCGATGCGCTGTTGGTAATGGAGGCGATGAAGATGGAACACACCATTCGTGCACCTGCGGCGGGTATCGTCACTGAATTTTATTTTCAGCCCGGTGATTTGGTCGATGGCGGTGCAGAACTGCTGGCCTTTGAACTGAGCACTGCGGAGGAAGCTGCCTGATGCGTTATCCGGCTAAAGTGCGCATCGTTGAAGTTGGCCCGCGTGATGGCCTGCAGAATGAAAAACAGGCGATTGCGACAGAAGTAAAGATCGCGCTGATCGAACAGCTGGCACAGGCGGGGGTGGAATACATCGAGGCCGGGAGCTTTGTCAATCCCAAATGGGTACCGCAAATGGCGGGCAGTGAAGCCGTATTCAGTGGTATGGCGCGGCAGGATGGCGTCTGTTATGCCGCGCTGACGCCGAATCTAACAGGCTATGAACGTGCGGCGGCGGTCGGTGTGTCTGAAGTGGCAATTTTCGCCGCCGCCTCGGAAGCCTTTAGCCAGACCAATATTAACTGCTCGATTGCGGAGAGCGTTGAGCGTTTTATGCCGGTGTTGGCCGCGGCTCAAACCGATGGTATGCCGGTGCGCGGTTATATTTCCTGTGTGGTGGGCTGTCCGTATGAAGGTGCCGTTGCGCCGGAAGTGGTACGTGATCTGGCGGTACGGCTGCTGGAACTGGGCTGTTATGAGGTATCACTGGGCGATACCATCGGCTGCGGTACGGTGGGCAGCGTTGGTAAATTATTGGATGTGGTGTTACCGGCGGTTGCAGCGGATAAGCTGGCGGTGCATTGTCACGACACCTATGGACAGGCGCTGGCGAATATTTATGTCGCGTTGCAGCGGGGGATTAGCGTGATTGATAGCTCGGTGGCCGGGCTGGGTGGTTGTCCTTTTGCCAAAGGCGCGGCGGGCAATGTGGCGACGGAGGATGTGCTGTATATGCTGAATGGGGTGGGGATTGAGCATGGGATTGACTTGGAGCGGCTGATTGCGGCGGGGAATTATATTTCGGGGCAGTTGGGACGGGTTAATGGGTCGAAGGTGGCGCAGGCTTTGGGAAACTTGTAATCTATACTGATTTTAAAATAGTCAATTTATCACTTGGGCGCTTTGATAGTAAGAAGGGTTACAATGAACTACGACGTCGAGATAGAGTTACTTAAACTGGCTTCTGATACAAGAAGCATATATGATGAAGGGAATGATTTTTTCAAATCTAAAAGAAAAAAATTTGATATTAATTTTTCTTTTAACTTTAATAATTACTTGTCCATAGAAGGTAGAAAAAAGAGCAAAGATATTTTAACAGAATATGAAAAGCAACTGTTTCTGGAGAAGCAATTTTACGAGAAAACTTTTCAAGTATACGTCGAAAAAATAAATGAAATACTAATAAGAGATGAAGTAATAAAAAGAATTTTCTATTCCAAGTCATTCCCTAAAATATTAAATGATCATGAATTAAAGATCAGTTTGAATAAAGAAAAATATTATGCAGTAAATAAGTCCCTTAAGTTAATATCATACTTTAATAACTTACATGTGCTGTCACCTGATAGTGTCAAAACCTGGGAGAGTAATGCAATGATAAGTAAAAAAGTAAAAGAACTAGATAGTGAAATCAATCTTCATCTCGAAAAACAAAAAGAAATAGCATTGCAGCAACAATCCGTAATCGCTTGAATTGTCGCCAGATGATCGGTATGCAAAGTATGTAAAGGTAACCGAATAAAGCGTTGAGAGCAGTTCCAAGCGAAGTAGATAGCGCTAATGCTTGAAATGAGTGGATACATTATTCGCCTATTGATTCCAAGTATGTTGCGATGAAGTTATTCAATTAATCTTGTTGTATTAGTCCAACCCTATGCTTTTAACGACTTTAACATAATAAAAAAAATACTTGTTTCAAATACTACCACCCAAAAATCTCTGGTGAATGCAAGGAGTAGAATTAATAGTGGTGTTGTTAATTTGCTTGTTGCACTTAAATATGATTTTTCAGAATCGCCAACAAAAAGCTCTAATAGATTTTTTTCCTCAGCAGTAAAAAAAAATGGATAAATTACTACAATAAATAAAGAAAAAGTACCAATATAAGCCGCCCCTCTTGTTGATGACTCAAATTTAAAAGCAAGATATAGAGATAATGAAAAAGAGATCAGTAATAACAAATTATTCACCAATTGATTCTAGATAACTACGGCTTCGATCCTTAGCTCGAATTGTATTATCAACTGCACGCTCAGCTATATCTGCTGTAGTTGGGCCACCAACAGTGTCTAAAACGGGATCAAGAAAAATCTTTGGGTGTAAACCCAGTATTATTGAAATCAAAGACTTCGCTTCATCAGGAGAAAGGTTATCAGTGTCATTATCACATTTCCCTGTCTTATGATCATATGCACCTTTGAACAATGCACCAATCATTGTGAACAATTCAAATTCATCAAAAGCAGAATAGTCGCCATGCCTATCTCTTCCAAAATCAGAGTGATCAGAATAGTGGCCGCTTTTGCCTCCTCTAAGGCCATATACATCAATGTAATTTGTTGGAGCTTGCCAAGCATACCCAAACGTATTCAACCCCCCAGCCAACCCAATCAGATCACTGGGAATATACCGCCCAGTCGCAGGATTATAATACCGATGCCAATTATAATGCAGTCCGGTCTCCGCATCAAAATATTGACCGGGAAAGCGCAGCGGGTTGTCTATCGTCCCAATCGTCGGATAAGTCTGCCCAAAGGCATCGTGCTCACCCTGCCAGATGATATTCTGCGCGCTATCCGTAATGGCGTGAACTGTCGCCAGATGATCGGTATGTAGGTAGTGCAGCGGCGTACTAATAACTGAATCTACAGTGTCTGGTGCAACACCATGTAAATAGGAGGTGCTGCTTAGTGTCCGGTTTTCTGTAATACAGATCGAGCCATAAGCCCCTGAAGCAAAACCCTGGACTTCCAGACCGTCCGCATTGTGTGATAAAACAGTAAAGTAGCCGTTGGGATTAGCCAGATAGCGTACATTAAGGCGAAGGTGCGACTGCGGCCATCATACGCCAGAGTCATCGTATTATTACTGTTAAACGTGTCTTTCGTTTCACTACCAGATGCCGAATGACCATAGCGCCGATTGGGTGTAAATGTCGCGCTACGCCTTGAAAATCTGTCTGGAAAGATCTTGCTAGACCAAAAGGGGCATGTTGAGCAACATATTCGTTATTACAATCACTAGGGGTTGCATTCTGCGAATGATTATTGATCACCCGTGGAGTTTGAAATATCTCAAATTAAAGGGTCAGGTTGGGCTTGAC
>CALAMO010000017.1 GCA_937925855.1 uncultured Thiotrichaceae bacterium
GAGACTGTAAACCCAAGTGTGTATCTGCTCCCTAATGGCTACAGATAATTTTGTAGGCGTTCATCGAACTCAATCATAAAGCGGTTGAGCGCTGCTTTCCAGTTACGTATAGGCATCGTCCATTTTTTCGATGCATCCTGAATAGCCAGATAAACGACTTTTCTGGCCGAGTCGTCATTCGGGAACACTTTACGCTTTTTGACCGCCTTACGAATGACGCTGTTCACGGACTCAATCGCATTCGTGGTGTAAATGGCTTTGCGAATATCCGGCGGGTAGCGAAATAAGGTGTTCAGGTTTTCCCAGTTTGCTTCCCATGACCGGCTAATCTGCGGGTATTTGTCGTCCCAACGGTCAGCAAAACGCTGGCGTGCTAACAGGGCTTCCTCTTCGGTCGCGGCCTGATAAATCTGCTTCAGATCAGTCGTCACGGAACGATAATCTTTCCAGGGCACAAACTTGACTGAATTTCTGACCATATGGACGATACAGAGCTGAATTTGCGTGCTGGGATAGACCGCATTAATGGCTTCAGGAAAGCCTTTAAGCCCATCCACACAGGCGATCAGTATGTCCTTCACCCCGCGATTCTGCAGTTCTGTCATCACGCCCAACCAGAATTTTGCGCCTTCATTTTCAGAAATCCAAAGGCCTAACAGCTCCTTCTGGCCTTCCAGGTTGACGCCCAGTGCCAGATAAATGGCTTTGTTGATCACATGGTTATCCTGACGGATTTTTAGGACAATACAGTCCAGATAAACAATGGGGTAGACCTCATCCAATGGCCGTGACTGCCATTCGGTGACTTGCTCTAAAACGCTGTTAGTGACCCGTGAAACCAGCGTTGGCGATATGTGGGTATCATACAATTCCTCCAGCGTATCGACGACTTCACGGGTACTCAGCCCTTTGGCATAAAAGCTCAGGATCTTACTGTCCATCGAGGGCGTGCGCGTCTGGCGCTTTTTAATGATCTGAGGGATAAATTCGCCCTCACGGTCACGCGGCGTATTGATTTCCAGAGGCCCATCATCTGCAATCACCGTTTTACGGGTGCTACCGTTACGGGTATTGCTTGAAGGGCTGATGCCGTTGCGGTCATAACCCAAATGGTCATCCAGTTCTGCATTAAGCGCTGCTTCGTAGAAAGACTCGCGGAGTTGGCGAGTCAGGGCAGCAAATTCTTCTTCGGTTTTTACGCCTTTCACGGCTTCCCGCGCAAGGGCGGATAATTGCTTCTTGTTCATCGTATCTACCTTAACAAGTAAAGTTAGGCAGATACACAGTTCAAGTTACAGTCTCCACAAAGCGCAAGCTAAGCTTTAATTTGTCGCTGCCAGTCTACTGAAAAGCGGACTGACAGTGACATATGAAAGTGGTTTGTAGTTGCTTTTTGTCAAACCGAAAACGTCAACCCACCATCCACCCGTAAATTCTGCCCGGTAATATAGCTAGACTTATCCGACACCATAAACGCCACCGCCTCAGACAACTCCCTCACCTGCGCATAACGCCCCGCCGGAATCCGCGCTTTCCGATCCTCAGTCTCCGGCAGTGAGTCAATAAACCCCGGCAAAATATTATTCATCCGAATATTCTGCGCCGCGAATTTTGTGCTAAACAGCTTGGTATAAGACGCCAGCGCCGCCCGGAACACGCCGGAAGTCGGGAACAGCGGGTCAGGCTCAAACACCGCAAAGGTCGAGATATTCACAATCGACCCAGCACCCTGTTTTTTCATAATCGGCGTCACCAGGTTGGTCATACGAATCACATTCATCAGGTAATAATCCATCCCGAGATGCCAGTTCTCGTCCGAGATGTCCATAATATCGCCTTTGGGGCCGTGTCCCGTACAGTTGACCACGCCATCAATACGGCCAAACTTGGCCATCGCCGCATCCACAAAGGCTTTCAGGTCGGCAGGTTCTAACACCGAGCCGGTAAAGCCCAGTCCGCCGAGTTCATTACCCAGCGCTTCGCCTTTACCCGATGAGGACATCACGCCGACATCAAAACCGTCTTCTGCTAATTTCCGCGCTGAATCCGCGCCAATACCGCTGCCGCCGCCCACAATTAATGCTACGGGTTTGCTCATTTCATTTTCCTCCGCTTGGAATAAGCGTTATGTCCGCTTGGTGTCGTCAATAATATTCATTGTCGCCAGCCCACTATCGCCCGGCTTGACCGCTGCAAACGGCCCGCCGTGATGCAACATCGCCGGATCGTTCAAATCCGCCTCTGGCGCTTCCGCTAGAATCTGCGTGGCGAACTGTTCGGCGTTGTCCTTTGGGCGATAGCCAAGGTGACTGGCCTTGCTATTATCCACCGGCGCACGGTCGTTATTCGACACGCCATAGACCACGCTGAAACCTGTCACCGGCGTATCAATCGCCCGCTCTACCAGCTGAATCAGGTCGTCATACGACAGCCACGTACCCAACGCCCGTGCATTCGTTACCTGCGCGCAGGACAGGATGCGCATATTCACGGATTCGAGCTGGAATTTATCCCAGTATAGGCTGCCCAAATCCTCAGCAAAACACTTCGCCAGCCCGTAGAAGGTATCCGGCTTATGCGGTGCGTCGATGCCAATGAAATCGGTCTTTTTGTGCATCCCAACTGCATGAATTGAGCTGGCGTAGACCACGCGGCGCAATCCGTTCTGGCGTGCCGCCTCCCACACATTGTAAGCGCCAATAATATTCGCCTGTAAGATGGCATCAAACGGCGCTTCATCACCAATCGCCCCAAAATGTACCACCATGTCGGCACCTTCCAGCAGGGCAGTGATCTGATCCAACTGCGACAAATCAGCCTTTACATATTGCTCACCGGCGTACAGCGTCCCAATATCATCCACCAAATCGCTCGATACTAAAGTATCCGCCAGTTTGCTCAGAGGCTCACGTAAATGTGAACCCAAACGTCCGGCAGCGCCGGTTAACACCAGTTTTTTCATCAGTTTTTTCCAAATAATTGTCTAACCAGTATGAAAGTACATTTCCCCCGAGCAATGAAAGTCTTTAGCCCTTCCCTCCCTTGTACCAAACGTTTTGAAAAAACGTTGCTTAGGGAAGGGTTGGGATGGGGGGTATTTTCACAGTGAAAATAATTAATCCACGGCGGGAAGCGTTAACTTCGCAACGCTCGCCTGAATGCGCTGCATGGCCGCCGCCAGATTCTGTTCTGAATTTGCCATCGACAGCCGGACAAACGGCGTTAGTCCGTAAGCGCTGCCCGGTACCGAAGCGATGCCTGCCTCATCTAATAAATATTGCGCCAGCTGGGTATCGGTGCGAATCTGCGTGCCATCTGCCTTTGCCGCGCCCATTAAACCCCGGCACTCGATTAACGCATAAAACGCCCCCGCCGGAGCCGGTAAATTCATCCCCGGTATAGCCTCAACCGCAGCCACCACTAAATCGCGCCGCCGTTCAAATGCCACCCGAAAGCGCTCGACCTCATCCTGCGGCCCGTTTAACGCCTCTGCCGCCGCAGCCTGCGCAATCGAACACGCCCCAGAAGAAATCAGCGACTGCATTTTTGTCATCGCCGCAATCAACGGCTGTGGCCCACCGGCATAGCCAATGCGCCAGCCGGTCATCGCGTAGGCTTTAGACACGCCGTTCACCGTGAGCACCTGCGCTTTCAGTGAAGGGCAAACCGCTGCCAGTGAAATGTGTTCATGTTGGCCAAAAATAATGTGCTCGTAAATTTCATCTGCCAGCACCAGCACATGAGGGTGTCGCTCCAGCATTTCGCCTAGTGCCTGTAATTCCTCCGCGTTATACACCGCACCCGCTGGATTCGACGGATAATTCAGGAACAGCCAGCGTGTATCCGGTGTAATCGCCGCATCTAACTGTTCTGGCGTAATCCGAAAATCATTTTCCGGCTGGCAGCGCACAATCACCGGTTTCCCACCGAGCGCCAGAATAATATTCTCGTACGAATCAAAAAACGGCGCACACAGAATCACTTCCTGTCCCGGTTCCAGCGTGGTCGCGAGCGCGCCGTAAATAATCTGCTTCGCGCCGTTAGAGACGATAATCTCCGGTGCGGTAAATTCCAGCCCGTTGTCACGGGCAAATTTAGCGATAATCGCTGCCTTTAGCGCAGCGGTGCCGTCGTTGGGCGGATAGCGGGTCTGACCGGCTTTCGCGGCGGCGTAGGCGGCCTCGATAATAGGCGGCGGCGTGTCGAAATCCGGCTCGCCCAGGCCAAGGTCAATCACGTCCTCGCCGGCGGCTTTCATCTGGCGGGCCGTTTGGCTGATGGCCGCTGAGGCTGAGGGCTGTACCGCCGAGAGGCGGGATGCTGCGTAGTTCATACCGCTCCACGCACCTTCGCCAACAACGCATCACTACCCTTAGTCAGTAAAGACGCATCCATCCCACAGGCCACAAAGTTAAAGCCTTCGCCCAGCAGCTTCATCGCAAAATCCGCATCCATGACCAGCGTTCCCACCGGCACGCCTTTAGCCATTAATTTTTTCGCCGCAGGTAGAATCACATCCCACACTGCCGGTTCCATGGGTTTGCCTAAATACCCCATGTCCGCCGCAATATCAGCGGGGCCAAAGAAAATACCGCTGACGCCATCAACAGCGGCAATCGCTTCCGCCTGCTCAATCGCCTGCTGAGTTTCCAGCTGTAAAATGACCGGCAGTTCGTCTTCAATCCGGCTGAAATAGTCGGTCACACGCCCAAAGTGATTAGCCCGTGTCGAACCGCTCACCCCGCGAATGCCGCGTGGCGGATAGCGTGTCGCCGCGATGGCCTGTTCCGCTTCTTCCACCGACTGAATCATCGGCAGCACTAAACCTTCTGCCCCTAAATCCAGCAGGCGCTTAATCAGTACCGGGTCATTCCACTCCGGGCGCACCAGCGCGGTAGTATGGTGCGGCTTAAAGGCTTGTAGCTGGCCCAGTACGTTATCCAGATTATTGGGGGCATGCTCCATATCCAGCACCACCCAGTCATAACCGGCGGGCGCGATCATTTCTGCTGCAAACGGGCTGCATAAGCTGACCCACAGGCCGACCTGCTGTTTGCCGTCGCTGAGGGCGTGCTTAAAAAGATTGTCAGGTAAGTTCATTAGATCACCGCCTTTTCAATAAAGGGTTCGTTACGCACGATGCGCTCATAGTTAAACGGGGTCAGGTCAAGCGAACGGTATTCACCATAGGTGATCAGCTCCGCCGTACCGCGTCCCATGGCTGGGGACTGTTGCAGGCCGTGACCAGAGAAACCATTGAGGAAAATGAAGTTCTCGACCTCATGGTGTGGCCCCATAATCGCGTTATGATCAAATACGTTGTAAGCGTAATGCCCGCCCCATTCACTCTGGATTTTAATTGCCTCAAACTGGGGGATGCGCGTCGCCAGAATCGGCCAGACATGGTTGTCCCAAATGGCATGATCCATGGCAAAGTCATCATAAGCCACCGCCGGGTCAATGTCAGAATGCCCGCCGCACTGATAGGTGCCGCCGCCGTTTTCACGGACGTGTACGCCGGAGGGATCAATCGTCAACGGCAGGTCACGATCTAACGGCTGTTCCGCTTTAAATACCCAGGAATAGCGCTTACGTGGCTCAACGGGTACGTCAATGCCCGCCATTTTCGCGGTGCGTGCGGCGCGTGGCCCGGAGGCGTTTAGCACCTGTCCGCAGCTAATCACCTCGCCCGATTTGAGGGTGACGCTTTCGATCGTGTTGCCAGCTGCATTTTTTGTCATCGCGACCACTTCATTCGCGATGTACTCCACGCCGCGTTCAGCCGCCTGGCGTCGCCACCACTCGAATACGGTGCTGCCGTCCCAATAACCCTCGTCCACGGTATTAATCGAACCGAGCACAATGTCATCCACGTTATAGAACGGGTAGGCGGCTTTAATCTGTTCGGGAGTCATCAACTGAGTCGCCGCACCCGCCGCCAGCTGTACCTGCTGACTCTCACGCAGTACGTCGGCGAAGCCCTCATTATCCGCGAGATACATATAGCCAAAGTTACGAATCGACAGCTCCGGCACGCGCTCATCATTCCCCATATAGCTGCGAATGTTCTTCACGAAATCAGCCGCGAACTGGGAAATACGCACGTTTAACTCACTGGAAAACTGCTGGCGCATGCAGGAATTGGTGTGCGTAGTGGAGCAGGCTTCGTAGTTTGGATCGCGCTCAACGACTAACACTGAACCATTGAAGTCCGGGTTGTCGCTTAGGAACCACGCGGTGGACGATCCCATAATTGCACCGCCGACGATGACCAGATCGTAGTGGCTTTGTTTAGGTTGTTGTGACATATGTTCTCCTCGAAATATTGCACAGTTTTAGAGGGAACAAGCAGGGCGTTACTGCCTGGAACCAAGTACTGTTTGAGCGGCAGCGAGTTTACGCCGGTTAACAGGTAGTAACGCCCTGATTGTTCCCAGCACCCAATTTTAATGGGGCTTTAAATTTTAGATAATATGCACCGCTATTGAGCTAAGTGAGCCTCCAGAGCCACTAGTCCTTCATCCAATCCCTTACGCCCAAAGCCCAGCCGAAACCGATCTTGTGGCGTAGGACTAAGTTCAGAACGGTAAATCGAACCGGGTAAAAACAGCACGCCGCTTTGCTCCACCAGATTCTGCGCAAAGTTTTCGACGCCATCCGCACCCTTATAACGTGGAAATGCCATGCAAGCGCCATCGGGGCGCTGCCAGTCAAACAGCTTGTTATGGCGCGCAAAAAACGCATCCCATTTTGGTAAATTCTCATCCACAATCGCACAGTTGCGTGCCAGCAGTTTGGCGCGGTTTTTCAGCGCGATCAGCGTCAGTCGCTCACTCGGCCCGGAATTACAAATCGACAGATAATGCTTCAGGCGCTCCATCTTCGACAGCACGGCTTTATCCGCGCAGGCAATCCAGCCAATCCGCAGACCGGGCAGGCCAAATGACTTGGACATCACGTTGAGTGATAAACCACGTTCATACACATCGCTGATGAAGGGCAGGTGTTCGGCGTCGCTTGGCCCTAAGCCATTGAAAATCTCATCATGCAGGATATAAATGCCGTGTTTACGACACAGCTCGATGAGCGCCTGATAACGCGCCAGCGGCAGAATCGTGCCGGTTGGGTTATGCGGGAAGTTAATGGTGACTAGCTTGGTATTCGGCTTAATCGCGGCAGCCACCCGGTCAATATCCAGTGACCAGTTATCATCCGGGTCTAGCGGCACGCCGGTGGCTGCGCAAATCGCCTGCGGCAGGGTTTCATGCGACTGGTAATTTGGCGTCACCACAATGGCGTGACTATCCTTATCCAGCAGCACATGATTCGCCGCGAAGATACCTTCGCTGGCCCCGGCAAAGCACAGGATTTCATCGCTTTGGCGCTGCTGATAAGTAGTGGCGATCACCTCGCGCAAATCCGGTGCGCCGTAAGTCTCGGTGTAGCCCAACGACATGCCTTCAAAGCCTTCCCGGTCTTCCGGCGTCGCCATCGCGAGTAACTCACGCAGCGAAATACTTTCCGCATCGGAAGCAGTCATGTGGTAACGCGCTTTAAACTCCCACTTTGAGAAATGGGTTTCCAGCCGAAAGTCGGGTAGGGTGGTCATCGGTGTGTGCTTCCTGTGCGTAAGGCAGATGATTGACCATTATACATCAGCATCAGTGCCATAATCCCGCTTCGCCACCGCAGCAGAAATATAACCCCGCTCCAGATCACGCTGCACCATCTCAGGATCGCGCTCCGCCGGATCACCATAGCCCGCCCCGCCGGGGAAGGCTAACACCACGCGCTCGCCTTCCGGCACAAACTGCTTGCCTTTGCCTTTCATGGCCGCACCATCGCTGCGGGTGATAGTGGTCGCAGCGCCGGGCTGGCCCCCATGGCGGCCTAATGCCGGATAAGCCACCCGATCAAACATGGCGGAGAAATCAAACTCATAGCCGGACTGTGCGCCGACTTCCATATATTGCCCCAAACCGCCGCGATACTTACCCGCACCACCGCTATCAGGCCGCAGTTCTTTGCGCCAGATAATCACCGGCCCGGTGTGTTCGGTGGCTTCTACCGGCATGGTCATCACCCCGGACGGGAAGGCGGTCGCATTCATGCCGTCCAGCGTAGGCCGTGCACCCGCACCGCCGGAGTTAAAGGCCAGTACTTCTTTCCGCTGTGGGTTTTTCGGCGCGTTTTCACCCGTCACCGGGCGTAGCGACACCTGGAAGTTACACAGCGTACCCGCGCCTTCCGCCTGAATCATATCCGGTAATAATTTATCCAGTGCATCGTACACCGCATCTGGCAGCATATGACCAATCACATGACGCAGCGCCACCGGCGCCGGGTGGAGGGCATTAACAATGCTATTCTCTGGCGCGGTAATGACAAACGGTGCGAGTGAGGCCGCGTTATTCGGAATCTCCGGCGCAATCGCACATTTCAGCGCGTAACAGGCGTAAGCTTCGGTATACACCATCGGCACATTGATGCCTTTTTTATCTACGCCGGAGGTGCCAGTGAAATCACAAACAATTTGATCCTGCTCAATCGACAGCCTGACCTGCAAACGAATCGGATCGGAATAACCGTCAATCGTCATACCGCCGTCGGCGGTGCCCTGTGCCAGCGCATTAATGCGTTCTAGCGTGGCGCGGCGTGAGTTGTCCAGAATAAACTCAGCAATCCCGCTCAAATCACCCAGCCCAAACTCGTCCATCATCTCGACCAGCCGAGCATGTCCAATGCTGTTACAGGTCGCCAGCGCATACATATCGCCCACCACCTGATCCGGTTCGCGTACATTGCCGCGTACGATGTTCATCAGCGTTTGATTGACTTCGCCTTTCTCAGCGAATTTCATCACCGGAATATACAAGCCTTCTTCGTAAACTGAGTTCGCATCCGCGCCAAAACCGCGCCCGCCAATGTCCACCAAGTGAGCGGTACAGGCGAAGAAGCCGATATGCTGACCATGATGGAAGGAGGGTGTGACTACGGTAATATCGTGCAGGTGGCCGGTGCCTTCCCACGGATCGTTAGTGATATACACATCGCCGTCATACATATTCTCCGCGCCGATGCGGCGAATAAAATGCCCGACTGCCGCCGCCATCGCGTTGACATGACCAGGGGTACCCGTCACCGCCTGGGCCAGCATGCGGCCCGACATATCGTAAACCCCGGCGGATAGGTCACCCGCCTCGCGCACGGAGGTAGAGAACGCGGTGCGGATGAGGGCCTGAGCCTGTTCTTCTACCACCGAGATTAAGCGGTTCCACATGACCTGGTGGGTGATGTCGGAGGTGGTTTC
>CALAMO010000018.1 GCA_937925855.1 uncultured Thiotrichaceae bacterium
GGCTTGTTGGTAGGACCGCTCGGCGATCGCAAGGCCTTCGAGCCCAACCGACAGGCGCGCGCTGTTCATCATGGTGAACATGGAACGCATTCCTGTTTGTTCTTCGCCAATCAGGTAGCCGGCCCCGCAGCCATAAGCGGCAGGTATTGCTCATCCGCATTCATGCCTGACGTTAGTTCGTCCACCAAATCAGCATAAGGCTCCAGCATGAGCATGGTTAACAGCTCCTGTCCTTCCAGCGACAAACGCCCTTCCGCCCAGCGGTATAAACGATCCCAGGTATAAGGCTGCTGCGCGTTAAACGGAATCAAGTAAGTTTGCAGACGGCGAATATCGCCCTTGCACGCGACGATCTTGGCTTGCTGTAGCGGATGCTGTGACTGCCACTGCTGTGCGTTCAGCCAGGCCCGCGCTAGAAATTTACGGAATAGTTCAAAATCTTCCGCCTCAACCTGCTCAAGCGAACGCACCCGCGCAATGGCTTCTTCGCGGGCGGTCATCCAGTTATTTAACAGCATGGGATGATTCATCAAAAACGGTGCCATCCCCAGCCCGGTTGAGTTGCCAACTCCAATACAGCGACGCAAATCCGGGGCCAGCGTCACAGCCTGAGCACCACCTTTTACTGCCGCCGCGTGCTCAACCAGATCCAAGGTAAACGCACGGATCAGCCAGACGGAAAGCATCTCCGCCTGAAACGGCCCAGCCAGCTCTTCGCGCTGCCAAATTAAATCACGATCCGCCGCGCCAAATTTACCAGAACCATACACAGCGGTCGTCCGCATTAAATAGCCGACCTGTTCCAGCTGCGCCATCGGCGGCTGTTGCCCCTGCGCCAAGGCATCGACTACGGTATTAAAGAGTCGAACGGAACGGTTAGCTCGTGACAAGGTAAGTTCCTGCGCGGTCACTCGTCCCGCTTCCTGCTTTGGCACATTGCGCTGTAGCCGTTCCAGGTCAGCCATTTCTGGCACACCATCGAACAGGGTAAAGGTCGCATCCCATGCCTCAGCAATCACGCGATCAGAGCGCATCTCATCCGGCAAATCATGAGCAAACACCACCAGCGAATAAGTATTCTCCGGCCCGGTAGCTTGGTATACCGCGCGGCCCACATTGTGTTCATCTATCTCCCATACGGTGCGCTCAAACGTCCAGTTCTCGCGCTTCAGACGGCGCAATAAAGTACGCATAAACGATAAGCGCCCCTGATGCGCGCTACCCATGCGGTCAAGACGCATCACCTGCTCCGGTGGACGACGAGGAATGTGGGTAGCTTCTACCGTATGAGTTTGAGATGACATGGCGTTACCGTAAGTAAAATGACGTTCTCTCACGCCGAAGGCTGTGCTCACATCAGCACTTCGGCACCACCCCGAACTGAGACACACTCAAGATGGGATCGGGTTTTACATACATCTATAATATAGGCAAAACGCCAACGCGCCTAAAAGGCCGCTTTGACGGATGGAATTAGCTCAGCTGGCGTCTTGCAACAGCGCTCGCACCGCATGCCAAGACTGCTTCGGGGTGCGTTGCAGCGTGTCAAAATCCACATGTACCAGCCCAAAGCGCTTATCATAACCCAACGCCCACTCATAGTTATCCAGCAGCGACCAAATGAAATAGCCCTGTACCGGTACACCCTCAGCAATCGCACGCAGCACAGCCTGTAAATGTTGTTCAATAAAGGCTATACGTTGGGGATCAGCAATCTGTCCAGCAACCACTCTATCATCTGCCGATAGACCATTCTCAGTCACATAAATCGGTAAATTCGGGGCATATTCGCGATGTGCCCAGGTCAGAAAATGGTATAAACCCTCCGGGTAAATCTCCCAGCCCATCGTCGTTTTAGGCAGCGGACCTGTCTGTTCTCCATAGCCTGGAAACAAACCGCTATTATCTGCCGTCACGCGCTTGCAGGTATAGTAGTTCACCCCTAGCCAGTCTACCGGTTCCCCAATAACCGCAAAATCATCCTGATAGTTCTGCGGCAGGTGCGCTTCCAGCCCGGCTAACACGTCCTGTGGATAAGCCTGTTTAAACACACCGCCCAGAAAAAAACGGTTGTAAATACCGTCATAGCGCTGTGTAGCCTGCAAACATTCTACCGAATCATCCGCCGGTAGGGCACGCTCAAAGTTCAGCACCACTCCCAGGTTAGCCATCCCAAGGTCACGCATGACGCGGGTGGCCTGCCCATGCGCCAGCAATATATGGTGCATCGCCCGCGCTGCCGCTCGAATATCACGCACACCCGGGGCATGCTGCCCCATAAAATGACTAAACCAAGCGATACACCACGGTTCATTAAACGTTGCCGCCGCATCTAAACGATCACCAAGGCGGCGCATCACCACCTCCGCAAAATCAGCAAACCAATGAGCAATATCCCGGTTGCGCCAACCGCCCAGATCCAGCAGTGGTGCGGGCAGTTCCCAATGATATAGACAGGCCCACGGGCTAATGCCGCGCGCTAAAAGCCCATCAAGCAAACGGTCATAAAAATCCAGTCCGGCCTGATTCACCTGCCCGCGCCCCTGCGGCATAATCCGTGCCCATGAGGTAGAAAAGCGGTAGCTGTCCAAGCCCGCATTTTTCACCAGATCAAAATCCTCCGCCCAGCGATGGTAATGATCACAGGCAACCGCAGCATTCTCACCCCGCACGACATTACCGGGCGTTTGTGCGAACACATCCCACTGGGACTCACCACAACCGCCAAAACGACTGCCTTCAATCTGGTAGGCAGAGGTCGCCGTGCCAAAACGAAAGTTTGGTGGAAAGTCGCTGCGTTTCAGAGAAAAATTCATAAGTTGCCTTGTCAATTGTTAGCGGATACGGCTCGATCCAAAGCGCTTTGATCTTAGCGCTACGTCGGTTGTGTGTCCATGATGCTATTGCTTTCACCAACGATTGGCTCTGCTGGCGTTAAAGCCCGCAATTCTATAGGTCAATTATGCCCATTTTTAAAGCAGGTCCACATAATAGAAATCTCTCTACAATGTAACTTTTAAGTATGATTTTTCATCGCGTTACATGTGAGCAAAAATCAACACCGAAATACACTATTTTTTTACAATCAAATCAATTGCTTTTTTAAAAACTATCCAATCATAATAATTTTAACGTAACATAAATAATTTACTTAAGAATTTTTTTAATTACTGGATAAAAATTTTCTAAGACTCAATGCAGCTTTTTTTATAAAAAAGTTAAATATTAGAAAAGTTTAGTACTATAGTTACTTGCAAAGTTGTTCAAATCAAAATCATAGTAAACATATAAGAAACATAACGTGACATTGTAACTAGAGGTGAAAACATGGAAGTTGACTATCGGCGCTATCAGTATAATATAGCGGTGCCGCCTTTTAATGAAAACCATCCCATAAGTAATTTCATTGTTCCATATTGGAAAAATTTCTGGAAAGAACTGCTATTAGAATTGAATTCTGGAGAAGGCCTACAAGAGGACGAAATACACTGGCAAGATCGAATTACTTACATAACAGACAAACATAAGATTGTTGCAATTCATTTCATTGCTCGCTATAGCAAGGCAAATTTTTCATACTCCTCGTATGCAAAACGCTACTTACCAGAATCTTTTGCAAAGGAGTACTGTGGAAAACCAGGGTTTGTTAACACACTGCAATACTTAAATGTTGATCCATATTATAACTATCGTAAAAGTGGAATAAATTTTGCCAGCATATTAATGGACGTAACCAAGTTCCATCAAGCTGAACTGAATGCAGAAGAAACAATTACTGTTGCTAGAAGATCGGTGGGCGCACATAATCTGGCACGAAAATTCGGCTTCAATGAATATTGCTCATCAACAAAGCATAATGTTGATGTCTCAATAATGAAAACAGATAAACCAAAACGTCACCCTCAAAAAAAAATAAATATCATGTCAGATTTTTTATGGGAAAACAGAAATTTTATCAGCACAAAGGAATTACCACATGAATGCTAAAATAAAAAAATGCCACACAGAAAGATCTGTCACATCTTTATTTTTAAATGAAATTAATAGTATAGCTGTGCTTTTTGACAAATATCCATTAGAAAAAAAAGATGCATATGGTTATTTTTTAAATCAACAGTATTTCCTGATACGTCATTCAACACGATTACTAGCTTTATCAGCTTCCATCATCGATACTGAAGAAGCTAAAGAATTTCGCTGGTGGGCTAAACACTTACAAGAAGAAATAGACCATGACCTTAGTATTTTAAACGATATGCGGTCTATAGGTTATGATTTTAATAAGAAATGCGAGCCTACGATCAGAGCTCTATCGCTTGCGCTTTTCGAAGATATTCGCCGCCATGGCCAGGATGCTTTACTTGGTTATGCACTTATGCTCGAAGGCTTAAGTATGAAGCGCTGTGCCATTATGGCTGACCGCATAAATAAAACATATGGAAAAGGCTTTTCATATTTCAAGCTGCATGCAGCCGCTGATGAAAAACATTTCCCTCAAGGTATGGCCAGGATAGATGAGTTTCCAACACATAGAAAGCAAACTATAATTGATAACCTTCACATGTCAGCACATCTTTACCGAAACTTTCTCAAAGAAATAAGCCATCAACAAACACAATAGCTCTACTAAAAATGGTCCTTTGCTTAAAATTCAACCAAAGGACCGTCCCTGAGAACTTATAGAAATAACTAAATTCTTACGCCATAGACATGAAAACCCAGCCCATGGGCATAGCAATGCACCCCAATGAGCAAAAGGATTTCACCACGGCTGCCTCGCTAAGAATGGATACCAGCAAAATGCCTAAAGTGACTACTCATTACCCTAATAAGCAATTCAATTGGTATGCAAACTAACGTTTAACGCTGCAAATTTGTTACTTGTATTCAACATAAAACTATGTAAACCTCTGTTAAGTTTGATGTTTTTCCCTAAACAAACAGAATGGTTCTTGTGAGCCATGAGAAAAAGTTCTTCATTAACAAACTTTAAGAATACAGAGAACACATAATTTTATGTCACTACATGCACCAGACGACCGCTTGATCGGTGAAATTTATGAAGCCTCCTCCTTTCCCAAGCACTGGCAGATTGTAGTTAAATCCTTAGCTCATAGAATCAAAGCCGACTCCGCCACTTTAATTTTTCGCGATTTTGAAAACCCAGAAGCAGATGTAAGTTTTGTATACAGCACTCAATCCCCTGATGAATGCTCACAAATGATAGCCGAATATGAACACCACTATCACAAAATGGATCCAATGTGGACGCTAGCCGCTGAGCATGTTCAAATTGGTGTCGCAGTTGCTGACAACAAGTTAGGCTTAAGTCGGAGTGAGTATGAGGCTCTTTGCCCCCCAGAGTACCTTGAAGGTTTCATGCGTAAATATGATCGGTGGTACATTGCAGGCAGCTACATATTCCAGGACGAGGAGAAAGCACTCGCCATAACGCTACAGCGCGGCATCAAATCACTTCCATGGTCAGATCAGGAGATGGACTACCTCACCAGTCTTACACCCCATTTTCAACGCGCTTTTCGGATACACCGTGAATTTATTGAACTACGCCGCTCAGAAAAAAACCTGAAATCCTGCATCAACCGACTCTTAATTGGTGTTGTGATAATTAGGCCCAATGGCAAAATTGCCTTTATCAATGATTTGGCTGAAAGGATAATCAAAACCAATCCCGTGCTTATTAATAAAAATGGTCAATTAAAAGCAGCACACACAGACAACGACCAACAATTACAAAAAGCAATACGGAAAATACGCTTAAATGATCAGAATCAAGGGGTTGCGGGTGATAATGAAGTGATTGCAGCGCTATCACTGAGACTTGACACTAGCACAGCACCTTTACCGATCTTAATTACACCCGCTCGCATTGATGACATCAAAACTGCGGATAATGCCAACCAGTCTATTACTTTGACCAACTACGTTGCTGTTTTTTTCGCTGAACCCGAACGGACACAGAAATACTCCCAGGAAGCTATTTCTCAGTTCTATGGATTAACCCGTGCCGAGGCAGGTGTCGCAATTGCAATTAGTAATGGCTATACTGTAGCGGAATACGCTAGCAGCAATAATGTAACCGAATACACTGTACGGACACAAATAAAACAAATTTTCCAAAAACTCGACATTTCGCGCCAAGCTGAAATTGTAAAAGTCTTATTAAACACACCGAATATCACCTTAGGTGATCAACAACCCAAGGTTGATCAATCATCCAAAAGCAAAATGATTAAAAATATAGCTAAAAATATAGATAAAACTGACTAAATCCCTAAACCACCAACGCCTCAAACAGCGTCACTCCACGATACTTAATCAATGCCCCATCCTCAATCACATCCCCCCGCAGCGGCAATAAATTAAATCGCTTCTCCCCCGGATTTCTAAAACCTTCAGGAATCGCATCCTGCGCCAGAATCGCCACTGCAAGTTCTGACCAGGGCTTGCGCTCACCCCGATACACATAATTAAACTGCGTACCGCGAGTTTCAGTGGAAAAGATAGCGTTTTGAAGTTCAATCGCGCCGGGATCAAGCACTTCCTGCGCTAACACACTGGGGGCTGACACTGAGACAATCGTATCGGCATTAACCACCTGGAATATCATCTCATCCTGGCGCACTTTCTCAATAATCGTCCGTACCGCCGGATTAACCCGCTCAATCACAGCACAGATTGAAGTGGTATGATCATCCGACTCCAGCGTTCCTGGGTCATTCGTTAGGATCAACGCCGTCTGCGCCATGCGCACGCCTGCCATTTCCAGCGTTTGACTATCCGACACCACGCCTTTAACAAACACCACGTCAAGCGCACTCATCCAACGTGGCTTTTCTTCAATCTGGTTACTCACACAGACGATCTGCGCCGCCTTAAAGCGCGCATCGTTCCGCAGCTCAGCAACAATACCTTTTACTTTTTCGTCGCCAGGATACCCGGCAATAATCAGATCCACCTTACCCTTCACCATAACCAATCCTCGTTTGCGCCGCGAACTCACCCGCACCATCATATCGGTGACTTTACCCAAAAAAATGCCCAATAGGGCAATCCCAACTACCATATAAGCCGTGCCCAGAAATTTCCCCACCGTGGTCTGAGGAGAAAAATCACCGTAACCCACCGTCGTCGCCGTCGTCACCAGAAAATAATAGGTGTCGACCAAACTCATGCCCTCGACCAGCACCATATAAGCGGCAAACAGCAGCGAAAACAGGAAAAACATCAGCACAATGCCCCGATTCTCACGCAGCACAGCGCTACCTCGCAGCTTTTGCAACAGACTCTGCAAATGAAACATGATTAGACTGCCCGCCTTGCAGCAATCGCATCCAGTAACAGTCCGGCGATATTGCCCTGATACAAGCGATCCAGTTCACGAATACAGGTCGGACTGGTCACATTAATTTCCGTCACATAGTCACCAATCACATCCAAGCCTACAAACATCAGCCCCATATCGCGCAGCACCGGCCCAATAGACGCACAGATTTCCTGCTCACGTGCCGTTAGCTCACGCCCCTCCGCGCTCGCCCCAGCGGCCAGATTACCCCGACTTTCGCCCGCCGCCGGGATACGCGCTAATCCATACGGAAACGCCACCCCATCAACCAGTAAAATACGTTTATCACCGTGCTTAAACTCCGGCAGAAAACGTTGTGCCATCACCGTGTGCTGCCCATAATCTGTAATCGTTTCCAGAATCACCCCGGTGTTAGGGTCATCGGCATGCACCTGAAAAATCATCTTGCCGCCCATACCATCCAGCGGTTTCACCACAATATGCTGATGCTGCGCCAGAAATTCACGCAGGCGCTGCATATCGCGCGTTACCCGAGTTTCTGGGGTGAACTGTGGGAACCAGGCGGTGAATAACTTCTCATTAGCCGCACGCACGCTGGCCGGTTTATTCACGACCAGCAGGCCCTGACGTTCGGCCAGCTCTAATAAGTAGGTGCTATAGATATATTCCATATCAAACGGCGGATCTTTGCGCATTAACACCGCATCCAACGCATGCAGCGCGCAGACGGTTTCCGCCTCAACGCTAAACCAATCGGTGGGGTCATCGCGCAGTGTCACCCGCTGCACCCGCGCTGACACCTCACCATCATCGGCAAACAAATCATGCTGCTGTAAGTAGTACACTCGCCAGCCACGGCGCTGTGCTTCCAACATCATGGCAAAGGTGCTGTCTTTTTGGGTATTGATGGACGCTAGCGGGTCCATAATAAAACCAATACTTAGGCTGCGCTGTGCTGTCATATTCACTACCCTCAGTTCAAAGTCTCATGCACAATGAGCGACTCATGAAATACGAGCAGCCTCATCGTTGAAATTCAGATTTCTGCGTGCGCGCAATCAAAGCCTCCACCGCTAGGCGGGGGGCGAGCGATTCATATAAAATACGGTAGACGGCGTGACAAATCGGCATGTCCACGCCCTGCCGCTGCGCCAACTTATAGACCGACAGCGCCGACTTAGCGCCTTCGACTGCCTGCCCAATCTCCGCCAACGCCGCTGACAGACTTTGTCCAGTCCCCAGCGCCAGCCCCAAACGCCGATTGCGCGACTGATCATCAGTACAGGTCAACACCAAATCGCCCGCGCCCGCCAAGCCCATCAGGGTGGTCGGCTGAGCGTCCATTTTATCACCGAGGCGCATAATTTCTGCCAGGCCGCGCGTAATAATAGCCGCGCGCGCATTAGCGCCAAAACCCAGACCATCAGAAATGCCGGCGGCAATCGCCAAAACGTTTTTAACAGCGCCGCCCAGCTCGACGCCAATCACATCTGTGCTGGTATACACCCGGTAGTTGTCGCCGTGGAATGCGGCGGCAATGGTTTGTGCGAACGGTGGATTGGAAGCCGCAGCGGTCATCGCCGTCGGCAGATTACGCGCGACCTCACCGGCAAAGGTTGGCCCAGACACTACACCGTAAGCGTGGCCCGGAAAAATATCCGTGACCACTTCATGCAGCAGCCTGCCGCTCTCAGGCTCTAAGCCTTTGCTGGCCCAAAACAGACGATCATGTGGTTTTAATAGGGGTTTGAGCTGAAGCAGCAGTGCCCGAAAACCATGACTGGGCACAACGATTAGGTGCTCGCTAGCGCTGCTGGCGACGGCCGCCAAGTCACCGCTACACTGTAGGTTATCCGGCAGCGCAATGCCCGGCAAGTACGCCGCGTTCTCACGCGCCTGCTGCAACACAGCGGCGCGCTCTGCAGAAAAATCCCACAGCATGACCTGTAAACCATTGCGCGCCAGCTGAAGTGCAAGCGCAGTCCCCCAGGAACCTGCACCGTAAACCGCAACCGACTGCAATGTCACGAGTTCAGCACACCATGCGAATGCGCATTAGGCTTGCTGTGGCGTAGCATTTTCACCTGCAGCGGCCGCAGCGCCCTGCTGTTCTTGTAAACGCTTGGCATAGAGCGAATCAAAATTAATCGGCGACAAGTGCATTTCAGGGAAGCTGCCCTTAGAGACCAAACCTGCGATGACTTCACGCGCATAAGGGAATAAGGTATTCGGGCAATAAGCCGCCAGCAAGTGGTTGAGCTGATCCTGACTGTAACCTTGAATCATGAACACACCGGCCTGTTTGACTTCGACCAAAAAAGCCACTTTCTCCTGACTCTTCACAGTAATGGTTAGCGCCAGCTCAACTTCATAATTATTGTTTTGTAACACATTCACAGCCGTGTTCAGGTCAAGATCGGTGTCCGGCTTCCATTCCTCAGTAAACACTGCGGGTGAATGGGGTGCCTCAAACGAGACATCTTTAATGTAAATCCGCTGGATAACAAACTGTGCTTCTTGCGTTTCACCTGTCGCTGCCGCCTGAGTTCCTGTTTCTTCAGCCATGATGCTGCCCCACTCCTATTACTGTTTTTAAAAGTTAAAATTAAGCTTAAGGTTTTACGATTAATTTTAAAGCATTAGCCTAATCCGCTATCTTTAACGACTGGCGTGTTCAGCCTGCTAACGCTTGCTGATCGGTAAATTGGCGCTCTCCCAAGCGGCGAAACCACCGCTAAGATTATTGACATCGCTGAATCCCGCTTTAGTCAGCATGCCACAGGCCATGCCAGAGCGATTGCCGCTGCGACAGTAGACTAGCACCGGCGCATCTTTATGCTTGTTCAGCTCGGCAATGCGCTTATCTAAATCCTTCAGCGCGATGTGCCTGGCCTCTTGGATTTTGCCTTCACCCAGCTCTTTATCCTCGCGCACATCAAGCACCAACGAATGATCACGATTCATTAATTGGACGGCTTGATTGGTGTCCAGCTGCTTATACTTGCGGGTCAAACGCCCCCATTCCACCCAAATAATCAGACCCAACACGGCCACAAAACCCATCACTAGAATCGGATGGCGCTGGGCAAATTCAATATACTCATTCACTAATGACGTTCTCCAGAACGGCCATAAAAAATATTATCCCACATGATGGTTGTGGTTCACCGGAGCCGCGCGAGCGTATTAGCCCAAGCCTCCACCCTAATTTGGCGCTTAAAGATATACAGATGCACACTAAGCGTAAAGTTTTTTTCCGTTTTTTTTAACAATACACTAGCGTTTTAGCCCCCCCTGGCGCAGACCTCACCGCCACTAAGCGGATGGACAAAAAATTTCACGCATCATACTAATGAGCTGTAATGTGCGCTGGTCGCTCACCCGATAATACACCCGATTGGCGTCCTTCCGGGTCGCGAGAATCTCCTTATCGCGCAAAATAGCCAGATGCTGCGAGATATTACTTTGTGAGGTACCGACATGTTCCACAATATCTTGTACGTTCACTTCTCTATGGCCGAGTACGCAGAGGATCTTCAACCGCAGTGGATGTGAAATCGCCTTCAGCGAACGTGAGGCACGCTCAATATCCGCGTCTTTGACTAGCGGCATACTCTCACTTGCCTCATTTTTCTCTATTACAACGCTTATCGCAGATTGCATGGAGTCCCTTTAACGCTTTATACCGCAGTTGACCAACCGAATCACTTAGCTGAATAGTATATTACTCTATTAAAATACTATAGTATGTCTTTCTCGTAAGGGCAGCTAACGCCAATAACACAACAACCTTAAACTGACATCACCTTAAACTGATAACGACTATCCGTATATACAATCGCATGATGCGCCTGTTGACCATTCTAAAATTTCTAGCGACACCGCCGCTCCAGCCGTCGAGCCGGCTGTTCGTTTGCATGAAATCATACCGCCACCGCGCTTACGCCTCGACGGCTTGCCTGACAGTGCTACTGCTGTTTGCGACCATTGGCAGCATCGAACCGCTTGCAGCAAACACCCAAAGTGATCAGCGCAAAGTGCGCAAGGCGATTAAGCAACTCAATCAGCAAATCAAGCAGAAAAAGCAGGAATCCAGCTCGATTGAATCGCAAATTAGTAAGTTGGAAAAAGAACTCGGTACCCTAAGCAGTAAACAGTACGCGACCGAGAAAAAAATCAGAGCCGCCCAGCAGCGACTGCTAGCGACCTCCGCCGAAAAGAGTAGGCTTCATAAGGAGCGCAAGCGGCACCAGAATGCACTGGCACAGCAGCTACAGGCCATGCACACGGCGGGCGAACAGTCCCATCTGCGCTTACTCTTGCTCCAGGACAATCCCTCAGACATCAGCCGCAACTTACAGTATTTTGATTACCTCAATCGCTATCGTTCCAGCAAGATTACCGCCATTAGTCGCACCAATAAGCAGCTGGAAACCACCCGACTCGCCGCCCGAACAGAACGGATCGAACTCAAAAAGCTCGGCCAGGAGTTGGAACAGCAGGAAGAACAGGTCAGACAAAAGCTGACGGCACGCGCTAAGGCACTCGCCTCCGTCAAATCTGATTTAGGCAGCCAGCGCAAGCGGCTTAACAAGCTTGTCAGTCAAGAAAAAGCACTGCAAAAGCAAATTGACCGCATCGCCCAGCGCGCCGCTAAAAAACGCGCGGCAATCGCCGCCCAAAAGCGCAAGCAGCAACAGCAGCGCGCCGCTGCTAACCAACAGCGCCAGCAACAGCAACGCCCAGCCGCCAGACAGCAGCAGCCCAGCGGACGCCAAGTCACCACCAGCCGCACCCCGAACAAACCGTTCTCCCGGCTGCGCGGCAAATTATCCTGGCCGGTCAGTGGTCGAGTCATCCATCGTTACCACTCACGCCGCAACGAAAAGCAGCGCTGGCGGGGCATTGTGATTGCCGCCCCCGGTGGCGCTAAGGTACGCGCCGTTGCGGAAGGTAGAGTTGTGTTTGCAGGCTGGATGAACGGCTATGGTCATCTGATTATGGTCGAGCATGACCGCAATTATATGAGCCTATATGGCTATAATCGCGCCGTCTTCAAACGACCCGGCCAGCGCGTGAAAGCGAATGAAGTCATTGCCTCCGTTGGCAATTCCAGCGGACAGAGTCGCAACGCGCTGTACTTTGAAATCAGGCATAAAACCACGCCGCAAAATCCTGCACGCTGGCTGAGGTAAAGTGGTACACTTTTCTAAACCGATTACCATTAAAAAATGGTAACTGTTTTCTAACTGGGGATGGTGCATCATCCCTTAGGGTTATACGCATATACAAATTAAGCTTGGCATTGTTGGCCGGAGAAAAATTACATGCATTCAAATAAACGCCTGATTGCAGGCATCGTTGCTGGCGCGCTGATTGGTATTACAACCAGCGCTAGTCTGAACGTATTCGCCTTCAAACAGAACGATGAACTTCCACTGGAACATCTGCAAAAATTTACTGAAGTTTTTGCCCGTGTCAAGCAAGACTACGTCGAATCACCGGATGGCAAAGAAATGATGAATAATGCCATTCGTGGCATGCTAACCGGTCTCGACCCACACTCAGACTACCTCGATGAAGAAGCCTTTAAAGAGCTACAGGTCGGTACCAGCGGTGAATTTGGCGGCCTAGGGATTGAAGTAGGCATGGAAGATGGCTTTGTCAAAGTCATTTCGCCAATTGACGATACGCCCGCCCAGCGCGCCGGGCTAGAAGCCGGTGACCTCATAATTCGCCTCGATGATAAGCCGGTTAAAGGCATGACGCTGAATGATGCCGTTAAAGTCATGCGCGGTAAACCGAAAACCGATATTAAACTGCTGGTCGTGCGTGATGGCGAAGATAAGCCTCTAACTATTGTGATCACCCGCGACATCATTAAAGTTAAAAGCGTGAAGAGCCGCATGTTAGAAGATGGCTATGGCTATCTGCGTATCTCCAGTTTTCAGTCGCGCACCACTGAAAATCTGCTGGACGCCCTGGACCGCTTAAAAGCGGAAAACAAGGGTGACCTGAAAGGCCTAGTGCTGGATTTGCGAAACAATCCCGGTGGTGTCTTGAATGCGGCGGTTGGCGTATCTGATGCGTTCCTGCATGAAGGTAAAATTGTCTACACCGAAGGTCGGGTAGAAGATGCCATTATGGAATACAACGCCCGCACCGGCGACAAGATGGAAGGCTCACCCATTGTGGTACTGGTTAACCAAGGCTCTGCTTCGGCCTCTGAGATCGTTGCTGGCGCGCTCCAGGATCATCAGCGCGCTTTAATCCTTGGCCAAAAAACCTTTGGTAAGGGTTCGGTACAGACCGTGCTTCCGCTTGATGAAAAAACGGCACTGAAACTCACTACCGCGCGCTATTTCACCCCGAACGGTCGCTCTATTCAAGCACAGGGTATCCAGCCAGATATTGAGATTAAACCGCTGAAGCTGGCTGACGACGGTAAAGAGGAACAAGAAAGCTATACGCCGCTGTCGGAAAAAGACTTCGACAAGCACCTCGCAAATCCCACGCAGGACGGTGAAGGTGCGGTTGAAGGCGAGAGCGAAAGCAGTGAGCAAACTACACCATCCACGCAGCCTGCGGATGAGGTGAAAAAAGACGCCGCCACAGACAAGTCGCTCGCTAAGGATGATTATCAGCTGTATGAGGCACTGAATATCCTTAAGGGCATGAACTTAGTGCTGGACCGTAGCAAAAAGAAGTCGGGCAGCTAAGCTGGACACGCTCACCCACTTTAACGCTCACGGTGAAGCACATATGGTGGATGTCGGCGCTAAAGCCGTCACCCACCGGCGTGCTATCGCCGAGGGTTATATTGAAATGTTGCCCGCCACCTTGGATAAAATCATGGCGGGTGATCATAAAAAAGGCGACGTCCTTGGTATCGCACGTCTCGCGGGTATTATGGCCGCCAAGAAAACCGCTGACCTGATTCCACTCTGCCACCCGCTGGCACTCACCAAAGTCGACCTTCAGCTCGAACCGGATAGCTCCGTAGCCCCCAGAGTGATTTGCCGCGCCACAGTAGAAAATCAAGGCCAGACCGGCGTGGAGATGGAAGCACTCACTGCCGTGCAAATTAGCCTGCTGACGATTTATGATATGTGTAAGGCCGTGGATCGCGGCATGGTGATGAGTAACACCCGCCTTCTGCACAAGGCCGGTGGTAAATCAGGTGTTTGGGACAGCGCGTAAAAAGCTATTCAGGACAGTCCAGCGGCACCCAATCGTCCTGCACTAACTCAGTCGGCAGCGCGTAATAACACCCCGCCTCACCGGCATAAATATGCGCCTGCTCGTTCAAACCCCGGCTGTCATCCAAGGTCCCAGCCGCAATCGAAATGCGTTCTTCAGCCGGGTAGTCAAAGAACAAGCTGCTGCCACACTGTGCACAAAAGCCCTGGCGCACGCCTGGTTTATAGGCATACCAGCGCAGTGTGGTATCGCTGAGGTAGCGAAAGTATTGATAGCGTGCGCCGCTGGCGGCGATAAAGTGGCCGCTAAAGCGGCGACACTGCTCACAGTGACAGGCAACCACCTGACGCAATTTATCGCGGCTGGCGACCTCATACCGCACACCGCCGCAGACACAGCCTCCCGTCGCTTGCGCGCTCATCCTAATCCTCCTGGCTGACTCACACATTCAGCATGCACCGTCGCCGAAATCAAGCCTTTATCATCCGACATATCCGGCACATCAACCCGTTCGACCGCAACCGTCAGGCTGAGCGCCTGCCCGCCCATCGCCTCAGCCCGCTCAGTCGCCAGTTGACGCGCCAGCGCATCAGCACGCTGTAGCGCCTCTTGCGGCGCAGCGACAAACACCACCTCATCTGCACCGTGCAGGTGATAACCGCCGGATTCACCGCTGCTAATACTCACGCTGGCATGCACTTTAATCCGCCCAATCGCCGCCCCCACCGCATTGGCGACGTGGCTATGCTCAGGAATCACCGTGTCCGTACCTAAACGCCGACCGACCTCACCATAAAACACCGGCGCAGGCCCACCAACCGCCACCAGTGGAATCGCCGGTTGCAGCTTAATGTGCATATCCATCAGCGGATCACAGTCACGGGTAATGGTACTCACCAGCGGGTCATCCGCCGCAAAGCGGCAGCCCGTGAGGCGTTCAATCAGCACATGGGCACTACGCGCCACCATGGCATCAAACACCTCCTGGGCAAAGGCCTGCACTTCGACCTCACGCAGCGACTCATTCCAAGAAATCTTACCGTAGGAACGCCCAATCATCAGGCAAACCAGCTCCGCCACTTCACGCGACCATTGCGACTGCCGGTACAGCACATGCGCCGCATCACTGGGCGTAAACCCCGCCACCTGCAAAATTCCGCGTCCCGTCATCCGCGTCACCCGATAACGATCCGAGACTGAATTCACCACATCCGACCAGCGCACCGGCTCTTCACCAATCGCTTGTAAAAAAGAAAGATCCGCAGCGCTCAAATCACGCGGCACCGCCGCTTTATCAAAGCCTTCAGGCCGCAAAATAAAGAGCGTCGCCACGCCCAAGCCCATGCCAACACTCAGCGAAGCCTGCAATGCTTTTTTCACCGACGGCCAGCGCGCGCCAATCAGTGAAACCGGCACCACTCGCTTCGGCTGTAATAGCACATTACCTTTATAATCAATCTCTATTTCACTATCGCCGCCCAAGCCAATGGTCTGCATATCAATCGCACTGACCATGGTACGGTGTTCGCCAATCATCGCGCCCTTCGCATTCACATCCGGCCAGCCATCTTTCACAACAGCGACATCGGTCGTGGTGCCGCCAATATCAGAGATAATGAAATCTTTCAGGCCAGAGAGAAAGTTTGCGCCAATCACGCTCGCCGCCGGGCCGGACAGAATCGTCTCAATCGGCTTTTCGATAATCGCATCCGCACTGGCGAGCGACCCGTCGCCTTTTACCACCATCAGCGGCGCAGTAATCGAGCGCTCAGCCATCACAGCGCGCACTGAGGCCACCAGCGCTACAATCAGCGCAATAATACGGGCATTAAACGCCGCCGTCAGCGCCCGCCGTGGGCCATTCAGCGCGGCCGACAAGTCACAGGAAGCCGTCACCGGACAGCCGGTATGCTCGCGAATTAAGGCCTGCACCCGACGCTCATGCGCCGCATTACGCACAGAATACATCCCCGCAACCGCATAGGCATCGACCTGATCTTGCTGTGCGGCCAGCGCGGTCAGTAAAGCGGCCTCATCCAGCTCAGCCTGTTCTGCGCCGTTATACTTATGCCCGCCCGCAATGCGAATTATACGCGCACTGGGCAGCGCCTGCGCCAGCTCAGACCGCTGCAACATGGTATCGTCAAAACCGATCAGCACCACCGCCACTGAAGAGCCCTTGCCCTCCACTAGCGCGTTCGTCGCCAGCGTGGTCGAGATCGACACCAGGCCAATCGCCGCAGGCTGAACGCGCGCTGCGGTTGCCGCCAGCACTTTATTCAATGAGCTGACTACCCCGAGCGACAAATCACCGCGCGTGGTAATCGACTTAGCGGCAGCAACCACCTGTTCCTGGGCCGTATCAATAATCACCGCATCGGTGTAAGTACCACCGGTATCAATACCAATATTAAATTGAGCGTTAGGTTGCGGGGTAGATCGCGTATTAGGTTGAGTCATAGGGGATAGACGCCATCAAGCCGGTAGGAAAGAGGTGCAATTACACAAGGTCTGCACCCATAAACGCCAAGCTGCGGGTGTGGTGCGGCCCGCTGCTTAAGCACGCCGTCTGCGCCGTCGCCGTCCATCGCTGCTCTCAGCGTCATGTTGTGCAACCAGCTTTTCTGGCGGCTTATCCACGACGCTGAATAGATGCGGGAACTGATCGGTTTTATTCGGGAACGCCATCGCATCAACGAAATATTCCTGAAACTTCGCTTCCACCGCCGTTTCGATTTTCTCGATATCACGCACCACGCTTTCAATCGTCTGGCGTGCGCCTTGATTGAGTAAAGCGATACGCGCACCGGTGCCCGCCGCATTACCGGCTGAGGCCACCTTGTCCAGCGGGCAATCCGGGATTAAGCCCAGCACCATGGCATGTTTAACATCAATATGGCTGCCAAAGGCACCGGCCAAACGGATACGATCAATGCGTTGCACGCCCATTTTGTCCATCAGCAGCTTCACCCCAGCATACAGCGCGGCCTTCGCCAGCTGAATTTGGCGCACATCGTTCTGTGTCACTGAGATCACACCCGCGCCGTTATCCCCACCCTCATGCAGCACATAGGACCAGGTACGGTCATTCGCAATCACCCGGGGCGTGCTCGTCGCCAGATCGCCATCAATCACCCCATCCTGCGTGATCACTCCGGCGAGAAACATCTCCGCAACCACTTCAATAATACCGGAGCCACAAATACCGTTCACGCCAATCGCCTGCACCGCCTCGGCAAAACCCGGCTCATTCGACCATAGATCGGAGCCAATTACCCGAAAGCGTGCCTCTTTGGTCGTGGGGTCAATACGCACTCGCTCAATCGCCCCCGGTGCGGCGCGCTGCCCAGAGGAAATTTGCGCCCCTTCAAACGCAGGCCCGGTCGGACTGGAACAGGCATAAAGCTGCGTATGGTTACCCAGCACAATTTCCGCATTGGTACCCACATCGACCAGCAGCGTAACTTCCTTCTGCACCTGCGGCTCTTCCGATAGCACCACGCCCGCCGCATCCGCGCCGACATGGCCCGCGATACAGGGCAAGATATAAGCCATACCGCCAGGATTAATGTGCAGATCCAATTCGCTGGCGTAGACATTAACCGCCTCATCGGTCGACAGCGCAAAAGGCGCACCGCCTAGCTCAATCGGATTAATGCCCAATAGGATGTGGTGCATAATCGGATTACCCACCAGCGAGATTTCCAGAATATCCGTGGCCGCGATGCCTGCATCCTGTGCAATCTCCACAATCAGGCTATCCAGCCCCTCACGCACCGCCGTCATCATCGCCGCCGTGCCATCCGGGTGCATCATCACATAGGACACCCGGCTCATTAGGTCTTCACCAAAACGAATCTGCGGATTCATCATGCTGCCGGAGTGCAACACCTTGCCCGCCGTTAGATCCACCAGATTAGCCGCAATCGTGGTCGAGCCGACATCAATCGACACCCCGAACACATCCTCCTTAAACCCCGGCCAGACCGCCATAATGCGGGACTGCTTATAGACCGCGACCGTTACCGCCCACTTACCGTCGCGCAGCGCGGCCTGTAGCTGCTGCAATACCGCTAGATCACAGCTTAGGCCAGTAAGCTGCCACTCAAACTCCAAGGCTTCACACAGCCGCTGATAATCCCCTTTCGGGTTATGCATATCCGCTTCTTCGACTTCGACATAATGCAGCTGGACCGCCGTATCCAGCACAATGTCACGCAGATCGGCAGCCTTACGCACGATTTGTTTGTGCACCTGACTGTCCGCCGGCACATCGATCACCAGATCGCCCTGAATCAGCGCATGGCAGCCCAAACGACGGCCTGTCGCTAGCGGCTTACGCTGTGTTTCATAGCGCTTTTCGGTTTCGGTAAAGCCGTTGAGGTGCTCAAGCTTTGAGCTAATGCCATGTTTGGGGAAAGCACCTTCAGCACACAAAATCTGGCAGCGACCGCATAAACCACGGCCACCACAGATAGAATCGATGTCTACGCCCAGTTTCTGGGCCGCCTGGAGCAGCGGCGTCCCCAAAGGGAACTGGCCGCGCCGACCGGAGGGCATAAAGACGACTTTTGCGGTGTCTGTTTCGGTATCGCTTGCGACCATTGTTGTTTATCTCTTTCACGTTTTGTTTTATGGCATCGCCTTGGAAGGCATATGAGCGTCTATCAAGCCCGTCGACGCCGCCGATTGCCGCGCGCGCCGCGCGCGCCTTCGGTACCTTCTGCCGCAGGCTCGCGATATTTACGAATCCAGGCCGCACAATCCGGGTCATGGCCCATCATCACATCGGCACCCAATACGGCCTGCATCACTTCGCCATGCAGCGGGCTGGTAATCGCTGAGGTCATACCAGCCCCAATCGCCATGGTGAGAAACGCACTGTTCACCCCATTACGATTAGGTAAGCCAAAGCTAACATTAGAGGCACCACAGGTTGTATTAACCTTAAGCTCATTGCGTAAACGCCCGACTAAGGCCATGACCTGACGCCCCGCCGTATTAATTGCCCCAATCGGCATCACCAGCGGATCGACAACCACGCGGTCATGCGAGATACCAAAGTCTGCGGCGCGCTGGACGATTTTCTTGGCGACTTCAAAGCGAACATTGGGATCTTCTGAAATACCAGTTTCATCATTAGAAATCGCCACCACAGAGGCATCGTACTTAGCAACTAAGGGCAGCACCCGCTCCAGACTTTCATCCTCCCCCGTTACCGAATTTACCAGCGCTCGGCCCTGATAAACCTCCAGGCCCGCCTGCAACGCATCAATAATCGATGAATCAATACACAGCGGCACATCGGTAATGCCCTGTACCAACTGAATGACTTCAGCCAAAATTTTTGGCTCATCGGCCAGCGGGATCCCAGCGTTAATATCCAGCATCTGCGCGCCTGCCTCCACCTGCGCAATCGCATCAGCCTCAACCCGGCTGTAATCACCGTTTTTCATTTCTTCAGCAAGAATCTTCCGACCCGTGGGGTTAATCCGCTCACCGATAATAATAAAGCGCTCTTCAAAGCCAATTTTGACTTCCTGCGTGGGTGAGGTAACTACTGTAACGGTCATAACTACTGTCTCCAGAGGCAGCTCTAACGTGCGGCCACCCCCATAATCTGTGATAAAAAAGCAAAACCCCGACTATCCAGCGACGGCCACACTCAAAATGGGCGCGGCCTAGCATTCGGCTAATCCAGTTTCAACGTCGGGGTAAACCCTTTGCGCTCGCTCACCGCAATATGGCCGTCAGCCACCGCATAGCTCCACTGCGCACTGCGCTTCAAGCCACCCAGTGGGTACATATGCAGGCCCCGAATACCGCAGTTGGGATCGCTGGCCTTATATTCCGCCAAGTCACGCACTTGCTTATCCGGTGTTTGCACCAGCAGTAGCTTGTGAATGTGCTTAGCCTGCTTGGTCAACACCTGCATCGAGGCCCCGACACCACAGGCTTTAGCATGGCCGAGCAGCGATTTCAGCGAGGCAACGCCTGGAATCCCAATATCAATCGGCAGGCGATTACCGGCCTGATTCAACTGTTTGTCCCAGGCAATAATAGGCGCGGCTTCAAAACAGAACTGCGTCACCAAGTGACAAGCCGCATCGGTACGCTCCGCAAAACCATTCTTCCAAGCCAGCGCCGCTGCGATAGCCTCATCCGACATATCGGGACTGCCTTCCGGGTGTGCCGCCAGACCAATGGTTTTAATGCCGTACTTATCGAATAAACCGCTCTCTAATAGCTGCATAGAATCGGTGAAATCACCGACTGGATGCTTGACTGCACCAGCAATGACCAGTACGCGGCGCACGCCGCATTCTTCGGTTACCTGTTTCAAATTATCTTCAAAGAAGCGTAGATTTGGAATGCTGCGCGCGGCAAAATGCGGCACGGGATCAAAGCCTTCAGCTTGCAGGCGTTTCGTCACTGCAATCGTGTCGTTAAAATCTGAGCCGGGCAGAAAGGTAATATAAACCGTGGTGCCGGGGCGCAGGTGAGCGCGATAATCCGGGATTTTGGCCGCCGAACCAGGCGTGGTTTCTGTGGTAAAGCCAGTCATAAAATCAATGATGGCTTGCTTTGAGTCAACCGGGGTTGCGATAGCGGCAGTCATACGGCTAACCCCTTATTACGTACCATGGCTTCCAGGGTTTCATCTGAATAATCCGCCTCAAACACCGCAGCCTCCGCCTCGGCGCTGGCCTGAATATCCAAGCCTTCAGCACAGGTATAAGCGCTGGTTTTACGCACCCACTCCTCAACATAAGCATCGGTGTCGCCTTTACCGGCACGCATAGCGGCTTTATCAATCGCCTCCTGAAAGCGCTGACTTAACACCCATTTGCCTTTAGAACGGCCTTGTTTGATGATGACCTGCGATGGAATATCGCGCCAATAGACTACTATTTTTTGCGGCATGAAACGCACTCCCTGCCAAGGGGATCAAGGGCGAGGATGCCACTTGATAGATTGAACATTCAAACTGGATTCAAGCTCCCCATAACCCGTATGGATGTGGCTAAATTCCAGTCCCAGATACTGCGCAGCCTTTTGCGCAGCTTCCATTAACGCCGTATCTTCTGTCTGTGCCAAATAGATTAGACGTTTATAGCGGCCGAACATCATATCCACTAATTCAGGATGTTTATCTAACTTAAAACCGCGCACAATCAGACGCTCAAAATGCCGCGCCAGAAAGTCGGTGAGGTAAAACGTACCCAGTTCTTCAGCGGCCAGCTGCTCAAAGGCGGCAACCCCATGAAAGAACGCATAGCAATGCGCCCCCGGCAGGCGCTCCAACCCCTCTTGCGCGATGATCCGATCAATATGGCCGCCGGTACCACAGTCCGCATAACCAATAAAGATATGCTCATACTCATCGCGGTACTGATCAATCGCGGCCTGAAGCTTTGCCGGAATCTGCTCGGGATGATTATGCAGCTCGGCATCTAAACACTGGAGTTTTACATGCTCCCACTGATTCAGCTGCTTCACCTGCTGGATTTCTTTGGCAATAGCCCCACAGGCGATAATCAAGGTTGATCCCGCCTGTGCTGTGGGCGCCATCATGCTTGCGGCCTATGCCGCAGCTGCTGCGCCCAAACCGCAGTATCAGGCAGCCGCACGACGCTCAGCTACCATGGCAACGCCCGTGCTGGACGCCGACGCTGCATCGCGGCAATAAGCATCCGCGCCGACCGCCTCACCAAACTCCTCATTGAGCGGTGCGCCACCGACCAGCACGATATAGTCATCACGCAGACCCTTCTCGACCAGTGCGTCAATCACAACCTTCATATAAGGCATCGTAGTGGTCAACAGTGCGGACATGCCGAGAATATCAGGCTGATGTTCTTCCAGCGCGTCCAAGTAGGAATCAACATCGTTATTAATGCCTAAATCAATCACCTCAAAACCCGCACCTTCCATCATCATGGTGACTAGGTTCTTTCCAATGTCGTGAATGTCGCCTTTCACTGTGCCGATCACCATCTTACCCACGGGTTTCGCACCGGTCTCGGCGAGTAAGGGGCGCAGAATCGCCATCCCACCTTTCATCGCATTCGCGGCCAACAACACTTCTGGCACGAACAAGATACCGTCACGGAAATCGATGCCCACGATGGTCATCCCACCGACTAAGGCCTCCGCCAGCACTTTTTCGGGTCCCCAACCGCGGTCCAATAAAATTTGGGTGCCTTCGATAATCTCTTCTTTCAGACCATCGTAAAGGTCGTCGTGCATCTGCTCGACTAACTCCTCATCTGACAAATCAGCAAGGATGATTTCTTCGTCATCATATTCTTCATCTGCCATGGCATGGATCTCCGCTGTTGGTGGTTTATAAAGTACATAAAATCGTTGTCACCCCGCATTCTAGCGCGAGGTGTGAAACTGGATTGTATCCGTTATATATAAACTGACAAAGCAAATTTAGCCCCGCCAATTAAGCAAATTAGACTCAATAGTTCATATCTGGAAAAGCCGCTTTACGCTGCGTCATAAAGGCGATTAAAGCCTCGTCTATTGCCGGGTCAAGCGGCGGTGCTTCATAATCGTTTAGCATCTGTTTTACCTTAACACTGGCACGTTGAGCGCAGTCCAATGCACCCTCTTCCTGCCACTGTTCAAAGCTGTTGCTATCTGCCAGCGGTGAAACATAAAACGCCGTCTCAAAATTTGCCTGGGTATGCGCAGAGCCTAGGAAGTGCTTACCCGGCCCGACCTCACGCAATGCGCTCATGGCCTGACCGTTTTCGCTGACATCAACGCCGCGCAGCATAATATTGATCATATTGGCCTGATCCGCATCCATCAGGAATTTCTCATAGCCCATGACTAAGCCGCCTTCCAGCCAGCCCGCGGTATGTAGCATAAAGTTAACCCCAGCCAGCGCCGCTGATTGCAGGGTGTTCGCCGCTTCATAAGCGGCCTGTGCATCCGGCAGCTTGGACGCACATAAACCTCCACCGCTGCGGAACGGCACGCCCAGGCGGCGCGCTAGTGCAGCGGCAATGTACAGCACCTGACTTGGCTCAGCCCCGCCAAACGTGGGCGCACCAGACTGCATCGAAACGGCGCTCGCAAAGGTGCCAAACACGACCGGCGCACCGGGGCGCACCAGCTGCGCAAACGCCATGCCCGCCATAGCCTCCGCTAGAATTTGCGTGGCCGTGCCGACTACTGTCACCGGCGACATTGCTCCAGCCAAAATAAAGGGCGAAATCACCGTGGCCTGCATATTACGGGCATAGACTTTGAGCGCACCCAGCATAGTGTCATCGAAAGTCATCGGGGAATTCGCATTAATCAGACTGGTGGTTACGGTATTGTTTTCGACAAAGCTATCGCCAAACACAATCTTCGCCATATCCACGGTATCCTGCGCCCGCTCTGGCGCAGTAACTGATCCCATGAACGGTTTGTCTGAGTATTTAATATGGCTGTATACCATATCAAAGTGGCGCTTATTCACCGGTAGGTCGACCGGCTCGCACACTGTACCCCCGGAGTGGTGTAAACCCGGGCTCATATAGGCCAGTTTGACGAAGTTACGGAAGTCTTCTATCGAAGCGTAGCGCCGCCCACCGTCAATATCACGCACAAAGGGCGGGCCATAAGCAGGCACCAGCACGGTACGCTTACCGCCGATAATAGTAGAACGTTCGGGATTACGAGCATGCTGAGTAAACTCAGCGGGCGCATGCGCTTTGATAATGGAGCGGCACAAACCGCGTGGAAAGCGTACTCGTTCGCCTTCGACTTCGGCTCCACCCTGCTTGAGGATGTCTAACGCTTCCGGGTCATCACGAAACTCAATGCCAATTTCTTCTAACACAGTATCCGCATTGTGCTCAATCAGCGCCAGACCGGCTTCATCCAGTATTTCAAAATAAGGGACATTACGCTCAATATAGGGCGCCTGAGCGACCAGCGATTTCTGTCTTGCCGCCTGTTTGCCGGAACGACCTCCGCCGCCTCCTCTCCTGCGTCCGCGCCTTTCGCTCATCTCTTTCACCTGGAGTATTTCATCTCGAATTGATACGCGAATATAGGGCACGATTGACTGAGCAGTCAATCAATTTTACAGTCCCACCAAATAATTTTTTATTAGCGGATAAACACTAATGCTTACGTCGAACTCTGCGCCGCGCGGAACGCCCGCTGGTACCGGCACCCGCCGCTGCGCCACCCGCGACCGACAGGTCACCGCCCAGCTGTGCTGCAGCTCCCTTTGAGACCTCACCTAGCGCCTGCTCAATACTGGTCAAATCGGGCCTGCTGCCGGGGACATGACTGTCCATTACCGCCCGCATCGCTTTAATATGAGCGGGTGATGTGCCACAGCAGCCACCAATAATGCGTGCGCCCGCATCCATCGCCAGTGCGGTATAGCGCGCCATTAGCTCCGGCGTGCCGTTATAAACAATTTTACCGTCGATATATTCTGGGATACCGCAGTTAGCCTTCGCCACAATAATAGCGTCAGTTGCGTGCTCACTCGCGCCCTGCGCATTAGCAAAATTCAAGACGGCGGCGATGACTTCGGATGCACCGATGCCGCAATTGGTGCCACAGGCCACCGGGTGCGGTGACAGCGTTGGCTGTAAATTCACAATATCAGCCGCCGTCAGACCCATCATGGTGCGGCCATTGGTATCAATACTCAGCGTATTCACCACCGGTAGT
>CALAMO010000019.1 GCA_937925855.1 uncultured Thiotrichaceae bacterium
AACCTATATATCGGTTAGCACTACCCAGGCAGTGCGATTCGGTGTTTTGATTTGGGAATATGGCTGCAAGGATGCAGCCTTAAGCCTACATGGATGTACTCGCCGCGATTCCCAAATCAGAATACCGAATGCAAGCACTGCCGGAACCGTCAGCACAACCTCAACGTCTGCTATTAAAGCCCGCTCTTCAAACTAGCCTCAATAAACTGATCCAAACTGCCATCCAGCACAGCCTGCGTATTCCCGGTTTCAACCCCGGTACGCAAATCCTTAATGCGCGATGCATCCAGTACATAAGACCGAATCTGGCTGCCCCAGCCAATGTCTGATTTGCTGTCCTCTAACACCTGTTTTTCCGCATTGCGCTTCTGCATTTCTAACTCATACAGCTTCGCTTTCAGCTGCTTCATCGCGGTGTCTTTATTTTGGTGTTGGGAGCGTCCGTTCTGGCATTGCACGACGGTATTGGTCGGCAGGTGGGTGATTCGCACCGCTGATTCCGTCTTGTTGACATGCTGCCCGCCCGCACCAGAGGCGCGATACACATCAATCCGCAGGTCAGCCGGATTAATATCAATTTCAACGCTGTCATCCACTTCGGGGGCGACAAATACACCGGAGAAAGAGGTATGACGGCGATTGCCGGAGTCGAACGGTGATTTGCGTACCAGACGGTGTACGCCGGTCTCGGTGCGCAGCCAGCCATAGGCGTATTCGCCCTGAAAACCCACGGTCGCACTTTTAATTCCAGCGACATCACCCGGTGAGGCTTCAATCAAATCCACCTTGAAGCCTTTGGCCTCACCCCAGCGTAGATACATGCGTAATAGCATTTCGGCCCAGTCCTGCGCCTCTGTCCCGCCGGAGCCGGACTGAATATCGAGGAAGGCATTATTCATGTCCAATTCGCCGGAGAACATGCGCTGAAATTCTAGCTTGGCCACCTCTTTTTCCAAATCATCCAGTTCAGCCAGCACCTCATTGATACTGTCTTCATCAGCTTCGGCCTCGGCCATTTCCAATAGTGCGTGCGCATCACTCACTCCCGCCGTGAGCCGATCGATACCGAGCACAATAGTCTCTAAGATGGCGCGCTCTTTACCCAGTTGCTGGGCCCGTTCTGGCTCATTCCAGATGGCGGGGTCTTCTAGCTCGCGGTTGACTTCTTCAAAGCGCTCTTGTTTGGTAGCGTAGTCAAAGATACCCCCTGAGCGCCGTGATACGGGTCTGTAAGTCTTTGATGTGGGTATAAACTGGATTGAGTTCCATGCGTCTGGGTCTTTAGCTAAAACGAAAGCGGAGATAATAGCAACCCCGCTTTATGATTCATAGCATTTGCGCGCGGGCAGCCGCGCATTTTCAGCGCTATTCTTCGGTGTTATTTCGGTGTTATTTCGGTGGGATTGCCAGCCAAGCGGCAATATCATTAATCACCCGTGGCCCCTGTAAATCACGCAGCAACATGTGCCAGCCATTGGGATAGCGAATTTGGCGGGTCTTACCCTGTTTCGGTAGACGCGCCCACAGCAAATCAATCGGCTGTTCTGGCACTAGCTCATCCTTAGCGCCGTATAATAACAGCGCGGGTACGCGGATTTTATCGGCGGCGGCGTAGCCTTTATCCATGAGGTCAACCAGTCCGGCCACGGTATCCATGCGTGACTGCCGTAGCATCCAGGGGCTGCGCCAAATCTGGCGCAGCATGGGTAGATTATCCGTCGGGCGAATCTGTAGGCTTTCACCCGTGGGTGACCAGCCCGGCGTCAGTGTTTGCGCAATATCCAGCGCCCAACGCTGATAAAATGGCTGTGTCGCCCGAATCCACACCGCCGGTGCGACCAAAACGATATGATCTGCTGCCAGTTCTTCACTGGCGGCCAACAGGGTCACCGCCCCGCCCATCGACATGCCGAGTAGGGCGAGTGGGGTGTCGGGGTGCTGGCTTTTTATCAGTTGCAGCATATCGCGTGCATCTTGCGCCATGCGTTCCGCACTTGACCACAGGCCGCGATGTGCGGAGCGTCCAAAGCCGCGCTGGTCAAAGGCCCAAACCGCAATGCCTTTAGCAGCGAAGCGCTGGCCGACACGGTCAAAGGCACCGCTGTGCTCATTAAAGCCGTGCAGTAATAACAGATTAGCGCGTGCCTTGGTCTTGGGCTGCCAATGCTGAACTGCCAGCTCGGTGCCATCATTGGTGCTGAAAAACGTGCGCTGCGAAAATTTGGGTGTGCCCGGCTGCTGGCCCTCGGGTACCTGGGCGCTGCTACAGGCGGTTAAACTAAGCGCACAAGCGCAGACCAGTGAAAAAAACAGATGCCGGATAAAAGTCGCCATAAGAAAGCAGCCGTAGGTCAGTATGAGTCAATATTATTTTAAGGATCAGTAGGCAAACCCTAGCAGGGCAGCGTGCTTTACGCTACATTTACTTCCCTTTGATATCGACTTGACCACCATGCTCCAGCTCTATAATAGTCTGCACAAGCGTAAACAAGCGTTTACTCCGATCGAAGCCAATAAAATCCGCATGTACGTGTGCGGCATGACCGTGTACGACTACTGTCATCTCGGCCATGCGCGGGTGATGGTGGTTTTTGATATGGTGTATCGCTATCTACAGGCCGCCGGCTATGCGGTTACCTATGTGCGCAATATTACCGATATCGACGATAAGATTATTGCGCGGGCGCATGAGAACGGTGAGGCGTTTAGCGCGCTGACGCAACGTTTTATTGCGGCCATGCACGAGGATGAAGATGCTTTAGGGGTATTACGTCCTTCAGCTGAACCACGCGCTACCCAGACCATTCCCGAAATGATCGCGATGATTAGCACGCTGATCGAAAAAGGTTACGCCTATGCGGGTGCGAATGGTGATGTGTATTATGCTGTCGCGAAATTCGACGGCTACGGTAAATTATCAGGGCGTAAGCTGGATGATTTACGGGCTGGGGAGCGTATTGCGGTGGATGAAGTGAAAAATGATCCGCTGGACTTTGTGCTGTGGAAAGCGGCCAAACCGGAAGAACCGGCCTGGGATTCACCCTGGGGACGCGGGCGTCCGGGCTGGCACATCGAATGTTCCGCGATGTCACAAAAACTCTTGGGCGACCGCTTTGATATTCATGGCGGCGGCCATGACCTCCAGTTCCCCCATCACGAGAATGAAATCGCGCAGAGCGAGGCGTGTATTGGGCATCAGTCCGTAAACTACTGGATGCACAACGGGTTTGTACGCATCAATGATGAAAAAATGTCCAAATCCTTGGGTAATTTCTTCACTATTCGTGAGGTGCTGCGTCACTATAAAGCCGAGGAAGTGCGCTATTTTATTTTAAACAGTCACTATCGCAGTCCGCTGAACTACGGTTCTGAGCCATTGGATACGGCGCGGGCCGCGTTGACACGCCTATATAACGCACTGCGCGGTTTGGCGCCGTCTACTGCACCCGTAGACAGCGAACAGGAACAACGCTTTCGCCGGGCGATGGATGATGATTTTAATACGCCGGAAGCGATTGCCATTTTGTTTGAATTGGCGCGTGAGATTAACCGGCTACGGCAAGAAGGTGCGGCTGCGCAGGCCGCCGAGCAGGGCGCGCTGTTACAGCGGCTGGCGGGTATTCTTGGCCTATTAGCCACCGATCCAGAAGATTGGTTTAAGGGCGAGGCGGGTGACGGTGGTCTAACTGATGCAGCGATTGAGGCGCTGATCGCTGAACGGGCAGCGGCGCGGACGAATAAGGATTGGGCACGGTGTGACGGCATTCGTGACCAGCTGAAAGCACAGGGGATTGTGTTGGAAGATGCGGCGGGCGGCACAAGCTGGCGGCGCGCCTAAGCTTTAGCGTAGCTGCACACCTTGGAGGTGAAGCCCTTGGTTTGCTGTGGGATTGCCTGCCGTAGGAAACGCTGTGTGCTGCTGCTGGATCTTCGCTGCGCGGAACGCTGTGGACGTTACTGGCTTGTGGGTGAGTGCTCCTGCGTAGATTACGCTGGAGCCAGTGCGACGGCCTGAATCTGGGCTTTGCCACGTTTGATCCAAGCTTTAATCGTACCCAAGGGCATGCCCATCTGTTGGGCTATTTCCGAATGCGAATAGCCCTCATAGCACGACATCAACAGGCATTCGCGCTGCGGTGCCTGCATCTGTTGCAGGACGCGCCCAATTAATCCTAGCTCACCCAGAAGTGCGGCGTGCTTATCCGGTGAATCTGCTTCACTTTCCAAGGTGTCCACGGCTTCATTGCACTCATCCTGATAGTGTCTGACTTTCAGCGCGCGGAGCTTATCGCGGGCGACATTGCGGGTAATGGTCGCCATCCAGGTCATCGGGCTACCTTTCTGGCTGGAGTAGCTGGCGGCGTGTTCCCAAATTTTCATAAAGGCCTCTTGCAACACGTCTTCACATAAGGCCCGGTCTTTTAGCATGCGTAATAGGACACTGAATAATAGCGGCGAGCTCTGTTCGTATAAGGTGCGGAAAGCTGCCTGATTGCGCTCGGCACTGCGCATTAACAGTGTGGCGTATTGTTCGGCCTGTGAGCTTTGTTTTGCGTCCATGTTGATTACCTTATTGCGTCGTTAACAAGTTGATAAATGACTAATTGATCAATAACTGCTACAGATGACTGCTACAGATGACGAGTGACCATGGAAACTATTGTCGGGCGCTACGGCTATTAATTCTTAAACATTCTGTAAACTTTCTATGGAGTAAGCTTTACGGGGTGTGCCAGTGGCGGCAACGTTTATAAAATGTTTATCATTGCTGGAATGTTTGGAGTCATTTTCCTTTTATAATGGGCTTTTGCCGCATACGGCGATTGCAGGATACCCCTTACAATGAATCACATTGCCATTGTTGAAGACGATGCCGCTATTGCAGAAATGCTGGCCTTCCACATGCAGGCCCAACACTACCAGACCACGCATTTTGCTGATGGTGAGCAGGCGCGGCGCAGTTTGCTGAGTGAGCATTATGATTTGGTATTGCTAGATATTATGCTGCCGAACTGTAACGGCTTGGATATTTGTAAAGAAATTCGCCAGCATAAGCCGGGCCTGCCCATTTTAATGCTGACTTCGCTCGACGGTGAGGCGGATCGCGTCATTGGGTTGGAGCTGGGTGCGGATGACTATCTGACCAAGCCGTTCAGCATCCGCGAGTGTGTGGCACGTGTGAAAGCGCTGCTGCGCCGTACCCAGGTGAGCCAGCGTGCCCCCGAAGTCGCTGCTGAGCCGCCAGTACTGGAGCGCTTACACATCGCTGAGCTATTGATCGATGCCGGTAGCCGAGTGGTGCAGCTACAGCAGCAGCCGGTTGAGCTGACGGCGCGTGAGTTTGATCTGCTGTTTTACTTGGCGCAGCATCACGGGCGGGTTTTCTCCCGTACCCAGCTGTTGGATGCGGTTTGGGGTTATAGTCACGATGGCTATGAGCACACCATTAATACACACATTAATCGCCTGCGCAATAAGCTCAAGCGTGCGGGTGACCAGCCCGATTTTATCCAAACTGTTTGGGGCGTGGGCTATAAGTTTCTGTCGCCGGATGAGGTGGAAAACGCATGATTAGGGGTTTATACGGTCGCCTTGCCCTAGTATTGCTCAGTGCTTTTTTATTGCTTGGGGTGGTGGTGTATTGGGTGTACGAAACGGCGGGTAAACAGCTACAGCAGGAGACCTCGCAGCAGCTGTACTTCCACCTCGCTGATTTTCTGGTGGAGGACATTAGCTTTTATTCAGACGGCCGGCTCAATACGGAAAAAACCAAGCAGGCGTTTAACCGGGTTATGATGATTGATCCGGGGACGGAGTTATACATTATTAGCCCGCAGGGTGAAGTGCTGGCCTATGATGCCCCGGACGAGAAGATCATCCAGCGCCGAATTAGCCTGGAACCGATCAAGCAGTTTCTCACTGATAAGACAGCCCTACCGATTGTGGGCGATGATCCGCGCTCGATACGGCGCAAGGTCTTTTCTGTGGCACCGGTGCTGGATGAGAATCAGCAGCTGAAATCGTATTTGTACGTTATTATTCGCGGCGAAGCCTATGACACCGCCGCCACAATTATTAACGTCAATAAAAGCTGGCTGTTGGGGATTAGCGTAGTGGCGGCGGCACTGGCATTTTTATTGCTGACTACGCTGCTACTATTTTATAAATTCACGCGGCCGCTGGCCCAACTCAAGCGTGATGTGGCTAAGTTTGAGCACTCAGGTTTTAGTCAGTTTCCATTCCAAGAGGCGACTTCAGACGCTAACCCGCAGCACGGCGATGAAATCCAACAGCTGCGCGGCTCTTTTTATCGTATGGGCAATAAAATAACCGAACAGATTGCCTATCTGCAACAGCATGATCAGCTGCGCCGTGAGTTTCTCGCGCATGTGTCACACGATCTGCGCACGCCACTGGCCGGGATGCGGGCTTATCTGGAAACGCTGCAGCTCAAAGGTGACGAGCTGTCAGAAGGTGAGCGTAATGATTTTCTGGCGAAGGCTCTGCTGACTAATAAACAGCTCGGTAGCATGATTGGTGAGCTGTTTGAGTTGGCCCGCTTGGAACACGGTCAGGTTGATATTGAGTTAGATACGGTGGTGCTGTCTGACCTGCTGAGTGATTTATATGGCTCTCTCAGCGGGCTGGCGCAGGACAAGGGGGTTGATCTTTCGGTCTCAATGACTGAGCAGAGTATCTGCGTGCGGGCTGATGTGGCCAAACTGGAACGGGTGTTACAGAATTTAATTAGTAACGCTATTGTGTATACCCCGCAGGGGGGGCGAGTGAAGATCAGCGTGCTTAAGCAGACGGCCGAGCGCGTGTGCGTCAGCGTAGAAGATACCGGCCAAGGCATCAGCGCAGAGGAGCTGCCGCATGTGTTTGAACCTTATTTTCGCTCAACCCGTGGGCGCAAGGCTTATCATGAGGGTAAGGGCCTGGGTCTGGCGATTGCGGAGCGCTTATTGTCGCTGCATCAGGTTAAGCTCCGGGTCGACAGTGAAGTCGGTATTGGGACACGGTTTTATTTTGAGCTGATGCGTTTGTCAAATGAAGAGAATGTTTCAGGTTAACGCGCGATTCAAGCCGGGTTGGTTCGAAAAATAGGGAACAGAAGAGTGATTATAATTTCGATTGTTATTTAGCGAAATTTTGTGGATTATGGCCGCTCGTCTAATTATGCAGGTGAGGAGAAGGTGATGAGTGAAGCCCCACGAAGTCATGCCAGGGTCGTTGTGATTGGCGGCGGTATTTCGGGTTGTTCGACGCTATACCATTTGACCCGAGAAGGTTGGACTGACGTGGTCTTAGTGGAGCGGGATGAGCTGACCTCTGGGTCAACCTGGCATGCAGCGGCACAGGTCACCCAATTCGGTGGCAATCAAACGATGATTGCGCTCAAACAGCACAGTATTCAGCTCTACCAGCAGCTGGCCGCAGACCCGGATCATCCTTTTGCTTATCATATTACCGGTGGCATGCGCACCGCCTACACGCAGGATCATCTCGATCTTTATCACTACCATGTCGGTTTGGCGAAGGGCATGGGGGTAGAGATGGAGGTGATAGATGGACCGGAGGTGAGTAAGCGTCATCCACTGATGCGCAGCGATAATATTCTCGGTGCGTGGTGGGATCCGCTCGATGGTTATATCGACCCCTCAGCGATTACCTTTGCCCTAGCGCGACAGGCGCGTAAGGCGGGGGCGCAGGTTTCGCGCTTTAATCCGGTGGAAAGTATTACGCGCAAAGCCAATGGCGAATTTATTGTGCACACTCAGCTAGGCGATATTACCTGTGAGAAAGTGGTCAATGCGACCGGATACCGAGTGAACGAGGTCGGGCATATGCTGGGGGTTGAGCACCCCGTGACCTCTATGGAGCATATGTATTTTCTGACGGATAGCCTGCCAGAACTGGAAGCGCTGGATTATCAGGTGCCGGTGGTACGTGATCCTGGTGATGACTTTTATAGCCGCCAGGAGAAGAAAGGGCTGTTGGTTGGCGTGTATGAGCAGGGCTGTAAAACCTTCGGCATGGACGGCATCGACCCAAATTTCACCAAGGATTTATGTCCGTCTGACTTGGAACGCTGCCTGGATAATATGGAACGGATTTTTGAGCGCATGCCGGCGCTCCAAGAGGCTGGGATTCATAGCGTGGTGAACGGGCCGATTACGTATACCATCGACGGCCTGCCCCTGGTGGGTCAGATTCCAGGGCTGGAAAATGCTTATTGTATCATTGGTTTGCGCGCGGGCATCGGCGAAGGCGGCGGCCATGGTAAGATACTGGCCGAGCTTATGGTGCACGGTGAATGTGAGTGGGATGCTTGGTGTCTTGATCCACGGCGTTTCACGCAGTACGCCAACACCGAGCACACCTGCCTGAAAGCGATTGAAGATTACCAGAACGAATTTCATTACCACATGCCGCATGAGCACCGCCCGGCAGCTCGGCTGGCGCGGACGACGCCGCTGTATCCGGTACTCGATAACTTAGGGGCAATTTGGGGGACGGTGAACGGTTGGGAGCGGGTGGTTTGTTTTAAGCCGGAAGGCCAGCCGGATTTTGTCGATCCGCACGCTTTCCGTTTCACGCCGACCGAGGACGTGGTTAAAGCCGAGATTGCTGCGCTGCGCGAAAATGTGGGCGTGATGGAAGTCTCCGGCTTTAATCGCTATGACATTAAAGGTGAGGGGGCCAGCGCGTTCCTGGATCAGCTGACCTGTAGCCGCCTACCGCAACAGGTGGGCAAGGTGAGTTTGTGCTATCTGTTGAATGAACATGGCCATGTCTTGGGGGAGGCAACGCTGGCGAAACTGGGCGAGGAGCACTACTGGTACGGTTCGGCTGCCGCCGCAGAATGGCATGACTTGGACTGGCTGAACCGTTATCGCCCGGATACGGTGCGCATCACTGAAATGACCGCAGCGCAGACCATCTTAGTGGTCGCCGGGCCAAAATCTCGCGCGCTGTTACAGGCGCTGTCGCCGCGCTGTGACTGGTCTAAAGCGGCATTCCCCTGGCTGCAGGTGCGCACGATGAGCCTAGGGCATGCGCGGGTGACGGCGATGAGCGTGAGCTTTTCTGGCGAGCTGGCCTATGAGCTGCATGTGCCGAATGAGCAGCTTTACCTGGTGTGGCAGCTGCTGAATGAGGCGGGCGCAGCGTTTGGGCTGTCGCGCTTTGGTTTGTATGCGACGGAATCGATGCGCTTGGAAAAAGGCTATCGACACTGGAAAGCAGATTTGATTTATGAGCGTAACCCGCTGGAATCTGGGCTGGAACGTTTTGTGCATCTGGATAAGGATTTTGTCGGTAAGGCCGCGCTGTTACAAGAGATTGAGCGTGGGCCGCTTAAGCAGTTTGTCGTGATGACGGTGGACTGTACCGTTGGGCCAGCGCACGCTGGGGATTCGGTTTATAGCGGGGCGGATTTGATCGGAACGGTGAGCTCGGGCGGCTTTGGGCATCGGGTGGGGCAGAATATTGCCTATGCGTTTGTGCGGCCGGATTTAGCGGCGCAGGGGACTGAACTGGAAATTGGGATTTTGGGCGAGCGTTATCAGGCCGTGGTGTGTGCGGAGTGTTTGTATGATGCGGACTATGCGTTGGTGCGGGGGTGAGTATGGCGAGCAAGCCACGACGTAAACGTAAAATCAGCCCGCGTGCGGCCATGCACGCGAAACGGGCGCAGGCTCCGGCCATCAATCCAGCACCGCCTGGCCCCACTGGCGGCCAATATCAGCCGCTGTCTGAGCATGATATGCAACAAATCTATCAAACGGCGCTGCGCATTCTGGCAGAGATTGGCATGGGCGAGGTGCCCGCTGCGTTAATGCAGAAGGCGCTAGCGCAAGGGGCACAGCAGAATGCTGCGGGGCGCTTATGTTACCCCGTCAGCATGGTCGAAGATGTGATCGCAGGAGCCTGTCGCAGCTTTATGTTGTATGGCCGCGATCCAAAGCATGATTTTGAAATCAGCGATAAGCAAGTGCGTTTTGGTACCGGTGGTGCAGCGGTGCAGACTCTGGATTTAGACACCCACACCTACCGAGCAGCGACCCTGCGCGATTTGTATGATTTTACCCGGCTGGCGGATGCGCTAACGAATGTGAGCTGGTTTACCCGCTGCTGCGTGGCGACCGACGTGGCCGATATTAGCGATCTCGATATTAATACGGCTTACGCTTTACTGCGCGGCACAACCAAACCCGTTGGCACCAGCTTCACCGTAGCCAGCAGCGTCGATCCGATTATCGATATGTTCGATTTGGCGCTGGGGGGTGAGGGGACGTTTCGCGCGCGGCCATTTTGTAAGGCGCATATCAGCCCGATTATCTCACCGTTGCGCTATGGCGACGATGCTTTCGAGGTGGCGTTGGCCTGTATCAAGCGCGGGGTGCCGCTGAATAATATTATCGCCGCCCAGTCGGGGGCGACCGCACCAGCGACGATTGCTGGGATGTTGGCGTCAACGCTGGCCGAGACGCTGGCGGCACTGCTGATGGTTAATGTGTTCGCACCGGGCTATCCGATGATTTTCTCTAATTGGCCGTTTGTGATTGACCTGCGTACAGGGTCGTTTTGCGGCAGCGGCGGTGAGATTACCCTGCTGAATGCCGCGTCCGCCCAGCTTTCTAATTGGCTTGGCCTGCCGTCAGGTGCGGCGTCGAGCATGAGTGATGCGAAGGCAGTGGATGCGCAGATGGGTTTGGAGAAAGCCATGTCGTCGCTGGGCGTGGGTTTAGCGGGCTGTAATATGGTGTATGAATCAGCGGGCATGATGGCGAGCCTGCTGGGGGCGTCGTTCGAGGCGATGCTGATTGATGATGAGATGCTGTCCCAGGTATACCGGGTGCTGCGCGGCATCGAGGTGACGGAAGAGACCTTGGGCTTTGCGGCGATTGAGGAGGCAGTATACGGTGAGGGGCATTTTCTTGGCGGACAGCACACTATGGACGCCATGCAGCGTGATTATTTTTGGCCCAGTAAGTTAACGGATCGGGAGCAGCCGACGGTGTGGGCCGAACAGGGTGCCACTGATATGTGGCAGCGGGCGAATGTTAAAGTGCGGGAGATTTTAGCGGAGCATCAGCCGGCATATCTGAGTGCGACGGCGGAGCGCGCTATTCGGGAGCGGTTTAATATTCTATTGCCTGCGGCGTAGACTATTCTGCCAGTGGCGGTAAAATTTTTTATATCGCTGCCTGAACGGCCCTTGAATTTTTGGGGAACTACCCCATTAATCATTTTCATCTGAAGATTAATAGCATGAAAGTTTGCCTGCGCCCCAGATGAGGCGCGCGGATTTTCACCCGACATCAATGAGGAAAGTGATTAGATGAGTGCTACTGCTGAAAAAGAAAACCTTGAGTTTCAAACTGAGGTCAATCAACTCTTACAATTGATGATCCATTCGCTGTATTCCAATAAGGAAATTTTCCTGCGCGAACTGGTATCAAATGGTGCGGATGCGTGCGATAAGCTGCGTTTTGAGGCGATTGCGGATGACAGCCTGTATGAAGGTGACGGCGAGTTGCGGGTGGAGGTTGAGTACGATGCAGATGCGAACACGGTAACTATTCGTGATAACGGTATCGGTATGAGCCGCGATGAAGTGGTTAATAATATCGGGACTATCGCCAAGTCGGGCACCAAAGAATTTCTGTCTAAGATGACCGGTGACCAACAAAAAGACTCGCATATGATCGGTCAGTTCGGCGTTGGTTTTTACTCATCGTTCATTGTGGCGGAGAAAGTTATCTTAACGACGCGCCGCGCGGGTTTGTCGGCGGATGAGGCCGTGCAGTGGGTATCCGACGGCCAGTCCGGTTACTCCTTGGAAAGCGTGGCTAAGGCCGGGCGCGGCACTGAGATTGTGCTGCATCTGAAAGATGATGAAAAAGAACTGGCGAACAGCTGGCGCTTGCGTTCGATTATCACGAAGTATTCCGATCATATTCCGCTGCCAGTGAAGATGATTAAAGAGCCGACGCCCGAGTACGATGATGAGGGTAAGGAAAAGCCCTTAGCGGATGATTTGCCGGTCGAATGGGAAACCATTAATAAAGCCAACGCGCTGTGGACACGCGCCAAGAGCGAGGTGAACGACGAGGAATACCAGGAATTTTATAAGCACATCTCGCATGACTGGCAGGATGCGCTGGCTTGGTCGCATAATAGGGTGGAAGGTAAGCTGGAATATACCTCGCTGCTCTATCTGCCGTCGAAAGCGCCGTTCGATCTGTATGAGCCGCAGCAAAAGCAGGGCATCAAGCTCTACGTGCAGCGCGTGTTTATTATGGATGATACTGAAAATCTGATGCCACGCTATCTGCGTTTTGTGCGCGGAGTGATTGATTCTGGTGACTTACCCTTGAATGTGTCGCGTGAAATTTTGCAGAGCAACCATATCATCGATTCGATGAAAAACGGTTCGGTGAAGAAGGTGCTGGGCCTGTTGGAAAACATGGCAAAGAAAGATGCCGATAAGTACCAAGAATTTTGGAAAGAGTTTGGCCGCGTCTTGAAAGAAGGGCCGGGCGAAGATCACAATAATAAAGATCAGGTCGCCAAGCTGCTGCGTTTTGCGTCGACCCATGATGACAGTGAAAACCAGACGGTTTCGCTGGATGATTATATTGGCCGAATGAAGGCTGGGCAGGAAAAGATTTATTACATCACTGCCGATACGCACACCGCCGCTAAGAATAGCCCGCATCTCGAAGTGTTCCGTAAGAAAGAGATTGAGGTGCTGCTGCTATCAGACCGGGTGGACGAATGGTTGACCAATAGCCTGCACGAGTTTGAGGGCAAGTCCTTGCAGTCCGTGGCGAAGGGCGAACTTGATTTAAGTGATCTGGATTCGGAAGCGGATAAGGCAGAGCAGAAAAAAGCCGAGGAAGCTTCCAAGAGTTTAGTTGAACAGATTAAAGAGACGCTGAAAGAGAAGGTGGAAGACGTGCGCGTTTCTCATCGTCTGACGTCATCGCCATCCTGCATTGTGCTGAATGAGCATGATATGGCGCTGTATATGCAGAACCTGATGAAGCAAGCGGGGCATGAGATGCCGAGCACGAAGCCAACGCTGGAAATTAATCCGACACATCCGCTGTTAGCGCGCATGAATGATGAAACGGATGATGACCGCTTTGGTGAATGGGCCGAGGTGCTGCTGGATCAGGCGATTCTGGCCGAGGGCGGTCAGTTGGAAGACCCGGCGGGCTTTGTGCAGCGCTTAAACGGACTGATGTTAGCGATGGCTTAAGCCGCCGTATCGACTCGTTAACACAGCTGTCGACTTGTAGCACTGAAAACCGCTTCTGGGCAACTAGAGGCGGTTTTTTTGAATAGGGCTGTTATGCAGTAAATATGCCCCCAATTCTTTCTGAAAGCGAGCATACCCCCAAGAGAACCGCATTGAAATTTTCAAATTTTCATCGACAGAATGCTTTATAATCTTCATCCTTGATTGGTTTTAACCAGCATTAAGCAGGAGAAATAGTGAGTATGTATCAACACATCGTGGTGCCAACTGAAGGTCAAAAAATAACAACAGCGGCTGATTTTTCTTTGCAGGTGCCTGATCAGCCGATTATTCCTTATATTGAAGGCGATGGAATCGGCGCTGATATTACGCCGGTGATGTTGAAAGTCATCAATACCGCAGTCGAAAAAGCCTATGGCGCGCAGCGTGCCATCCAATGGATGGAAATTTACGCCGGTGAGAAAGCCAATGCGGTTTATGGTGCCGATGTCTGGCTGCCAGAAGAAACGGTGGCGGCGGTGAAAGAATTTGTCGTGTCGATTAAAGGCCCACTGACGACACCCATTGGCGGTGGGATTCGCTCGCTTAACGTCAAGCTGCGCCAAGATCTGGACTTATACATTTGCCTGCGCCCAATCCGCTATTTCCCTGGCACGCCTAGCCCAATGAAGCACCCTGAAAAAACCAGTATGGTAATTTTTCGTGAAAATTCGGAAGATATTTATGCTGGCATCGAATGGGAACAGGGCAGCGACGACGTTAAAAAGGTGATCGCGTTCTTAGAAGACGAAATGGGCGTGACTAAGATTCGCTTCCCAGAAACGTCGGGCATCGGTGTGAAGCCGGTATCAAAGGAGGGTACCCAGCGCATCGTGCGTAAAGCCTTACAGTACACGATTGATAATGATTTGCCTTCGCTAACGCTGGTACACAAAGGCAATATCATGAAGTTCACGGAGGGGGGGTTTCGTGACTGGGGTTATCAGCTCGCGCAGGATGAGTTTGGTGCGGTGCCGATGAACGGTGGCCCGTGGTGCCAATTGAAAAACCCGAAAACGGGACGGGAAATCGTGATCAATGATGTGATCGCCGATAATTTTCTCCAGCAGATTTTACTGCGCCCAGAAAACTTCGCGGTCGTGGCGACGCTAAATTTAAATGGTGATTATGTTTCTGATGCGCTGGCGGCTCAGGTGGGTGGTATTGGGATTGCGCCGGGTGCAAATCTGTCAGATAGCATTGCGATGTTTGAAGCGACTCATGGCACTGCACCGCTGTTTGCAGGTCAAAATAGAGTGAATCCCAGTTCCATTATTTTGTCAGCAGAAATGATGCTGCGGCATATGGGTTGGCTGGAAGCGGCTGATCGAGTGGTTAAAGGCGTTGAAGGTGCGATTGCCTCAGGGCGGGTAACGTTTGATTTTGCAGACCTCATTGCGGATGCGGAGGAAATCAGTTGCTCTGATTTCGGCGATAATATCATCGCGCATATGTAATTTCAGCGATTAGCCCCCATATTTAAGCCATTGACGCTGAGTGGGGATAACCTGCTTGTTACTTTTTTGCAAAATGCTGAAAAGTAACGCTTGACGTGAACTAAGCTTAAAACAGGACTGATTTTAATGGCTGATGATGATCAACAAGACGCAAACTCACATGAATCTGGTGTAGCGGTAGAAGACGCCCGCCCAGAGGTGAAGGAACCGTCACGTTTCAAAGTTATACTTTTAAATGATGACTTCACACCCATGGACTTTGTAGTCGACGTACTGCAACTATTCTTCCGGTTGGATCATGAGGCGGCAACAAGGGTCATGTTGCACGTCCATACCAAAGGCAAAGGCGTGTGTGGAGTGTATACCCGCGATATAGCCGAGACTAAAGTGGCTCAGGTCAATCGCTATGCCCGAGAAAACCAACATCCGCTGCTCTGCACGATGGAAGAAGCATAAGGGAACCAAACTATGTTAAGCACCGAAGTTGAGAATTCCATCAATATCCTGTTTCGTGATGCCCGCGACAAACACCACGAATTTGTCACCGTAGAACACCTGCTGCTAGCGATGCTGGATAACCCAAGCGCGGCGGACGTGTTACGTGCCTGTAGCGTTGAAATTCCGGCTTTACGGCGCAAGCTAGAGAGCTTCATTAATGAAAATACACCGCTGATTCCAGAAGATGAACAGCGTGATGTCCAGCCCACGCTGGGCTTTCAGCGGGTGATTCATCGTGCTGTCTACAGTGCGCAGTCGTCCCGCAAAGGCGAGGTCACAGGCGACACGGTGCTAGTCGCTATTTTCGGTGAGCCGGACTCGCACGCCGTGTATTTTCTCGGGCAGTGCGACGTGGCACGACTGGACGTGGTTAACTTTGTTTCGCACGGCATTCGTAAAGACGAGCCGATTAATGATTTTCAGGATGATATTTCTAGCGAGCCATCAGGCAGTGAGAGTGGTGGCAGCGATGCGGCTGAGGGCGAGGGCGCAGAATCGAAGAAACCCCTGGACCAGTTTGCTTCTAATCTGAATGAGCAGGCGGAAGCCGGTCGTATTGATCCGCTGATTGGGCGTGAGCATGAAATTGAGCGCACTGTACAGGTATTGTGCCGCCGCCGTAAAAATAACCCGCTGCTGGTGGGAGAGGCGGGCGTGGGTAAAACGGCGATTGCTGAAGGGTTGGCACGTCGTATCGTAGACGGTGAAGTGCCCGAGATACTGGCTGAGGCGGTTATTTACTCGCTGGATATGGGGGCATTGCTGGCGGGTACGAAGTACCGTGGCGATTTTGAAAAGCGCCTTAAAGCCGTCATTAATCAGATTAAAGAAGAAGAGGGTGCCGTACTGTTTATTGATGAAATCCACACCATCATTGGTGCGGGTGCCACTTCCGGCGGCACCATGGATGCTTCGAATCTGATTAAGCCGGTGCTGTCTTCGGGCGAGCTGAAATGCATTGGTTCGACTACTTTCCAGGAATATCACAGCATCTTTGAAAAAGACCGTGCTTTGGCGCGTCGCTTCCAAAAAATTGATATTAATGAGCCTAGCGTTGAAGAGACCTTTGATATCCTGAAGGGACTGAAGTCACGCTTTGAAGATCACCATCAGGTTAAATACACCAATCCGGCGTTGAAAGCGGCGGCTGAGCTGGCTGAGCGCTATATTACCGACCGGCATTTGCCGGACAAAGCGATTGATGTGATCGATGAAGCCGGCGCGAATCGTCGTTTAAAACCGGTCAATAACCGTAAGAAAACTATTTCTGTCAGTGACATAGAAGATATCGTCGCTAAAATTGCACGCATTCCACCGAAAACAGTGTCTAGCTCGGATATGGAGATTCTGAGGAATTTGGATCGTGACCTTAAGATGGTTATTTTTGGGCAGGAGGCTGCGATCGATCAGCTGACAGCGGCGATTAAAATGGCGCGCTCTGGCCTGCGGGAAGAGATTCGCCCGATCGGTTCTTTCTTATTCGCCGGGCCGACTGGGGTGGGCAAGACGGAAGTGACTAAGCAGCTGGCGCAGCGCATGGGGATTGAGATGCTGCGCTTTGATATGTCTGAGTACATGGAGCGGCATACGGTTTCGCGTCTGATTGGTGCGCCTCCGGGATATGTCGGCTATGACGAAGGTGGTCTGCTGACCGATGCGGTGAACAAGCATCCCCACTCCGTGCTCCTATTAGATGAGATTGAGAAAGCGCACCCCGATGTGTTTAATCTACTGTTACAAATTATGGATCACGGCACCTTAACTGATAGCAATGGCCGCAAGATTGATTTTCGCAACGTTATCTTAATTATGACCAGTAATGCTGGCGCAGAAAACATTAGCCGTAAGTCACTCGGTTTTGCGAAACAGGATCACAGCAGTGATGCGATGGAAGCGGTAAAACGTACCTTTACCCCGGAATTTCGTAATCGTCTGGATGGTGTCATCCAGTTTAATGCGCTGACGCCAGAGGTGATTAGTTCGGTGGTGGATAAGTTTGTGATTAAGCTGGAAGCGCAGTTAGAAGCGAAGAAAGTCACGATTAGCATCGATGAAAAAGGTCGCAGCTGGCTCGCAGAGAAAGGCTTTGATCCATTAATGGGTGCACGCCCGATGGAAAGAGTGATCCAGGAACACATTAAACGTCCGCTGGCTGATGCGCTGCTATTTGGTGAGCTAGCGCGCGGCGGTCACGTTAAGGTGACAGCGATTAAAGGTGAATTAGACGTTCAGTTCGAGGGCGAAGCTGCCGTGCCGGCCTAAGCTGCGCGAATCAGGGGCAGGGACGCCGCTGAACAGTGTTAAAGTCAAGGGAGTGGAATAACAGCAGAATACAAAGGCCGGAAAAATCCCGGCTTTTTACTTGCTGCGATAGCTGATACGGCCTTTGGTAAGGTCATAAGGTGTGAGCTGTACCGTGACACGGTCACCGGTTAGGATGCGGATATAATTTTTGCGCATGCGCCCAGAAATATGAGCGGTGACAACGTGGTCATTGTCCAGCTTAACCCGGAAAGTGGTGTTGGGCAGGGTGTCAATTACCGTGCCTTCCATTTCAATATAATCTTCTCTTGCCATAATACCTGCAATTTATTTAATAACTAAGCCGAAGCGATTGTCTCAAGCATGCAAATCAATTCAGCGACTTGCACCGTACCGCCGGTATTATCCCTTCCCTAGCCGAGATGACAAGTTCTTTCTGCTGAAACTCGAATTTCTTTTTGGGCGGTACGTGCTTTAGCGGGTGCTTTCTATTAGGATAGTGCGAATTTTTAGGGTTGACCGCTTATTTTTGCCGGTCATATTAAGGAGCATCGCATGGCAATTGCCGGACTTTTTCCCGGACAGGGTTCACAGTCGTCAGGAATGCTTGCTGAATTGGCAGCGAGTCATTCAGTCGTCACCGAGGTTTTTCAGCAGGCTTCCGATATTTTGGGACGAGATTTATGGGCTATCGCACAGTCCGCTAGCGCTGAAGAACTGAATCATACTGAAAATACCCAGCCGCTGATGTTAGCAGCGGGCGTGGCATGCTACCGGGTCTGGTTAGGCTCAGGTGGGGCGGTGCCGACGGCTTTGGCTGGGCATAGTCTGGCTGAATATTCGGCATTGGTGGCCGCTGAATCGCTGGATTTTGCGGCGGCGGTGAAACTGATTGCCGAGCGTTCGCGCCTGATGCAAAGCGCGGTGCCCGCAGGTACGGGTGCAATGGCTGCGGTGTTGGGCCTAGAGGATGAGCAAGTTGTCCAGGCGTGCGCGACTGCTGCGCAGAATGATGTTGTGGCGGCAGTTAATTTTAATTCACCGGGGCAGGTGGTGATTGGCGGTGATGCGGCGGCAGTGGCGCGGGCTATTGATGCTGCGAATGCACTCGGCGCTAAAAAGGTTGTGCCGCTGGCGATGAGCGTACCTTCGCACTGTGCGCTCATGCGGCCCGTTGCGGCAGAACTGGCGGATACGCTATCAGCAACATCGTTTAATCCGGCGCAAATACCGGTATTGCATAATGTCGATGCGCGTGCGCGCCAGACACCGGATGACATGCGTCAGGCAGTGAGTGAACAGCTGTACCAGCCGGTACGATGGGTGCAGACAATTCGGCATTTACAGCAGGCATATGGGGCTGAGTTGATGCTGGAATTTGGGCCGGGAAAGGTGCTTACGGGGTTAAATCGCCGGATTGAACGTCGCATGCAAGCAGCTTGTATCTTTGACAATAAGAGTTTAGACGCAGCGCTAGCGCTGTGTGCAGGGGAAGCAGCATGACCGCATCATTAACACAAACAGCACCACAAAATTTTGTACAACAGGCTATGGATCTGAGCGGTGAGCGGGTACTGGTCACGGGAGCTAGTCGGGGCATCGGTCGCGCTATCGCTGAAATGTTGGGTCACCAGGGAGCGACTGTGATTGGTACGGCGACCAGCGAGCCAGGGGCTGAAAAAATCAGTGCCTATTTGCAAGCTGCGGGTATTCAGGGCCGTGGCATGATGCTTGACGTGGGTGCGACCGAATCCGTCGCTGCCGTGGTGAAGGCGATCAATGATGAATATGGTGTGATCAGCATCTTGGTTAACAATGCCGGAGTCACGCGCGATAATCTGTTGATGCGGATGAAGGATGAAGAATGGGACAGCATTATTAATGTTAATCTGAATTCGGTGTTTCGGCTGAGCAAAGCCTGCCTGCGCGGTATGATGAAGGCCAAGGCGGGGCGTATTATTTCTATTTCGTCTGTCGTTGGGACGAGTGGTAATCCAGGACAAACTAACTATGCGGCGGCGAAAGCCGGCTTAGTTGGGTTCTCTAAGTCGCTGGCGCGGGAAATCGGCTCACGCGGCGTGACGGTGAATGTGGTGGCGCCGGGGTTTATTGATACCGATATGACTCGGGTCTTGTCAGATGAACAGCGTGCCCCCATATTAAACAATATTCCGCTGGGCCGTTTAGGTGCGCCGGAAGAAATTGCGGCGGCGGTACTATTTTTGGCGTCTGATCTAGGTGCTTATGTGACGGGTGAAACAATTCATGTCAACGGCGGGATGAATATGGCATAGCGCCGAACTGAGCGCTACAATTAGCATTCGATGGGTTGGAATTGTCTGTTGGCGGTGAGAATTGTTTTCTGGCGTGCCCGCGCAGTTTTCAATACAATACGCCGCTGTGTGGCCGAACCGGCAGCGACAGTCTATATTTTATATGAGGAGCGAGTAAGTTATGAGCAGTGATATTGAAAGTCGTGTTAAAGCGATCGTAATTGAGCAGTTAGGTGTTGATGAGTCTGAGGTGACTAATGAGTCAGCTTTTATTGACGATCTGGGCGCAGATTCGCTCGACACTGTTGAATTAGTGATGGCGCTGGAAGAAGAGTTTGGTACAGAGATCCCTGACGAAGAAGCTGAAAAAATCACAACGGTTCAGTTGGCTATTAATTATGTCAACGAGCATCTGTCGGCATAACGCCTCAAAGCAGACCGGCGCGTAACCGTTGAGCCACAGCTCTTGTGGGTTAGGGTTACCGCCATCGTTAAAGCAGCGCCGACCGGGGCAAGAGGTATGAATTTTGTCTAAAAGACGTGTAGTGGTAACGGGTTTGGGAATTGTTTCTCCCGTCGGTTCGACGCTGGAGAAAGCCTGGAGTAATATCAAAGCAGGTCACAGCGGGATTAATGCGATTAGTCCTGAACTGTTTGATACTGAAAATTTCAGCGTGCGTATTGCGGGCAATGTAAAAGATTTTGACGCGACATCTTATATCAAGCCGAAAGACCAGAAGAAAATGGATACCTTCATCCATTATGGTATTGGTGCGGGTGCCGATGCGTTGCAGGATGCTGGGTTAGAGATAACTGACGCGAATGCCGAACGCATTGGCGTCATTATGGGATCTGGTATCGGTGGCCTCGGCACGATTGAGCGCAATTATGAAGCCTTCAGAAACAACGGCCCCCGTAAAATATCACCGTTTTTTGTGCCTGCTAGCATTATCAATATGGTAGCCGGTAATTTATCGATTATGTTTGGCTTGAAAGGCCCGAATATGTCGATAGTGTCGGCCTGTACTACTGCGGCCCACAGTATCGGTGATGCGGCGCGCATGATTAGCTACGGTGATGCTGACGCGATGATTGCTGGCGGCGCTGAAATGGGCTCGACCCCACTGGGTATTGGGGGATTTGCGGCGGCTCGTGCGCTATCGACGCGCAATGATGACCCAGAGGCTGCAAGCCGTCCTTGGGATGTCGAGCGTGATGGCTTTGTCTTAGGTGACGGAGCGGGTGCGCTGCTGCTGGAAGAATATGAATCAGCCAAAGCACGAGGCGCAAAGATTTATTGCGAGCTGTCGGGCTATGGCATGAGTAGTGATGCCTATCATATGACCTCACCTTCGGTCGGTGGAGAAGGTGCGGCCCGCTGTATGCTGAACGCGCTGAATGACGCGGGCTTGAACCCGGATCAGGTGGATTACATCAATGCGCACGGCACGTCAACGCCAGCGGGTGACAAGGCAGAGACCGCCGCTGCTAAGCTAGCGCTAGGCGCACATGCCTATGATGTGGCGATCAGTTCGACCAAATCCATGACCGGCCATTTACTTGGCGCTGCGGGTGGCATTGAAGCGGTATTCTCGGTTTTAGCAATTCGCGATCAGGTTTTACCACCCACCATCAATATTGATAATCAGGATCCAGAATGCGACCTTGATTACGTTGCGAACACGGCCCGTGATGCCAAAGTCGAGGTGGCGATGAGTAATTCATTTGGCTTTGGGGGCACTAACGGTACGTTGGTGTTTACCCGGCTGTAAGTTTAGTGCGCTCGTTACAGCACGGTCAGATGAACCCCATTCACTTCACTGTCTGCCAAACATGGGGTGGATGGGGTTTTAAGTAGTCACACACCTATGAAACGAATCTTTTTGTCGCTGCTGTTATGCACTACGCTGGCCGTCGCTGGGGGTGCTTATTTTCTATGGCAGCAGTACACGTCGTTCCTCAAACAACCCCTGTCTCTTGCTGCTGGCACCGTGTTTGTGATTGAGTCCGGCAGTAATATCAGACAGGTCGCCAAGCAATTACAGCGCCAGCTTATCTTGCCGCGCATTCATGTACCGTTTATTGAGCGGACGTTGGATACAGAGCTGTTGTTCGTCGCGCATGCCCGCCTGGAAAAAAAGGCGAACCAGATCAAAGCGGGTGAATATGCACTGCGCGCTGATCTGTTGCCGGGGGAACTGCTTGATTTGTTTGTCGCAGGTAAGACGCTGCACTATCAGATCGGTTTTGTTGAGGGGCGGCGTTTTAGCGATATTGTGACCAAGGTTAAAAATCACCCCCATTTGAAGCAAACACTGACGGACGTGGATTATGCTGACCTAATGACTAAACTGGGTGCGCCCGCAGGCACTCAGCCGGAAGGTTGGTTTTTCCCAGATACCTATAATTTCCCGCGTAATACCACTGATTTTGAAGTTTTAAAGCGTAGCTATGACACGATGGTGCGTCACCTGCAGGCCGCTTGGGCGCAGCGTAGCCCTGAAGCTGAGGCGCTGTTAAAAACGCCTTATAATGCGCTGATTCTGGCCTCAATTGTCGAGAAAGAAACCGGCGTTCCAGAAGAGCGTCCGCTGATTGCCGGAGTTTTTCTTAACCGGCTACGCATTGATATGCGGCTGCAAACCGACCCGACGGTGATCTATGGCATGGGGGAGAGCTATCAGGGTAATATTCGCAAAAAAGACTTACGCCGCGACACCCCCTATAATACTTATACGCGCAAAGGCTTGCCGCCTACACCTATTGCTACACCGGGTAAGGCGGCACTTGATGCCGTATTCAACCCGGAGGCCACCGACAAGCTGTATTTCGTAGCCACGGGTAAAGGCGATGGCCGCCACTATTTTTCTAAAACTTATCGGGAACATCGTAAGGCTGTGATTAAGTATCAGCTCAATGGTAAAAAAAGTCGTTATAAGGGTGATCAATAAGGATGGTGCCACCTGACGCCAGTAACACAAAAGCGCCGGAAGCACGTACAGTTAGCATACCGGACGAAAAAATAAATTGCCTGCCCGGTTGTTTTATCACCTTGGAAGGTGGGGAAGGCGCCGGTAAAACCACACAGCTCAGTACGATTACGGCGTTTCTACAGCAGCGCGGTATTCGTTTTATCAGCACGCGCGAACCGGGAGGCACCCGCGTCAGTGAAGCGATTCGTGCTGTGTTGTTGGCGACTGATTTGCCTGCGATGCATGCCGATACCGAGCTGATGCTGATGTTTGCGGCGCGTAATGAACACTTGCAGCAGCTGATTATCCCCGCACTACAGCGTGGTGAATGGGTGATTTGTGATCGTTTTACCGATGCCAGCTATGCCTATCAGGGTTATGGGCGCGGCCTGTCGCTGCCGCGAATTGCTGAGCTGGAGCAATGGGTGCAAGGGTCGCTGCGGCCTGATTTCACCTTACTCTTCGATATTGATGTGCAGCTGAGTCGGCAGCGGGCTGCGCGGCGTAATCGCGTCGACGTCGCAAACGTTGACCGCTTTGAGCAGGAAACCTGTGACTTCCATGAAAAAATCCGGGCCGCTTATTTACAGCGGGCCGCACAGGAGCCGCAGCGCTTTATCCGCATTGATGCGAGCCAAACACAAGCTGCCGTCGGTACTGCTGTGCAGCAGGCGCTCAGTCAGATACTGACACAGCGCGCTGCGCAGCATGCGGTGCGGACGATCCAGTGATCTACCCCTGGCAGCACACCTTACAAGAGCAACTGCAGGCGGTGCGCCAACGTGGACGCCTGCCACATGCTCTGCTGTTCAGCGCGGAAGCAGGTTGTGGGCACGAGACTTTTGTTAGCGCCTGGGCGCAGAGTTTGTTGTGTTTCCAGCCAGATGCTGCGGGCTTAGCCTGTGGTGACTGTCGCAGCTGTCAGGTGTTTCGGGCAGCGGCACACCCTGATTTTCACAGCGTCAGCGTGCCGGATGAGAAACAGGTCATTACGGTCGATCAGATGCGAGTGCTGAATCAGTTTCTGGAGCTGAGTCGCAGCTACAGCCCGGTCAAGGTGGCCGTCATCCATGCGGCGGAGGCGATGAATGTGAATGCCGCCAATAGCCTACTAAAAACGCTGGAAGAGCCTGCTGCGCATACCCATATCCTGCTGTTCAGTTTACAATCTGGGCGACTATTGCCGACGGTGCGTAGCCGCTGTCAGCAGATGCGTATGCCGCTCCCCCCGACCGCCGCTGCGTTGGCTTGGCTGGAGACTGAGCCGGCGATCAGGGCGCAGGAGCAGCCCGCCGCCACGCTGTTAACCCTGGCCGCAGGGCGACCACTGGCTGCACTGACGCAGGCGGATGGTCTGCTGCGGGATAAGCACCAGCGTTGGGCGCAGCAGCTCACTGAATTACTCACCGAGCAGACGCCAGTGGCCGCGCTGTCGATTGAATGGAGTAAGCAGAGCCGAGATGAGTTACTGAACTGGCAGATTAATCTGCTGCAAAGCATGCTTAAGGTAAAGTATGCGAATAATCCCGCAGCGGAGCAGGCATTAGCGCTGTGTACTGAGCCGTTACAAGCGTTACCACAGCGACTAGTGGGCAAGCAATTATGGGGGCTGCACGATGCGTTATTGCAGTTAAAGGCGCTGTCCACTCATCCGTTGAATGCCCTATTATTTGCTGAAAATATGCTAGCCTTGTGGGCAAGATTAAAATAAAGCCACAGCGACTCTCTGGCGTAAAACTCAATAACATTCAAATAAGAAACGGTTTATGACAGCACGAAAACTTCATCTTGTATTAGTTGATAAAATTCAGGTACACAATCACTATCTGCCTATGATAGAGGGCGGTGGGCTGTTTGTGCCAACGAATGATGACTTTAATTTTAACGATCTCGTCGAAGTTCAGGTTGAGCTAGTTGCTGAGAAAAATAAGGCGACGGTGCCAGGCAAGGTTGTATGGCTAACGCCTTCGGGGGCGCAGCGCGGTATAGTCAGGGGCGTTGGGATACAATTTCAGGGCGAGCACCAGCCGAAGGTGCAGCAGTATTTTGAGGGCATTATCAGTGACCGCATCGCACAGGCACCCCCAGCTCCTTGCTATTAAGTGCCAACTGGCTTACTGATAATAAGCACGGTGTGTTCGGTGTGTGACCATGGTGTGACTATTCCAGTCTAAGCTGTTGCTTCATCCGTTTGTAGGTAAGAAATCACCGATAGGAATTTAATCGGCAGCTCAATCAAGTCTTTCGGGCCGTGTGGTGCATCAGCATCAAACGATAAGCTGTCGCCGGGCTGCATCCGATACAGCTGGTCGTTGTGCAAATAACTCATTCTACCCTCCAACATATACAGAAACTCCAGGCCCTTGTGCTGAAAGGTTGGGAACACATCCGACGTCTCCGTCAGCGTCAACAGATAGGGCTCCACCACCATCTTACCTTCCACACCGCCGGTATGGCCGAGCAGATTATATTGATGCCCCGCGCGCGTGCCCCGGCGTTCAATTTCCAGCCCTGACCCAGCGGCGACAAACACCGCCTCACGCTGTTGTTCAAATCGCTGGAAAAACGCAGTCATCGGCACTCCTAGTGCGATGGAGAGCTGTTGTAGGCTGGTGAGCGAGGGTGAGGTCATGCCGTTTTCGATTTTAGAGAGCATGCCTAGCGAAATACCCGCTGTCGTCGCAAGATCAGCTAGGGTGATGCCGAGCCGTTTACGAAAGAAACGAATCTGGTGCCCAAGCGCCACTTCCAGTTTATTTTCTTTTCTCTCACGCAGGGCGTGTGGGTTTTGTTGCAGGCTGTATTGGGTGTCCATACTTGGTCTTTTGTTTCTTCTGGTGAAACAAGTATTCCCTATAGTTGAACTAAGTGCAACTGAATGCTAGGCTAAAATAGCCTGTGCTGTTATCGGCCAGGGCATAGAATACTCAACCCTTTTTCTCAACTGCAGGATACCCATTATGTGTGGCATTGTTGGCCTGTTTATCAAAGATAAAACACTCGAATCCGAGCTGGGCAGTATGTTGAGCGACATGCTGATTACCATGACTGATCGCGGGCCGGATAGTGCCGGTTTTGCGGTGTATGGCGCGCCTGGTGAGATGAAAATCACCGTGCAATCGACTGACCCTGAAGCGGATTTTGCCGATTTGGCGGGGGACATTAGAAGCGCCTGTGATGTGAGCTGTGAGGTCATGCTGAAAGACACACATGCAGTATTACAGATGACTAGCGATAAAGCCGATGCGGTACGCACTGCGCTGCGTGAAATGGGTGATTCAATCCGCATTATGAGTGCCGGTGAAGCCATTGAAATTTATAAAGAAGTAGGTTTGCCCGGTGAGGTAAGCGAGCGTTTTGAGCTAAGTCAAATGAGTGGCAGCCATGCCATTGGCCACACCCGAATGGCAACGGAATCAGCGGTTACCACTATGGGCGCACACCCATTCTCCACCGGCGCGGATCAGTGTCTGGTACATAACGGTTCGCTGTCGAATCACAATAACCTGCGGCGTGAGCTGGTGCGTAAGGGCATCCACTTTGAAACCGAAAATGACACCGAAGTAGCGGCGGCTTACCTTTCGAATTGCCTGGCGCAGGGCATGAATCTCGGGGCAGCGCTGGAAAGTGGCATTGAAGATATGGACGGGTTCTATACCTTTGTCGTCGGCACCAAAAACGGTTTTGGTGTGTTACGCGATCCGATTGCCTGTAAGCCTGCGGTATTAGCGGAAACGGATCAGTACGTGGCCTTTGGCTCAGAGTACCGGGCGCTGGTGAATTTGCCGGGGATTGAAGATGCGAAGGTGTGGGAGCCGGAGCCTGCTACTGTTTATTTCTGGGAGCGATGAGATGCAGACGGTTGATTTAAGTACAACGGAGTTGCGTGAGCTGAATGCGGGTTTATATGCACAGATGGAGGCGGTGACCGAGACAGATTGGGAAGTATTAAATCCACGCGGCCATCATGCGGTAGCGGTGGGAATTAACGCGCCGCTTAACGTCGATGTGCATGGTTCGGTGGGTTATTACTGCGCCGGTATGCATCAGGTCGGTACGGTCACGGTACACGGTTCGGCTGGCCCCGGCGTGGCGGAAAATATGATGTCGGGTAAGGTGGTGATTAAGGGCGATGCCAGTCAATATGCGGGCGCGACCGGGCGCGGTGGTTTGCTGGTGGTGGAGGGTAACGCCAGCTCGCGCTGCGGGATTTCTATGAAGGGCATCAATATCGTGGTGCGCGGCAACGTTGGTCACATGTCGGCGTTTATGGCGCAGAGTGGTAATCTGGTGGTGCTGGGTGATGCCGGTGATGCGCTGGGCGACTCGATTTATGAAGCCGGTTTGTTTGTGCGTGGTGCGGTGAAGAGCCTGGGTGCGGACTGTATTGCGAAGGAAATGCGGGATGAGCATGTGACTTTGTTGCAGGGCTTGTTGGATGAAGCGGGGATTAGGGATGTGAGTCCGACTGAGTTCACCCGCTATGGTTCGGCGCGTACGCTGTACCATTTTAATATTGATAATGCTGCTGCGTATTAAGGTGCATGATATGACGACTAACACTCCACGGACTGCGCCGCGTAAAGCAGACACTTTCGATGATTACACGCTCTCGGAAATACGCCGTGCGGCGGCGACCGGGATTTACGATATTCGCGGCGCGGGCGCTAAGCGCAAGGTGCCGAATTTTGATGATTTATTATTCCTCGGCGCGTCGATGTCACGCTATCCGCTGGAAGGCTATCGCGAGAAGTGTGAGACTAGCGTGACGCTGGGTACGCGCTACGCCAAAAAGCCGATTGAGCTGAAAATTCCGATTACGATTGCGGGCATGAGTTTTGGTGCGCTGTCCGGGCCAGCGAAAGAGGCATTGGGACGGGGTGCGACGCTGGCGGGTACTTCGACTACCACCGGTGATGGCGGGATGACACCGGAGGAGCGCGGCCATTCTGAACAGCTGGTGTATCAGTATTTGCCCTCACGCTACGGCATGAACCCGGACGATCTGCGTAAGGCGGATGCCATCGAAGTCGTGGTCGGGCAGGGCGCAAAGCCGGGCGGCGGCGGTATGCTATTAGGCCAGAAAATTACCGATCGGGTGGCAGAGATGCGCACCCTGCCTAAGGGCATTGATCAGCGTTCGGCCTGTCGTCATCCCGACTGGACGGGGCCGGACGATCTGGCGATTAAGATTCTGGAGCTGCGTGAGATTACCAACTGGCAGGTGCCGATTTTTATTAAAGTCGGCGGGGCGCGGCCTTATTACGACACGGCGCTGGCAGTGAAAGCGGGTGCGGATTGTGTGGTGTTGGATGGGATGCAAGGTGGCACGGCAGCGACGCAGGAAGTGTTCATCGAACATGTTGGTCAGCCCACGTTAGCGTGTATTCGCCCGGCGGTGCAGGCATTGCAGGACATGGGCATGCATCGTGAGGTACAGCTGGTATTGTCTGGTGGGATTCGTAACGGTGCTGATGTGGCGAAGGCGCTGGCCTTAGGTGCGGATGCGGTGTCCATCGGTACCGCTGCGCTGGTGGCGATTGGTGACAATGATCCGCAGTGGGAAGCCGAGTATAACGAATTGGGCAGTACGGCGGGGGCTTATGATGACTGGCATGAGGGCAATGACCCCGCCGGGATTTCGACGCAGAATCCTGATTTAATGGCGCGGGTTGATCCGGTGGCAGCGGGGCGGCGGCTGGCGAATTACCTGAAGGTGATGACGCTGGAGGCGCAAACCATTGCGCGCGCCTGCGGCAAGAATCATGTGCATAATTTGGAGCCGGAAGACTTGTGTGCGCTGACGATTGAGGCAGCGGCGATGGCGAAGGTGCCGTTGGCGGGCACGGATTGGGTGCCGGGTATTGGTTCTGGTGGAATTTGATTGGAGGAGAGCAACATGTCTAAAGATTTAGCCGCCTTCGCGGCAGAGAATAACGTTAAGTATTTCATGATTTCATTCACCGACCTGTTCGGTGGGCAGCGCGCTAAACTGGTGCCAGCATCCGCGATTGCGGAGATGCAGGCAGAAGGTGCAGGTTTTGCCGGGTTTGCGACCTATTTGGATTTAACCCCGGCGCACCCCGATATGTTTGCCATTCCTGACCCGGATTCGGTGATCCAGCTGCCGTGGAAGCCGGAGGTGGCCTGGGTGGCGGCGGACTGTGTGATGGACGGGCAGGAGCTACAGCAAGCCCCGCGTGTGGTGCTGAAGAATCAGATTGCAAAGGCGGCTGAAAAGGGTCTGCGGGTTAAGACCGGGGTGGAGGCGGAGTACTTCCTGATTACCCCGGATGGTACGGCGATTTCGGACGCGGCGGATACGGCGGCGAAGCCTTGCTATGACCAGATGGCGGTCATGCGGCGCAGTCATGTGATTACCGAGATTTGTGATTATATGCTGGATCTGGGCTGGGGGCCGTATCAGAACGACCATGAGGATGCGAACGGTCAGTTTGAGATGAACTGGGAATATGATGACGCGCTGGCGACGGCGGACAAACATTCGTTCTTTAAGTTTATGGTGAAGTCGGTGGCCGAGAAGCATGGCTTACGGGCGACGTTTATGCCGAAGCCGTTTGAAGGGCTGACCGGGAACGGCTGTCATGCGCATGTCTCGGTGTGGGATAGGGACGGCAAGGTGAATGCCTTCGCGGATGACGCGATGGAGCTGGGCTTGTCGCAGCAGGGACTACATTTCCTGGGTGGGATTATGAAACATGCCTCCGGGCTGGCGGCGATTACCAATCCGACGGTGAATTCTTATAAGCGGATTAATGCACCGCGTACGATGTCGGGCGCGACCTGGGCACCGAATACCGTCACCTGGACGGGAAATAACCGTACGCACATGGTACGGGTACCTGCGCCGGGACGGTTTGAGTTGCGGCTGGCGGATGGGGCGGCGAACCCTTATCTGCTACAGGCGATTATTATTGCGGCTGGTTTGGGGGGATTAGCCATTAGAGCGGATCCGGGGCCACGGTTGGATATTGATATGTATAAGGATGGACATACGGTGAAAGATGCGCCGCGTCTGCCGTTGAATATGCTGGATGCGCTGCGGATGTTTGATGCAGATGTGGGGCTGAAAGCGGCGATGGGTGAGGAGTTCTCGGCGGCTTATTTGAAGCTGAAGCATCAGGAGTGGAATGATTTTGTTTCTCACTTTACCCAGTGGGAGAAGGATAATGCGATTGATGTTTAGTATATAATGCTCGAAATGGTAATTTTGGCTGACTTGCTTTAGTCAGCCAGATTTTATAATCCTAACTTAGCTGCTATGAATGCAACAACTAGTGAAACTATTCCGCCTAAGATGACTGTAATAGATATTGTCTTTAAAAAATTTGTTCTTTTCTCGTGTGATTTTATTTCTTCATTCCAGCAAAAAACATATGGCTTAGATACTATTTTTGCCAACCATTCTATGAGTTTGCTAAGAGTAATTGGGCCTAAAGAAATAAAGACTAAGAAAGCAAGGTACCAATAAGCCGACTTGTCTTCTTTTTGTTCTTCTAAAAATATGAGAGCTTCTACTGAATTCTGTATTTTTCCTGATTCATAGGCAATTCTTAACGATTCTGATTTTTCGATGGATGGTGAAAAATGTGTATTGAAATACCATAAACAGAAAATGGTAACTAATCCTATAAATATATGTGAAAAAATTGAGTTGTTCCACCATAAGCTAAAATCAAAATACTTTATTCTAGATATTCTATCTTCAATATCTGCTGTTGTTACAAAAGCCCAGTCTCTATCTTCAGTAAAAATATCTAGTTGTATTGAATAGTAAGAGTTTTCATCTCTGTTTATATCATGGAAATTTATATAGATAGTTTCTTTCTCATCTTCGCTAAATATTTTTCCTTTAATTGTTATGATACTCTGTAGGCCACTATTTTCAATTGAAAAAAAATCATCAATATTTTTAGTATCAATTGTTGTATGGTCTTTCAGGATACATTTGAATTCAGTCTTGCAAGTAGTATTCCGTTTTTTTATTTGATCAGTTGATACTGTGATTAGCTTTCTTAAATCTTGTTCTGTTAAAACAAAACCATGCCTATACTTTCTGGGTATATGTGTCTGTGCCAATTACTTGTACTCCTGAGGCGCGCTTGATTGGTAAAACTTAGAATAGCATAAAGCCTAGTAAAATAGGTTAAATGCTAATTTCTTCATACACTGATAATAATTCCAATCTAACTTCCAAATCCCTCAAAACCAAAACATCTCCCAATTCCCGATACTCATGCAACAACCATTCGTCTTTCCCTTGCCGCTGATGATGCTCCACATGCAAAGACTCAGAATCAATCAACAGATAATCCGTCAACCCCGGAATGGAGCGAAAATGCCAAAACTTATCTCCCCGGTCATAATTCCGCGTTGAGGGCGACAACACCTCAATAATGACCACCGGATTCAACAGGGTACGGTAATTATCAGTCAATTATGGCTCACCACAAAATACCGAAATATAAGGGTAAGTATCAAGGCCAGAAGGCGTATGCACTCGCATATCACTGTTCATTGGCTGACAGGGTTTACCACGCAGTTGATTGCGCAGCTCAGTGGCAACATTTAACCCAATAGCCGCATGATTAAAACTGCCGCCGGACATAGCGAAAATCTGGCCGTCGTAGAATTCGTGTTTGTCCTTGGCGTCAGCATCGAAGGTTAAATAGTCGCTACGGGTTGTTTGAGTTTTTAGTTCCTGCATAATTTTGCCAGCGTTAAGCGCTTTAATTTCTGTAAGGCCATCACTGATTTCCTGTCTTATATTCCTATTTTCATTATAAGTCGAAGACTTACATGCATTCTGGGTGTCAGTCTTTCGTGCGCGTTACTGTGTAAGTCGAAGACTAAGGTGCACTCCAAGTGTTAGCTATCGAGACCCGCCTGTTCATAAACTCGCTTATTAAACAATTCAGGTTTTTCACGATACCACTTTTTCATTGCCTGTATTGGCGTCAAATGCCCTAAATTTCGCTGAACGATGTGGTGGTTATAGGTTTTCATGTATTGATGCAACGTC
>CALAMO010000020.1 GCA_937925855.1 uncultured Thiotrichaceae bacterium
GACTTTTGGGGAAGGTTTAAGACTAGCGGGAAGGGGGGTGTGGGGCAAGCAGTGGGCGTGTTAAACAGTGGACAATATGGCCGATTCTGTCAGTAGTGGGGCTGGCAGGGGTTGATAGCTATCTAGTAACGCATTGAGCCATTGGGTGCCGTCCCGCAGTGCGGTGTCGGTATCAGCGTTGAGCTTTTCCCAGTTTTTGTCGAGATAGTCGATGCGAAAGGGATTATCGCCCTGTCTTTTTTCACGTTTGAGCCAGTCCTGTACCGACTCTCTGGCGGTTTTTAGTTCGCCTTGACTGGCAATATCGGCCTGCAACAGCTGTAAATAGCGCCATAGGCGGACTTCCAGTGGGAACTCCTGTTGGGTGGCTGCGTCGTAGGGTTGCAGCACGTCGGTATGCCATTGCTCGTTTGCTACCGCCTGTTGCAGGGCTTTGTGCAGTGGGAGCAGCATCTGAGTTGCGGTTATTGGTTGGCGCGCTGCTTCCTGTGTGGATGGTGCAGTGTTTATGGCCGTATTGGAATTGGATGTGGCGAGTGGGCGTACTGAGGCGGCAAAGGCTATCCAGGCCGGGTCGGTTTCGGTAGATGGAACGTCAGTGTCACTCAGGGCCGAATCCTGGGTTTTATTATTGGTAAAGATAGTGTACTGGTCCTTATCTGGTAGTTGGTAACTATTTAGATTTCGTAAATAGCTTTCGGCTTTTGAGTTACCCGGATAACGTTCAGTGAAACGCTGCAAATGCGCAATAGCTGATGGTATATCTCCGTGTTGTCCGCGATGTTCATAAGCGGCGGCCAATAATAAAGCACATGGCCCGTGTTCAGGGTCAATTTGCAAGCCCTGACTGGAGTAGTGAAGAGCTTGCTGCCAATCCTCCTGTTGGATAGCTATTTTTGCTAGAGTTGAGTAAGCGTGTAAATGCTCTGCGTCTAGTTTTAATACCTGCTTTAACAGATGCTGCGCTTGGTGTTGATCTTTTGGGCTTTTGGATGCAGCTAATAAACGTGCCAGCTCTACCCGACAAGGCACCTGCTCAGGAAAGCGGCGGGTCATTTCCCACAGCACCGATTGTGCTCGTTCAGGAAAACCAGCTTTTTGTAAAACCAGTTCCCACAACATCCAGCGTCGCGGTTCATCGGGCTCCATGCGCAGCGCTAGCTGCACCCATTGCAGTAATTGTCCCTGAATACTGGGGTCGCGCAATTCGTATTTTTCACATAAAGCACGGCTGCACTTATCAAGGGTGCGGACAAAGTTATAAGCATTGCCTGAACTATGCACAAAGGCAGCATGCGCACTCAGCAGCGGGTACATGCCCAGAACACCTTCCCAAGCTTGCAGCAGGCTGTTCGACTGCTTGATGGCGGCTACGACCTGATTAGCCTCTTCAGCTTCTCCTGGTGGCGGCAAGGCATAGTTGCCGCTGGCAAGGTCATGTACATTGCGTCGCATTAGCTGCTGATTGAGCAGGCCCATCATTTGCAGTACTGACAGCGTGACATCGCCGCCCAAAGGCGTCAGCAAGTCCAGCAGAAATTCCCGATAATGATCTTCACTCATGCTTGGATTTCGCGCCATCACGCTGAGCAGCGTCGTAGCCAGTTCTTCCTGAGCGGCTACCCCCAGCATTCTGCGCCGCTGGTAGCGATTCACCAGCGCCTGCACCTGTAAGCGTGGGTTACGCAGGCTGTCGTCTTCCGACAGAGGTAATTGCGCCAGCGCCAGTAGCCCCATATTGCGATAGCGCAATGAGCGGGTGCGTCCCGCTTCGGTCACAAAGGAGTGCCAGAAGACTTGTAAATCGTTATTCGTTTGATGGGCCGCCAGTACCTGCCAGTAGTCATATTCCGGTTCGCGGTAGGCGGAAATAGTGAGTTTGCCCAGCCAGCTGAGCCATGCGCTGCGTTTAGCACGCAAGGTCTGTAATGTTTGTGGCAGGGTGAAGTATAAGGGCCATTGCAGCGCCTCACACACCTGCGCACTGTACGCCGATAATTTTCTGGCATTGGGCAGGGCCTGTTCGCGCTGCGTCAGCAGCCAGGCATTTAAACCGGTATCTAAGTACCCCGCTAAATCAGCCTGCGGATCGACAGCCACCGGGTCAAAGTCAGGTTCACCCACTAAAGGTTCGCTGCGCACCACGCTGCGGCTTTGGCGGGGCAAAATCTCCAGCAAAAACTCATGTGCCGCAATACGCTCAAACGGGCTTATATCAGCCGCGCCGCGCAGTAAGTCATGCACGGCCTGTTCCGGGGTGGCGCGTAGTGCATTACGCCACTGTTGCCAGCTCACAGTAACACCTCGCCAAAATCCGCACAGTCCGGTTGGCGTTGTAGCCCCTGAATATGGCGGTTGCGTGCATCCAGCAGCGCCTGTTCATCGTGCAACGCATGTTCCCGCGTAATGAAGCCCAGCGCTTTAATGTGTTTGGCCTGATAGTCCAGTGGGAAGGTTAGCATTTCCGGTGTGAATTGGCTGGGAATGTCGGCGCAGGCTAAGTCCAGCGTGTGGCCGTAGCTGGTGTTGGCTGAGGTTGTCGGGGCCGGGATAAAGGCATCGGACATTTCCATATCCAGTACGGTTGGGCGGGTGAAGCCGGAAGTTGCGCCTTTGCCAGCGGCCATTAGCTGAGCCGCACGCACTTCATCGACGCTGTAACAGACTAAAATAACCGGCAGCGGTTCTGTGGCACTGCCCTGCAAGTGCGTCAAACCGAGACGATCGCGCATAATATGTGGCCAGTCCTGCTTAATCAGTGCGCCGAGATTGCCGCCGAAGTCGTTCAGAAAAGTGGTAAACATTGGGCGCGCCTGAACACGCTGTGCATTCCATTGGTTAATGAACTCAGTGCGCAGGCTGTCTGCTGCAATTGGCAGCGTATCTTTTTTCAGGTCTTTTAAGTTGTGGTAAAAGCGATCCCAGAATGCCGTCGCAACGCCTTTAATGGCTTTTTTGTGAAATAAATAACCGACGGATTCAAGGCGTAATAACAGCGTATTATCGATTTCATTCAGATGAGCCTGCTGGTTGCTGGCTGCAAAACATTCGGCGCTGGCGGGCGCATCCTTCGCAACATGAATACAAGCGTCTACATATTGACGATGCTCGGCTTTCCAGTCCTGATGATTGTCCACTGGGTCAATGAAGTCGTTATAGTCCGTTGAGCGCTGCTCGGTCAGCGCACATTCCCAGCGGAAATTACTGGTAATACAGCGCATTGAGGTGCCTGCGGTGGCGGCAACCTTGTCGGCGGCAAGCGTGTCGAGTTGGGATTTTAATTTCATCAGACCCAAAATGATACCTCAAGTAACCTGAATATAGCAGTATTTATCTGCGCTAGGCGTGCGCTACGGCGCGCTGCGATCCACTGTTACGCATTGAGCGCGGACTTTTGCCACTATTCCTACTGACGGTATTCTGTAATATCAATCGTTAGAGATTATTCTATAGCGCTAGTTCTCGTCACTATTATCGTTACCGGAGGCGCAAAATGCAGATAAATCGCTGGAAAATGTTGTTTCATGGATTGTTGCTCTGTTTTTTCTTGGGGGCGGGACATGCCGTCGCACAAACAAAGGTGCAGCCGGTCAAAGTCGCCGGTGGGCTGGAACATCCGTGGAGCATGGTGTTTTTGCCCGATGGTGAAATGCTAATCTCCGAACGTTCTGGCCAGCTCCGCCGTATTGTGAACGGTGAGTTGCAGCATGCTCCGGTGAGGGGCTTGCCAAAGATTGCTGCACAGGGGCAGGGCGGTTTAATGGGGCTGGCGCTGCATCCACAGTTTGCACAGAATCGCCTGTTATATCTTTCGTATACGGCTGAGAGTCAGGACGGTGGTTACAATACACACGTTGCTCGTGGTCAGTATAAGGACGGTACGCTTAGCAATGTACAGAATATCTTTTCTGCAACGCCGGGTGTAAGAGGCGGTCGTCATTTTGGGGGGCGTTTGTTATTTGATAAGGCGGGTTATTTATATATCACGCTGGGGGATCGCGGTGAGCGTGAGCTGGCGCAGCAACCGCAGAATCATACCGGTAGTTTGGTGCGGCTGCATGATGATGGTCGCGTGCCCGCCGATAATCCGTTTGTAAACCAGGCGGGCTATGCGCCGGAAATCTTTAGCTATGGGCACCGCAATGCCCAGGGTATCGCGCTGAATCCGTTTAACGGCCAAATCTGGACGCATGAACACGGCCCGCGTGGTGGCGATGAGGTGAATGTGATTAAGCAGGGGGCGAATTACGGCTGGCCGGTGATTAGCTATGGTGAGGAGTATTTTGGCGGCAGCGTCGGTGAGGGGCTGACTCAGAAAGCCGGTATGGAACAGCCCTTGCATTACTGGGTGCCTTCTATCGCGCCGTCGGGTATGACGTTTTATAACGGGGATAAATATCCGGGCTGGAAAGGCAGTTTGTTCGTCGGGTCGCTGAAATTTGGTTTGCTGGTGCGGCTGAGTTTTGCGAGTGATCAGGTCAACGAGGAGCGCATGCTGGACGGGCAGATTGGACGTGTCCGCGATGTCCAGCAGGGGCCGGATGGGTATTTGTACCTGCTGACGGATCAGGATGAGGGCGGTTTGTATCGCTTAGAAAAGCGGTAATATTTTTACCGTAATTTAAGCACAGTATGCTCGACTTATAGAGGTGCGCGCTGGTATTTTTTCAGGTGTTAAGGCTTAACGGTGGATTCAGATGTTCTTGTATTTACATGGTTTTCGTTCTTCTCCGCAGTCGACTAAGGCGCAGCAATTCCGCCAGTGGCTGGCACAACAGGGCCGGGAAGCGGAGTGGCTTTGTCCGGCTTTGCCGCCTGATCCTGAACAGGCCATTGCGCAGCTGGAGGCGTTGATTGAACAGTTCGATACGCGCTTGAAGCTGGTGGGCAGTTCGCTCGGTGGCTTTTATGCGACGGTGTTAGCGGCGCGCTATCAGCGCAAAGCGGTGGTGATTAATCCAGCGGTGCACGCCGGTTTGGTGTTGCGTACGGCGGTGGGGCCGCAGCAGGGTTGGCATGATGCTGAGGCGTTTGAATTTACCCAGGCGCATGTGGATGCCCTGCATGCCATGGATTTAATCGCCCCACGCTACCCGGAGAATATTCTGCTGCTGCAGGAAACTGGGGATGAGGTGCTGGACTGGCGCACCGCCGTGGATTTTTACCGGGACAGCCATCAGCTGGTGCTACGTGGTGGTGATCATAGCTTCACCCGCTTTAGCACGGTGCTGGCGCTGATTGATCAATTTTAGCCCCGTTGAAGCGGGGTTAGCGTTGTATGAAGGCTGCCATGGCTTGACCCAGCTTACGCTGGGCCGCCGCGCTAAAATGGATGCCATCCACCGGGCTGGAGCTAATCACTGCACCGACATCAAAAAACGCACAACCCAATTCGCGTGCAACCTCCGCATAACAGCGGGCGAACTGGGCTGATTTCTCCAGGCCGCCTTGGCGCGTGTCCAGTCCATCCTGCCCCATGACCGTGGGGGGCGGAGCCATGAGTACGACTGCGGGTGCCGTACCGTCTGGCCCGGTGTCGCTGGCCTGGATGATTTGCACCAAGCGTCCGGCGGATTTAGCAATCTCGGCGGCGCCGACACAAAAGCGATCCTTGAGGTCATTCGTGCCCAGCATCAACAGCACCTGGTCCAGCGGCTTATGCGACAGCAGGCAGGGCGGCAGATACGCCAGGCCGCTCATCAGACCATCCACCGGGTCATCCCACACTGTCGTTCGCCCGTTCATGCCCTCTTCAATCACGGCGTAGCCTGGGCCGAGCGCGCTGCGCATCACCTGCGGCCAGCGGGTATCAGGGGCATAGCGCTGCTGTGTTTCCGGGTTATAACCCCAGGTGTTAGAATCACCGAAACAGAGTAAGTTAATCATGGTCGCTTCATCATGGCTGCGGCGGATGTGATCGGTGGCATGTGGGCATGTGTATGAATGGACATAGGCGTGCGTTTTGAATGCGTTTTGAACGGTGTTGGGTTAAAGGCATAGGCACAATGTATCGCTTTTTGGCACACAGTCAAGCATGAGGATAAAGAAGAAGCATGCTAGCCACTCGCACCACAGCGGCTAAGAACGGCGCTGCGGCTATGCGCCAGCAGCACGGTACGTCGCCGACTGCGGCTGTATTTCCGGCGGCCTGTGTGGGCAGTCTGTTATCCGGCCTGCCGAGGGTGGCTTCGGGTCAATCATTCGCCAGCTTCGGTGAAATCATCCAGGGGCGGTTGTCCGGTGGGGACGATTTTCTGGTGACGCTGCCGGTTGAGTTATGGAGCACCTGCCGCTTGGTCGTGCGGCCTGCGTCTGGCCCGGTGCGCGTCGATAGCCGCTGGGAAAAGTCTGGCCAGGTGGCGCATGCGCTGCTTCGGGCTTTAGGGGTTGATACGGGGGTTAGCGTCGCGCTGACGCTTGCACGCAATATTCCGGTGGGTAAGGGCTTAAGTTCCAGCACGGCTGATATGCTGGCCGTACTGCGCGCCTTTCAAAATGGCTATGGGATCACCCTCACCCCCGCGTTGATTTCGGCGTTGATGGCGGCAATCGAACCGCACGATGCCTTGCATTATGACACGAGCGTGGCCTATAACCACCGTCAGGGGCAGCTGTTAAAACGTTTCGCTTATGTGCCAGATTTTCAGATTGTGGGCGTGGACAGCGGCGGTGAATTATCAACGCTGGCGTATAATCGCAGGTTAAGTTTTACCCCGCAGCAGTGCGCGCAGTACGATGCGCTCTTACGGGAACTGTATGCTGCATTTGCACGGCGTGATGACGCGGCTATTGCGCGCTGCGCCGGGCGTTCGGCACAGCTGCATGCGGGGCGCACGGATAATCAATGGCTGCAACAATTATTAAGCCGGGCGGCTAGCGGGTGCCTGAGTCCATTAGGCTTGGGCATTGTGGCGGCTCACAGTGGGACCTGTGCCGGGGTTTTGCTGCCGGGCAATGCCAGCGCGGCTCGCCTGCGGCAGGTGGCTGCTGCTGTTGCTGACTTGGGGCAGGTCTTTCATACCCGCACGCTGCGCGGCTAATAGTGTTCAGTTAATTGTGAAGTTCATTGTGCCGGTAACGGTGCGCAGATGGTGATGGAGAAGAAGCGATGATTGTAAAAACATTGGCTGCAATCAAACAGCAGGGCGGCTACGTTGAAAAGCCCGGTGTGTGGACGAGTACGCGCTATCTGCTGCGTGCTGATGAGGTGGGTTTCACCCTGACGCAGACTACCTTTGCGGCGGGCCAGTCGCTGGAAATGGAATATAAGCATCACATTGAGGCCAATCTGGTGATAGCGGGGCAGGCGCGGGTGACTGACGTGAACAGCGGGGCGGAATATATGATTGGGCCGGGGGATATGTATACCCTGGATAAACATGACCGTCATCGGCTGGAAGCCATCAGTGATCTGCGTTTAGTCTGCGTGTTTACGCCAGCGTTAACCGGTGCTGAAACGCATGATGCGGACGGTTCCTATCCTATACTCTGAGCATGCTATTAGGAGCGGCAAAATGATTGATGATGCAGATGAATTACTGCGCGAGCGCGTGCAACAGGGTTTTGAGCAGCAGGGCTTTATGCATACGCTGGGGGCGGAGCTGACCCAGGTGGCGGTGGGCGAATGTTCCATCCGGCTAGCCTATCGCGAGGCCTTAACTCAACAGCACGGGTTATTTCACGGCGGGGTGACGGCAACGTTGGCGGATAATGCGGCTGGATTTGCGGCTTATACGACGATGACGGGGGAGCAGCAGCCGCTCACTGTGGAATTTAAGGTGAGCTTCCTAGCGCCGGGACTGGGCGAGGCGTTAGAAGCGCGGGCCAAGGTGCTGCGTGCCGGGCGGCGAGTAAAGCATGTGCAGGTCGAGGTCTATGCGCTGGATGCGGCGGGCGAGCAGCTCGTTGCGGCTGCGCTGGCGACGGTCGCTGCGTCCAGCGCGGTGGTGAGCTGGGGCTAAGCTGCTTTGGCAGTCGGTTAGCAGTCGGTTAGCAGTCGTTTAGGCGCTACTTTTCTGCGGTGGCCTGCTTCAGTGGTGGCTCAAAGTAGCGGTAGTGGCCGATGATTTCCCAGCGAAACAACACGTCTTCCAGCATGACACCCCGGTCAATATTATGCCCAATCAGCGGGCGCAGCTCATCGCGGCTGCGGGCCTGCATGACAATGCCGACATGGTTTTGCTTCTCGTTGAGCTTCCAGGCGACCACATCGCCGGGCCGGTAGTTTTCGGGGTCGTCGCTAATCGCTAAGTCGACACCCCGGCGCTCAAAGTAGGTCATCATATTGGGTACGCGGCGATGGTCAATATTTGTGTCGGGCGAGCGTAGGCCCCATTTGCGCGGATACTGCCGGAAGTGGCGGCGCATGTCTTCATGAATACGCTGCTGTAGGTCGATACCCTGTGCGCGAAAGGCACGCACCACAACATCGGTACACACGCCCACTTCCGGCGCGACATCGCCGCCGGGATAGCTGATGCGCACGTATGAGGGGTCGTAGTGGTAGGTGGTGTCGAGCTGCGCATAAATGGAATCCAGCAGCGCGGCGACATGTTCCGGTGGTTTAGGCCGTAGGCGTGGCGGTGGCGTGCTGTACTCTCGAAAGGCGGGAAAGTCTAAGGCTTCCGCCGGTGCGTCAGCTTGGCCCGGCGACGTGGGGGTGTCATCAATCGGCGCTGGCAAGATAACGATACGGTAGTGCTGCTCGAAGTAGAGGTAGCTGGCGCTGAAGAGCAGCGTGAAAAGCAGGATATAAAAAAGATCCGCGATGAGGGTGAAGCGATGTATCTGCATGGTTAGTTCTGTGGTTGCTCTGGCACTGGATAAGCAATCATGAGTTGCTCATCGTGTAAGGATACGACATACGTTTGTAGTGGCAGTTCCGCCGGTTCAACGGTGGCGGCACCGGTTTTCACATTAAAGCGGCCGCCGTGCAGTGAGCACTGTATTTCCTCACCCTTGAGGCAGCCCAGGTAGAGGGAAGCATCTTCATGCGTGCACATATCGTCGATGGCATAAAAGTGACCGGCAACATTACAGACCAGGAGGCGCTTACCGTCTGGGGCCTCAATCCGTTGCATTTTGCCGGGTTTGATTTGGTTTATACTGCCAGCATTAATCATTGTGGAGCGGTCTCATGAGCCAGTTATGGATAATGGGTTGCGGCGATATAGGCCGCCGTGTTGCCAGTTTATACCAAAAGCAGGGGCGGAGTGTGATTGGCTGGGTCAGAAGTGAGGAGTCTCTGCGGCTGGGAGAGGCGCAGGGGATTAGCATGCGGCGGGGTGATTTGGATGTGGGTGAAGGAATAGCTGCGAGTTTTGCGCAGCAGTTTGTGGGTGCAGATGTTTTTTGGTTTATGCCGCCGCGTTCCGAGAGAAAAATCCCCTCCGTCTCCCCCGAGCTACGTTTACAAAGCGAAACGTCTGAAATAAAGGGGTGGAACGAGGGGGATTTAAGGCTTGACACACGCCTGCGCACCTTCTTATCCACCGTACAAAATGCACCACGCCGTATCGTATTAATTAGCACCACCGGCGTTTATGGCGATTGTGCGGGCCGCTGGATTGATGAAACTGCGCCGCTCAAACCTAAGGCTGCGCGCGCTGTGCGCCGGGTTGACGCCGAAAATGCGCTGCGGGCTTGGGGTGAGCGTTATCAGCGGGAGTGGGTGGTGCTGCGCGTACCGGGTATTTATGCCCAGGATCGCCTGCCGCTGGCGCGCTTGCGGCGCGGTGAGCCGGTCTTGCAGGCTGCAGAAGCGCCGTGGACTAACCGGATTCATGCCGATGATTTGGCGCTGATTTGTCAGGTGGCGCTGGCGCGGGCGGCGTCTGGCAGCACTTATAATGTGACCGACGGCCAGCCTTCAACCATGACGGATTATTTCAATCAGGTGGCAGATTTTTCTGGGCTGCCGCGCCCACCGCAGGTCGCGCTTGCCGAGGCGCAGGGTCGTATGAGTGCGGGTATGCTGTCGTATTTGGCCGAGTCGCGGCGTATTTCGAATACCAAGCTGCTGGCTGAGCTGGGCGTGCAGCTGCGTTATCCGTCGCTGCGCCATGGTCTGCTTGTGACTTGAACAAATAGTCATGCTGGTTATTGGCCGAGCTCAATAAAGGGCACGATTGAAACGTAAGCAATAATACCCGCAAAAGCCAACAGCCCCAGCGTGCGCAAGGGGTGTTGTAAGAGGGTGCCCAATAGCGTGGGCTGCTGCTGATTTACGCGCTGGGCGGCATGCGCTGCGCTGGCGCGGGCGGTGTATTCGACTTGAAACCGTTCCAATAGGTTTTTGGCGCGCGCCAGCTGTGCCGGATCCTCAACCCAGATAATCGGGGCGGAAATGCCCCAGGCATTGGGCGGGGTTTCATAAAACGCGATGTTGTGTTGACGCAGCAGGTCGCGTACGCCGTCGGCTTCTTCATCGGGTACGTTGCGCAGAGAAAAGAGTTTGGCCGCCATAACAGTATTGCCAGTATGGAAAAAGACGATTATAGCGGATTTGGCAGTGCTTTCTCCGTTGACGTGGCTTATTAATTGATCTTGTTACAATTTCAGCATTTTGATCTAAAAAAAAAATTGAGATTGTAAATTTAATTCAAAAAATAGTGCGTTTTGTGCTGGGCGATGGTAGGCCGCATGCCAGCGGGTTTTCCCCTTCTTATCCACAGGCTGTGCACAGCTTAATGACAACATATTGTGCTTGACCGTCATCGAACACACATCCTATAGTGTATTCCCAGGAGTACAGAACTTTATAGTATGCATGCAAAAGTTATAAAAAATCGGGCGCACAGCTTCACAAAATGAATGAAGGGTGTGACCCGGGGCTTATGCCATGTTGCTTACCCATAAAATTAATTATCAATATTCATAATGCTACGCAATGGGCCGTAGCCGAGGTTTCGCATGCAATCAGTAAACGTACAAGCCGACGAAGAATTCAACGCCGCACAAATTCAAATTCCTGAATTTACCACGCCAACCTGTAAAGTGATTCGCCGTAATGGGCAGGTCACTGACTTTGATGGTGGCAAAATCCATCTCGCGCTCACAAAGGCGTTTCTGGATGTCGAAGGCCGTTCGGCTTCTGGTTCGGCGCGCATTCATGACACCGTGAAGCAGCTCACCGAGCAGGTGATGGACGGCTTGTTCCGTCGTATGCCCGACGGCGGCATGCTGCATATTGAAGATATTCAGGATCAGGTTGAGCTGGCGCTGATGCGGGCCGGTGAGCACAAAGTAGCGCGTAGCTATGTACTGTATCGCAACGAGCGGGCACAGCTGCGAGCAAAGAAGGAAAAACGCAGCAAGAAAAAATCGGCGGCCCCGACGATTAATGTCAAGCTGGCGGACGGCAGCTCAGCCCCCCTAGACGAAGAACGTTTGCAGCAGGTGATTGATGAGGCGGTGGCTGGCTTGGAAGGCGTTAGCGCTGAGCAGGTCGCGCAAACCGCCATGCGTAATTTGTACGATGGCATCTCTGAGGAAGAGGTGGCGACCGCACTGATTATTAGCACCCGCGTATTGATTGATCAGGATCCGAATTATTCGCAGGTGGCGGCGCGTATGTTGCTGGATAGCCTGCGGCGTGAAGTGCTGACCTTTCTCGAAGGGCGTCCGACTGAAGCGACACAGCAGGAAATGGCCGATAGCTATGCGGCTGTGCTGAAAAAAGCACTCAAGCGCGGCGTTGACGTTAAATTGCTGGACGAGGAGCTGCTGCGTTATGACCTGAAAAAGTTGGGTGCGGCGTTAAAGCCGGAGCGTGATCTGCAGTTTACCTATCTGGGGTTACAGACGCTGTATGACCGCTACTTCCTGCATTCTGATGGCACTCGTTTTGAACTACCGCAGGTGTTCTTTATGCGCGTCTCGATGGGCCTGGCGATTAATGAAGTGGATCGCGAAACGCGGGCGATTGAGTTTTATAACCTGTTATCCAGCTTTGACTTTATGAGCAGCACGCCGACGCTGTTTAACTCGGGTACGCTGCGTCCGCAATTGTCTTCCTGTTACCTGACAACTGTGCCGGATGATCTTGGCGGGATTTATGGTGCGGTGAAGGATAATGCGCTGCTGTCTAAGTTTGCTGGCGGTTTGGGGAATGACTGGACGCCGGTGCGCGGCATGGGGGCACATATCCAGGGCACTAACGGTAAATCACAGGGCGTGGTGCCGTTTCTGAAGGTGGCGAATGATACCGCGGTCGCGGTTAACCAAGGCGGTAAGCGCAAGGGTGCAGTCTGTGCTTACCTGGAAACCTGGCACATCGATATTGAAGACTTCCTAGAGCTGCGTAAGAACACCGGTGATGACCGGCGGCGTACGCATGATATGAACACCGCGAACTGGATTCCTGACCTGTTCATGAAGCGGGTGGCGGATGAAAAGGAATGGACGCTGTTTTCGCCGGATGATGCGCCGGACTTACATGATCTTACCGGTAAGGCGTTTGAGAAGCGTTATGCTGAATACGAAGACATGGTGGAGCGCGGTGAAATTAAGCTGTTCCGCAAGATTCCGGCCAATCAGCTGTGGCGCAAGATGTTGGGTATGTTGTTTGAAACCGGCCATCCGTGGGTGACGTTTAAAGACCCCTGTAATATTCGCTATAGCAATCAGCATGTGGGCGTAGTGCATAGCTCGAATCTGTGTACTGAGATCATGCTACATACCAATGACGATGAAATCGCAGTGTGTAATCTGGGGTCAATTAATCTGGCGGCGCATACCACGGCAGACGGCGTGGACATGGCGAAGCTGGAGCGCACCGTGACCACGGCGATGCGCATGTTAGATAACGTCATCGACTACAACTATTACAGCGTGCCGCAGGCGCGGAAGTCTAACTTGCAGCATCGTCCGGTGGGTATGGGCATTATGGGTTTCCAGGATGCGCTGTATAAACAGAAGCTGGCCTACACTTCGGAGGCGGCGCTGGAATTTGCGGATCGCAGCATGGAGGCGGTGTCCTACTTTGCGATTAATGCGTCCAGTGATTTAGCGGCGGAGCGCGGGCAGTATTCTACCTTCAAAGGCTCATTGTGGAGTCGCGGTATTCTGCCGATTGATTCGCTGGCGCTGCTGGGTGAAGAGCGCGGTGAATACTTTATTGTCGATCAGACCCAGACACTCGATTGGGACAGTCTGCGTAATAAGGTCAAAGAAACCGGAATGCGTAACTCCAACGTGATGGCGATTGCGCCGACGGCGACGATTTCTAATATCTGTGGCGTGTCGCAGTCGATTGAACCGACTTACCAGAACCTGTTTGTGAAATCGAACCTGTCTGGTGAATTCACCGTGATTAACCCTTATCTGGTGGCTGAGCTGAAAGCGCTGGATTTATGGGATGAGGTGATGATTAACGACCTTAAATACTTCGACGGTTCGGTACAGAAACTGGATCGCGTGCCGGATGAGGTGAAAGAGCGTTATGCCACGGCGTTTGAGATTGATGCGCGCTGGTTGGTGGAAGCCGGTAGCCGCCGCCAGAAGTGGATTGACCAGGGTCAGTCGCTCAACCTGTATATGGAAGAACCGTCGGGTCAGAAGCTGGATAACCTGTACAAACTGGCGTGGGTGCGGGGCTTGAAGACGACTTATTACCTGCGTTCGATTGGAGCGACCGGAGCGGAGAAGCTGAACGATGCGTCCAGCGCTAGTGATAGCAGTAAGCCGGATTTAAAGAGTGTGCCGAATGTGGCTGAAGTGGGATCGGCTGCGCCAGCGGCGTGCTCGATTCTTGATCCTGATTGTGAGGCTTGTCAGTAGCCCCCCCTCACCCCAACCCCTCTCCCCCTAAATAGGGCGAGGGGCTAAAGCATAATAGAGGAAGTAAAAAACCATGATGTTAAACTGGGATGACCCGTTAGCGGCACCGATACCACGGGTAGAGTCAAAGCCAGCGGTAAAGAAGGAAACTGCTGAACCAATAGCTAGGGATAAAGCGACTGAAACCACGACACCTGACACAACAGAGGCCAAGGGTCATGACACAGAAGCCAGCCAGAGCAAGACTGCAACGCCTGCAGCGCAGGAAGAAACTTCAGCGCCAGCAGCAGACGCCACAGAAGCCAGAGCAGCAAAAACGCCGTTAAAAGCGGTTCCCTTTGCGACTGAGGCGCTGGATGCTCCGGTAGCCGAGTCTGCTGCGCCTGTAGTAGAAAAAGCAGCGCCGCCAGCGCGTGCTGTTGCCGATAGCGCTGAACGCACGCCGATGCAACAGCGGCGCGAGGCTGAGGCAGCTAAGCCCTTCACGCCGATGTCACCGATTAACCCGGAAGACAAGCGCGTGATTAACGGTATTGGTGATATTAATCAGCTCGCACCGTTCAAGTACCCGTGGGCCTGGGACTTCTTCATTAACGCCAATAAAAATCACTGGACGCCGCTCGACGTTAATATGACCAGTGATATTAGCGATTACCACCATAAATTAAAGCCGGAAGAGCAGCATATCTTCGAGAATGTGCTCGCTTACCTCACCACGTCCGATATTTTGGCGATGCGCAATATTGGTCTCGCCGTGATGGAAAAAATGACTGCGCCCGAGCTGCAGATTTATCAGGCGCGGCAGGTGTACGAAGAGTCGCTGCATACCTGGACGTATCAGCATTGTATCGAGACTATCGGGCTGGATCAGAGCGAGATTTATAACCGCTATCGCATGGTTCCTGAGATCAACCAGAAGATACAGATTGGTAATCGTCGCCTGGATGCGGTGATGCGGCCTGATATTGATCTGCGTAATCCTGATGACCTTGAAGAGTTTGTGCTCTCCTATGCGTTCTTCTCGGGTATCTTCGAGGGCTGTTGGTTTTACAATGGCTTTAGTCCGGTTTTTGCCTTACAGCGTCGTGGCCTAATGAAAGGGACTGCGGAACAGCTGCAGTACATTATGCGTGATGAGGTGATGCATGTGTCCTTTGGTATCCGCGTGGTGCGCCAGATTATGCAGGAAGAGGGCGTGCAGCTTGATCCGCGTGATATTCGCGATATGTGGGATGAGGCTGAGGCGGCTGAGATGGCTTATTCTAAATTCTTGTTGCCAAAGCCGATTTTGGGCTATAGCCAGGAAGATCATCATGAGCAATTCCGCTTTATTGGTAATCGTCGGGCGCGGCAGTTAGGGATGGAAGAACCGTTCCCCGGTGCGAAGAATGCGTTGCCGTGGTTGGATGAGCAGTCGAATATGCGGAAGGAGAAGAATTTCTTTGAGACGCGGGTGACTGAGTATCAGACGGGTGGGGCGTTGAAGTGGGATTGAGGTTTTGGTGAAAAAAGATTGAAGGTGAAGAGGCTGCTCTGTTTGGGGTGGCCTTTTTTTGTCTTAAACGGCTGTAATAATAAAAGGCTAATCATTATGACTGAATGGGTTCCAGTAAGCTCAACGGCTATCCGTAAGATTGGATATGATTTGAGTTCAAAAAAAATGTATATCGACTTTGAGGATAGTGATCCTTATTACACTTATTGTAATGTTCCAGAGACTCTATTCCGACAATTTCTCTCTTCCAGTTCTGTTGGTCGGTTTTATCATCAATATGTAAAAAATCAATACAATTGCTGAGGAACAATGAGCTAAGTGATTTTCCTAGCCTTCTGGACGAACTTAATGCGATGCTAAAATGCCATTAAAAGATGGCTAAAAGTCCTAATTTACTCTATAAAAAGGACTTAAAGGTATCTTTTTATCCTAGTTCGTCAGTTTCAGGTGTATTTATGAAGCGTATTTTTAAAAAACTCAAACTGCAACAAACCGATAAAGCATTAAATTCCTGGCGCAGTTCCACACTAACGGCCCGCCCCCCGGACGGCTGGATTCGCACCATCCGCGAATCTCTAGGTATGACAACAGTCGCCTACGCAAAACGTTTAGGCATGACCGACTCTGGCGTTCGCAACATCGAGAAATCAGAAGCTAATGACACCATCACTTTAGCGACTCTACGCAAAATGGCCGAAGCACTTGATTGCGAAGTGAAGTACGCCTTAGTCCCTAAAAAATCATTACGCGAAATGCGGCAAGTACAAGCAGAGCATATTGCCCGTAAACAAATAGGACCAATTGCACATTCTATGGCGCTTGAAGCTCAAAGCGTTGAGTCAGATATGATGGAATTACAGCGTGAGGATTTGGTAGAGGAATTGCTGTCTGGTTCTGGTCGGGAGTTGTGGCCATGAACTTTGAATATCCGCCGGGCGCTACACCACTTGATCCTGATGAGGTCGCTGGGTTGATACCGGGGCATATCACCACTCAGAGTGCATTAAATGCCTGGGAACAAGCTAATATTTTACAGGCAGAAAAGTGGGCGTTTCGCCAAAGAAAACCTCAGATATTAACTGAAGGGTTTGTCCGCGATCTCCACAGCAAAATGTTCGATAGCACCTGGCGCTGGGCAAGCACTTTCCGTTCCAGCAATAAGAATATCGGAATGGATTGGACGCAGATTGCAATGCAGCTAAAAAATTTGTTGGATAACACTCAGTACCAGATGGAGCATATGGTCTTTCCTGAAGATGAGCTGGCCGTTAGATTTCACCATCAGCTGGTATGGATTCATCCCTTTTCAAACGGCAATGGTCGTCATGCGCGAATAATGGCAGACTTGCTGGTTGTGCAGTTAGGGAAAGAGCGTTTTAGTTGGGGGAGTGGAATTTCACTAACAGAACAGAGTGATGTTAGGAAACGGTATATTGAGGCTTTGCGGGCAGCTGATCAGCATGATGTTAGACCGTTATTGATGTTTGCACGTTCATAGAGAAATGCTTCATTGGAGTCAAAAAAATGACAGATATACGCTGGATACAACGCCTAAACAACTGGAGCCGAGCACTAGCCCAACTCGACAAATTCATGGCGCGTGAAAAGCTCAACGAACTGGAAGAACAAGGTTTAATCCAGTCTTTTGAGTACAATCACGAACTTGCCTGGAAAACACAAAAAGATTTCTTGCAGGAACAGGGTGTGCAGGGTTTATACGGTTCAAAAAATGTTGCCAGAGAAGCGTTTAGTACGGGTCTGATCGAAGATGGGCAGGTATGGATGGACATGATCCAGAGCCGCAACCTCACATCGCACACCTATAACGAAGAAACTACGCAGAAAATTATTAAGGATATCGTTGATCGCTACTACCCGGCTTTTCATGCCTTACACACCAAATTCAGCACACTGGCAGAGAAAGCGGAATGAGTGAGCGTTTTGGCTTGCAGCTGGAAGTTATTGAGCGAATTCAGGCTGTTCTTGAATCATTTGAAGAAATTGATACTGTACTGCTTTACGGTTCGAGGGCCAAAGGTAACCACCGTAATGGATCGGATGTTGATCTAACCATTAAAACCTTCTCCGGTGTGCCGGTTAGAGGGAATCTGGTCTTTAGGGTGACGGATGCTATCGACGAACTGAATTTGATCTACACGTTTGATATTTCGCTGTTTGATCACATCCAGCAGGATGATTTGTTGGATCATATTAGTAGGGTGGGAGAAATTTTCTATCAGCGTGTTTGCACTCAGCATGATAAGTAGCATGGTGGAAGTTATTAGCAGGCAAAGCCCGCTATAGCTGGAACCCAAGCGTAAAAATGTTCGATAACTTTTGCATGCAGGCTTAAATCAGATCAGAAAAGTGCATCAGTATAAAAGTGCGAATACCCTAAGCAATATACTCCACCGGCAACCCAAGTCTACCAGCTGCCCCCGCCAAAGCCCCATCACAAGTCACCAAAGCCGCCTCCAACTGCATAGCAAACGCCAAATGCAAAGCATCAAGCGTCCGCAACGCACCTGTTCGCTGAGCCAGCCAGCGTTCTGCCTGCACAAAATGACTGTCGTTCATCGCCCGCACCTGATAAAGCTTCTGTGCAAGATGCTGAGAAAACAGCACTTGAATTTGATCTGCTTCATCAGTCGAAAGCTCTTTTGTTCTCACCCAACGAGACAGCGCAGAAGCAAACTCAGTTTTAGTCAGGTTAGAGATAACCGGCGTCTGTTGCAGCGACTGTAAAAACTCTTGCACCTGCGTTGAGTGCTTCTCTGCACGGTAATAAGGCAATAGTGCGGAAGTATCGAGATAGCACAGAGCCATTAATAACGTTCCTGCTCGCGCATTTCAGCTAGGGTGGTTGTAGTTTCAGCCCGTTCAGCCCGGAAGCCAGATAAATCCGGGAACACAGGTTTAGATTCAGAATAAGGTGTAATGCGCGCAATAGGCTTGCGATAACGTTGGATGATGACCTCTTCACCTTGTTCGACAGCGTGCAGGATGGCGGCAATTTGTTCGCGTGCTTCGGTGACGTTGATGACTTGCATGGTGATCTCTGAATTTTATGTACATAAAATAATGTACATTATTTTGAGACTGGAGCAAACTGTTACGTTGAAAATCTAAGTGAAAAATTTTTTCCCGTCCTGTTAGTGCAAACATAAAGTGGCATGACATAGAAGCACTCTTTATCGCTTTGGGCGCTGAAATTAGTGAGCGCGAAGGTTCAAGAGTCGAGGTTTTTTTGTTTGATGAAGTCAGGATATTTCATCGACTACACCCTTCTCCAGATACTGATAAGGGCGCGGTTGCCAGTATCCGTAATGGGTTAGAAATAAACGGTATAACGCCATGATGAACACAATGGAGTTTGATGGCTTTCAAGCCATTATCAAATACGATCCTGAAATTGAAATGTTTCGGGGTGAATTTCTCGGACTGAATGATGGTGCTGACTTTTACGCCAAAGACATTGAAGGTCTGAAGCATGAAGGAGCCACTTCTCTTAAGGTATTCCTTGCGGCCTGCGAAGAACGCGGTATCAAACCAAGGAAAGCTTACTCCGGTAAGTTTAATGTGAGAATTGCCCCGGCTTTGCATTCTGATATTGCCGTCAAAGCCTCTGCAGAGGGTAAGCGTTTGAACCAGTGGGTAGCTGAAACTTTACAACAAGCGACTGCTTAATCCCAATTATCTTACTGGTAGGTTGGTGGTTGCATATTGTGACATTGGAGCCAAAACGCATGACAGACACACGCTGGATAAAACGCCTAAACAACTGGAGCCGAGCACTAACCCAGCTCGATAAATTCATGGCGCGTGAAAAGCTTAACAACTGGAAAAGCAGGGTTTAATCCAGTCTTTTGAGTACAATAAAGTGATGCGTATTCCGCGACAATTATGAGCAGAAATTAATAGGCCGGAAGGGAATACGGTACAAGCGTTTCGCGGGGGCAGGAGAGCTTTAATATCACTTAAGCCGCACCAGTCTTTCCTCTTCCGCTGAGGTATAGGCCGCCGCCACTAGCCTTAAATTCCGCAGGTAGTCGCGCCCGGTATTTTCCAGCGGCGCACCGTTAAGTAAATGCGCCACCACATGCTGCTGCAGTCGAAATACGCAGTCTCCGCCAAAACCAATATCGTCCCAGGCATAGGGGTGCTCCAGCCATTCATCCTCGCCAAAACGGCGTAGCATAATCTGCGCATCACCGGTCAGTACCAGCTCACCTGCACTTCCTTCAATACTCAGTTCGCCCATGGTCAGCCGCCGGTTTGTTGCGGGATGATCGGCCAGTCGATTACCATCAAAATGCCCGGCTAAGCCGCTGCTAAATTGGAGCAGTATATGCCCGGCGTCTTCCCCCTGAATGGCTGGATTAAGGCGGCGCAAAGCGGCGAATACGCCGTTAATTTCACCGAACAAAAAGCGGAACACATCGAATAAATGCACGCCTGTTTCATTGATGAGAAAGCGTGGCATCTGCTGGAATGAGGGTTGGCGTGCTAGATAGGCCTCTGGTCCTTGGCCGTCACCGGGACGTAGGCGAAACTGCACGCCATATAACTCGCCCAGCACATTATTAGCCAGCAGGCGCGCAAGCGCACGGTACCAGGGTTGAAAGCGAAAATTCTCATGAATGATTAAGCGAATACCCGCGGCCTCCGCGAGTTGTACCGCTGTCTCCGCTTCTTCTAACGACCGAGTAAACGGCTTCTGGCAGATCACATCCACGCCGTGTTCGGCGGCTAGCCTGATAAAGGGCAGGTGCGTCACCGGCGGGGTAATAATGTCTAACAGATCGGGTTGTTCCGTCGCTAGTAGGGTCGCCGGATCAGGATAAACCGCTGGAATGTGATACTGGGTGGCGGTTGCTTCTGCTACCTTGGCTTCACGGTCAGCGACGGCGATGAGTTCGACAGGGAGGCGCTGCCATGCGGCGTGGTGAAACTGGCTGAAGTAGCCACAGCCTAGGGTGGCTACTTTGAGCCGGTTTTCTGTAGGGTCCAAACCTTGCTCCTGTTATGTTTCGCTGGCGTGTCTTTGTAGATTTTATCATTGTCGAGGCGCTTAACCTATGAGACTCGACAAATAGGTAAGTTGTACCTAAGACAATATCAGATATGGATAATGAACGCCGCTACAGCTGGAACAAAGAAGAACTTTCTGAATACAGCCTAAAACCACCAATGCACCGGCGCATGGCCCGCGACGGGCATCCGCAGTGTGGCAATTTTATCGCCCAACAAGCACCCCAGATAACCTAGCTGCAAGTCGGCACCGCCAAAGGCCAGACTGGAAATATTCTGTAGCCGCTTGCTGTGTACATTATCCAGATGAGCTCGCCCCAGATTCTCGCTCAGATACGCCGCCTCAATCTCACTTAGCCGCCCCAGTTCAACATCTTGCAGGTAAATATGCTGCTCTCCCTGCGGCGTCACTTTAATGATGCGGTTGCTGATGATGCTGGTGACCCACAGATCACCGTTGACATCAAACACCAAGCCATCTGGCCAGCTGCCAGCGCCAAAGTGAGTCACCGTTTCGCGTGCGCCCAGTGTATGATCGGCTCCGATGCGAAACCGGCTCATGCGGCGACCAAAGGTTTCATTCACGTAGAGATATTCACCCGCTGGATCGACCACGCACTCATTGGTATAGCCGAGCTGGTCGGCAACAATCCGTGCTTTACCCTCATGCAGCAGTATAATAAAACCGTCGGCGACTGAAGCTTTATAGCCTTGTGCACGCGGGATCAGGCGCGTGCTGACCGTGATCCAGAGGCGGCCTTTAGCATCGAGGTGGATATAGTTGCTGGGCGGGAGGGGCTGGCCGTTCACTTCAGTCAGGAAGGGTGTGAGCTGGCCGTCTTTATCCAGGCGATACACACCGCCCGTGCTAGCGCCTAGGTGTGCCAGCAGATAACTGGTGTCTGCCAGCAGGCAAATACCATTTGGCTGCACGGCCAGCGGAGCGGTGTCTGGATTTGCTAATAAATGCTCGACGCGGCCATCTGGGTAAATTCGGCTAATACCACCGTCCCAGTTGGCGACGTGCGTGCTGCCATCGGCGGTACACAGTACGCACTCCGGCCGCTTCAGGCCGTGTCCGATGAAGTCAATGTCGCGTAGGCGTGTCTGTGTGGCGTTTGGTGTTTTAGTCATAATGTTTTCTCGTGGATGCTGCGGTAGCACAGTGCAGTCATTGACTTTAGCGCCGTGCTACCGCAGCATCAAGCTTCCCTAGCACCCGGCGGGCCGTCCCATGAGTGACCTACTGATATTCTTCGTCCTGTTTTTTGTTGGCGCCATTGCCGGTTTTATGAATGTGCTCGCGGGCGGCGGCTCGGCGTTGACTGTCCCGGTGCTGGTGTTTATGGGCTACGACCCAACGGTGGCGAACGGCTCGAATCGGATTGCTATTCTGGCTGAGACCGTGAGCGGTATCGCAGCGTTTAAACAAAACCAATATTCTGATTTTAAGCTGAGCTGGCGGCTGGCGGCGATGACGCTGCCCGGTGCGGTGATTGGCGGTATTTATGCGGTTTATGTCGACGATGAGCTGTTTATGAAGCTGCTTGGGATCGTGATGGTACTGGTCATTGTGTCCCTTTTATTCCCGAAAGCGCAGGTATTGGAGCATGCTAAACAACACCGCTGGGCAGGCTGGCTACAATGGCCAGTGATGTTTGTGATTGGTTTTTACGGCGGGTTTATTCAGGCCGGCGTTGGCTTTCTGATTATGGCCGGGCTGACGCACCTGTATAGCATGGATTTGGTGCGGGTCAATATGCACAAGTTGGTCATTACCCTGGTGTTTACGCTGCCTGCCGTGATCTTTTTTACCTGGACGGGGAATATTAACTGGTTCGCGGCGATTGCGCTGGCGCTGGGTATGTCGCTGGGCGCATGGGTGGCGGTTAAAGCGGCAATTAAGAAGGGCGAGGGTATTGTGCGTGTCATGCTGATGGTGGCACTGGGGGTAGTGGCGCTGAAATTGCTGTTCTTTTGAGGGTTGGACAAGTGCTAGAAAATACCCATTTTCAGCCCTTCCGCCATCCCGGCCCCCAGCTCATAACATTGCGCTGTGAAGGTCGCCTGAAAATCGCCGCTTAGGATCAGGGGTTCTTGCACTGCGTTCCAGCGTAAGCCAGTCACAATACGGTCTACGCTGGTCTTTGCGCCCTGGCCGTCGTTGCCTGCTTTAACGTATAGTGCCATCGATAAGCCCTGTGTTTCTTCCAAGCAGGGATAATAAATTCGTTCAAAAAAGTCCTTCAGCGCACCGCTCATATAGCCAAAATTCTCAGTGGTACCAAGAATAATCGCGCCCGCCCGCCGTACATGCGCCGCATCAGCTTCAAACGGCGTGCAAACCACCGGCTCAATAGCGGCTGAGCGTGCGCCATCGGCGACCGCCGAACGAAGAGTCTGCGTATTGGGCGATGGGGTGTTGGCAATAATCAATAAGGGTTTCATGTGTTCAGGGTTGCGTGATGGGTGAGCGGCTTGCATAAAATGCGGTGAATTGACGTGTCAGTGTATTAAAGGGTGTTAAGCTATGCAAACAAGTGGGTGTGGGCCGTTAGCAGCGCATGATTGCAGGCCGCATCCCGAGAAACTTATCTATTATGGAGGCTAATCCATGGCCCAAGCCTGGTGGCAGGAAAAATCACTCACCGAAATGAATCGCACCGAATGGGAGAGTCTGTGCGACCACTGTGCGAAGTGCTGTCTGAATAAATTAGAAGATGAAGACGACGGCACAGTGTATTACACCGATGTGGCCTGTGATTTATTGGATGCGGGCAGCTGTCAGTGCAGTGACTACGCGAATCGGGAGCGTTTAGTGCCGGATTGTCTGCGGCTGACACCGGATAATCTGGATGAGTTATACTGGATGCCCCCCAGCTGTGCTTACCGCCTGCTGCATGAAGGCAAAGCGCTGCCTTCCTGGCATCATTTGGTGTCGGGCAGCAAGGAAACCATTCACGCGGTGGGCGAGTCGGTAGCGGGGCGTTTTGTTTATGCGAAGGAGGTTGCTGAAGCTACATGGGAAGAACGAATCATAGAATGGCCGCTGGATCACCAGCCCTAGACAGCGTCCGCCTCGATAAATGGCTGTGGGCCGCTCGGTTTTTTAAAACGCGCCAGCTGGCGGTAGAAGCCATTAGCGGGGGCCATGTGCATATTAACGGCGACCGGGTGAAACCCTCGCGGGCGGTGCGTCCCGGCGATGAACTGCGTATTACCAAGGGCCATGACACCTGGCTGATCACCGTATTGGGCCTGAATGATAAGCGTCGCCCGGCGAAAGAAGCGACGTTGCTGTATCAGGAAGACGACCATCAGCGAGCGCAGCGCGAACAGCAAACGGAAATGCGCAAGCTGCACGGGGTGAATATTCCGACGCGCAAACCCGATAAGCGCGAGCGGCGTAAGCTGGAATCGTTTAAGCAGTCTTGGTGAGCGCAGCGAGTTCAGCCGTGTTGTTGAGCACACACTGCTCACCGTGTTGAATCGCCGTAGCGGCCTTGTAAAATTCCAGCAGACTTAAGGCGCTTACCTGCGGGCAGAGTAAAACATCCGGTGGGTCGTCGCTGAGGCGGCACTGGGTGATGCGGTTATGGGTAATATTAATGGTGCCCGTCAGCGTCTCCATTAGGCCGGGTTCCACGTCTGCAGCAGCTTCGCGCTGTGCTGTTTGCATGCTATTTACATTAACCGCAATCACTCTATCCGCCCCAAGTGCCCGACACAGCGAGACCGGCACCGGATTCACCAAACCACCGTCTACCAACCATCTGTCCTGATAGGCCAAGGGTGGAAACAGGCCGGGCAGAGCAATCGAAGCCCACACGGCATCAATCACTTTACCTTCGCGCAGCCAGATTTCTTCCCCGCTGTGTAAGTCGGTCGCCACTGTGGCGAAGGCGGTATTTAGGCCATCGATGCTTTGTTGGGTGGCGCACACATGGTCGTTGAAAAATTCGCGTAGTTTCTGCTGATGGGCGAAGCCATTGAAGCGCGCTTTTAGCTCAAAGTAGCGCATCATCTCCAATTTACCCAGCGATAAAGTCCACTTTTCCAGTTTGTCTAAGTTATTAACGGCATAGGCCGCGCCCACAATCGCACCAATCGAACAGCCCGCAACAATGTCAGGTCGGATACCCATTTTATCTAGCTGTTTTAGCACGCCAATATGAGCCCAGCCGCGTGCGGCACCACCGCCAAGGGCGATACCAAGGCGTGGTTTTTGGGGCTGAATCAGGGAGTGTTGTGACATAGTGTTTAATCCTTTGCGGCCAGCGCCTTTAAAAAAGCCAGCAGATCGGCTTGCTCCTGGGCGGAAAAGGCGGGTGCCTGCAAGTGTGCGGCACCGGCTGCCAGCTGAGTATAATGGTGGATAACAGCGGCCAGCGTTGGGCTGCTGCCATCGTGAAAATAAGGTGCTGTATTGCTGATATTGCGCAGTGTTGGTGTCTTAAACGCCTGTCGCAGCGTATGACGGTCGCGTTGCATAAAGCGCAGTTCAGCACATTGTTCTGCCTTTGCGTCGCTATAATCCCCCAAACAGTTAAAACGGTCAAAGCGTATTTTATCCAGCGCAGCGGCGCGGCCCGAGTCTTGTGCGCCCCCGGTGCCGACGTTATGAAAGGATTGATTGGTTAATAATGGGCCAAAATGGCAGTTAATGCACTGTGATTCACGCTGGATAAACAGCCTAAGTCCGGCGAGTTCCTGCGGGCTGAGCGGTGATTTTTGGCGTAGTGTGCTCGGTGGTTTGCTCGATAGTTTGCTGGGTGAATAACCGCGCGCACTCAGCGGCTGCTGTGTCCCAGCTTGTGAGGGCTGGGTGTAGCTTGCGATATAATCATCAAGCCGGGTACGCACCGGGGGCAGTGTGCTGAGGTAGGCGGCGATGGCTTTACCCATATGAGCGAAGACGGTATCGATCTGTTGCCGTTGGCTTGCAGGCATTTTTTTCCAGGCTTTGATCTGGGCGACGCTGCCAGAGGGCTGCGCCTCATCCGCTAAGTTCTCAGCTGGGCTGATGGGCACGCTGCCAAACACCTGCTGATAAAGGTGGCGATACACCGGTTCGGCCTGGATGAGCTTGGCCAGACGAGTACGTGGGAAATCATGCTCCGCCGAATTTTCAAACGGTGCCAATGCCTGTGACCACAAACTGTCTTTCCCTCCGTCCCAGAGGAACCAGCGATTATGGGCCACGCCGCGCAGCGATGGCGTATTGCGTTTGCCTAGATCCTGCCCGCGCGCGATGACTTTACCATCTGTGAAGTGGTTGGCTGGGTCGTGGCAGCTGGCGCAAGCAACCCGGCCATTTTTACTCAGCCGCCGATCAAAGAATAGTTTCTTGCCCAGTCTGGCTGCCGCCGGGTTATTTTGGTAGCGGTTGCTGGGGTCTGTCGGTGGTTTCAGCCGGTCAATGGACAATGATTGGATAATGCGCCATTCGGCTGCGCTCCAAACCTTGGGCGAGTCGGGGCTGACCTCAGCGGAGTGTGCGTCAAGCGGGCTGAGTAGCAGGGGTACGAGCAGTAAATACAGGCCGTATAACGGCTTAAATGCTAAAGTCAAAGATTATCCTGTCGTCACCTAATGCGCCTTCGACTGCAAAACCCAGCAGCCAGCGTCCCGGCATATTGTATTGCAGCCCGTCGATGCGGTAGTGGCCAAGTTCATCCTGAGACGTGAGCACGGGTGCCGTCGGCAGACCGTGCCCGTGGGCGGGCATTGCACCTTCCAGCCTTACGGTCTGTACGGCGACGGCTTGGTTTTGACGGTTGCTGAAGCTAACTTGGCAGTCATGAAACTGACCGGCTTGTGGGGCACCTACACAGTCTAACTGTGCTTGATAATAGCCTTCAGCACCTGCGGCGCTTTGCTGCCAGGGGGTGGGTGCTGGAGCAGATCCGACGTTACAACCGGTCAGCATCATGCTGCTTAATGCTAGCGCCATGCGAATGGGTATGGGGCGTGGCGGAATCGTCATGGTTGAACCTCGTGCTGATGGTGCTAATGGCGCTTATTGATAAGTAATACGCAGGTTATCAAAAGCGGCTTCTATCAGGCCGCCTGCGCCACCATCAGCTGCTTCCAAATCCAGATAGATGGCCTGGCCTGCGAAACCACTCAGGTCGAGGCGTAGTTCTTGCCAGTTGCCCAGCTGATTGGCTGCCCGGCCCTTGTGGCTGAAGAGCTGCTGGCGCTGGCCGTTTTGTCTGACGACATAGATATTGAAGTAATCGACGCTGCTGCTATGGCGTAGGTGTGCAAAATAATAGTCCAGTGAGAGCTGATAGCGGCGGTTTGCCGGTAGCCTGATGAGCGGTGAGCGTATGCTGGTTTTACCGCCATCAACGTCGTTGCTGCCGACGGCTTCACCCTCTGCCGCGCCGGTGACCATGGCTTTGCCGCCGTGCTGCACCGGGCCGGGTTGCAGGGTTCTGCCTTGGAAGTGGGTGATTTTTGGTATGGCATTCTGCCACTGTCCCTTAGTGGCGCTATCATCACCAAGTGGGTTTAATGTCCATTGGGCTGCGGTTGAAAAATCAGTGCGGAATAGCACATCACCGGGTGCCCCAATGCCGCCGCTGATTGGCGGGGGTGTTGCGCTACGGCCGGTCTGTTCAATCTGTATCTCATCAATAGCGGCTTCAACAATGCTGTTGTTGCCACCGTCCGCCGCTTCGATGAGTAGCTGGACTTTGCTGCCTGCCAGTGCGCTGATATCAGCATCAAGGATGCGCCATTGCGCTGCGCGGTTAACGGTTGACCCCTGCACTAACAGCAGGGTGCTGCGACTGCCGCTGGTGTTAACCAAGCTGATCTTCAGGTAGTCCGCCGCAGTCGCATTACTGAGGTGGGCGAAATACCAGGCCAGTTTGATGCGGTACTGGTGTCCAGCGGGGAGGTCAAACTGCGGTGAGCGCATGCGAGTGACGCCACCGTCAACATCATGTGCATGTGCGGAACCCCCCGCCGCTGCACCAGTAACCAGTGCGCGGCTGCCGCGATAGGCATTGCCGATTTGTAGGGTGTAGCCATCGTGTGATGTTGCCTGCGGATTGGCAAATTCCCACTGTCCATGACTGGCGGTATCGTTTTGCTCTGGATTAAGCGTCCAATCTTGGGTATTGCTCTCAAAGTTTGCCTGATGTATTACCCCAGCGCTAGAAGGCGTTGCGGTGGGTGCGGGTGTTGGTGCAGCCGTTGCCGTGGGAGTGGGTGCCGGTGTAGTCGTTGCGGTGGGAGTGGGTGTTGGTGCAGCCGTTGGCGTGGCGGTGGGCGCAGTCGCTGGTGTGGCGGTGGCTGCAGGTGTCGGCGTTGCGGCTGGGGTGCTAGTGTTACCGCTGCTAGCTTGGGCGTCACTCAGCGGATTTTGGTCGTGCCAGTCGAGTGGTGTGAGACTGATGAATGACCAGTGCGCATCCATAATGGGGGCGTCTTCGGCACGTGGCATGTGATAGAACGTTGTGCTCGGCCAGACCACAATGTCTTGTCCGCTGAGGCTTTCGCCATTAACAAAATCAGCTAAGTTCTCAGCGCAGCCCGTGTTGGTTGGATTGTGCGAAGCGAAGCGCTCGCAGTTCCGGTAGTGGGTAACATACAAGTCGTTATGGGTAAAAGGTTCGCTGTCCGGGCCGATGTCCTGGTGCTCTGCCTGATGGAGGCGGATTTCGTAGGCAATGGGTTGGCCATTGGTCGCCTTGATGTTGCCATCTGCGATGCGCCAGCGGCGCAGTGTGCGGGGCGCAACGCGACTGGCGGTTTCAGATGAGTAGCGTCGGTTAGTGCGTTTGGTTTGGCCGTTTTCCTGGGTGAAGTTCAATTCTTCTACATAGTCATCGCTGCGAGTACCCGCGAGGTCAAAGTCCAGTTTCCAAAAGAAGTTATGCAGGTGAGCAAGGCTGATTTTATTGTCCCCAGTCAGCCAGCCGTATCGGGCTTTACTGCTGTCGCCAAAGCGCTGGAGCGCACCCGTAGCGCCAATGCCGGGTTCAATGGCACCGTTATCAAGAAACCGCCATACCGGAATATAGTGGTAGGCTCCAATCTTAGAAACGCTGAACAGGCTGAGTGCATTGCCGGCTAGTTGATCTGTGCCATAGCGGTAGGCGGTATCATTGGCTTCCGTTTGTTGACACAGCACCGGTTTGCGATTGAATGTCAGTAGCTGGCCGCCGGGGCATTCGTTTTGTGCCAACTGCGCCATGTAGCCACCACCTAAACCGTAGTCAGTCACATCATGATAACGAGCGCCGTTATCATCATAAGGCACATGGATTTGCGCAATGGCCGCCTCGTTTAAAATCATCCGTCTGCCGCCATTGCGCGGCGTGTAATGTATTTTGTGCAGCACAATGCCTTCACGGTTACGGTGTTCCCAGCACATGTCCCAGCGTGCCTGATTGGGCAAGGTCACATCAATATAAAAAGCGTCAGAACAGAATTCGGCAGCAGCCAGCGGCGCATTCCAGCCTGCGCATAGGCCAAGCGCTACTAAAAAAGGGAGGCAGCGGCGGAGTACAGGGATCTTGTTCTGCTTCATTGTATTTCGCCTAATAAGGATTAGTAGGGTTCCAGTCGCGGGGGATGAGCTTAAAGCGGTTCCAGCGTGTGGCAACTCGGTTACTGTCTTCGCTGCGCGGCAGGTAGTGGCGGCTTTGTTTGTACCAGACCACAATGTCGGCACCGTCGAGATTTTGTCTATCCTGAGTGAAGGCATGCATATTGCCTGTACAGCTGTTTTGGGGGTTGTTGGCACCGTGCCGCTCACAATCCCGATAAGCAGTGAAGAAGAGGTCGTGCTTTAGCCAGTCGACGTTGGCGCTGTTGGCACCGCTCTGGTCATAGTGCTGTGGGATGATTTCGTAGGAGATCTTACCGATGGCGTTATGCCCGACTTCAGCGTCGACTACGCGCCAGAACGTTTTATAGTCCGGGTTGAGGCTAACACCCCTCTCGGTCGATACAGGACGCAGCACTTTGTCTTTTTTCGTGCGATCAGCGGTGGGTACGCTGTTTATCTCTTCGATGTGATCGTTGTTACTGTTGCTGTCTAAATCAAAGTCTAGTCGCCATAAGTAGTGATCGGTATAGCCCGTTGCGATCTGGTTATTGGCCGCGACGGGCCAGCCAAATTGTGCGTCATTGTTGCCTACGCTAGGTAAGATGCCACTCAGCCCAATCGCAGGTTCAAGCGTGCCATTCTCGTAGAATGACCAGCGGGTTTGGTAATGCCGGGGACCGCGTTGAGCGAAGGTGCTGATCTGGAAAACCTCGGTTTGACGCTGCCGCGTGTATTTATACAGATAGCCCGCTTTTTTAGTGCGGCTGCATAAAACGTTGCGGCCTGCGAAGGCGTGCAGCGTGCCCTGTGGGCACTGAGCCTGAGTGAGGCTGGATAGGTGGCTGCCTCCTAGGCCGGTAGTTGTGTCCATTAAATACGCCGCTGCCGTGCCATCATCCCGCCGGGTTTCGATTTGGGAGAGTGCGGCCTCACCCAGGACGCGCCGTTGCAGCGTGCTTGGGGCCTGATAGTACACCTGCGATAGTACTAGGCCTTCCTTAGCTTCAATCCGCCAGCAGAAATTCCAGACCGCGCCAGAACCAAAAACCTTGCGCATCGGAGTGCCCTGACAGCGGGTATCGGGGGTGGCGCTAGCCGGTGCGTGCCAGCTGAGCAGCAAACCAACAGCGCAGAGCAATGCACCGAATTTATTCATCTAATAGCTCACGTTTTGGGTAACGATCCCAGCGGATAAATTAATGATCGGGCTGAGCTCGAACACAATGGAATCGTGGGTGTACAGTAAAAGCTGGGCGCAGCGCTGTAGGCCACATTGCAATGATGCGGCGTTGAGTGGTTCGGGTAGGGTGTCTGCGCTAAACGTAAAGGCTTTGATATGGAGCTGTTCTGGGTTCAGCAGATAACGGCCAGTAATGCGCTGGTACTCAGTCTGCAAAAGGCTGAGCTGTTCCGCATCGTTAAAAATAATGGCCGTCGCTCGATCAATCTCGTGCGGGGTCAGTGGGAGCTGCATGAACTGGTGACGTTCATTTGACAAGATTTTTTGGCGGTCAAGGTCAACAATAAGGTGAATAGTTTCATTGCGCTCATAGTCATAGCGATAAATATCTGCGAGGCGTAGGCCTGGGTTATCTTTATCGCTTGGACGACGTTCAATCAGTAAGGTTTCTGGGGCTGGGGCATCGGTTTGGTCTGGCTGAGCTTGCTGCTGAAGGCGCTGTTGGGGCAGGCTTAAGTTGAGTGCAGCGGTGATTTCTTGGCTATTCAGTGGGTCGAGTTCTTTGGCGGCGACATTTAGGGCACAGCAGGCCATCATCATGCCAAGCAAGAATCCTTTAGCTGGACTATGGGCGAGCTTAATCATCGTTAGGTTTTGTCCGTTTTGGGGCAGCAGCAAGCTGTTTTCTGTTAATACAGGATTAATATATGGATGGGGCCGCAAACTCACCATGGCGAAGTGTCCGGGCGGTCATTAATCTTCGATGGGAATAGCGTCCTCTAATAAGCGGCTGTTTATGGAAAATAAACGGCAGGTTTTAGCCGCTGGCAGTGCGTAAATAGAGGGCTGTTTGGGTGTCGCTAGATTAGGGTAACTGCTCTTTATTAAATATAATTATTGGTGGTAATAAAATTTATTGTTGAAAGTGTGCGTTGGATACCCCAAGATAAATCTAATTCAATAATATTAACGTATGCTTATGCTGCGAGGTGCTAATGAGCGCATTACCTAAGTTTGAACCCCATAGCCAGCAGGACGTAAAAGCGACGACCTGCTATATGTGTGCATGTCGCTGCGGCATCAAGGTCACGGTGGAAGACAATCAGGTGCGCTATATCCAGGGCAATCGTGATCACCCCGTTAATAAAGGTGTGCTGTGTGCTAAAGGCAATGCAGGCATCATGAAACAAAATTCCCCGGCGAAATTGAGCACCCCGTTATTGCGTAAACCGGGCACCGAGCGTGGCGCGGGTGAGTTTGAGCCGATTCCGATGGCGCAGGCGCTGGATATTTTGGAAGCGCGTCTGCGCAAAATTCGCGCAACCGACCCGCTGAAGCTGGCTTACTTTACCGGTCGCGATCAGATGCAGGCGTTAACCGGTTTCTGGGCTAGCCAGTTTGGCACTTTGAACTGGGCGGCACACGGTGGTTTTTGCTCGGTGAATATGGCGGCGGGCGGCTTGTACACCATGGGGCATGCCTTTTGGGAATTTGGTGACCCCGACTGGGAGCGTACCAAGTACTTTATGCTGTGGGGAGTGGCGGATGATCATGCTTCGAACCCGATTAAGATCGGGCTGGAAAAGCTAAAGCGCAACGGCGGTAAGTTTGTTGCGATCAATCCGGCGCGCACGGGCTATCAGGCCATTGCAGATGAGTGGGTTGGGATTAAGCCGGGTACCGATGCGATGTTTGCGCTGTCGATGCTGCATGTGCTGTTAAAGAACGATCAGTTCGACTGGGAATTTCTGATTCGCTATACCAATGCGCCGTATCTGGTAGTAAATACACCGGGCAAGAAAGGCCACGGTTTAATTGCGCGTGATAGCGGCGGTCATCCCCTGGTCTGGGACATGGAGAAAGACGAGGCGGTCGATGGGACCCAGGCTGACATCATGCCCGCGCTGTTCTATGAGGGCGAAGTGGGTGTGCAGCCCGTGAAATCAGTGATGGTGCTGCTGGCGGAGACCTATCTTGATGCGCAATATGCGCCAGAAAACGCGGCGCAGGTGTGCGGTGTTCCAGCGGAAAGCATTGAACGCATGGCGCTGGAAATGGCGCATGTCGCGTTTAAAGAAAGCATTGAAATTGACGTGCCGGAGGGCTGGACAGATTGGGCCGGACGTAAGCACTATAAATTTGTCGGGCGTCCGGTGTCGATGCACGCGATGCGCGGTATTTCGGCGCATTCCAATGGTTTTCAAACCTGTCGGGCGATTCACTTTCTCCAAATCATGTTGGGTTCGATTGATGTGCCGGGCGGGCACTTAGCCAAGCCACCGTACCCCAAACATATCCCTCCGGCGATAAAACCGGCCAAGCACTGCGCCCCGAATACGCCGCTGCAAGCGCCGCCTCTGGGTTTCCCCACCGGGCCGGAAGATTTGGTGATTAATGCGGATGGTTCGCCCAAGCGCATCGATAAGGCTTATTCCTGGGACGCGCCGATGTCGAATCACGGTCTGATGCATATGGTGATCACCAATGCGGTGAAGGGTGACCCGTACGAGATTGACACGCTGATGATGTTTATGGCGAATATGGCCTGGAATTCGAGCATGAACAGCGCGGAAATGCAGCAGAAGCTGTGTACGCAGACCGATGATTCCGACCCGGCGGAGCCGCAGTATAAGATTCCGTTTATTGTGGTATCGGATGCTTATCATTCAGAAATGGTGAACTACGCCGATTTGGTGATCCCAGACACAACGTATCTGGAGCGCTACGACACTATTTCGATGTTGGATCGGCCTATTTCTGAGCCGCACGTCGCGGCAGATTCGATTCGCCAGCCGGTGATTACGCCTGAGCGTGATGTCCTGGCTTGGCAGGAAGTGCAGCTAGAACTGGGGATGCGCCTGGGTTTTCCGGCGTTGGTGAATGAAGACGGTTCGCGTAAATTCGAGGGCTATCAGGATTTTATCGTCAATTGGGAGAAGGAGCCGGGTATTGGTTTTCTCGCGGGTTGGCGCTTGGATGAACACGGTAAGGAAACCCATCTGCGTGGCGCGCCTAATCCAAAGCAATGGGAGCGGTACGCTGAAAACGGGGCCTTCTTTGAAATGGAGTTGCCAGCGCATATGCGCTATTACCGCCATGCGAATAAGGATTACCTGAAGTTTGCTAAAAATGCCGCCTGGGTCGGTTCCACCGAGCAGATTGTGCTTGAACTATATTCCGAAACGCAGCAGCGCTTTAAGCTGGCTGGGCAGGGGCTGTATGACGGCCCGATGCCAACGCAGGCGCATCATAAGGAGCGCCTCAGTACCTACTTCAATCCGCTGCCGTTTTACTATAAGCCGATCGAGCAGTGCCGGGTGGATGAGGTGGAATATCCGTTCTATGCGGTGACGCAGCGGCCCATGTTTATGTACCACTCCTGGGATTCGCAAAATGCGTGGTTGCGCCAGATTTGTGCGCAGAATTTTCTGTATATGAACCGTGCGCGGGGCGAGTCGTTGGGGATTGTGGATGAGTCTTGGTGCTGGGTGGAATCGCATAACGGTAAGATTCGGGTGCAGGTCAAGCTGATGGAAGGCTGTCAGCCGGATACGGTTTGGACGTGGAATGCGATTGCGAAGCGTAAAGGTACTTGGGGGTTGGATGAGCAGGCGAATGAATCAAATGATGCTTTTTTGATGAATCACCTGATTTCTGAGCTGCTGCCCGCACAGGGCGATGCCGAGGATAAGGTCACGAACTCTGATCCAATTACCGGGCAGGCCGCTTGGTATGATCTTAAGGTTAAAATTTATCCAGCAGATGCGGGTGAAACAGGTACTTGGCCGACGTTCCCAGCGATAAAGCCTTTGCCAAACGCAAAACCCTCGCCGCAGATACTGCGCTACCAGACGCATGAGGCGGTGAATTTGAAGCGTGCATTTAAGGATGTACTGGCTAGGGGGAGTGTCCATGATGAGTAAACACCCCCAGTCCCCAGCCCCCTCTCTCTTACAGGGCGAGGGGAAGAACGTGCTCAGTGCTTTGGTTCCTCTCCTGTTGAGGGAGAGGCTTGAGGGTGGTAGCTTTTTCCGCAGGGAGGTGCAATTGTGAAATTGGGCTTAGTGATTGATCTGGATGTGTGTGTGGGTTGTCATGCCTGTGCGGTGTCCTGTAAACAGTGGAATACGTCCGGCACCACCGGGCCGCTCACGGATTATCAGCCCTATGGCGAAGATCCCAGCGGCGTTTGGTTTAACCGTATCCGCCACTATGAAGTTGGTGATTATCCGCATAATAAAACCATTAATTTCCCGATGTCCTGTATGCACTGCGAGCAGGCCGATTGTGTCGATGTATGTCCGACTGGCGCGAGTTATAAGCGGGAAGAAGATGGTATTGTGCTCATCGACCAGGATAAGTGCATGGGCTGTAACTACTGCTCATGGGCCTGTCCCTATGGTGCGCGGGAGCTGGATCGTGAATCCGGGGTGATGAAGAAATGTACGCTGTGCGTGGATCGGATTTACGATGAGAATCTGGCTGAGATTGATCGCCAGCCGTCGTGTGTCATTACCTGTCCGGCGAATGCGCGTCATTTCGGCGATTTTGATGATCCTAATTCCAATGTGAGCCAGCTAACGCGGGAACGTTCGGGTTATCAGCTGATGCCTGAGTTGGGTTATAAGCCGACGAATCAATACTTACCGCCGCGTTTGACCCGGCCGGTGCCGACTGATGACGTGAAGAAAAAGTCATTAATCAGCTCGATTAAGGAATGGACGAATAAGGCGATTGCGCGCTAAACGCCTGCCGCCACACGATTGCGCTTGGCATTTTGCTTCCTAAGTCGGTCGCTAAATGCTTATTGATCAGGGTGAGCTGCGCGTTTTCGACCGATTTTGTAACTAAGCTGCTTGCGTTCATCAGTTTTGAGCACAGGCTTTGCGGAGAGTGATATGCATCCGGCATTATCTGTTATTTTCTTTACCGTCGCTTCGGGGGCGGGTTATGGTCTGTTTATTCTATTGGCGCTTGCCCACCTATTAGGCTTGGGTGATGTCGATGGTAAAACTCTGCTGTGGGGCGGTTTGCTGTCGCTGCTGCTGATTACGGCGGGTTTACTGTCTTCGGTCGGGCACTTGGCGAATCCTAAAAATGCTTGGCGGGCGTTTTTCCGCTTTAAAACCTCCTGGCTGTCGCGGGAAGGGGTGTTTGCCGTTTTGTTTTACCCCTTTGGTTTTTGCTACCTGCTGTTGGCCTGGCTGTCCGATGGGGCCGTCGGTGCGCTGACGCTGGTGCTGGGCGGGGTGGCCGTGCTGCTGGCGCTGATTACGGTGTTCTGTACCGGAATGATTTATGGCTGCCTGAAAACAATTCGGCAGTGGAATACCTCATTAACGCCGACAAATTACTTACTGCTCGGCTTGGCGAGTGGCTGTGTGGTGCTGGTGCTGGTGTTATTACTGACTGGGCAGCAGGCCGATGCGATGGCGGGTTTGGGCGTGGCTTTATTGGTCTTAGCGGCGCTGGCGAAAGGGGTTTATTATTTCTGGATGCGGACGCTGAGCGGGCCAACGATTAATACGGCGACAGGATTCACGCGGGCGCAGGTGCGCCTATTGGATGCGGGGCATACGGCGGGGACATTTTTGACCGATGAATTTGGGTACCAAGCTCCGCTGAATCAGCTGTTTTGGATGAAGGTAGGGGTGTTTGTTTTTGGGTTTGTAGTGCCGGTGCTGGGATTGGGGGCGGTGCTGGCTGGGGTTGGCGGTGGTTGGTTTGCCGGACTGGCGGTGGTTTCGGTGTTTGTGGGGGTTGGGGCTGAGCGCTGGCTGTTTTTTGCTGAGGCGCGGCATGTGGTGAATCTTTATCATGGGGCGCAGCGGACGTGATTTGTGGGTAATGCTGATGTGCGAGGTGCGGAGCTTTTTAGGATGGCTCATCATTCTAGCCAAACACACGAACTCTGTTTTTTGCAAAAAAATTAATTAGATGATAATGCATCACTTGTTAATAGAAAGTTAATCAGTATAATATTTGGTCATCACTTCGCCATAACCCTAGGTAGTTGCAATGGAAAAAGAGCTTTTTGCAGCAATCAGAGATAACTATGATCAAGCCTCTACTGAATTATGGTGGTGGTTTAGACAGAAAAACATATTGCTTAAGATGATTTTTATTTTTTGGGTGCTTGCCGCTAGTATAACGATGCGAATCTTTGGGTTTTTATTTAGTCTTGGAATCATTTTAGATAAAATTTCCCTTTGGCTGCAGAGTAAGAGGGAGTGGTTTGTAAATAAAATTGAAGACTCTAAATATCAAATTGGTGGTGGTAAATTTCCTTATCTATTTCAACCAATATTTGCACTTATCCTTTCACCTATAGCACTAATATTTGGCTTAATACCTAAGTGGAGTGCAACTTTAGCTATATCAGCTCATCCAGATTTAGACAATTCGCATGGAACAGAATATGGATACTTTACTGAATTGGGTAGAAAATACAGCTCACTTTCTAGAGCAATGTTATCTAAAATTTTTGCTCATGGAGTAATATTTTCACCCATAGCATTTGCTTTTTCACTTTTTGCAGTCCCTCTTTTGCTTTTAGTTGCGGCAATTTTCTTTGCGTTATTAATACTTGATATGTTTGGTTGGGTTGTAAATCTAATCAGAAAGTTCGTAGTTTCATCTAGTGAAAATTTTGCACGGAGTTCTGGTAAAAATGTTTTTAATGTTATTCTGATGCCCACTCTGCTCACAATTTTCGTGCCTCTATATATTTTCTTGCTTCTGATTCCCAAAATAGCCACTTATGAAATGGGTCAAAGCGCTTAGTGCCAACAATCAATAATCCGCATATCGCAATCAGTTCGATTTCATTGGTATTAAGCGAACGCGATTCGGCTAGATCAGCGGTTTACTGACTGAGGCTCATTCTAGCGTCAACAGAAATCAGACAGTCATGATGCCGAACTACTAGCAAAGTATCACAATGGGTTTCTCAGCAGAGGCGGATTATTGTCAGCCTATCCAGAAATATTTAGTGAAACACTGGAAGTTTGCAGATGTGAAAAATTCAAAATCATGAATGCTATTCATGTCGCACTTGCTGTGCGAGTTGCTCAAGGTAATCTGGCAAGAGTTTACTGGACGCATTTTCAAGCGGCTTTTCGATTCATCATTTCACATTGTAGTGGTGCCGTCTAAACAAGTAATAATGTTCATCCTTCCAGAAATTCAGCAACTTTTTTCAGGTCGATAGCCAGCATACGTTCTTGATTGCGTAGCGGCTCAAAACCTACAGCAACATAGAAATTATGTGCATTGTCGTCAATAGGCTGGGTAACGATCATACGGGCTGCAACCGATGCGCTTGCAGCCAAGCAAGTTCTGATCATGTGGCGCATGAGATAGCGCCCCAGCCCTTTACCCTGCCAATTTTTATCGATAGCCAAACGTCCCAACAGCACTACGGGGATAGATTCAGGCATATTGCGCTGAGTCTTTTTAGGCGCATCATTGCGAATGATTTGGCTCATAGAAAGCCCGTAATAACCGATTGCTGTTTGTGCTTTATCGGGTGTTGCAACAAACGTACGGGTAGCGGCTAGCTTCTGATTTTTCAGAGCACGTTTTGCAAGCCAGTCATCCAATGAACTATCACCGCAAGAAAAGTTTTCAGTGTCATGGCTTGAGTTAAGAAGCTGGATTGTTATTTCTGGGTGAGAATTATCGCTCACGATCCCAAGGGCTTTTTTGAGTTAGCGTTTTCTGTAAGCCCTCTGAAACAGGGGCAGGGTGTTCCAGTTGATCAATGATTGCAGCAAAAGATTCACTATCCACAAATAAAGCTGTTCGATCTAACAGGAGGTTCTTAGCATCACGAACTGCAGCACTAAGCATGAACTGAGTACGGTTGATGCCTGCAAGGTTTGCAGCTTGGTCGATCAAGTCACGGTCAAAAGTTGATGCGCGTAACTGAATCACTGTGTCTGATGATTGTGTGTGTTCCATGCCTAGTGAATAACAGTTTGTCGCTACGTTGTCAATACAGAGCAGATGTTCTCAGTTCACAGGAATCGGGTTTAGTATCATTAGTTACAACAAATTCTGCGCCTCGACCTCCAGCTGCTGTGACGCCAGTGTCGCTGCCTGGGTGCGATTACTCACGCCCAGCTTCTTAAAAATTTCCGTCAGATGCGCCTTAATTGTCGCTTCGGTAACGCATAACTCATCCGCAATTTCCCGGTTTATTTTACCGTCGACTAGCATCATGAGCACCCGGAACTGTTTCGGGGTCAGGGTTTCCAGCTGTTCATTAAAAGGGGTGTTTGGTGCCGCCGGGTATTGCAGGTCGACGCCCTTAGGCAGCACAATATCACCCAGCATAATGCGCTGTACCGCATCGATAATATCAGGCAAAGCTGAGGATTTTGCGATAAAGCCGGATGCGCCATGTTCCAGTGCTTGCATCATGACCGCATGCTCCTCATGGGCGGAGACAATGGCTACCGGAATGCCCGGAAAACGTAGGCCAAGGTAGCGCAGCGCAGAAAATCCAACCGCGCCAGGCATATGCAAATCGAGTAGAATCAGCTGGCTATCGTTATGGTGTTCTAGCGTACGCTGTAAGGTGGCGAAGCTGCCACAGGTGATGATTTCGAGCTGCCCAAACGTTTTATTGAGTGCCTGACGGAGTGCGTCCCGAAATAGGGGGTGATCGTCTGCAATGATCACTTTGTTCGCGGCTATCATAATGGTGGGCGACTCTCCCTTAATGAAACTAGACCATCGTCTAATACCTTAATATTAACACTTCTATCATAATAATTACGAAGATGGATATAGTTTTTTAGTGAGACCACATGCGTAGCTTCTCAGCCACAGCATAACCTCTTTGCGCATATTCCAGATGTGCATCTCAATTCAACCCAGGGGAGGAGACACCCATGAAATTGAAATTAACACAGTCACGTCGTGACTTTATGAAAACCAGCTCAGGTATCGCACTGGCTGGCGCTGCGCCTATGTTCTTTATGAAGAACGCTTGGGCAGAGAAAGATTTCGTTAACAATCCGGGCGATGGCAAAAGTGTCACCCTGGGCTTTAACGTGCCTCAAACCGGTGCTTACGCTGATGAAGGTGCGGATGAACTGCGTGCTTATAAGCTGGCGGTGAAGCACCTGAATGGTGAAGGCGATGGCGGCATGATGAACACGTTTAAGCCTTCTTCACTGAAAGGCAACGGTGTTCTGGGTAAGAAAGTTGAATATGTAACTGGTGATACCCAAACTAAATCGGATGCAGCACGTTCATCAGCCAAGCGTATGGTTGAAAAAGACGGTGCCTTGATGATCACGGGGGGGTCTTCCTCGGGTGTTGCGGTGGCGGTACAGGCTTACTGTCAGGAAGCAGGCGTCCTCTTTATGGCGGGCCTGACTCACTCTAATGACACTACCGGTAAAGACAAGCGCCGCTATGGTTTCCGTCATTTCTTTAATACTGAAATGTCTGGCGCAGCACTTGGCCCGGTACTTGAAAAAGAAATGGGTAAGGATCGTGTGGCTTACCACTTAACCGCAGACTATAACTGGGGTTGGTCACAGGAAGGCTCGATCAAGAAGTACTCTGAAGAGCTGGGTTGGAAAACGCAGGCAGCCGTGCGTACTCCACTGGGCGCGGGTGACTTTTCACAGTACATCACTCCGGTATTGAATTCGGGCGCTGACGTGCTGGTTCTGAACCACTACGGTAAGGACATGGTTAACTCGCTGACGCAGGCGGTACAGTTTGGTCTGCGTGATAAGCAGGCTAACGGTAAAGATTTCCAAATCGTTGTCCCTCTGTTTTCACGTCTGATGGCACAGGGCGCGGGCGAAAACATTAAAGGTATTTACGGTACTACTAACTGGAACTGGTCATTGGAAGATGAAGGTTCTGCAGCATTTGTTAAGTCGTTTGGTGCGGAGTATGGCTTCCCACCATCACAGGCTGCACACACGTGTTATGTACAGACTTTACTGTATGCGAATGCGTGTGAAATGGCCGGTACGTTCTACCCACCAGAAGTGATTAAAGCGCTGGAAGGCTTTGAATTTGATGGCATGGGTAATGGTGCCACTGAATACCGTGCTGAAGACCATCAGTGCTTTAAGGATGTATTGGTTGTACAGGGTAACGATAACCCGTCCAGCCAGTTCGACCTGCTGAAAGTTGTGCAGGAAGTGCCGCGTGCACAGGTTGAGTACCCTGCGGATATGTTGGGCGGCGAACTCGGCCCATACGAGAAGTCGTAACATAGAATGAGGAGGAAGGTCGGGTGGCAGCATGCCGTCCGGCTTTGTATATTCCGGTCATGAGTGGCCGGAATATATTTTGGGTATTGGGGTTTGGAACTCCGGGCGCTGGTAGTCAGCATTATCTGTCCCTGCTAAGTGTCTTGATAGTGCATGATATGTCGCTGTAATGCTTTATTCCCTTTAGATTTTCAGGCTGCTCCGCTGGAGCTGTCTTTTCCCGCAATTTTACAAAGACTCGCGTAGACGCTTATGGATGCTTTGCTGTTACAACTACTTAACGGGTTGGATAAGGGCGGTGCTTATGCGCTGATTGCCCTGGGTCTGACTCTGGTGTTTGGTACTCTCGGCGTGGTCAACTTTGGTCACGGCGCCCTGTTTATGCTGGGTGCATTTTGTGCGGTTGTCATGCAGAAAATACTCACGCTTTCAGAGAAGGTAAAAGATGAAAGTGTGACGTTCTTTGATGCTTATAAGGAAGTGCCTTACCTGGAAACATGGTTTGGTGAGACCGGCACAATGATTATTGATTGGTCTGTCCCCATATCCTTATTCTTAGTGATACCTTTTATGATGCTGGTGGGGTGGGCACTTGAGCGTGGCTTGATTAAACATTTCTATAAGCGCACCCACGCAGAACAGATTTTGGTGACCTTTGGTTTAGCCATCGTGTTACAGGAAATTATCAAAGCCAATTTTGGTGCGAACCCGATTCCAACGCCGGCACCGGACATTGTGGCGGGTAGCGCCAACGTGGGTAGCTGGTTTGGTATGGGCGATAATCTGGTTTATCCCTGGTGGCGTTTGATTTACTTCATTTTCTCGATGATTGTGATTTTTATTGCTTTTGCTTTCCTTAAATTTACTACCTTTGGCATGGTCGTCCGTGCCGGCATGCAGGATCGCGATACAGTGAGTATGTTAGGGATTAATATCGAACGCCGGTTTACGATTGTCTTTGGTTTGGCTGCGGTGATCGCTGGTTTGGCCGGAGCGATGTACGCGCCGACCCTGCCACCGGATTACCATATGGGTATGGACTTCCTGGTGTTATCGTTCATCGTGGTAGTTGTTGGCGGTATGGGGTCATTGCCTGGTGCGGTGTTGGCAGGCTTCCTGCTAGGTATATTGCAGTCCTTCGCTTCAATGAACGAGGTTAAATCCATTCTGCCGGGTATTGATCAAATCATTATTTACCTGATTGCTGTGGTTGTACTACTGGTCAGGCCGCGTGGTCTGATGGGTCGTAAAGGTGTGATGGAGGACTAGTCATGAAAAAATTCTTTGCTAATCAATGGCTGGTCATGCTGGTATTTTCTGCCGTGATCCTGACTATGCCGATCTGGCTGTCACCAATTGGTGCGGGCTATCCTGACCTGTTACAGAAGTTTATGATTTTTGGCATTTTTGCCATCGGCTTTAATATTCTGTTTGGTCTGACGGGCTATCTGTCATTCGGTCATGCGGCGTTTTTGGGTGTGGGTTCTTATGCGGCGGTATGGTCATTTAAGCTGCTCACAATGAACGTATTACCGGCGATTATCTTTGCAATCATCGTCGCGGGCTTGTTCTCGGTGGTGATTGGCTACATTAGTCTGCGCCGCTCTGGGATTTACTTCTCGATTTTGACGCTGGCCTTTGCCCAGATGAGTTATAACCTCGCTTATTCGGTGTTGACGCCGGTCACTAATGGTGAAACTGGTCTGCAACTGGAAAGAGCGGATCCGCGCATTATTGACAGCCTGTTTGTTGAACCCACCGAAGGCTTGCCATTAACCAACTTTTTCTCACTGAGTTTAAGTGGTTATGAAGGGTTTTACTTCTGTGCGGCGTTCCTGATTATTGGTTTCTTTATTTCATTGCGTATCTTCCGTTCGCCGTTTGGGTTGAAGCTACGTGCGATTAAATCGAATCAAACGCGCATGCAGTACACCGGTTTCAGCACTAAACCTTATCTGCTATCAGCCTTTGTCATTTCCGGTATGTATGCGGGTCTGGCGGGTGGCCTGATGGCGGCGACTGATCCGCTGGCGGGTGCTGAGCGTATGCAGTGGACAGCGTCCGGTGAGGTCGTGCTGATGACGATTTTGGGCGGTGTTGGTACGTTGATCGGGCCGCTGCTCGGTGTGGGTATCATTAAATACTTTGAGAATATCTTCTCGGCGATTAATGAAAATGTATTGATGGCCGCCTACAGCGGTTTGCCGGAAGGTTTACAGCATTTTCTGGTGACGGTGAGTTCGCCCTTTGTGGGTGAAGGCTGGCATCTGACGCTGGGTCTGATGTTTATGCTGGTGGTTATTTTCCTGCCTGGTGGCATTATGGAAGGTTTCGATCGGATTAAGCGTCTTTTGATGAAGCCGTTTAGCCGAAATAAAGATGCTGTAGAAAGCGCTGAGGAGGGTCACTGATCATGGGTGTTGGTACAGGTAATACCGTCCTCAAGGTAGACGGCGTAACAAAAACCTTCGGTGGCTTGCGGGCGCTGGATGATCTGAATCTGACGATTGAGGAAGGCACCGTACATGCGATTATTGGCCCGAATGGTGCCGGTAAATCGACCATGTTGAATGTGTGCATCGGTCAGCTTAAGCCGGATACCGGTACGGTGACGTTTGACGGTGAGGTGATTACCGGTAAGCAGCCGTTTGAGATCAATCAGGCCGGTGTATCGCGGGTATTTCAGACTCCGGCGATTTTTGAAGACCTCAGCGTCTTGCAAAATGTGATGATTCCGGCGATTGCGCACCGCGATGGTAAATTCAAGCTCAACCCGTTCAGCATTCTGGAAAAGCAGGATGACATTGAAGGGCGGGCGGTTGAAATTCTTGAGCGGCTGCGTTTGACTGAGCTGATGGATAAGCATGCGGGCAGTATGTCGCGCGGTAATAAGCGGCGGCTGGAGTTGGCGATGTGTCTGGTGCAGCAACCGCGTTTGTTGTTATTAGATGAGCCAACGGCGGGTATGTCACGCCATGATACCAATCGTACGATTGATATTTTGAAGCAGATCAAGGAAGGCGGCATGACTAAGGTCATTATCGAACATGATATGCACGTGGTGTTTAGCGTGGCGGATCGGATTTCGGTGTTGGCGCGTGGCCATATTATTGCTGAAGGTACACCGGATGAAATCAAAGGTAATCCGGTGGTGCAGGAAGCTTATCTGGGAGGATCGGTGGAATGAGTACACAACAGGATTCGTCTGTTTTCTTCTCGGTTAATGACATTCATTCCTACTATGGCGAGAGCTATATCGTCCAGGGCGTCAGTTTCCAGATTAACGAGGGCGAGATTATCGCGCTGTTGGGGCGTAATGGTGCGGGTAAAACCACAACGCTGCGTTCTATTGCCCGTGCGCCGGATCCACAGGTGCAACGGGGCGAAATCTGGCTGGAAGGCAAGCCGCTGCATGATATGAAGGCGCACGAAGCCGCTCAGCTGGGTGTTGCCCTGGTGCAGGAAGACCGGCGCATTATTCCCGGCCTGAGTGTGCATCAGAATCTGCAGCTGGCGCAAATTGCTGAGCCGGTTGGCTGGCCAATCTCGAAGATTTATGAGCATTTCCCCCGTTTGGGTGAGCGTAAAAATCAGGATGGCAGCACGCTGTCTGGCGGTGAACAGCAGATGTTAGCGGTCGCGCGTGCTTTGGCGCGTGATATTAAGTTATTGCTGCTGGATGAGCCGTATGAAGGTTTGGCGCCGGTTATTGTGCAGGAAATCGAAAAAATTCTGATTAATATCAAAGCGCTGGGGATTACCACGATTTTGGTGGAGCAGAATGCGGTCGCAGCATTGAAGCTAGCGAATCGGGCGATTATTCTGGATACTGGTCAGATTGTATTCGATGGCACGGCACAGGAAGTGCTGGAGGATGAAGCTTTGCGTAATGAGTACTTAGCGATATAGGGTTTTGTCTTTTCTGGCCAAAGCTCTGCAAAGATAGATCCCTTCCGTCTCCCCTTTTTTCAAAGGGGAGTACTCTCCATCATAAAAATGGTTTATTAAAGCACCTCTTTTTTTATAAAAGTAAAAAGGGCGGCTTCAGCAACCAGCTGATTTTGCTGAAAGATACCCTCCTAAGATAAGGGGAGCTGGAGTGGGTTTTCTTTACCTCATCAATTCCCCAAGCGTTTTTCCCATTGAAAGCAAAGTCGCGGCTAATACCTTTTTTTGCGCCTCATCCAAACTGGCATTTAGCGCCTGAATCATCAGTATCGACTGTTCGCGGTTAGCGTTTACCAACCCTGGTTCCTGTTGTGACAGGAGAGAATGTTGATTATCCAGCTGCATATGCTTAGCGAAACGCTGCGGGAAATCGGCCTGTTTATATTGGTCAAGTAATTTTTCCAGCTGTGCATGCCAGCGTGCCTGAGCGCTAATATGGGCTTCGCCGAGGTGGTGAAATTTAGGGGCAAAGTCGCGTACGATGTCCAGCTGTGATTTTTGTAGCTCGACGCCGAGGTAAGCCATAATGTCGTCTGTCATTTTAATCAGACGCTGTTCGCGTATTTCGGGGGTGAGTGCTCGCACCGCGCTGGCTTCTACTTGCTGTTCGTCCCGAAGACGCTTAATGATCTGCGCTCGCTGTGCTGTATTAATGCCCTGTGCGAGCGTACCCAACCGGTAATTCACCGCGCTGGCTTCGTTAAAGTGTGGGTAGCCATTCATAATGTCGAGAAACTGATTAATATCCTGGCGCGTCGCTGTGCCGCTTTGTTGGAGTTGAGTGCCTATTCTGGTAGTTAGGGCGGCGTAGGTTGGGAGGCGCTGCTGTCTATGCCATTGCTGTGCCTGCTCACCAAACTCGTCGAGCTGGGCGCGTTGTTGTGGGCTGAAATCGGCCATTTGTTTGAGGTCTTTGGCGTAGGCTTTGCCCATGCCATTATAAGAAGTGCGCAGCTGTTCCGGTGAATAGCTGCAGGCGCTCATACTGAGAACCGTGCATAAAATAATAAGATAACGCATCTGTTTGATTCCGTTTTTGTTAAACACAGCACATGCTAAGGCCTCGGACTGTAGCTTTCAGTTGCAGGTTTGTTGACGTTTTGTAACAGCGCTGTACAGAACGAGGATTTGAGATTTTGTAATCAGCGAATCTTATGGCCAGCGAATAATAAAGCAGGCACCGCCGAGTGGAGAGGTGTTAATGCTGACGCTACCGCGATGCATGTGGGCGACCTGCTTCACGATGGCCAGGCCGAGACCATAACCACCGGAATCACGTCCACGACTTTCATCCACGCGGGTAAACGGATCAAATAGGCGCTCCCGGTGTGTCTCGGGGATACCGCAGCCGTCGTCTTCAACACGCAGCTCATAGTGTTTACCGGTCTTACTGAAGCTCACCCGTATGTGCTGTTTGGCATAACGCTGCGCATTTTGCAGTAAGTTCTGGAGTGCGCGAGTCATCAGTTTGGCGTCCATTACTGCTGTTTCAGTCGTGGGTAGGTTATGACAAATTACCTCCAGCTTAACGGTAGGGTTCTTATCTGTCTGTGCGTGTGCCACTTGTTGCTGTAGCCATGTCTCCGGCAACAGCGGCGTTTTCTCAGCGATAATATCCTGACGATCCATGCGTGCATAATTCAGCAGTGAGGCGAGCATCTCATCTAATTCATCAATATCGGCATTCATCTCGTCCAGATGGCGGCGCTGTGTGTTGGACTGCGGCGTTTTCTCTAGCATCGCCAGACTAAAACGCAGGCGTGACACCGGTGTGCGCAATTCATGTGACACCGCGTTGGTTAAGGTTTTGTGTGAGGTGATCAGCTGTTCGATGCGCCCGGCCATTTTATTAAACGCCAGCAGAATCGTTTTGATAAAGGAAAAGCGCGATACCGGGATGCGGGTGGTGAGCTGGCCCTGGCCGAAGCCGTCTGCGGCTAATTGTAACTGGCGCAGGTCTTGCCACACCGGGCGCAGCCAGAGCCAGATTGCCAGCCCCAGCAGTATAGCGAGCAGCGATAAAATAATGAGATTGGCATGACGCAGCATAGAGGGTATTTCCAGCTTGCCAATTTCAAGGTAGTAGTCGCTATTTTTCAGGCGATAATAGAAGTATTCAGCTTCAGTGGGGTGCTGTGAGAGCATCACCATTTTGCCTGCTGTTAACAGCGCTCGCTGTCGTTGGTTTAGGCGTGGATTGTCATCAATGGCCTGTTGCTCAAGCAGGTTAATAGGAATGCCAAACTGTTGGTCAATACGCTGGACAGCCCGTGGCCATTCTGACTGTGGCGACAGTGATAGTTTTTGTTCTAATAACGCTAATGGCCCGGCGAGGAAATCCTGATATTGATCCTCCAGCGTCGGATCAAGCTGTAAATGCCAGACATACCCCGCCAGGGCTGAACGATAATAAATATATTCGACCCGCCCCCGGGATTGGCTAACAAGACGACCCTGTCGCAGACTTTTTTTGTCGCGTGCTGATACAGCCAGCGTGTCTATGCGCAGCAAATCAACATCGTAGCGAAAACTGTTTTGGAGCGTGTGTAGACGTTGCTGGCGTTGCGCTGAGTTGAGGCCGTCAATGGTTTCGTCGAGTTGAACGATAATTCCGCCAATCTGTTGTTGCCGCAGGTCTGTCAGCGTATCGCGCAAAAGAAAATGGGCGACCTGATTCGCACCCATCAGGTAGCTGATGATCACAATAGCGATAATGGCGAACAGCGAAAGAAATAAACGAATCATGTCACTGTTTCATCGCCGTCAGAAACAAATAGCCCTGGCTGCGCACCGTTTTAATATAGCGTGGATTCGCCGGGTCATCGCCTAATAGCTTACGCAGGCGGGCGATACGAATGTCGATGGAGCGATCCATACCATCATATTCACCTCGGGCCAGCCGGTTGAAAATATGATCACGGCTTAGAATATTACCTGCCTCATTCGCTAATAAATACAGTAGCTCAAATTCCTGTGTGGTTAACGTTAGTGGTTTGCCCGCCAGTGTCACTTTACGGCTATGCGGTGTAATACTCAGCTCGCCGAAGTATAATTCAGGCTGAGCATTGTCCGCTTTATTATCGGCTACGCAGCGCCGTAACAGACTACGAATTCTCGCCAGTAAGACACGCGGTTTCACCGGCTTAATGACGTAGTCATCTGCGCCTAATTCAAGTCCCAACACTTGATCAATATCTTCATCTTTGGCGGTGAGCATCAGGATAGGTTTATCATAAGTCGGGCGTACCTGGCGGCAGACGGACATACCATCGAGTCCGGGTAACATGACATCAAGAATTACCAGATCGGGCTGCTCGCGTTGAATCCGTTCGATAGCATGGTCGCCCCGGTGTTCAAGGTTAATGACAAAGCCTTCCGACTGCAGGTATTCCTGCATTCTGTCGGCCAGACGTACGTCGTCTTCGACCAGTAATAAAGTGGCTGGCGCATCATTGGTCATGGTCGAGCATGTTTCTAATGGCGTAACGGAGTTTTTAGGATAAACAGTATGGTGGTAAAAGTCTGGTGCTTTTTGTTATAGATTTGTAGTCGGATGTGAGCCACTTTGTTGGGGTATTGTGTCAGGCCATCACTAGATATTTACCCATTCACCTCCCGCCTGATGTGACTTTACAGTGGCTTCGATAAAACGCACACCAGCGACACCATCGGCAATTTGCGGGAAAGCAAGCCAATCACTGGGGTAACGAACGCCATCTTTGTGAGCGGCTACCGCCAGCCCAAATTCTGTATAGAGATTAGCCCAGGCCTCGATGATTCCCTCTGGAAAACCACGGCCTGCACGCACTAGACGTTCTACCGCTGGGCTAACGCCATGTCCGTGTCCGCGACTAATAATTTGGTCGGGTTCGCCGTAGCGGTTAAATTTCAGCTGCTCAGCCTGTTCAAGATCCCATTCTATACCGCCTGTGCTGCCGAAAATGCGTACCCGCAGGCCGCCGCGATTACCCGCAGCAAGGCGGGTGGCGATGAGTGTGCCGGGTACTTTGTCGGCGTAACGGGTCAACATGAAGACGGTATCTTCCAGCGGTTTCGGCGCACCACACACGTGCATTTCCGCGCGTATCTGCGTCAGGGGTAGGTCACTGATGAAACTGGCGAGATGAGCAGCGTGGGTGCCAATATCACCCGTACAGCTGGTTGTGCCGGATTTGGTGGGGTCTAGGCGCCATTTCACATGAGTGGCATCATGCACTTCTGGTGGGATCATCCAATCCTGCATAAATTCAACATGAATTTGGTTAAGGGTACCAATGTCGCCGCGCGCAACAATTTCACGGGCCTGTCGCACCATAGGGAAGCAAGACATGGTGTAGCTAACGCCGAAAACGGCATTATTTTGTCCGGCTAACCTTTGTAGCGCTTCTGCTTCTTGGATTTCATTGGTGAGGGGCTTGTCGCATAATACCGAGATACCTGCGTCTAAAAATGCAGCGGCGGCAGGGTAGTGCAGGTGGTTAGGTGTGGTAATCATCACAGCATCAACACCATCCGCACGTTGTGCCTCGGCTTCCGCCATGGCGCTAAACGAGGGGTAACAGCGTTCTTCTGGTAAATACCATTGTTTGCCGCGAGCAATCGACTGCTCAGGATCGGATGATAACGCGCCTGCCACCACTGACCAGAAGTTGCTGAGTTGCGCGGCAGTCGCCTGAGTGCCGGCAATACGCCCCCCGCCAACGATGCCAAGACGCAGGCGGCGTGTTAATGGAGGGAAAGGGCCGGCAAAATTGATCGTTGGGGGTAATAGTTTTTGGGTCATGGCAAAATCTCTACGGCCATAAAGATACTCGGTGTAATGGTTTCAAATTGGTGCCAGGGGAAATTCCCCTCCGCATCATACATGGGTCGATGCGTGGTGCCGGGTGCCATGGTTTCTTCCCAGTACAGTGTGGCGATGTCGCGCTCGCGACACTGCTGCATTTTGCCAACGCCAACGATTTGGGTATGTACTTCTTTAAAGCCGGGTTCTGCACAGAAGGGGTGTTCTTTATGCAAGCCCACATTGAGCGGCACTGAGCCGGAGTGATACATGGTGAGGCCAATATTATCTACCCATACTTTGGGCGACATGTAATGTTCCACGCCCAGCAGGCGCTCTTCCTGGCGAACCTCGTATGCTGAGGGCCATTGCTGTTTGACTCCGGCAAATAGGGCGGTCTCGTCATTATGAGCATCAAAGCGTTCTATCACCACGGCGCGTCTAACGGACTGTAACGTGGTATCCGCTACAATCACCGACTGTAAATGTCCCAGCACTTGTTGCTCCACCCGAATGGGCTGTGTGGATAAATTGAGTACAATCACGCGCCCTGTTATCTCGTAGTCAGTTAGGTGTTCAAGGTGGCGTACGCTGAAAAAAGGTTCCGCCAGGTCCAGTGTTTGAATTGTCATGTTGTGGTTTCCGTCATCGTGCCAAAGTCTTCTGCTAAAGGCGCAGGAATAGGACAAGTGCTGCGCAGCGTTTTGCTATTGCCATCCTGTGCAGAAGCTAAAATCCCCGACATAGCATCAAATACGTGTAGTGCCAGTTCGCCGCTGGCACGCGGCTGTCGGTTTTCATGGATGGCGTATGCGAGGTCGAGCAGGCCGACGCCGCGTGAATTTTGGTTAATGGCATGCTGATTTTGTGCCACTTGCCAGTGATCCAGTCCGCTGAGTTGACGCGGCTGATAAACCCAGCGTGACGTTTCGCGGGTTCGGTACCAGACCTCGCCTTCAAAGATATTAGCGCCGTGAACCGGGTCAGGGTCAGGAATGCACAGCGTGCCGTTTTCGCCATAAACTTCAAAGCGTGGCGTGGCTGATTCCCAGATGTCAAAACTCATGGTCATTGAACCGATGACACCGGATTGGAAAGCCAGCATGCTCTGTACATGGGTATCGATATCGACCGGAATGGTCTCGCCAGCACGCGGCTGTGATTCAATCAGACGTTGCTCAAAAGTGCGTTTCGCCATGCCACTGACGCTGCGCAATGGGCCAAGTAGAAAAATCATGGCGGTCAAATAATAAGGGCCTAAGTCAAGCAGTGGCCCGCCGCCGTCCTGGTAATAAAAATCCGGGTTAGGATGGTGCCGCTCTACGCCCCGGGTACCCACAAAAGCAAAGACCCCGGTCGGTTTACCAATCACGCCCTGGTCAATTAACTTGCGGGCGGTCTGCCAGCGTGCGCCAAAGAAGGTATCTGGCGCGTTGCCTACCAGTAAGCCTTTTTCCCGGGCCAGTTGCAGGATTCGTTCGCCTTCTTCCCGCTGTGTAACAAAGGGCTTTTCGGAATAGATGTGCTTACCGGCATGCAGCGCTTTCAGGCTTATCTCAGCGTGAGCTGCTGGGATCGTGAGATTAAGTACGCAGTCAATGTCAGGGTCGCTGAAAATGCCTTCTGGCGTGCAGGCTTTGGGAATACGGTATTGTCTGGCTTTAGCGCGTGATTCGGCAGCATCAAGACTGGCACACGCGGTTACCGATAACTCCGCAAAACGCTGACAGGTTTGCAGGTAGATATCACTGATACGACCACAGCCGATTAGGCCAATGTTGAGTGTTTTCAAAATGGCTACCTAAGGTTCTTCCCAGGAATTAAAAAATATAATAAATAAATTGAAATATCATCTGTTTTTGCTTTAAGGTGATTAAAATAGTTATAACACTAAGTCAATTGAAGAAAGTCAATGAGTCTGTATGAAACCCTGCGCACCGATATTCTGCATGGCCTGTTTGAACCGGGCAGTAAACTTAGGATGGAGGCGCTAAAAACGCGCTACAACAGTGGTGTTAATGTGCTGCGTGAAAGCTTGGCACGTTTATCTATTGAGGGGCTGGTGGAGTCGGAGGATCAGAAGGGGTTTCGTGTTTCCAGCGTCTCGACAGAACGCCTGCGGCAGCTCACCCAGCTGCGTATTTTGCTGGAATGTGAGGGGGTTCGCCTATCGTTTCTGCACGGTGGGGTTGAATGGGAGAGTAACCTGGTCGCGGCGCACCACAAGCTAAATTACATGGAAGGAAAAATGCGTGCGGATCAGGACACTTATTTTCATGCCTGGCACCAGTGTGATTATGAGTTTCACGCAGCGCTGATTGCCGCGTGTGGCTCCGATTTGCATAAACACTATCACAAGCAGATGTATGACCAGTTTCGCCAGTATGTGTTAACTGAACTGCGCGAACAGGGGTTTCGTGGCGTAGACATTGTGGATGAGCATGAACACATTCTGGCAGCAGTATTGGCGCGTGATGCTGATGGCTGCGCAACAGCTCTGCGTGCGCATCTGGAAGGATTCTATGAGCGGGCACTGACATTCCGGCGTGAAGACAGTCTGAGCTCAGGGGGGTAATTATGCGTTATTCCATTGCAACGGTTTGTTTATCCGGCACGCTACGCCAGAAAATTGAGGCGATTGCTGCCGCTGGTTTTCAGGCGATTGAAATCTTTGAAAACGATTTAATCACTCATAATGGCCCGGCGAGTGAAATCCGTCGCATGACCGAAGATTACGGTCTGGAAATCGTAACCTTCCAGCCGTTTCGTGATTTTGAAGGGCTGCCGGAGCCTTACCGACAGCGTGCTTTTGACCGGGCGGAGCGTAAATTTGATCTGATGGCAACGTTGGGTACCGATTTGCTCATGGTGTGTAGCAGCTGTCACCCGCAGGCCTTAGGCGGTATCCGACGTGCCGCTGATGACTTTTATGAACTGGGCGAGCGCGCTGCTCAGCGCAATATGCGCATTGCGTTTGAAGCATTAGCCTGGGGCAGGCATGTGTACGATTACCGCGATTCTTGGGAAATTGTGCGCCAGGCGGATCATGCGCGGGTTGGCTTATGTTTGGACACCTTCCACATCTTCTCTCGCGGCACCGAATTGCAAAGCATGCTAAATATTCCGGGGGATCGGATTTTCCTGGTACAGGTCGCTGATGCCCCTTTTCTGTCGATGGATCATCTGAGCTGGAGCCGTCATTATCGCTGCTTTCCAGGGCAGGGAGAGTTGCCCTTAGAACAGTTCATGACAGCGCTGTCTGCTACGGGCTATGACGGGCCTTTTTCCTTAGAGGTCTTTAATGACCAGTTTCGCGCCGGATCGCCGGAAAAAACCGCCATAGACGGCTATCGCTCGCTGGTTTTCGTTAATGATGCTAGTGAACAACGGGATCAGCAGGTCGCTGAACCTCTGTCTGCGATTTGTGCCCCCAGTGAAATTCAGTTTATTGAGTTTGCACTAAATACAACAGAAAAACAGAATTTAGCCCAGCTACTCAGCCAGTTGGGTTTTGTGCATGTTGCGAGTCATCGTAAAAAAGCGGTTGAGCTGTGGCGACAGGGGCGCATCAATCTGCTGATGAACTTAGAGCCAGAAAGTTTTGCACAGCGTTTTCATGCGCAACACGGTGTTTCTGTCTGTGCTTTTGGGTTGGGTTTTGCGCATGTTGATAGTCTGCTAAAGCGGGCGGCGGCACTTAACTTCACCCCAACTTATGGTAACCCTGAGGCGGACACGCACGGGATTGCGGCGATTGCTGGCCCCGGCGGGGCTTTATTGTATCTGGTAGATGGGGCTGAACAACCCGCACATTGGGAGCGTGAGTTTGTTTGGCATGAACATACGCCAGCGGCTTGGCTGAGCCGGGTCGATCATGTGGCGATGAGTATGAGCTATGAAGAAATGTTGCACTCTGCTTTACTGTATCGCGCAATGTTTGGCATGCAGGCAACGCCGAGTGTTGATGTATCTGATCCCGGTGGTTTGGTGAAAAGTCAGGTAATGCAGACCACCGATAGGGCAGTGTCTTTTGCTTTGAATAGCTCACAAGCACAAGCGACTGTTTCCAAGCAAATTCTGGAGCGCTATACCGGTACTGGGGTTAACCACATTGCCCTGCAAGCAACGGATATTTTTGCTGTGGCTGAGCAGTTGCAACAAGTGGGCACCGAGCTAATGGTAGTGCCTGAAAATTACTACGACGACTTAGTAGCGCGCTTTGGCTTAAGTGATAAGCAGCGGGCTCAGCTGGAAAAATACAGTATCTTGTACGATGAGGATGAACAAGGTGTCTACTACCAGCTGTTTACCCGTTTATTCGCAGGACGGTTTTGTTTTGAACTTGTTCAACGTCAGGGGTACCAGGGATTTGGCACACCTAATGCTCAGCTGCGGGCAACGATGCAGGCTCACGAGTTGCGTGTTGCTTGTTAACATTCGCTTGCAGACCTACCTTGCTGCTTTTCTTGGTTCTCGTCTATACTGGCCTATCCTTATCTATCACAAAGTTTGTGTGATGAAAAATATATTTGTTGATACCAATTTTCTGGTGTATGCCAGCACACAACTTTGAGTATTTTATGGGCTGGCTGTTTTCACACACAATATGACTAAACTCCAATGGCGCTGCCCAGTCTGCTCCAAGGCGCTCATCCCGTACGGGCGCAGTTTCTCCTGCGCGAATCGCCACACCTTCGACAAAGCCAAAGAAGGCTACGTCAACTTATTGCTGGCGCATAAGAAAAAGTCTGCTGATCCCGGCGACAGTAAGGCAATGTTACTCAGCCGCCGTACGTTTCTGGAGCGCGGTTTCTATGAACCGCTGGTGCAGGCATTAGCGAAACGCATACAGACGGCTTTCCCACAGCCTGATACCCCGCTGAGCATTCTTGACGCGGGCTGTGGTGAAGGTTACTACGCCGGGAAATTGAAGGAAATATTGGGTGCGCAGGCGCAGCTGATCGGCGTGGATATTTCCAAAGCGGCGATGCAATTAGCCGGGAAGCGTTACCCCGAAATGCAGGCAGCCGTTGCGTCCAGCTACGCCATTCCGTTACCGGATGACTCAGTGGATGTGGTGATTCGTGTCTTTGCGCCCGCCCTGGATGATGAAATCGCCCGCGTCCTAAAGCCGGGTGGTTTGTATTTGTGGGTGTATCCGGGGGCGCAGCATTTATTCGCGCTGCGTGAGTTGATCTACGACACGCCGCAGCCACATGGCGAGCATATGGCGGTAACGGCTGGCCTGGGTTTAGAAGTGCAGAGTATTGATGCGGTGAGTTATCCGCTGCATCTGCCGGATGCGGAGGCCATCGCGGGCTTGCTGGAAATGACACCGTATTATTGGTCGGCTTCGGCGGAGAAACAGCAGCATTGTCGTGCGCTGGCTGAACTGGAATTGGGGGTTGATTTTTGTGTGGTACAGGCGGTTAATCGGCCTTTTTAAACACCCTCACCCCAACCCCTCTCCCTCATAGGGAGAGGGGCTAAAAACTCATAGACTAGCCGCTAGCCGTAACCCCTGGTCAATCGCCCGCTTCGCATCCAGCTCACTGGCGACATCTGCACCACCAATCAGATAAACCGGTTTGTCAGTAATTCCGGCCTGCAACTCACGCCGTGGAATCTGTCCGGCGCAGATCACCACGTTATCCACTGGCAACAGCTGCGGCTTGCCATCAACTAACAGGTGCAGGCCTGCATCATCAATCCGCTGGTAATCACAGCGATTCATCATCTTCACGCCACGCATTTTCAGATCAGTACGGTGAATCCAGCCGGTGGTTTTACCCAGGCCTGCGCCGACTTTGCTGTCTTTGCGCTGTAATAGGTAGACTTGTCGCGGTGAGCTTTCCAGCTGCGGTTCTACACCGGCCACGCCGCCGCGTGCGTTCAGCTGCATGTCGATGCCCCACTTTTCCATGAAAGCCGGAATGTCCTGACTGCTGTCCGCGCCGCTGTGGGTGAGAAATTCACTCACATCGAAACCGATACCACCTGCACCGATGACGGCGACGTTTTGACCAACCTCAGCGCCTTTAATCACCTCGACATAGCTCAGCACTTTGGCGTGGTCGATACCGGGAATGTCAGGGGTGCGCGGTGTGATGCCGGTCGCGAGGATGATTTGATCGAAGTCGCTATTATTGAGTGTCTCTGCATCGACGCGCTGCTTGAGCTGGACATCAACATGGTGCAATTCCAGCTGGCGGCGGAAGTAGCGTAGGGTTTCATTGAACTCCTGTTTGCCTGGAATTTTGCGGGCCAGGTTGAACTGTCCGCCGATTTCAGCTGCGGCATCGAATAAGGTGACGCTGTGGCCACATTGTGCCGCCGTAACTGCGAAAGACAAACCGGCTGGCCCGGCCCCGACAACAGCGAGCTTCTGTGGGTTGGCGCTTTGTGTCAGCGTGACCTCAGTTTCATGGCAGGCCAGCGGATTCACCAGGCAGCTAGTGAGCTTGGCATCAAAGATATGATCGAGACAGGCCTGATTACAGGCGATGCAGGTATTGATTTCATCAGCGCGATTTTCTGCACTTTTAATTACAAACTGCGGGTCAGCCAGAAACGGGCGTGCCATCGACACCATATCAGCATCGCCACGTGCCAGTACTTCTTCCGCAACTTCCGGCGTGTTGATCCGGTTCGAGGTAATTACCGGAATAGCGAGTGATTCACGCACTTTACCGGTGACCCAGGTAAAGGCGGCGCGAGGCACTTTAGTGGCGATGGTCGGGATACGCGCTTCATGCCAGCCGATACCGGTGTTGATGATGGTTGCCCCGGCCTGTTCAACCGCCTGGCCCAGCTGCACGATTTCTTCCATGCTGCTGCCGTGTTCGATCATATCGAGCATGGAGAGGCGGAAGATAATAATAAATTTCTCCCCGACTTTCTCGCGGATGCGGCGTACGACTTCGATGGGCAGTTTAATGCGGTTTTCGAAACTACCGCCCCACTCATCCTCGCGGTGGTTGGTGTGTTTGGCGATGAACTGGTTGAGGAAATAGCCTTCTGAGGCCATGACTTCGACGCCGTCATAACCCGCTTGCTGTGCTAAGGCCGCGCAGTTCACAAAGTCGTCGATTTGCTGCCAGACTTCTTCGCTGCTAATAGCTCGCGGGGTAAAACGATTGATCGGTGCGCGAATGGCGGAGGGGGCGATCAGTTTATCAGTGTAGGCGTAACGCCCGGTATGCAGGATTTGCATGCAGATTTTACCGCCGGCGCTATGCACTGCTTCGGTGACAATCTGATGCTGCGGCAGCTGTTTTTCATGTTCCAGCGTGGCAGCGTGTTCGTGTACGGCACCTTCCCCGTTGGGGCCGATGCCGCCGGTGACAATCATGCTGACCCCGCCTTTGGCGCGTTGCGCGTAGAATGCCGCCATGCGCTCAAAGCCGCCGGGGTATTCTTCTAAGCCGAGGTGCATTGAACCCATCATGACGCGGTTTTTCAGCTGGGTGAAACCGAGGTCGAGCGGGCGGAACAGGTGCGGGTAGGGTGATGGCATGGTTATCTCTTGCGGGTTAGATGAATAGCGGGAATTATCTCGATTGATTATAACGCATAGGACGGTGGCAGCGAACTAATACCGGGCTTATAGCGCTGCTGCAAGGGGTTAATGCAGTTGTACGGTTTGGCTTGTTTGCGGTGGTTTGGTGCTTAATAGGTTTGGGTGGTGATGAGCGGAACTTAATGGGAGCTTAAATTAAGAGCTAATATTAACTTTGCATTAATAGGATGCGTAAAATTAAGCATTCTATGCTGATTTATAATTCAAATTAGGTTGATTTTTAATCAATAAAATACTATTTTTAGACCGTTCAGGAAGTGTTCCTCCGCCATCGGATAGGCTATTGAGCAATAACTATACTATTAAAGATTAATGAAAATTACATGCTTAACAAAAATAATCGTAATTTTTATAATCTAAGGGCTGGGCATGACTGTTTACGACATTAAATATTGGTGGTTTAACCATTTCTATGCTGATATTCGAGGTAGAGGTGCTAGCCTGCGTAGGCGCACTTATCTGCGAAAAAGTACGTTTGAATTTGAAGGTGAACGACCGCAAAAGCAAGCTGACCGTTTGGGAAGAAAAAATTCTTTGCCGAGGCTTGATAAGGTAACATCTGTGGAAAATTATAATAATGCAGATGTGATGAAATCATTAATAATAAAAATCAAAAATAAAATTAAGAGTGGTACGCTCTTTTCCGAGTGGAACTTTGGCTTTTTCTCTGCGCACGCCACTAAGTTGGGCAACCAGGACAATAACGTTGATGAGGTTTTTAATGCCATAGGCTTGGATATAAAAAATGCTATAAATAAAGCAAACAAAAAATAAATTTATCTAAAAGGTTTTTTTGATGTCAATAAACAATGATTCAGGGAGCAGCAACTCGCTAAAACTACCCATAAAAGAGTTAGCTGAGTTATCACCTGAAGCACTAGAAAGGGTTATGGCATTTGCTCAGAAAGAAGCCGATTTGAGACATGAGCGCTTATCTAAGGAATTTAACCTCAAGGTATGGGGCCTGATATTTTCTTTTATCATCACCAGCATTGCTCTGATGTTGGGTACCTTCATGATTATGCATAATTACGAAAAAGCTGGGATGGTGGCTATCGTTTTTGGGGGAGGTCTAACAATAGCAGGCAACCTCATTAAGAAAGCCACCAAAATGGTCAGTGAAAACTTCTTGAGAACTGGCAGCTAACCGCGTGGCTCATACTGCCCTATAAATCGCCATGAAAATTCATGGGTCTTTGGGAGCCTTACTCAATGTTCACCGAATTGCTGCTTGCAAAGGAGGCCATCGCATGACGGCCCCCTGGTTTGAGAAGTAAATCTATCTTTTCTATTTCAAATCAAAGCGATCCAATGCCATCACCTTTGTCCAGGCCTGTACAAAATCACGCACAAATCGCTCTGAGGCATCAGCCGTCGCATAAACCTCCGCCAGCGCCCGCAGCTGTGAATTAGACCCGAAGATTAAATCAGCGCGTGTACCTGTCCATTTCAGCTCGCCGCTGGCCCGGTCACGCCCCTCAAACACCTGATCATCGTCATCACTCGTCTGCCACGTCGTGCTCATATCCAGCAGGTTAACGAAGAAGTCATTGCTCAGCGCTTCCGGCTTAGCGGTGAACACACCGTGCTGTGACTGATCCGCGTTAGTATTCAGCACTCGCATACCACCGACCAATACCGTCATTTCCGGCGCGGTCAGCGTCAGCAGCTGCGCCCGATCCAGTAACATCTCTTCGGTTGACACGCTGAACTTCGCTTTCTGGTAGTTACGGAAACCATCGGCTTCCGGTTCCAGCACCTCAAATGACTCTGCATCAGTCTGTTCCTGCGTGGCATCAGTACGGCCCGCTGTGAAAGGTACGCTGATGTCGTGTCCGGCATTGCGGGCGGCCTGTTCAACCCCTGCGCTACCCGCCAGCACAATCATATCCGCCAGCGAAATCGCCTTGTCGCCGGCTTGCTCGGTATTAAAGTCCTGCCGGATGCTGTCCAGCGTATCCAATACTATTGCCAGCTGATCCGGCTGATTCACCGCCCAATCTTTTTGCGGAGCCAGACGAATCCTTGCGCCATTGGCACCACCGCGCATGTCCGAACCCCGGAAGGTAGACGCAGACGCCCAGGCCGTAGAAACCAGCTGTCCAACGGACAGACCGGAGTCCAAAATCTTCGCCTTCAACACAGCGGCGTCCTGTTCATCAATCAATGCATGATCTACCGCAGGCACCGGGTCTTGCCAGATCAGTTCTTCCGCGGGCACATCCGGGCCAAGGTAACGCGCAATCGGCCCCATATCGCGGTGGGTCAGTTTGAACCACGCCCGTGCAAATGCCTCAGCCAGTGCTTCCGGGTTTTCATGAAAACGCCGTGAAATTGGCTCATAAATCGGATCCATACGCAGCGCCAAATCTGCCGTGGTCATAATCGGTGCGTGTCGCCTGTTAGGATCATGCGCATCCGGTACGGCATCAGCTAATGCACCGTCTTTCGGTATCCACTGTTGCGCACCCGCCGGGCTTTTGGTCAGCTCCCACTCGTAGCCAAACAGCACGTCAAAATAGCCGTTGTCCCATTGTGTTGGGTGAGTCGTCCATGCGCCTTCAATACCGCTGCCGATAGCATCAACCCCTTTCCCGCTGCCCATGCTGTTAGCCCAGCCTAAACCTTGCTCAGTTATATCTGCGCCTTCCGGTGCCGGGCCAACATGCTTTGGATCGCCTGCGCCGTGGCCTTTACCAAAAGTATGTCCTCCGGCAATCAACGCGACGGTTTCTTCATCATTCATCGCCATGCGGGCAAAGGTTTCGCGAATATCACGCCCGGATGCCACCGGGTCAGGGTTGCCGTTTGGCCCTTCCGGGTTCACATAAATTAACCCCATTTGCACTGCGGCTAGTGGGTTTTCCAGCTCACGCTCACCGGAATAACGCTCATCAGCCAGCCATTCGGTTTCCTTGCCCCAGTAAATATCTTCCTCCGGCCCCCAAATATCTTTGCGGCCTCCACCAAAGCCAAAGGTTTTAAAGCCCATGGATTCCAGCGCACAGTTCCCGGCCAGAATCATCAGATCAGCCCAGGAAATCTTATCGCCATATTTCTGTTTAATCGGCCACAGCAACAGGCGTGCTTTATCCAGATTCACGTTATCCGGCCAGCTGTTCAGCGGGGCAAAGCGCTGGTTGCCGGTATTCGCACCACCACGCCCATCGGCGGTGCGGTAAGTGCCCGCGCTGTGCCATGCCATACGGATGAATAATGGGCCGTAATGACCGTAATCGGCTGGCCACCAGTCCTGTGAATCCGTCATCAGAGCAACCAGATCTTGTTTCACGGCTTCCAAATCAAGACTGTTGAACGCGGCGGCGTAATCGAAATCTGCGTCCATTGGGTCGGACAGCGCAGAGTGCTGGTGCAGGATATTCAGGTTTAACTGGTTTGGCCACCAATCACGGTTTGAGGTGCCGCTGGCTGCGGGTTGGGTGCTGGCTGTGTGGCCGAAAGGACATTTACCTTGTGTACTCATACTTAATTTCCTTGTTTAAGTCAAAGTGAACGGTTTGTGCGTTAAGTATGTGGGTTATAGATTTTTAAATAAATTTGAATATTTAATAGATAACGATCTATTTTTTATTATGTTTAATGAGCGTGATCTAGCCTGAGGTGTGAGTTGTTACGCATTTAGAAGAGCGGCTTTAAAAACGGTAAGCCGAGGCCGTCATGGTCTTTGAGATGGCAGGCATCAGCAGCTTGCGCACTGGCCAAGGCAGGGCTTTACCGCCAGCCTGTGCGGCCATTTGACCATGGTGGATTTCATCTGCTTTCATTTGTTCTAGCACGACTTTGCTGGATAGATCATTCGCGGGTAGGGCGGTTAGGTGTTTATCGAGGTGGCGTTCCACCTGTTCTTCCGTTTCTTTGACAAAGCCCAAGCTCCAGCGATCACCGACCAGGCCCGCTGCTGCGCCGAGTGAAAATGATCCCCAATACCATAGGGGATTCAGCAGACTTTTGTGGGTATCCAATTCGCGCAGACGCCGCTCACACCATTCGAGATGGTCATTCTCTTCCTGAGCAGCACGTTCCATTTGTGTCCGTACATCGGGCAACTTGGCCGTTAAAGCCTGACCGCGGTACAGGCCCTGTGCGGAGACTTCACCGGCATGATTTACCCGCATCAGGCGGCCTGAAAGCGCCCGCTCGGCATCAGATAGCGTTGGGTTTTGTACATCCTGTGCCGGATAGGTGCGTTCTGTCGTGGCCGGTGTGGCGAACGTAGTGCGGAGTGAGTGATCAATCTCGGACAGTAATTTGTCGATAGGGCTCAGTGTGCGCATGACTTAACCGTTCCTTGTTCCCCTTGCGTGTGGGGAGAGTATTGTACTGCTGCTCGCTGTGAGAGGGGGGACTGAACTAATGTTTGCTATTAGCGTAGAAGTCAAAGATTTCTACGCTTGCGAGGTGTTCGCTCTTGAGCGTTGTTATTTGGTTGCCAGCTTGCTGAGGAAGTTAATCACTTCGATTAAATTTTCACCCGACAGCATGCTGGGACTGGTTAAGTACTTGCCACCGACAATAATGGTCGGTACAGAGTCAAGCCCTGATTTGGCGGTGGTTTCGCGGGCAAAGTCCAGTTTCTGCTGTAGCTCTTCTGACTTCATCGCCGCATCAACCTCACTTTTTTCGTAGCCCAGACTTTTGAAAAAACGCCGTAGCTGATCGTCATTATCAATACGGCGGCGCTGCTTGTGCATGGCAACAAACACCTTCTCGTGTACGTTGTCTTTACCTTCTGGATCAAGCATCTGGCCAACAAAATGCAGTTTGGCATGGAAATTCCACCTTGGGCTCAGCATGGCGGGTACTAGATTAAAGGTAACATTTTCAGGCTTTTGCTTGAGGTACTGTGCAATAGTGGGTTCAAGATTGTAACAGTGTGGACAACCGTACCAAAATATTTCAGTGACATCGACTTTGCCTTCTTCGGCCTGTGTTGCAATGGGTGGGCTGATGATTCCGTAATGAAGACCCTCAGTAAAAGACCGGGCCTGCGCTGTGCTTGATAACAGCAAAGCCACCGCTAAAACAGGCAACAGGTAGCTAAAAAATTGTTTCATTGAGTTACTGTAGAAGTCGCAGCCTTTAGTGCCTGCGGGGTGAAATTTTTTCATGCTCGTTACTCCTTGATTGTCATTATTAAGAGACGACAGAAAGTGCTGGATGATAGGACACCTTCAGCCGTCGGCACTCATTTCCCTCAGACCGGCATGCAAGGGTCAAAGTTCACCATAAGAATGTAAGCCGGATAAAAACATATTAACGCCCAAAAAGGCAAATAGAGTGATGAATAAACCAGCAATTGCCCACCAGGCCATCTGCGTGCCTTGCCAGCCTTTGGAAAAACGGAAATGCAGCCAGGCCGCATAATTTAACCAGACAATGAGCGCCCAAGTTTCTTTGGGATCCCACGACCAGTAGCCGCCCCAGGCTTCTGCCGCCCACATTGCGCCAAGAATCGTTGCGATAGTGAAGAAAGCAAAACCCAGTGCTATAGACTTATAGCTAATATCATCCAGCATTTCCAGCGTGGGGAAGCCGCGCTGTGCTCTTTCAGTTAAACACAGCCAGCCCAAGAGGCTTAGCGCTGCGGTGGCAATCAGGCTGGTTTGTGCCGCGCTGAATAAAGCCGCAGTGTCCCAGACAAAGCCAGTGTCTTTACTGTAGATGGTGGTGAGGAATAACCAGATAAAGCTCACCAGAAAAATAAGCGCCGGTACCAGGACAGCCAATAGGCGTGACGGATGCTGGTAATGATGCCTAAGCAAGTAGGCCACGCTGACCATCGCTGAGAGCGCAAAAGCACCGTAGCCGACAAAATTAGCCGGGACGTGAATCTTCATCCAATAGCTTTTCAAGGCGGGCACCAGCGGCTGAATTTCATGAGCGCCCCGATCAAAGCTATACCACAGCAGAAACGCAACGGCGGCGCTGATCACCAGCAATACGAAGCCACCCATTGCCCGGCTGCGGTACTTAGCTTCGTAGTACATGTACAGCATGCCCGTAATCAAACAGAACAGGATAAATACTTCGTACAGATTACTGACCGGGATATGACCAAATTCGGGGTCAACCAGATAAGATTCATACCAGCGCACCATCAGGCCAACAAAGCCCATGGTGATTGCGACCCAGGTCATGGCCGAGGCGGTTTTTCCAATGAAGGCGTTCGTCGTCAGCAGCGCCGCGAAATAAAAGACTGTCGCCAGCACAAACAAGGCGCTCATCCACATCACGGCGGACTGGCTTGAGAATAGATATTTCAGGCCAAAGACCTGATCTGCATTGGCATAATCACTGCCATACAGCCAGATACCCAGCAAACTCAGCAGCGTGACCGCAATGCTCAGCGGTTGAAACGCGCGCCAGTACCAACCCAGTGCAATCATGGCGGGAGCAGTGAGTACCAGAATGCCCTGTTCATATACGTCCATATAAGCGGCGTAGCGCACGAACACAAAAGCCGCTCCTGCAATGACGAGTGCGGCCCATAGCCAGTCATTTAGGCGGAGGCGCTGCGTTAAGCTTGGACGACTAATGATTTCTTGCATGGCGTCTTGTGGAACAGACATGGTCTAACCTCTTTTGGTTAATGCGTGCTCAAAGGCATGGCTGATGCGTTGAAAATAGCTGCTGAACTCTTTTTGCTGACGGTTGGTTGAACCGGCGAGAATGACTTCGGTTTGGCCGTCGTCCAGTGGTTTCATATAAACCCAGATTCTACGTTGCGCTATGTAGAACAGTAGAAAGACCCCAATCATTAGCAGGGTGCTCCCCAGATACACCACGTTCTTGCCGGGAGAGCGGGTGATTTGTAAACCGGAGGCTTCAATATGTTTGAAGCTGGTCATTTGAATGTACCAGGGCGAGCCATAAAAGGGCAGATTGGCAATGGCACTCAGGCTGTCGTCGAAGAAGGCCCAGTCGGCGTCGTCGAGTTCGGTTTTACCAAGGGCAGCGAGCGTAGCGCTATAAGCGCTGCGTAAGCTGGCCTGGAGCACATTGAGGAAAGCCTCAGAAACCTGTTGGCGCTGATCTTCAGGGAAGCGCGCCGCAATATCCTCGGTGATGCCATCAAAGCCGTCGGATACGAATAATTGTGTCAGCCTGATCATGGATGCGATGACCTGACGCTGTACGCCGTCATTGGCCATTTGTGCATTCTGCATCGATGCTTGTGTCGTATCGGTCGCAGCCTGCCGCACAAAAGCTTCGTCCTGTAGATTATGCAGGAACTGCATGAACAGCTCGGCGCTGCCTTTTTCATCGGCTGGGATATGTAGGAAACGCTGCGGTTCTGAAGGTGACAGCCTAACTCCACTGAGTAGGTAAGAACGGCCATTCAGCTGCACAGGTGCCATGTAATTAGTGTATTCAATGGCTTCGCCCGCCGCGTTGCGTAGCCTAAAAATAAAGCTAGGACCATTATTTTGTTGCTCATCCTCGCCCTGTTCATTAGTGACTTGATTGATATTGAACAGACGGAAATTATCTAGTTCTAGCCGAAAGCGCCGGTCGTTGCTATCGGTGAGGTCATATTCCTCGAATATCTTACCAGTCATATCCTGTGTGGCATAGCGACTGATGAACGGGCGCAGTTTCATCTGGATTTCAGAGCCACCGTCCCCAAAATTGGCCTGATAAATGGTATTTCCTTTGTAAGTCAGCGGGTGGTTCACTGCGATGGTTTGTTGCAGCGGTTCAGCTAAATCTGCATCGTGAATCACCAAGTCGCTTTCAAATGACTTGGGTTGCCCCGTGCTGTAGTGTTCGACTCTGAAGTCCTTCACTTCAATCTGGAAGGGTAGTTTTTGTACGACATAACCATCGCGCACCGGCAGAAAGATAACGTTCGCTCGACTGCCCTCCGGTACGTCGACAGAGCCGCGGTAGGAGAAATTGCCGGTGGACAGGGTGCTGATTTCTGGCACCTGAGAAGCTGGTATATTGCGGGTTTCTGGGATGACTGCACCGCGCCACTCTGCGAGCATCATTGGCAGACGGCTATCTAAGAGCCCGCCGAGGCAAATAATAATAATGCCGATATGGGTCAGCCAGTAGCCCCATTTATTGGCGTGACCTTTCATCCCGGCAAGGACGGTATGTTGCTCGCCACTATGTTGGCGGAAACGGAAACGTTCTGTTTTAAGGGCGCGTTGGGAGCGTTGCTGGATGTCGTCGACGCTGTACGGGCTAATGAAGCTAACGCTATGGCTCATGACGCGGAGCGACTTTTCTTTAGCGCGTTCTCGATAGCGGGTTAAGTCGCGGAGCATGCTCGGTGTGTTGCGTACCACACAGGTGGTGGTCGAGATCACCAGGAAGGCCAAAATTAGTAAGAACCATGGTGCGGAATACACATCGTAAAGGCCTAGCTGGCGAAACATCTCGAACCAAAACTTGCCAAATTTGATTTCGTAGTCGGTGTAGGGCTGGTTTTGTTGCAGAACGGTGCCGATAATAGAAGCAATCGCTAACGCAACCAACAAGGTAATGGCCAGGCTCATAGAGCCAAGGAAGTCAATGGTGCTGTAGCGCGATTTACGGCTTGCTTTCATGGCGGAATGTTGTCTGTTCTGGCTCTGCAAAAGTATGGACAGTGCTTGGCTGTTGCGGGCTGTCCACACTTGCTAAGCATAAAGGGTGGACATTGCCACCCTTCTGCCTAAACATAAAATAACCTCAGTGAAGGCCCGCCTTCACCTTGCTCAGGTACGGGTAGACCTTATTGCAGGCCTGCAACATATTCAGCTACGGCTTGCATTTCTTCTTTACTCATTTTAGCAGCAATATTGCGCATCATTTGAGCGGGATCATTGGCGCGTTCGCCAGCGCTGAACGCCTCTAATTGCAGCACCGTGTATTGAGCGTGCTGCCCGGCTAGTGATGGGAACTTAGCCTTTGGGTTGCCGTTGCCATTCGGGCCGTGACAAGCCGCACAGGCCGCTACGCCGGATGAGTTATTGCCGCCTTTGTAAATCATACGGCCCAACTCAACTTTGTCAGCAGCGGCGGTGCCCTTGCTGGGCTTTTGACTGGCATAGTAGGCGGCTAAATCAGCCATATCCTGTTCGCTCAGCGGCATGACCATGCCATTCATTGATGCGTTGCTGCGATGGTTGGGACTATCCGGGTCAGCCTTAAAGTTCATCAGCTGTTTTAGCAGATAGGCCTCACCCTGTCCGGCGAGTTTGGGCCATTCGGGGTTGCTGCTGTTGCCGTCGGCACCATGGCAGGCAACGCAGGTGGCTGATTTGGCTTTGCCTGCTGCGGGATCGCCAGTCAGTTCATGCCCGTCGGCCAGCGCCGTCGCTGAGAGGCTGGTGACCAGACCGGCCAGCGCCACAATAAGTATATGTTTCATTAACGTGCTCCTAAAACATCTCTGAGAAAGCTGTAAATTCGCTTGCCAGCGAGCTGTGCAAAAGTATAGTGTGCAAACCCTAATGGGCCATGCTATCGCAGCCCGCCGCCTGCTGCAAAATGACGGGATTGTATATCACTTTCGGTCTGTGTGCTGCAAAATAATCCGACGCTCAAACCTACCGGAGACTTCTTATCAGATGAATGCCTATTTTCAGCAAGCGACCTTTACGCAAAGTGCGACGACGGGTCGAACCTTGCCGCCTGAAACGGGTGTGGAAATTGCGTTTGCAGGCCGTTCAAACTCAGGCAAGTCGAGTACGATAAACCGAGTCTGTTCACAAAAGTCGCTGGCACGTACCAGTAAAACGCCGGGGCGCACGCAGTTGATTAATTTTTTCGCCCTGCCGGATGGGGCGCAGCTGGTTGATTTGCCGGGCTACGGCTATGCCAAAGTGCCGGAGGCGGTTAAGTTGCAGTGGCAGCAGTTTATTGAAGCTTATCTGGTGGAGCGCACAACGCTAAAAGGCTTAATTATCGTGATGGATATCCGGCATCCGCTAACAGCCTTTGATCAAGCGTTGCTAGATTGGGCAGAGCAGCGCGATTTGGCGACGCATATCGTGCTGAATAAAGCCGACAAGTTGAAGCGCGGGCCAGGTAAAGCAACGCTATTACAGGTGCAGAAGGCACTGCAACAACGGCAGCTAGTGACGTCGGTTCAGCTGTTTTCGGCGCATAATGGGGTGGGTTTGGATGAATTGTGGGGACAGCTCACGCACTGGTTAGCGTAACGTGGTTTGCACTAGGCAATTGATCTGTGGGGATAGTTTGCACAATTCAGTATAAATTCAGTTTTGTGCGGGTAACGTGTTCTAAAAAAAGGAACCCCGGCCAAACAGGGGGTCTAAAAGCCGGGGTTTAATAAACAGGTCTGGATTGGGGAAACCAAACCTGTGTCTGCGAAAGAAATCCAGCGACGCCGGGCTTTAGCGTACTAAATGCTGTCATTCTGTATCTCGCAGAATCTTCAATTCAACTTACCAAGTATTCATCTGCACCCCATCCATGATGAAGTCCATTGACTAAAGATGAACGCAGGCTGTACGAACCACACTCTATATCACTTTTTTGAGATTTTCAAAGGTTAATCTACTCTTAACTCAGAAAAATGCTAATTATTTTCCCAAAATGGTTTCTGTTCAGTAGCGGGTACTGGGATAGGGATAGCCTGACCAATGCTTGTCTGTGCAGTGCGTGCGGCCCCGGCGCGTAAGTAAACAATATTCAGTCTTGAGCCGACACGCATCGAGCCAATCAAACTTTTTACGTCGCTTGCCCCACTAATTTCTGAGTTATTTAGCCGCACTATAACGTCACCCGCTTGTAAGCCCGCCAGATCAGCTGAAGATGAGGGGAAAACTCGTTCGATCAGCGCGCCTTTATTGGCGGGGAGGCCAACAGCGCGCGCAGTGCGTGGATCAACGTTACTGACCTCGATACCCAGTAAGCCACGCTCAACCTGACCGAAACGTACGATTTGGTCGATAATGCCTGCAGTAGTATTAATGGGGATTGCAAAGCCAATGCCGATATTGCCGCCGCTTTGTCCGCCTAGGATGGCGGTGTTAATGCCAATAAGCTCACCGCGCAGATTAATCAGCGCACCACCAGAGTTGCCGAGATTGATTGAAGCATCGGTTTGGATGAAATCTTCATATTCCCCAATGCCAGGGTTGCGGTGTAAAGCACTAATAATGCCTGAGGTGACAGATTGGCCTATACCGTAGGGGTTGCCAATAGCAACAACAAAATCGCCGACCTTGAGCTGATCTGAGTTGCCGAAGCGAATCGCGGTTAGGCGTCCTGGTGGAATGCCGATAATTGCCAAATCGGCTTTGGGGTCAGTGCCGATAATGCGGGCAACATATTTTCTGCCGTCATTCAGGGTGACGTTAATACGGTCTGCGCCTTCTAAAACGTGAAAGTTGGTGAGAATATGACCGTGTTTCGCGTGGATAATGACGCCAGAGCCAGTACCGTCTATACGACGTTCATTGTCCATATTGTTGAAGAATCGTTTAAAAAACGGATCGTTAACTAGGGATTCATCTATTTTTTGTCGGCCTTCGGTGGTGATGTTGACAACTGAGGGGGTAACACGCTCAAGCATAGGCGATAAGGAGGGTAATGCTTGGCCGTTTACACTTTTGGGCAGCGCACCTGCGTGGGTGATTGCTGCCGCACTAAGGTGCAATGCCAGCAAAGTCATCAAAAATTTTTTAATAATTGCGGATGCCATTGTTTTTCCTGGGTGATGCGTGATGCTGTTGATCATAGTTATTTTATCTGCGCGTAATCAACATGCCAAATATTTTGCGGTTTGTCCGCCAGTAACGCATTAAGCATTTTCTGATTAAGGCTTATTATCTCAAATTTTTACGCAAATTTATTTATTTTCGTTAAACGCGCACTATGAGGATGAATTTTCGGCATTAATGGGTCGTCCACCTGCGTTAAATGTGCGATACGAGAGGGGATTTTCGACGTTGAGGTGTAGCCCATCTGCATTAAGCGCGCGTTGAGAGAGTGAGCTGCTGGCATTGATGTATGGCCCATCTGCACTTTGCTATCATGTGATAAGCACGGGTGTGAAGCGATTTTGCCCCGGTGTGTCTATGAATCTCCGGCTTGCAGCATTATAAATGCTGAGCAGGTCACCAATAACCGCTAATGGAGCGTGCGAGTATGGTCAACACAGTTAGCAGGCGTAGCTTTGTTAAGTTCATGGGGGCTGGTGTGGCAATGCCTTTGGCCGCTTGTGGAGGTGGTTCTTCAGGCGGTAGTGGTACCTCCTATACTTCCAATACGAGCGCGACCGCTACGCCTAGCCCCAGCCCAACTAGCACTGCTGCTACCACCTCGCCTAGTCCCAGCCCGACAAGCACCGCTGCTGTTAGCCTCAGCGACCGATGGTTTATGCCCGACGAGTCCGCCTCACATCGCTGTACCTGGATGGCGTTTGGTGCCCGTTCCACCGTGTGGGGTAACTCGCTGTTGCCTGCGGTACAGGAAAACCTAGGGCTAATCGCCCGCACGTTGGTTGAGTTTGAGCCGGTGCGCATGCTGGTGCGTCAGGTTGATGTGGCGCGGGCACGTAATCTGTGCGGTTCGCAGGTCGAGTTGATTGTTGCCGATTTGGATGATTTGTGGATGCGCGATAGCGGGCCGGTTTTTGTGCGCAATGAAACCGGTGCGCTGGCCGGCGTCGATTTTAATTTTAACGGCTGGGGCAATAAGCAGGCGCATGCAAACGATGCCAAAGTGGCTGCTAGAGTTATTAATCTAGCCAATGCGACGCCTGTGCGGTCTTCGTTAGTGCTAGAGGGGGGCGGTATTGAGGTTGATGGTGAGGGCACAGCACTCGTGACGGAAAGCTGCGTGCTAAATGCTAATCGTAATCCGGGTGTTAGCAAGGCTCAGTGCGAAGCCGAATTAAAGCGCGTTCTGGGTTTAAAGAAAATTATCTGGTTGCCGGGTATCGCCGGGCGCGATATTACTGACGGACATACTGATTTTTACGCACGCTTTCTTAAGCCCGGCGCGGTAGTGGCGGCGTTGGAAACAGATGTTAACCAGTATGATTATCAGGTGACGCGCCAGCATCTCGCCATTCTGCGTAATGCGACGGACGCACAGGGCCGAGCGTTGGATGTGGTGACATTAGCGGTGCCGAGCACGATTCGGCCACAATTTGCTACGGCGGAATTTGCGCCGGGATACATCAATTATTATGTGGCCAACGGGGTGCTGCTGCTGCCACAGTTCGGCGACGCGAATGCCGACGCTGAGGCGCAGCTGGTATTAGGGGAATCCTATCCAGGGCGGGAGGTGATTGCGCTCAATGTGGATGCAATTGCGGCTGGTGGCGGCGGTATTCATTGCGCCACTCAGCAGGAGCCGGTGCGAGTATAGTTATGCCCGTGCGCATGCTGTGACTGTTCTGCTGCGTTGGGTTGGCGCTGTTTTAAGGCTAACCATTGCAGGGCAATAATCGTCATTGACGCTTTAATTTTACCAGCGTGGAGCCATTCCATCGCGGTTGCCGTTGGAATAATGTGGGTGCGAATATCTTCGTTCTCATTTTCTAGACCGTAGATGCCGGGTGTGCTGTTGCTTAAGTCCAAATTTGCATAGTAAATGCTGATGGTCTCATCGCTGCCACCAGCGCTGGGATAGTAATCCAATACGTGCTCCACGGTGGATACGGTGCAGCCCGCTTCCTCCAGCGCTTCTCGCTTGGCAACGTCCCCATCACTTTCCCCTTCCTCAACCATGCCTGCAATAATTTCCAGCATCCAAGGACCGTTTGGGTCGGCCAGTGCGCCGGGACGAAATTGTTCGATCAATAGAATATGGTCAGTCTGTGGGTCGTGTAGCAGAACGGCGACAGCATGGCCGCGCGCCAGCACTTCACGTTTGAATATTGCCGACCAGCCTCCGGCAAAAAGTTGGTGTTGTAAGGTGTAAACGTGCAGCTTGAAAAAGCCCTGGTGGGGCGTTTGCTGAGTGATCAATTTGAACTTCATTATTGTCCCGCTGTGCTAGCACAAATGAATGAGATATTAATGACGGTTTATCTATATCGCCAATATTTGAGGGCTGAAAAGCAATTGATGTGCCGTAAATACCACATTTAAAAGCAGCATTTTAGCATAAATTGTTTTATGCTAATAAAAACTGCTCAATTCAGTCAGTTTCTTACAACAGTACGCGGCGTGAAACTGAGAGTGTTCGCCAGTATTGCGTCTACTTCAACCTCAGAGGAGGAGTCAAATGTCTAGTATAGGCACACCGGAACAGTTACGAGATCCGAATTATTTCCCCCCGATACATAAAGCCGTCCCGCTGGGTATTCAGCATGTGTTGGCAATGTTTATCAGTAATGTTACCCCGGCGATTATTGTCGCGGGTGCCGCAGGCTTTGGGTTCGGTTCGAACTCTCCTGATTTCCCAGTGATGTTATACATGATTCAGATGTCGATGCTGTTCGCTGGTATCGCAACTCTGATCCAGACGATTGGCCTTGGCCCGGTGGGCGCTAAGCTGCCAGTGGTACAAGGTACCAGTTTTGCCTTTCTGCCGGTGATGATTCCAGTGGTTGCGGGTGGTGGTGTTGATGCGCTGGCCGGACTGATGACGGGTGTTATTGCCGGTGGTGTCTTCCACATGCTGATCGGTACGTTCATCGGGCGTATTCGTTTTGCCTTGCCACCGCTGGTGACGGGCCTGATTGTACTGATGATTGGTTTGGCCCTGATTAAAGTGGGTATTCAGTATGCGGCGGGCGGTGTCCCGGCGAAAGGTACCGAGGCGTTTGGTAGCTTGCTGAATTGGAGCGTGGCGCTGGTTGTGATTATTGTGACCGTGCTGGTTAAGTTTTTTATGCGTGGCATTCTGTCGGTCTCGGCGGTCTTCGTTGGTATTATCGCGGGTTATTTGGTAGCCGTGCTATTGGGTATGGTGAACTTTGGCAACATTGAAAAAGCTGCTTGGTTCATGCAGCCAGAGCCACTGAAGTTTGGTTTTAGCTTTAATACGGCTGCTATTGTGGGCATGTGTTTGATGACCATTATCTCTGCGATTGAGACCGTGGGTGATGTCTCGGGTATCACTAAGGGCGGCGCTGGACGCGAGGCGACGGATCGTGAAGTGACGGGCGCAACTTATGCTGATGGTCTAGGTACGTTTGTTGCCGGTTTCTTCGGTGGTCTGCCGAATACTTCATTCAGCCAGAACGTAGGGCTGGTCTCGATGACGGGCGTGATGAGTCGTCATGTGGTGACGATTGGTGCGCTGTTCCTGATTGCTTGTGGTCTGGTGCCTAAAGTCGGTGCTGCAATCCAAACTATTCCGATCACCGTTTTAGGTGGTGGCGTGATTATCATGTTTGGTATGGTGGCTGCTGCTGGTGTACGCATGCTGGGTGATGTGGATTGGAGTCGTCGCAATATGGTGATTTTTGCGATTGCGCTATCGGTCGGCCTAGGGCTGCAAACGGAGCCAGAAGCGTTACAACATTTGCCAAAAACAGCACAAATTCTGCTAACCAGCGGCCTGTTACCGTCTGCTGCGCTAGCGATTATTCTGAATTTGTTATTACCACAAGACCTGGATTAATTCAGGCACGACAGGGTTAATTACTAAATGGAAGCTTATATCATCGAATGGCTCAACTTATTGGGCCGTTGGGTGCACATGATTGTAGGGATTGCCTGGATTGGCGCGTCGTTTTATTTTGTGTGGCTGGATAATCATCTCCAGTCGCCCAAAGTAAAGGCCGATGCTGATCAAGGCGTAGGTGGCGAATTGTGGGCTGTGCATGGTGGTGGTTTTTACCACGCACAGAAATACACGGTGTCACCTCCTGAACTGCCGGATACGCTGCATTGGTTTAAGTGGGAAGCTTATACTACTTGGATATCCGGCATGTTCATGCTGATCCTTATTTATTGGTATAGCGCAGAAATTTATCTGATTGATCCTGACGTGGCGGCGTTGAGTAAGCCGGTTGCGATCTTACTCGGCGCTGCTTTTCTTGGTCTGGGGTGGGTGGTTTATGATTTACTGTGTAAGTCAGCCCTAGGTAAAGATGAGAAAAAGCTGAGCGCTGCTCTCTTTATTTATGTGGCGGTCGCGGCGTTCCTGCTCTGTCATTTATTTAGCGGACGCGGCGCTTTCATCCACTTCGGTGCGATGTTGGGGACGATGATGGTTGCCAATGTCTTCTTCGTCATTATGCCGGGCCAACGGGCCATGGTGGCAGCGGTTAAGGCTGGGCGTTCACCCGATCCGAGTCAAGGGTTGAAAGCCAAACAGCGTTCAGTGCATAACACCTACTTTACGCTGCCGGTGTTGTTCACCATGATCAGCAATCACTACGCCACGACTTATAGCAGCACTTATAACTGGCTGGTGCTGATTGCAATCTCGCTGGCGGGTGCGTTGATCCGGGTTTACTTTGTGCAGCGTCATTTTGGCAAGCCGTCGACCACACCGTTATGGGTGGCAGCGGCGTTATTGCTGGGCGTGATTACGGCGCTAAAACCGCCAATGGTGGGTTCGACTACAACTCCGACTGTGGCGGCGGTTGCCGGTTCGCAGGCTGAACTATTCGCCTCGGTACAGCAGGTAGTGCAAATGCGCTGTGCTAGCTGTCATGCCGCGAAACCTACGCAGACTGGTTTTAGTGCGCCACCGCAGGGCATTATCCTAGAGTCGGCGGCGGATATGGTTAAACATGCGACGGCCATCTATCAGCAGACCGTGGTGAGTAAGGCGATGCCAATCGCCAATCTGACGAAAATCACGGACAAGGAGCGTGCGCTACTCGCACGCTGGTATGAGGCGGGTGCCAAGCAACAATAAGCTGCAATTTGTGGTATGCTGCGCCGATGGAAAATCAGTATCTTAGTGACATACGTTTTGATTCATTCGATCTAGATGGTCGCGTATTGGCTTCATTGCAGGAAGCCGGTTTTGAGCAGTGCTCACGTATACAGGCTGAAACACTACCGCTTGCGCTAAACGGACAGGATGTAACCGGCCAAGCGCAGACCGGCACGGGTAAAACCGGTGCCTTTCTGGTCGCAGTGTTTCAGCGCCTTTTGGCTAATCCGGTAGACAATCCAGCGCCCGGTTCCGTGCGCTGTCTTATTTTGGCTCCAACCCGAGAATTAGCGATTCAAATTGCGCGTGATGCCGAATCGCTAGGCAAGCATACCGGTTTGCGGAGCATCTTGGTCTATGGCGGAGCGGCCTATGAGAAGCAGCGGCAACAGTTTGAGCAGCCCGTTGACCTGCTGATCGGCACCCCAGGGCGGGTGATCGACTACTGGAAGCAGAAAATATTCACGCTTAAACAGGCGCAGGCGATGGTGCTGGATGAAGCGGATCGTATGTTTGACATGGGTTTCATTCAGGATGTGCGCTATTTGTTGCGTAAGCTGCCTGAGCCTACGCAGCGTCTGAACATGCTGTTCTCTGCAACGCTATCGCAAAAGGTGCTGGAACTGGCCTACGAGCACATGAATAATCCGGTGCCGATTAAAATCGAAGCCACTTCGGTTAGTGCTGATAATATTGCTGAACACATGTACTTCCCGGCGAATCAGGAGAAAATTCCGCTCTTAGTGGGTTTGATCCGTCAGTTGGAGCCATTCCGTGCGATTACCTTTGTTAATACGAAGCATAATGCTGAGAAAATTGATGCCTTCCTGCGCACCAATGGCATTAAATCAGCGTTGATTTCTGGCGATGTGCGCCAGAGTAAGCGCGAGCGCCTTCTTGAGGAATTTTCTGGGGGCAAGCACCAGGTATTGATTGCCACCGACGTGGCGGCACGCGGCCTGCATATCGATGATGTGAGTCATGTGTTTAATTTTGACCTGCCGCAAATTGCTGAGGATTATGTGCACCGTATTGGCCGTACTGCCCGTGCGGGGGCTTCGGGCGAGGCGCATAGTTTTGCCTGTGAAGACACCGCTTTTTACCTGCCGGATATCGAAGAGTATACCGGTAAGGCGATTCCAGTGACCTCGATCAGTAGCACTATGTTACCTGAGTTGGAAAGGCCAAAGCGGATTGAGCGTCAGCGCCCTGGTGGCAAAAATGGCCGAGATAGCCGTGGTCGCGGCAAGCCGGTAGAGCGCAGTTCCACAGGTGCTGGACGCCCGCGTGGACAGCGTCCGCACAATGCACCTGCTGCGAACCCAAGTGCGGGGCCAAAGCCAGAGCAAGCGTCTGGACAGGCGCTAACCGTTGCGGCGACCGCAGGTGGGGGAATGCCTGATAGCGGGCGCAGCGCCAATCTGGACGAGCCGAAGAAGAAGCGTCGCCGCCGCAGGCGTAAGCCAAAAGCACCGGGCACCGCTCCTGTGCCGGAAAACACTCCGTCGTAAAACAGATGCGCCTTAGGGCCTCTGTTAAGTGCTTGCATATTTATTAAAATACCACTTATCTTTAGAACGCTTCCACTCCACCCCGTGTCATTCGTCTCAGTTGTGTGGGCACCCTACGCTGTGAATATTGCTACCAATAGATCAGCGTGTGGAGCGTTGTTTGATGACAAATACGAAATATATGTTACTGGCTGTGCTAGTCACGGCGTTATTAGCGGGCTGTGATCGCGTCCGCACTCGAATTGATGCTCCAGCATTAACCGCAGCGGGTTCAGTTCCGCCCTCGTTGCCACCTGCAAATACCCTGCCCACGTCTTCATCAGTTAGCAATGCATTACCGGCTGCTTTGCCCGCACCAGTGCGACCATTGCCGTTATACACGCGCCAAGTGCCTGCGGCGGCCACGCATACGCCGGGTCGTTACCCGGTGGGTATTCGTGCTGGGAGTGACTTGATCGCCAAACAAGACCTGCTGGAAATTACGGTGTTTAAGGTGCCTGACTTAACCCGTGAAATACGAGTGGGGAATAATGGTAATATTACTTTTCCGCTGATTGGTGGCGTGCGGGCGCAGGGACTGACGCCCGCGCAATTAGAGCGCCAGCTGGAGCAGCGTCTGGGTCGAGACTTTATGAATGACCCACAGGTCACGGTCGTGGTAACAGAGTCTGTTAGGAATCGAGTTACCGTGGAAGGGGCCGTGAATAAGCCGGGTATCTTTCCAGTCGTTGGTAATATGACCGTTTTACAGGCGATTGCCTTGGCTGGTGGGCTGGATGCAAAGGCTGACACGCGCCGCGCTGTGCTACTACGCCGTGATGCAAAGGGCCAGATCAGTCAGCAGCCCATAGATATAGCGGCTATTCGCCAGGGGCGAATGCAGGACTTAATGCTGCTGCAAGATGACCGTATCGTTGTGCCGGAAGGGACATATAACCGTTTTACGGTGAGTGGTGCAGTGACAAGCCCTGGGGTATTTGATTTACGCGATGGCTTGACTATCACGCAGGCTATTTCGATGGCGGGTGGCTTGACCGCGCAGGCTGATCGGGGGCAAGCCACGCTGATGCGGCGTGATCGAGGTGGTAATTTCCGCCGTTACAGCGTTAATTTGCGCGCGATTGCTACCGGACGTGAAGCCGACCCCGAGGTGGGTTTGGATGATCGCATTATGATTGCCGAAGCCACGTTTAACCGCTTTACCGTTTCCGGTTCGGTGAATAGTCCCGGCGTGTTTGAACTGCGCGAGGGTATGACCTTCCTACAGGCGATAGCCATGGCCGGTGGCTTAACCGATTTGGCTGATCGTAAGCAGGCTATTTTATACCGCCGTGATGGCAGCGGTAATTTCCAGCGTTATATTGTGAACATGCAGGCGATTGTTGAAGGCGGCCAGCGTGATCCACAAATTGGTATGGATGATCGTATCGTGCTGATTGATCACAAAACACGTAAATTATTACAGGATGCGCGGCAATTTATCTCGCCGATCAGACTCTTTTAATGCTTTGTTAGGCCCTCCCTGCTGCATCGCAGCCTTGACGCCAGTCTTTGAATGAGAAGTGCTGGCGTTTTTTATTGTGGTTGCCTTGTAAAGCCATTGGCTTTTTCTATAGCCTGCGGTTAAATTTGAAAGAGGGTTGCTTGCCGCACGCTGAGGCGTGTTTGGCAGCTGAGTGCCATTAATAGCGCTATTGACTGGGAGTCGTGCTGTGGAAATTAAAGATAAGCTGTTTGTGATTACCGGCGGGGCGCGTGGCCTTGGTCAGGCCATGGCAGAGCGCATTGCGCAGGAGGGCGGTAAACTGGCCCTGCTTGATGTTGAGGCGGAACAGCTCGCCGCAACCGTGAATGAATTGACGCAGCGGGGCTTCAGTGCTCAGGGCTATCCCGTGGATATTACGGATGAACAGCAGCTCGTTACGACCTTTGCAGCGATTGCAGCGAGGCTGGGGCCCATCAGCGGATTGATTAATAATGCCGGTATTTTGCGTGATGCGCTGCTGGTTAAAGCCAAAGACGGTGTTGTGACGGACTGCATGTCGCTGGCGCAGTGGCAAAGTGTGCTTGATGTCAATCTGACGGGGGTGTTTCTTTGTGGGCGTGAGGCGGCCAAGCACATGATCAGCGGCGGCCATAATGGTCTCATCATTAATATATCCAGTGTGGTCAATGGCGGTAATGCCGGGCAGTCGAATTATGCCGCTGCGAAGGCTGGTGTCGCTGCGCTGACGGTGACCTGGGCGCGGGAATTAGCCCGGCACGGTATTCGCGTTGCCGGTATTTCTCCCGGTGTGTTTGCAACCGATATGGTCGCCAGTATGAAGCCGGAAGCAAAGGAGCGCATGTGCATGCAGGTTCCGCTGCGCCGCACTGGTGAGGTGGCCGAGCTGGCTGATGGCATGGCCTGGATCATTGGTAATGATTATTTTCATGGCCGCTCATTACAGTTGGACGGCGGCATTATTGTCTGAAACTGAAGGATTGGCAGCTGATCCCAGTCCGGCACAGCGCGCCCGCACTTGGCTTGCGCAGCAGGGAGTGCAGCTAGATTGCCTGCTGCCGCTGGCGGGTTACAGCAACCATGTTTTTTGGGTCAAACAATCCGGCGCGACCTATCCAGCACACTCGGTCATTCGTCTGGCTGATTTTTCCCTGTCGATCGATTTATGCCCTCTGGCCTACCGGTTTGAGGCGGTGGTGCAGCGGCATCGGGATATGGCCGCGTTGGAATTAGCACCAGAGGTGATCGCAGCAGAGCCTGCGGCGGGCGTGCTTTGGCTGCATGCGGCGGGGCAGCAAAAGGCACTGCGCCCTGCGGGTTTTGCTCATCTACGTGACTTGCTATCCAGGTTGCACCACAGTGGGCTGGACTGGGGTGAGGCTGAGCCGTTTAGGCTGCGGGACTGGCTACGGGCAGAGGCTTGTCCAAATGCGCTTAGCCACACGGCGACAAAGCAAGCGCTGTACCAACAGGCGCAGCAGGACGGTTATTTTGACTATCCCTTAGTGCCGATTCACGGCGATTTAAACCCTGGTAACCTGCTGTATGATGGTCGACGTTGGTGGCTTATTGACTGGGATTTTGGGGCGATGCAGCCGCGAGAATGGGATTTGGCGAGCCTGATAGTAGAGCATGATTGGCGGCTGGAGCAGGCACTGGCATTTGCGCCTGAAATGACAGGCGCGGCGATAAAATGGTTTTGCAGCTGTTTCGCGCTGTTGAGCTGGCAATGGCATCGCCAGCGTGGCAGTCAGCCGCAGGTTTTAGCGGCCAAGGCACGAACGATGGACTATTGGATAGCCCTTAAGGGATAGATTTTTCTGGTTTCAGCGCCAGAAGTCCGTTATATTCGCTGATTATTAACGGTTATGAGTTGACTTTGACGTTATTGCATCGGTCATGTTCATAACGGGTATTGACAGGAGAGTGCGTTTTAAGCGGTTAAAACCACCGTATAAAACGCCGCCGAAGGCGCATTACGCCCGTAAACGCTCAGGCAAAAGGACTGTTAATACGGTTAACTCTGGAGAGTAGTGGCGGGTAGCCACTCACCGAAGGGTAGTAACCGGTCAGGCGTAGTGCGCGCCATGAACGGGAATCTCTCAGGTACCACGGACAGAGGGGCGGCAGACTATAAGGGTCTGCCGCCCCTTTTTTATGGCCTGGAGAAAATATGCAACGCACAGCGCTTTATCAACAGCACCTCGCTGCCAGCGGCAAGATGGTCGATTTTGCCGGTTGGGAAATGCCCATTCATTATGGTTCACAGCTCAATGAGCACAAACAGGTGCGCGGTGACGCCGGTATGTTTGATGTCTCTCACATGGTGGTGCTTGATCTGCATGGCCCTGAGGTTAAGCCCTATCTACAGCAGCTGCTGGCAAATGATGTGGCTCGGCTGAGCGTACCCGGCAAAGCCTTATATAGCTGCATGTTGAATCAGCAGGGCGGCATTATCGATGATCTCATTGTTTATTATCTCGCCGCTGACTGCTACCGGCTGGTGGTGAATGCGGCAACGCGGGAGAACGATTTAGCCTGGATGCGGCAGCAGCTCGCTGGGTTTAACGTTGAGCTGCGTGAGCGTGACGACCTCTCTATGCTGGCGGTGCAGGGGCCACAGGCCCGACAAAAAGTAATGGCCTTGTTGCCCGCGCTGTTGCCGGATATTGCGCTCGATGCTGCCGCCGAACTAAAGCCTTTTGTGGGGGTTGCGCTGAGGGATTGGTTTATTGCCCGCACGGGCTATACCGGTGAAGATGGGTTTGAAATTATGATTCCGCACGCACAGGTGGCGGCGGCCTGGGAACACTTGCTAGCGGCGGGTATTGCGCCGATTGGACTGGGTGCGCGGGACACGCTGCGCCTGGAGGCCGGGATGAATTTGTACGGTACGGACATGGATATAACGACGTCGCCGCTGGTGTCTGGTCTGGGCTGGACGGTGGCGTGGGAGCCTGCGGCGCGTGTGTTTAACGGGCGGGCGGCGCTGGAGGCTGAGCGGGCTGCGGGTGTGCCGCAGAAATTTGTTGGACTAGTCTTGCAGGGCAAGGGCGTGCTGCGTAGTCATATGCAGGTGGTGTGCGCGGCGGGTGAAGGTGAAATTACCAGCGGTACGTTTTCACCTTCGCTGGGGGTGGCGATTGCTATGGCGCGTGTGCCTGCGGCGTGTGGGGATAGCTGTGAGGTGGTGGTTCGTGGCAAACTAATGCCTGCTAACGTGGTGAAGCCTAGTTTTGTCCGTAACGGTACGCCACAAATTAACGTGTAATGTAAATGTACATGACAGAAATTATTGGAGTTGAATCATGAGTAATATTCCCGCTGACTTGAAATACGCCGCTTCCCACGAGTGGGTGCGCGATAATGAAGATGGCACGGTAACGGTTGGAATTACGGATCATGCGCAGGAGCTGCTGGGTGATCTGGTGTTTGTTGAACTGCCGGATGTTGACGCTGAGTTTGGTGCTGGGGATGGCATTGTGGTGGCGGAGTCAGTCAAAGCGGCCTCGGATGTGTATGCCCCGCTGACGGGGAAGGTCACTGAAGTGAATGAAGCGCTGATCGATGCGCCGGAGCTGGTCAACTCGGATCCTTATGGCGATGGCTGGCTGTTTATGCTGGAGGTCGAAGATATGGACATGATGGCGGGCCTGTTGGACGCTGCGGCCTATGAAGATGGGATTGAAGAGGCTTAAGTACAACGGCCTGATGGACGCCCCTTTCTAAACTATACGGACAACACCATGAACACGTTAGCAACGTTTGAACAAAGCGATGATTTCATTCGTCGCCACAATGGCCCGGATCAGGCGGAACAGCAGGCAATGCTCGCCACGCTACAGCTGGACTCGCTGGATACGCTGATTAATGAAACCGTACCGGAAAATATCCGTAGCGCTGCGCCTTTGGCCTTAGCACCTGCGGTGAGCGAACAGTCTGCACTGGACGAATTGCAGGCGCTGGCGCAGCAAAATACCGTCAATAAGTCTTATATTGGCATGGGATATTACGACACGATTGTGCCGCCGGTCATCCTGCGTAATGTGTTAGAGAATCCGGGTTGGTATACGGCATACACGCCGTATCAGCCCGAAATTTCCCAGGGGCGCTTAGAAGGATTGCTGAATTTTCAGCAGATGGTGATGGATTTAACGGGGATGGAGCTGGCGAATGCCTCCTTGCTGGATGAAGCGACGGCAGCGGCAGAGGCAATGGCCCTGTGTCGGCGCTCAAATCGGCTGAAGACGGATAAGTTTTTTGTGGCCGATGATGTCTTCCCGCAGACCTTGGATGTGATGCGCACGCGGGCGCAGTATTACGGTTTTGAGCTAGTGGTGGGCAATCCTGAGACAGATTTAGCGCAGCAGGAGGTGTTTGGGGTCATGCTGCAATACCCCGGAGCTGGCGGCGCTATCAATGACATTGGGAAAATTATTGAGCAGGCGCATGCCCAGAAAGCACTGGTCTGTGTGGCCGCTGATTTGCTGAGTCTGACGCTATTGAAACCGCCGGGTGAGCTGGGAGCTGATGTGGTGGTGGGTTCGGCGCAGCGCTTTGGCGTGCCCATGGGCTATGGCGGCCCACATGCAGCGTTTTTCGCGACGCGAGATAAATTTAAGCGCACGATGCCGGGGCGCGTAATTGGTGTGTCGATAGACAGCCGTGGCGCGATGGCGCTGCGCATGGCGATGCAGACGCGCGAGCAGCACATCCGGCGCGATAAAGCGACCTCAAATATTTGCACGGCGCAGGCGCTGCTGGCGAATATGGCGGGATTTTATGCGGTTTATCACGGCGCAGAGGGGCTGCGTCATATTGCGCGGCGGGTCGAGCGGCTGACGCATATTCTGGCGCGCGGTCTGAAGCAGGCTGCTCCCGCTGGGATGACGCTGCTGCATGACAGCTGGTTTGATACGCTGACGCTGGATGCCGGCAGCGAGCGGGATGCGATTTATCAGCGTGCGCTGGCGGCGGGCTTGAATTTACGCCGCGTCGGAGCGACCAGCCTGGGGATCAGCTTGGACGAACGCAAGACCCGGGCGGATGTGGCCGAGCTGTTGGACGTGCTGCTGGGGACGGAACACGGGCTGGAGGTGGCGGCGCTTGATGCAGCTATTGTCGCAGATGATAGCTCGGGCATTCCGCTTGTCTCGCAGCGCAGCAGTGACTTCCTAACCCATGAAGTCTTCAATAGCCATCGCTCTGAAACTGAGATGCTGCGCTATTTGAAGAAGCTGGAGAATAAGGATTTCTCCCTCACCCACGGTATGATTCCGCTGGGTTCCTGCACCATGAAGCTGAATTCGACCAGTGAGATGCTGCCGGTGACCTGGCCAGAATTTGCTAACATCCACCCGTTTGCGCCGGATGAGCAGACCTTGGGCTATCGCACTATGATCCAGCAGCTGTCGGACTGGCTGGTGGAAGTGACGGGCTATGATTATCTGTCGATGCAGCCTAATTCTGGTGCGCAGGGTGAGTATGCGGGCCTGCTGGCGATTCGGGGTTATCAGGCCAGTATCGGGCAGGCACACCGTAATATTTGCCTGATCCCAAGCTCAGCACACGGCACCAATCCAGCCTCAGCGGTGATGATGAATCTGCAAGTAGTTATCGTGGAATGCGATGACAACGGCAATGTGAACGTTGCTGATCTGCGCGCCAAGGCGGAGCAGCACAGCGCTAATTTGTCCTGCCTGATGGTGACTTATCCTTCGACACACGGGGTGTTTGAGGAAGCCATCGTCGAAATCTGTGACATCATGCATCAGCACGGCGGACAGGTGTATCTGGATGGTGCCAATATGAATGCGCAGGTTGGACTCTCCAAGCCCGGTAAATTTGGGGCCGATGTGTCGCACCTTAATCTGCACAAAACGTTCTGTATTCCGCACGGCGGCGGTGGGCCGGGCATGGGGCCAATTGGGGTAAAAGCCCATTTGGCACCGTTTGTGGCTAACCATGTGGTGAATCCGGTGGCGGGTGTGCCTGCGGGCAACGGCGCAGTAGCCGCCGCTCCGTTTGGCAGTGCGGCTATCCTGCCCATTTCATGGCTGTATATGCGCATGATGGGTTCCGCAGGCTTGCAACAAGCCACCGAGCTAGCGATTTTGAATGCAAATTATATTGCGCAGCAGCTGGCGGGGCATTATCCGGTGCTATACCGAGGTGCGCACGGATGGGTGGCGCATGAGTGCATTATTGATATTCGCCCGCTGAAAGCTGAGTCTGGTGTGACTGAGGAGGACATCGCGAAACGGCTGATGGACTATGGTTTCCATGCGCCGACCATGTCATTCCCAGTGGCCGGCACGCTGATGATTGAGCCAACGGAGTCTGAATCAAAAGCGGAACTGGATCGGTTTTGTCAGGCGATGATTGCGATTCGATTGGAGATTGACAAAGTGCAGAGCGGAGAGTGGCCAGTGGACAATAATCCGCTGGTGCATGCGCCGCATACGCTGGCCGATCTGACCACGGCCTGGGAGCGGCCCTATACTCAGCAGGAAGCCGTACTGCCGGTGGGCGTGAGTGCGGTGGGTAAGTATTGGCCGACGGTGAATCGCGTTGATAATGTCTATGGTGACCGTAACTTGGTGTGTTCCTGCGCGCCGATTGAGGCGTACCGCTAATCAGTTAGGTGTAAGCCGCTCTGCCGCGCTTGTTGCTTGCGGCCGCTTGGCTTATGAGGTGGGATTTAGGCGGGCCTTGTGGTAACACAAGGCCCGTTTTGCTGTGCCGTCTATAAGATTCTGTCTGTGTTAGACCGTGCTGCGATAGCCCCGGGTACGCCGACAGGTACATTCAGGTATTTGTGATAACATAGCTTGCCTTTTGTGAGTTTGCGACAAATAATATGTTGTACTTTTTGTAGTAAAACTACAATTTACCCATAAACGTGACGAGAAGCACCATGACAAGCAGAACCATTCCTGTTGCTGAGTTTGATCTGGTTATTTTTGGCGGCACCGGTGATTTAGCCATGCGTAAATTGCTGCCCGGCCTGTATCGGCGCGATGCCGCCGGGCAAATTCCAGCGCACTCACGCATTATTGCGCTGGCGCGTACCGAGCAGGATACTGCGGCTTTTTGTGACCAGGCCCGTGCCTCCCTGCATGAGCATCTTGATCAGTCCGAGTGTGACGCGGCGCTGATGGAGCGCTTTCTTGGGCGCTTGCAATACCTGTTTAATGATGTGACGAATGCCGAGTCCTGGGATCAGTTGGTGACGGTATTAGATCAGCAGCCGGAGCATGTGCGCGTCTATTATATGGCGGTTGGTCCGTCATTGTTTGGGGTGATTGCGCGTGGTTTAGCCGGTGTAGGTTTGCATGAGGGTAACGCTCGGCTGGTGGTGGAAAAGCCGTTGGGGCATGATTTGGCGAGCGCACGTTCACTGAATGCGGAAATCGGTGCGGTGTTTAGCGAGGATCGCCTATACCGGATTGATCATTATCTCGGTAAGGAAACGGTACAAAACCTAATGGCACTCCGTTTCGCAAATGCGCTGTTTGAACCGATCTGGAATTCAAACTGTATCGATCATGTGCAAATTACTGCGGCAGAGTCGCTTGGGGTAGGGAGTCGCGGCAGCTATTACGATCGCGCTGGGGCGATGCGCGATATGGTGCAGAATCACCTGATGCAGCTCCTCTGTCTGATTGCGATGGAGCCGCCTTATACCTTTGAAGCGGATGCGGTACGTGATGAAAAACTAAAGGTGCTGCGCGCTTTAAAGCCGATTCAGGGCCGTGATGCCTTGCTAAAAACGGTACGGGCGCAGTACCGTGCGGGGGAGGATTCGCCCTCTTACCGGGAAGAAGCACAGAACCCGGACAGTACCACCGATTCCTATGTGGCGATTAAAGCGGAAATTGAAAACTGGCGATGGGCCGGAGTGCCGTTTTACCTGCGCACCGGCAAAAAGCTGCGTGCTCGCTTTACCGAGATTGCGATTGTGTTTAAAGAGCCGACACACTCGGTGTTTGCTAAAGTCACGGCCACGCCGGTCGTGCCAAACGTGTTGAGTATCCGTCTCCAGCCGGATGAAGGCCTACAGCTCCAGATTATGACGAAAGATCCGGGGCCGGGTGGGTTCCGCATGCATGACACTCAGCTGGACATGCAGTTTTCCGCCGGTCGCAGTGATGACTGGCGCATGCCGGATGCCTATGAGCGCCTGCTGATGGACGTGGTGCGCGGTAACCAGACCTTGTTTATGCGGGGCGATGAGGTGGAGGCCGCTTGGGGTTGGATTGATCCAATTATTGACGCCTGGGAAAGCATTGGCCAGGAGCCGGAAGCCTATGAGCCGGGCAGCCGTGGGCCGATGACGGCGATGGAAATGCTGGCGCGAGATGGCCGTCGCTGGCGTGAAATTGAAAAATAAGCCGATCGCATCAAGAAGTAAAACTACATTTATGAGCTTCGTTTATGAAATTAATTGAATATAAGGATCGGCAGCAGCAGGCAAGTTATCTTGCAACTGCCGTGGCGGGACAGCTGAACGCTGCGCTTGCCGCCGGTAATAAAGCTTCGCTGGCCGTTCCCGGTGGCACTACACCGGCGCCGTTTTTACAGGCCCTGAGCGTTCAGTCGCTGGCTTGGCAGCAGGTAAATATTACGTTGGGTGATGAGCGACAGGTGCCTGCGGAGCATGAGCGCTCCAATGCCAAACTGCTGCGGGATAATTTTCTGTATGCGGTGCCAGAGGTCAAATTCCAGCCGCTGTATGCCGAGGCGGAAGATTTGGCGACTACGCGCGCCGCCTTAAGTGCGAATTGTTTACCCCTCAGCGTGTGCGTACTCGGTATGGGCACGGACGGGCATTTTGCCTCGCTGTTCCCGGCTGCGGCCCAGCTCAAACAGGGGCTTGATCCTATGAATAAGGACGTGCTGCTTGCGGTGACGGCGGATAATATTCCAGAGCCTCGGCTGTCGCTGACGCTGGCGGCGATTTTGCAGGCTGGGCATATTCATCTGCTGATTACCGGCGCTGAAAAAAAGCGCGTGCTGGAACAGGCCGAACGCTATGAGGCGAAGCCTAACGCTGCACTTGAGCTGCCGATACAGGCCTTATTGCGGCATGGTTCGGCGCAGCTGACGGTGCATTACGCGGCATGAACACGCTAGCCATTCAGAAGAAAACTTATAAAAAATCGTAGTGAGTGAAGCCTTGTGAGTAAAAAACTAAATTCAACGGTTGCTGCCGTGACCGAGCGCATCGAACAGCGCAGCGCTGTGACCCGCCGTCAATACCTCGATGGTATCCATGCAATGCAAGCGCAGGGTAAAACCCGTACCTTAAGCTGCGGCAATTTGGCGCACGCCGTGGCAGCGATGCCAAAGACCGAAAAATTCCGCATTGTCGCCGAGCAAAAACACGCCGGTAATATCGGCATTGTGACCGCATACAATGACATGTTATCCGCGCATCAGCCGTTTGCGTCATACCCCGAGCTGATTAAGGAAACGGCGCTTGCCGCCGGTGGCAGCGCGCAGGTGGCAGGCGGCGTGCCCGCGATGTGCGACGGCGTGACTCAGGGTCAGCCGGGCATGGAGCTGTCCTTGTTTTCGCGTGATGTGATTGCGCTCAGTGCCACGGTGGCGCTATCGCATAATGTGTTTGATGCGGCGGTGTTTCTCGGCGTGTGCGATAAAATTGTGCCGGGGCTGGTGATTGCAGCCGCCACTTTTGGCCATTTGCCGTGTATCTTTTTACCCGCCGGTCCGATGCTGTCGGGCATTCCCAATAACGAGAAAGCCAAGATTCGCCAGCAATATGCGCTGGGTGAAGTAGGCCGGGCTGAGCTATTACAGGCAGAGATGAGTTCCTATCACGATGCCGGCACCTGCACGTTTTACGGGACGGCAAACAGCAATCAGATGTTGATGGAGTTCATGGGGCTGCAGCTACCCGGCAGCAGTTTTGTCAATCCGAATACCCCACTGCGTACCGCACTAACGGTGGCCGGTACGCAGCGCGTGCTGGCGATGACAGGTCATGGTACACAGCCGCAGGTGACCACCAGTGAAATTCTCGATGTGAAAGCCTTTGTGAATGGCATGGTTGGGCTGAATGCAACCGGCGGTTCGACGAATTTGGTGCTGCATTTGGTGGCGATGGCGCGGGCGGCGGGTATTCTGCTGCACGTCGAAGATTTGGCTGATTTATCAGCGGTGACGCCGCTATTGGCGCGGGTTTATCCGAATGGCATCGCCGATGTGAATCATTTTCATGCGGCGGGTGGGCTACAGTTTGTGATGGCCGAGTTGCTGGCAGCCGGTCTACTGCATGAAGATGTGCAGACCGTGGCGGGGCCGGGGCTGAGTCACTACACGCAGGAAGCGGTGCTGGATACGGCGGGACATGCCAAATGGCAGGCCGGTGCCGCTGTCAGCCACGACTCCGAGATACTGCGCCCCTGTCAGGATGCGTTTCAAGCCAGCGGCGGCTTGGTGCGGCTAAAGGGTAATCTGGGTGAGGCGGTGATTAAGGTATCTGCCGTTCAGCCCGCGCAACGCCGCATTACCGCTCCGGCGCGTGTGTTCCATGATCAGGCTGCAGTTAAGGCGGCGTTTGAGCGTGAAGAACTGAGCGGTGATTTTATCTGCGTGCTGCGCTTTCAGGGGCCTGGGGCCAATGGCATGCCAGAGCTGCATAGCCTAACGCCGCTGCTGGGTGTGCTGCAAGATCGCGGCCAGAAAGTTGCGCTCGTCACCGATGGCCGGATGTCAGGGGCCAGTGGTAAAGTGCCCGCTGCGATTCATCTTAGCCCAGAGGCGGCGCAGGGTGGAGCGATTGCGCGTATTCGTGACGGTGATTTGTTAGTGTTGGATGCGGATAATGGCAGCTTGGAGGTGTTGGCAGCGGATTTTGCCACGCGGCCAGCGGTGACGGCAGACCTCAGTGCGGGCCAGCGCGGCATGGGGCGGGAATTATTTGAGGTGTTTCGGCGCGTGGCAGGCCCGGCGGCGACTGGCGGTAATACGCTACTGAGTGAGTCTGTTGAGTCACTGCCTGCGGGTTCCAGCGCTTAAATCAATGCTCGTGTTTGTGGCGCCCGGTGCGTACAGCGGGCGTTAACCAGAATCAGAAAACAGGAATAAAACATGCTTTCAACTCGTGAATTATGTCAGCAAGTGCCGGTGATTCCGGTGTTGGTCGTGGACGATGTGGAACACGCGAAGCCGCTGGCGGAGACGCTGGTCGCTGCTGGTTTGCCGGTGCTAGAGGTGACGCTGCGTACACCAGTGGCACTGGAGGTGATTCGGATTATGAGCGAGGTGCCGGGCAGTATTGTCGGTGCCGGGACGGTGTTAACGGCGCAGGATGTGGCCGCCGTGAAAGCCGCAGGCGCGGCGTTTGCGGTCTCGCCGGGTGCAACTGATGACTTGCTAGCGGCTGTTCGTGATCAGGCTTTGCCACTGTTGCCCGGTGCGGTGACCGCATCCGAGGTAATGGCCTTAATGGCGCAGGGTTATGATACGCTGAAGTTTTTCCCGGCGGAAGCCGCAGGCGGGATTCCGCTGTTGAAGTCACTCGGCGGGCCGTTACCTGACGTGCGATTTTGCCCTACGGGCGGCATTAATCCGGTCACTGCGCGTGACTATCTGGCGCTCTCCAATGTCTTGTGTGTGGGCGGTTCGTGGGTGGCACCAAAAAACCTACTGGCTGCAAAAAATTGGACGGGTATCGCTGATTTAGCCCGCACGACATTGCAGTTGCGCTAGAATAGCGGCGATAAAATATCGGGATGATTAAGTTTCTGTATGCCTGTTTACTCACGATTAGCGCTTGATATTGGCGGTACGAATGTCCGGCTTGGCCTGTTAACTGCGGATTCGCTGCTGCCACAGCATATTCGCGGCTACCGCATTGATGATTTTGCGAGCTTGGCCGATGTGATCGCGCTTTATCTGGCGCAGCAGGACGAGCAGCCTGTCATTCAGGAGGCTGCGATTGCGGTCGCGACCCCCATTACCGGCGACCATATCAAGCTAACCAATCACGACTGGAATTTCAGCGTGGCGGATATTCAGCGCCGCTTTGCGTTCAAACGTCTGAAAGTGGTGAATGATTTCACCGCGTTGGCGCTGTCTATCCCGTGGTTGCAAACGGCGGAGCTGCAACTGGTTGGCGCTGGAGTGGCGGAGCCGGATGCGGCAATTGCGCTGCTGGGGTCGGGCACTGGGTTGGGCGTATCTGGCTTGGTACACACGGCGGAGGGATATTTTCCGCTGTCGGGGGAAGGTGGGCATGTGACCCTGGGGGCGCGTAATGCGCGTGAGCTGTCGATTTTCGCACATTTCTGGCAAAAGTATGGGCATATGTCAGCGGAGCGCCTGCTGTCTGGCACCGGTCTGACTGAGTTTTACCAGGTGATCCGGCGGCTGGATGGCTTAGATGATACGGCGCTGCGCCCAGAGGAAATTACAGCGCGCACGTTAGACGGACGCTGTGCCAGCTGTGCGGAAGTGATGGCTTTATTCTGCGAGTGGCTGGGGATTGTGGCGGCGAATTTAGTGCTGTCGCTCGGCGCTGGGGGCGGCCTGTACATCGGTGGTGGGATTGTGCCAAAGCTGGGCGATTACTTCATGCAGTCCGGTTTTCGGCAGGCCTTTGAGACCAAGGGGCGCTTTACGGCGTTTATGCGCGCTGTACCGGTGTATATCATTCAGGCTGAACAGCCTGCTCTGCGCGGTGCGGCTTATGCCTTGGATGCACGTTTTGACCGCTTGGGCGTAGGGTGTGGGTGACGCTAGCCGCAGGTAATAGTAATAACAGCAGATAGTATGCGCTAAAAAAGCGCGGGAGCAGGCAGCGATATGATGAACCAGAATCAGGACATCCTCACCCGCGCTTTGAACTGGCTGAATGAAAGCTACGCCGTTGTGCTGTACACCGTGGTACAGACCTGGGGCTCATCGCCGCGCCCACCCGGCTCGATGATGGCGCTGCGTGCCGATGGGCAGGTCGCTGGTTCGGTTTCCGGGGGCTGCATTGAGGATGATCTGATTGAGCGTGTACGTACTGAGGGCGTGCCGGAACAACCTAGTATGATCAGCTATGGCGTGGCTGCGGATGAAGCGCGGCGCTTTGGTCTACCTTGCGGTGGCACTATGCGTCTGGTGCAGGAGCCGCTGCTGGGCGTGGAGGCCCGCGTTGATCTGAATAAGCTGCTCAGCATGCTGCAACAAGGGCAAATTGTGCGGCGTGAGCTGGATTTTGCCAGCGCTGCGGTGAGTCTGAGTGTCGCGCAGCACGATTGCCAGCTTTCATGTGATGATGCGCGTTTGGTGAGTGTGTTTGGCCCGCGTTATCGGCTATTGATTATTGGCGCTGGGCAAATCAGCGAGCTGCTGGCACAGATGGCATTGAGTCTGGAATTTGCGGTAACGATTTGTGATCCGCGCAGCGAATATCATGCGCAGTGGCGGGTCGAGGGCACAACCTTGCTCACCACTATGCCAGATGATACCGTGTTAGCCATGCGGATGGATGCGCGCACGGCGGTGGTAGCCTTAACCCATGATCCAAAACTGGATGATCTGGCGCTGATGGAGGCGCTGGCGTCCCCGGCCTTTTATGTGGGTGCGCTGGGGTCGCAGTTGAATAATGATAGGCGGCGTGAGCGACTGCTGGAATTTGACCTAAATGCGCAGCAGATTGCGCGGCTGCGTGGCCCCGCCGGACTAAATATCGGCAGTCGGACACCGGCGGAAATTGCGGTGTCGATGGCGGCGGAGATCGTTGCGGTTAAAAATGGGGTGTGAGCTGGCGCATCACTGTGATGTTGGCGCATCAATTTCAGGCCTGTTCCGAGGGAGGACGCTATGCAAGAAGTTGCTAATTTCATTCAGGGGCAATGGGTAAAGACCGGTGCCACCTTCGATAATATCAATCCCGCCAACGGTAAGCCGGTGGCCGTGGTGCACGAAGCCAATGCTGAGACCGTACACGCGGCGGTGAGTGCTGCACAGGCTGCGATGCAGGGCCCATGGGGCAAAATGCCTTTGGCGAAGCGCTGTCAGCTGCTGTATAAAATCGCCGATGAAATTGAGCGCCGGATGGACGACTTTGTTGCGCTGGAATGTGAGGATGTTGGCGTGCCAGAACCGGTGGCGCGCGCCGTCTTTATTGGTCGGGCTGCACATCTTTTTCGCTTATATGCGGATCAGGCGAAGGAACATATGGAGCGTTCCTACTCCGTCGATACCCCGGACGGTGGCAAGGCGCTGGCCTATACCTTCCATCGGCCTAAGGGCGTGGTGGCGGCGATTGCACCGTGGAATGTGCCGATGCTGCTGCTGGCCTTTAAGGTGGCACCGGCGCTGGCAGCGGGGAATGCTGTCGTCGCGAAGCCGTCTGAAGTGACGCCACGTTCAGCCACTTTGCTGGCGGAAGTGATGCAGTCTGTTGGCGTGCCGGATGGGGTGTATAATGTGGTGCAGGGTTTTGGGCGTGATTCAGCCGGCGAGTACCTAACCCAGCATCAGGGGGTAATGGCGTATAGCTTCACTGGTGAATCCACAACCGGCGCCGCGATTATGCGTGCGGCGGCGACCGGCCTGCGCGATGTGTCACTCGAACTGGGTGGGAAGAATCCGGCCATTATCTTTGCAGATGCTAATCTGGATGCGGTGCTGCCGGGTAGTCAGATGTCCTGCTTTTCTAATACCGGCCAAATTTGCTTCGCGACTGAGCGTACCTATGTTGAGCGTGCGCTTTATGATGAATACGTCGAGCGCTTAACTGCGGTTGCGCAGTCTGTGAAAATCGGCGCGCCGTTTGAAGCAGGCGTGCAGATGGGGCCGCTGGTCTCGCAGGCGCATCGGGAGAAAGTGAGTGCTGCGATTGAGCGCGCCGTTAAAGACGGCGGCGAGCTTGTGTATGGCGGTGGCATACCAGAATTTGGTGATGAGCGGGATCAGGGCTTTTTCATCCAGCCCACCATTGTGACCGGTTTGCCGGAGACGGCTGATTTTGTGCAGCATGAGATTTTTGGGCCGGTCACGCACATCCAGCCGTTTGATGATGAGGATGAGGTCATTGCGCTGGCGACCAATACGGCTTACGGATTGGCCTCAACCATCTGGACGCAAAATATTTCCTGTGGCCATCGGGTTGCCGCGCAGATGCAAAGCGGCCTAATCTGGCTAAACTGCTGGCAGCTGCGTGATTTACGCGCGCCGTTTAGTGGGCATGGTTTGTCCGGTGTGGGTACGCAGGGCGGAACTGAGAGCCTGGAATTTTTTAGTGATGTTTCTACGGTGACTTTGAAACTATGACAAAACGAACCTACCTCGCCGTTGGCGGTGCTACCGGTATCGGCCGCCAGGTCTGCGAACAGCTCATGTCCGCCGGGCATGACGTTATTTTAATGGATAGAGTGGCCCCTGAGTTCGCGGTGACGCAGTATATTGCGATTGACCTCACCCAACAGGCGGCGGTCGACGCCGCGTTGGCGCAGCTGTCAGTGAAGATTGATGGTCTGCTGAATATTGCGGGTTTACCGCCGCGCGCCGGGCTGACGCACAGCGTGATTGCGGTCAACTGGGTCGGTTTGGCGTATGTGACGGAGCGCGTGTTAGCGCAGATGAATGACGGCGGCGTTATTGTTAATTTGGCCTCAAAGGCTGGGCAGTTCTGGCAGCAGAATCTGCCGCAGGTGCAGGCGCTACTGGCCCTGCGAGCTTGGGATGAGGTGGCCGATTGGTGTGCCGCGCAGGAGCTTGATCATGTGCGGGCGTATAATTTATCGAAAGAGGCGCTGATTGTCTGGACCAAACTGTTGGCGGCGCGCCTGATTGAGCGCAATATTCGCGCAGTTTCGGTGAGTCCAGCGGCGGTAGCAACGAGCATTTTGGATGACTTTATGCAGGCGTTTGGCGATAAGGTGGCTGCAAATTTACAGCGCGTGGGGCGCCCGGGGAACGCGGATGAAATTGCTAATGTCATTATGTCGGTTGCGCATCCGGCGAGTAGTTGGTTGAATGGTATCGATATTCAAGTCGATGGCGGCATGGGGGCGATTATGTTTGCTGAGCAGTTTAAGGCATGAACGGGAGCATAAGCTCAACGCAGCCCTAAAGGCATAATCCAACAGTGAGGAGAGGCTAAGTGGATCAGTGGTTGGCGCGTGGTTTTATGTTGGGGGCGAATGCCGCTGCGATTACACTGGCCTGTCTGGCGTTTTACGTGGCGGGCTGGGGAGTGTTTGACAACGTCTGGGTGTCTGGTCTGACGGTATGGCTGGGCTGTATGGTCGGTTTCTTCAGCATACCGGCCGATGAGCAGACGACTGCTGCGCCCGCGCCTGTTTCTGGTCTGCAAAAAACCCTATCGGTGCTGCATATTGCACTGGCCCTGCTGTTTAGCTGGATCCTGTGGAAGTGGGTCGCGGTGATGCTGGAGCAGGAAGAATTTTTCATTGAAATTAGCGTGGCAGATAATGTCTTGGGCTGGCTGGGCCTGCTGCTGAGTGCGTATCTGACCTGGCGCTGCTTTGGCTTACCGATGCTGGCGGTTTTTGTGCTGATGGCGATCTTTGTGCTGGTGCCCGATCGTTTTTTGGGGGCCGGTGAAGATTGGGTGCGGGTCGCGGAAAATCTCTGGTATTCCACCGATGGAGCGTTCGGGCGCCCGGTCGAAGTGGTGGGGCGCGTGGTGCTGATATTTATTTTGTTTGGCGCCATTCTCCAGGTCTCTGGGGCGGGGGAGGTGCTGTTAAAGTTTGCCTTCGCAGCCACCGGGCGTTTTACCGGCGGCCCGGCGCACGCTGCGATTGTGGCCTCCGCCATGTTTGGCACTTTATCTGGGGCGGCGGTGGCCAATGTGGTGTCGACCGGCGTCTTTACCATTCCGATTATTAAGCGCTCCGGCTTTCGCGCTAAATTTGCCGGTGCGGTGGAAGCAGCGGCTTCTACTGGGGGGCAAATCATGCCGCCGGTGATGGGTGTGGTGGCTTTTCTGATGGCCGATGTGACCGGCATTCCCTACCTGAGTATTGTGGTCGCAGCGCTGATTCCGGCGGCGATGTACTATCTGTCGCTGTTTGTTGTGGTGCTGATTGAAGCGCGTAAACATAATATCCAGCCGGTGCCCGTGGAGGATCGACAGGTGCTGACTAAAATGGACTGGCTGCGCAGTCTGGCGTTCTGGGTGCCGTTGGGGATTCTGATTGCCTATTTGCTCGATGGACGCACGCCACAGAATGCAGGTTTTGCCGCCACTATTGCGGCCACGTTGCTGTGCCTCCTACTGTTTCCGGCGTTTCGCCATCCGAAAAAATGGCTGGAAGCGCTGATTTCTGCGGGTAAGGTTTCGGCGACCCTGATGATTATTGTGACTGCGATTGGATTCGTTATCGGCGTGGTTAATATGACTGGGATTGGGCTGAGCTTTGCCGAAACCATTTTGGCGATTGCCGGTTCGGAATTGTTCGTTAGCCTGCTGCTGGTGATGTTGGGCTGCCTGATTATGGGGATGGGCGTTCCCACCGGGGCGGCGTATCTGATTATTGCGATTGTGCTGGGGCCAGCGCTGGAGCGTCTGGGCTTGCCGACGATTGCGGCGCACTTATTTGTCGTGTATTTCGGCGTGCTGTCGGTGGTGACGCCGCCGGTCGCGCTGGCGGCGTTTGCGGCGGCTCCGATTGCGGGCGCTAAACCGATGGAAACGGGCTTTGAGGCGGTGCGGCTGGCGCTGGCGGGCTTTATTATTCCGTATATTTTTGTTTATCATCAGGATGTATTAATCATCGTTGATGACTTTTCAGTGATTGGCTTGATCTGGGCGTTATTGGCCTTTGGATTATCGACTTGGTCAATCAGTACCGCGCTGAGTGGGTTTGATACGCGCGGCCTGCCGTTGTGGGAAAGAATCTTAAGAGGCGCGGCTGGCGTGGCGGTATTAGTGCCTATGCTACCGGTAGCCGCATTGGCGGCGGCGGTGGCGGTCGGACTTATCGTGTATCATCGTATGGCAGCATCGGCGCGGGCGCTTGCTTAGCCCGCCGAGTGCTTGCATTATCTTTTTTGGAGGAGAACAATTTATGAAACCTTTACATTCCCTGTTACTGGCGGGTGCGCTGAGTTTATCAGCCGTCTCTGCGCAGGCCGCAGACAAGCTGAAAATGGCGACGATTGCGCCGGGTACTTCGGCCTATCTGACCATGACGACGTTCGCCAATATCGTTAACCAAAATCAGGATCAATACGAGTTTACGGTGGATGCAACCGGTGCGGCGACTAAGCATATGGTTGAAGTCGCCCAGGGCAAGCTGGACTATTCCATGAGCGCGCCGACGGTGATTCATTTCATGAAAAACGGCATGGCGATGTACAAGAAGCTGAAAAACCATGCTGAGCTGGCGAAGAAGCTGAAGCTGGTGATGTGGTTTCCGTATGGACAGTATCATATCCTGACGCATGCCGACAGCGGGATTGAAAAGCTGTCTGACCTGAAAGGGAAGAAGGTTTTTCTTGGCCCTCCAGGGGGTGGCGCGTGGACAGCGGCTTATGGTCTGGTGAAGAGCGTGACCGGGTTGGATGCCAAAGCAGGTGACTATGAGAGCGTGAAAGCGAGCTGGTCTTCGGCGTTTCAGGGCTTCCAGGATCGTCAGTTCGACGTGTATATCAACGGTGGCATTGCGCCATTCCCACAGGTGGAGCAGCTGTCGCTGACCAATAAAATTCGCCTGTTAGGCCTGACCCGTGCTGAATATGAAGCCAGTGAAGGTGCCCAGAAGTACATTAATGGCCTCAAGGGACGTGAGCTGGGCGTGATTGCTAAAGGTGCCTATGGCGATAACGTCTTGATGGATGAAGATATTTATGTATTGGGTGCTAAGGTTGGCATTACTGTGAATGAGGATATGCCGGATGAGCAGGTGTACGCAGTGACCAAGGCCTTCTGGGACAACGTTGAGGCCGCGCGCGCTTCTACGCCGTGGTTGCATGCAGTGACCCTGGATTATGCGGTGTCCGATGGCGGCATGCCGTTACATCCCGGTGCACAGAAGTACTACAAGGAAAAGGGTGCGGAAATCGCCGAGAGTTCGATGGCGAACTAGTTAAACGCCTCTAACACCCCAGCCCCCTCGCCCTTATCAGCACCGCTGCTATAAAAACGGTCAGGGTGAGGGGGCATTGTTGTAAAGCCTCTTCCCAGCCAATACCCGCATATTCAACTCAGGTTGCATCCAATGAATCCATCAACTCCAGCAAATCCATCTCCCAAACCGGCGACCCCGCATACCATTACTGCGAATCAGCAGCTTGGCGCTAAGCTCGATTTCGATAACGTCAGCTGTTTTGATGATGCGTCCCGTGGCTTTATCGGTACCATTCCCGATGCGCGTATTACCACTGCGGATGGGAGTCGTGTGGTGTGGGACGTGTCGGCCTATCGCTTTCTGGAAGCAGAGGCCGCGCCGGATTCAGTTAATCCTAGCCTGTGGCGTCAGGCCCGTCTGAACGGGCATCACGGTTTGTTTCAGGTGACTGAGGGCATGTATCAGGTGCGCGGCTTCGATATTGCGAATATCACCTTTATCGAAGGCGAGACTGGGGTATTGATTATTGATCCGCTAATGAATACGGAAACGGCGCAGGCGGCGCTCTCGCTGTACCGCAGTCATCGTGGCGATCGACCGGTGCATAGTGTGATGTACAGCCATAGCCACCCCGATCATTACGGCGGCGTGGAGGGGGTGATCACGCCTGAACAGGCGGCTAGCGGTGCGGTGCATGTCATTGCGCCCGATGGTTTTTTGGAAGCCGCACTGTCGGAAACGATTCTGGCCGGTGTGCCGATGCGGCGGCGTGCGATGTTCCAGTTTGGCCCAACCCTGCCGCCTGATCCCTGTGGTCATGTGGACAGCGGTTTGGGCAAGCGGGTGGGGCGTGGTACGACCAGTCTGATTGCACCGAACTGGTTGATTAAGCAGGATTTAGAAACGCATGTCATCGACGGCGTGGAAATTGTGTTCCAGCTCACGCCAGAAACCGAAGCGCCTGCGGAGATGAACTTCTTTTTTCCGGCGCTTGGGGTGCTGAATCTCTCTGAAAATGGCTGCCATACCATGCATAACCTGTGCCCGATACGCGGTGCACAAACTCGGGATGCGTTGGCTTGGTCTAAGTATCTGGACGATGCGCTGAACCGCTTTATCGATAAAACCGAGGTAGTGATTGCGCAGCACCATTGGCCGACTTGGGGCCAGGATCGGGTGCGGCAGTTTATCACTGAGCAGCGCGATATGTACCGCTATTTGCATGACCAGACGCTGCGGCTAATGAGTCATGGCCTGACGCCGAATGAGATCGCTGAAGCCGTGGCAATGCCGCTGAGCTTGGAAACTGCGTGGCATGCGCGCCCCTATTATGGCGCGTTGGAACATAATGTACGCTCGATTTATGTGCATTATATGGGGCCATATGACGGTAATCCGGTGAATTTAAATCCGCTGGCACCGGTTCCAGCGGGTAAGAAATACGTTGAGTATATGGGTGGTGCCGCCGCTGTGTTGGCGAAAGCGCAGCAGGATTATGCCGCTGGGGATTATCGCTGGGTGACGCAGGTGTTGCACCATCTGGTGTTCGCGGAGCCAGAGAATGAGGCGGCGCGCCTGCTGGCGGCGGATGCGATGGAGCAGCTGGGCTATCAGGCGGAGTGTGCGACCTGGCGCAATGCGTATTTACAGGGTGCGAAAGAACTGCGCGTCGGTGCGCCAAAGCCACCGCCGGGTGGGGTGGGTATGATTAGCCCGAAAGTGGTGGCGATGATGCCGCTGGAGATGTTTTTGGATTTTCTGGCGGTACGGGTTAATGGGCCGAAAGCTGATGGTTGTACGCTGTATATTGACTGGCTGATGACTGATGCGAATGAGTGCCGCCGTTTAACGTTGAATCACGGTGCGTTGACGCATTTTGCGGGTAGCCATGGTGAGGCGGCTGTGGCAGTGATTAAGCTGGATCGGCAGCAGCTGGCGCAGATGATTATGAGTGGTAAGCCGCTGTTGGAGTGCTTTGATGATGGCATGCTGCCGCATCATGGCGACGGTGAGGGGGTGCGGCAGTTATTGGCGTGTCTGGATGACTTTTATCCAATGTTTAATATTTTGGAGCCTTGAGTGTGGTTGACATCTAGGTATCTATCTTTGGTGCTGTGCTCATGATTTTCCCCTGCTAGATATTGTGCGGTATGTTTTCTGCTGGGAAATATGGTCTTAAGAAATATTCCATGCTTACCGTATTACTTTTGCCAACAGGAGTGAGGCGACGCTGCGCGACCAGCCAAGATTTTAAATAATTATCCTTGCTAATTTAACGCCTGACGTTCAAATTGGGCGGATGATTGATAGGCTAGCAGAGAAAAAGCTTGGAGAAGCGAAGCGCTCAAACAACAACCCGCTGTCACCCTAAGCAGCTTTTCGGGCAGCCCACTGGGTGTGCTCTCTTGAAAAGGCGGTTTCACTGTTGAGTACGAACTCAGCTAGCTCAAGCTCTGATGTGACGGATAAGGCTTCGCCCTTAATCAACATGATTTCATGCGCGGCTAGGGCATAAGACGAATTAAGTTCATTATGCTTTTTGGCTTGCAGCCATGTCAGCACGGCACCGGCTGCTGTCGCTACCACCTCTACGGGTAAGCTAAAAGTAGGGTCTTGCACACGATAAATCAGAAAGCCTATGGCTGTAGCATGCAGCACAACAGAGGCCCAGAACCATAGTGCGGCCCGCTTTTTATTGAAGAGGGATTTTTTTGAGTACCAATGAGCCTGTTCGTCTATTCTTTGCTCTTTGTACAATTTAAGGCGCTCAGCAATACTTAACTGTCTGATTTGGCTCATCGTCGAGGAGATTGGATCTTTTATGCCCGCATCTGCTTGTAAAATACCGTTTAAATTTTTATTTTGTTGCAGTATCGACTTGAGGTCATTGATAAATTGTTTTGCGACAGCTTCGGCGCTCTCGGTATCGTCATAAGGTTCAGCGCGCATGCACCAACGCCATGACCTTGTTTTTACTGACTCCGCCACTGCCCTGCCGTTGTACCATTGATCATCAGGGCGTTTTACTCGCAGATAAATGAGCATGCCTAAGGTGATTAAAAATAACAAAGCGGATGCGATGGCACCCTCTGGATGTTTGGGCCACTGATAGGAGATAAAGGCCGCTAAAACTAATAAAAGCAAATAGCTGCGTAAACCCCAGAAGTAGGTGGACTGCGCGCCTAATGACGCTTTATCGGCTGATTGGTATAAACCAGGGAGTGTCGCACGGTTTAATGTTAATTCTTGGCTCATGGGGAATCTCGCACTGTTTGCGGGGTATATGCGTTAATTAGGGCAATGTTGCCTTCCGCGCCGATCATACCGGTAAATCCGGCAGCCGCCCTTCAGCCTTTAATTGCATAAAGGCCGCATAGGTCGCCTTAATCCCATCCTGTACGCTAATAGACGGATAATCCGGCACATGCGCCCGCAGCGCTGCATCACTTAAATCTGGTGGGAAGGGGAATGGTGTACCGGAGCAGGAGACCTGTGCATCCGGCGCAATTTTCCGCAGTTCGACTAGGCCCTGCTCGACTTCCTCACAGCTGCCATTGAGGTCAAAGGCATAAGCGCCCTCGCCGTCCTGACTCACCGCAGCGATAAACGCGGCGGCGGCTTCACCCGCATACAGCCAGCTCAGTCGGCCTGCAAAGCCGACTTCATAAGGCACGCCGAGGGCGGCCGCTTGAATCGCGATAGTATTTTTAGAGCTCATACCTTGATCACGGGCCAAGCCGTAAACCACATTGGGGCGCAGACAGACCGAAGGCACCTGCCAGTCCGCCCAGTAGACATAAGCGGTTTGCTCATTGGCGACCTTATAAGCACCGTACAGCGTTTCCTTCCATGGCCCGCCCGCCGGAAAGCCGAGTGCGGCGACTGAGGAGGCGAATGTAGTGCGTTTAATCCCGGTTTCGCGCGCGGCCTGGAGGACATTCAGCGTGCCCTCAACGTTAATGCGTGCGCCGCGCGCTGGATTCGCTGCACAAAAAGGAATTTGTAGCCCGGCGAGGTGAATGATGGCCTGCGCATTATGCTGCTGGATCAGCGCCTTAAACGGTGCATAATCCGTAATATCACAGCATTGCCAGTTCAGCTCAGCGGCGGCAGCTTCACCCATCACCAGCGCGGCTCGCCGCCGATCATCGTGTAAATCAACTGCCACCACCGGCACGCCGGAGTGGTGTAAAATCGCCAGTACCCAGGAACCAATACAGCCTCCCGCACCAGTCACAATCACCGGGGCGGTGAAACGGTTTTGCGGGATAATAAACGGTGCGATTAACTGCTGCATGCTGTCTGATCCTATATTAAAACAAAGACCCGGTCTGCACCCGCTCCACCACACAATCCAGCTCGCCATCCGCTAGTTGAGTGACAATGGACTGACCGGGCTTGACCTGCTTGACACTTCTGATCAGCCGTTTGCGCTGATCGCGTGCCAGTGAATAGCCCCGGCTGAGCGTGGCGAGCGGGCTGTAGGCATCCAGCTTGGCTGCCGCCAGCTGGAGCGTATTCTGCTGTTCTTCCAGCTGCTGCGTGATCAGCTGGGCGAGCTGCTGTCTGATCTGCTGGATGTGCTGCTGCTGCAATAGAATAGCACCATGGGGTGAGCGTTGCTGTAAACGGGCCTGTAAGTGTTGCTGCCGCTGCTGCTGCTGGACGACTTTCTGCTGTAGCGCCCGCTGTAAGCGCAGTTCCAATTCGTCCAGGCGCTGTGCATTCTGTTCCAGCTTGCGCGTCGGCTGCTGAGCCTGTAGGCGTTGGCTGAGGGTGTGGAGTGTTTGCTGCTGTTGCTGTAGGTAGCGTGCCTGTCGGGCGACGAGCTGCATTTGCAGTCGATCCAGCTGCTGCGACAGGGTTTGCATGTCCGGGCTAACCAGCTCTGCCGCTGCCGACGGTGTTGGGGCGCGCTGATCGGCGACAAAATCAGCAATGGTGACATCGACCTCATGGCCGACCCCAGCGATCACCGGCAGCGCACTCGCATGAATGGCGTGCGCCACTGCTTCCTCATTAAACGGCCACAAATCCTCCAGTGAGCCACCACCACGGGCCAGAATAAGCACATCACAAGGCAGGGCGCGCTGATCTTGGTTGGCCTGATGCAGGGCCTGCACAATCTCGCCCTGTGCCTGCGCACCCTGTACGGCTACTGGATACACGGTGATCGGAATTTGTGGGCAGCGCCGGTGCAGCACATTGAGAATATCGCGGATGGCTGCCCCACTGGGCGAGGTGATGACGCCAATATGGCGCGGCATAGCGGGCAGGGTCTGTTTGTGTTCGGCGGCAAATAAACCGGCGGCGCTGAGTCGTTGTTTCAGCGCTTCAAACTGGCGTTGCAGCTGGCCTTCGCCCGCGTCTTCTAGGCGGCTGATGATAAACTGATAGTCGCCGCGGGGTTCGTACAAGCCGACCTGACCGCGTGCCAGCACTTTCATCCCGTTTTCCAGCGTGAGTTGGCAGCTCAGCGCACGGTTACGAAACATGGCGCAGCGCAACTGCGCATTGGCATCTTTGAGGGAAAAATACAGGTGGCCGGAACGTGGCCGTGAGAGATTGGAAATTTCGCCCTCTACCCACAGGGCAGGAAAGCCCTGGGATAGGAGCTGATTGACCTCAGCATTCAGTGCGGTGACGCTGAGAATCGTGCGCGGGTCGGACATTACATGCCGTAAAGCGCAGGCCCGGCTTTAGCCGCTCTATCGGCCTGCATGACGCCTTGCTTGGCCGCATTTTCTACATAGGCAGCTAGCTTTTTAGCGTCTTCATGCTTGCCGTCATTGGCCATTTCAATCGCCTGTTCCAGCACTTTAGTGGCCGTTTTCTTATTGCCTTTCCACATTTTGCGCACTGGCTTGGCCCAAAGCCACTCGACCTTCGCGGCTTTCGCGGCTTTATTCGCGGCCAGCGCAGACTCAATCGCCGCCTTAGCGCCAGCATCAACGCCGTCTTGTAGCGTCGGCTTATCAGCCGCAATGGCCGATGTTGCGATACACAGCGCCAGACCGGCGAATAATAAGTGAATTTTCATTGTGCTCCTCCCAGGTATAGCTACAAAAAATTAATAAGCGCTCGGCATTCATAGATAGCAGTTTACCGTCTGCAGGTCAAACCCTATAATGGGGTGCTTCCTCACGAAACCCGGACAAAAAAGTATGCGTATCCTTCAGGAAGCACTCACCTTTGACGATGTTTTGCTGGTGCCTGCCCATTCTACTGTAATGCCCATCGAAGCCGATCTGCAAACCCGGCTGACCCGCGATATTGCGCTCAATATTCCCTTAATTTCCTCCGCGATGGACACGGTGACCGAATCGCGCTTAGCCATTACGCTGGCGCAGGAAGGCGGCATCGGCATTATTCATAAAAATATGACCATCGAGCAGCAGGCGAATCAGGTGCGGGCGGTTAAGAAATTTGAAAGTGGGATTATCAAAGACCCCATTTCCGTCAGTGGTAATACCACGATTCGAGAAGTCATGGCGCTGACACGGGCGAATAATATTTCCGGGGTGCCGGTGGTAGACGATGATGAGCTGGTCGGGATTGTCACCAGCCGCGACCTGCGCTTTGAAACGCATTATGACGCGCCGGTGAGTTCGATTATGACGCCGAAAGAACGCTTGGTCACGGTGAGCGAAGGGGCGAGTAAGGACGCGGTGCAGCAGTTGTTGCATAAGCACCGCATTGAAAAAGTGCTGGTCGTGAATGATGATTTTAAGCTGCGCGGCCTGATTACGGTTAAGGATATTCAGAAGTCAACGGATCACCCCAACGCCTGTAAAGATGAGTATGAACAGCTGCGGGTTGGCGCGGCGGTCGGCGTGGGCTATGGCACGGAACAGCGGGTGGCGGCTCTGGTGGAAGCGGGTGTTGATGTGCTGGTGGTTGATACGGCGCACGGCCATTCGCAGGGTGTGTTGGATCGGGTGAGCTGGGTGAAACAACACTATCCCGCTGTCCAGGTGATTGGCGGTAATATTGCCACGCCTGAGGGTGCGCTGGCCCTGGTTGCGGCGGGGGCGGACGCGGTGAAGGTCGGTATTGGGCCGGGTTCTATTTGTACGACGCGCCTGGTGGCTGGCGTCGGGGTACCGCAGGTCTCGGCGATTATGAATGTGGCGGAGGCCTTACAGCCGACTGGGGTGCCCTGTATCGCGGATGGGGGGATTCGGTTCTCCGGCGATATTGCCAAGTCGCTGGCGGCTGGGGCGCATTTGGTCATGCTTGGAGGCTTGCTGGCCGGTACGGAAGAAGCGCCGGGCGAAGTCGAGTTGTTTCAGGGCCGTTCCTATAAATCCTATCGCGGCATGGGTTCACTCGGCGCGATGGCGCAGGGTTCCAGCGACCGTTACTTCCAGGACTCTGAGAATGCGGCAGATAAGCTAGTGCCGGAAGGCATCGAGGGCCGCGTGCCGTATAAGGGGCCGCTGACACCGATTATTCACCAGCTGATGGGTGGGGTACGTTCCAGTATGGGCTATGTCGGCTGTCATAATCTGGATGAGATGCGCAGTAAGCCGCAGTTTATGCGTATTACCGGCGCGGGGATGAAGGAGTCGCATGTGCATGATGTGACGATTACGAAGGAAGCGCCGAATTATCGTGTGTAGAGAAAATACAATGACCCAAGACATCCACTCTGACCGCATCTTAATCCTCGATTTCGGTTCCCAATACACTCAACTCATCGCCCGCCGTGTCCGAGAAATAGGCGTTTACTGCGAAATCTTCCCCTGGGATGTCACTGAACAAGATGTGGCTGCTTTCAACGCAAAAGGCATTATCCTCGCGGGTAGCCCAGAGTCGGTGTTGGATGATGGCGCACCGTTTGCACCGGCGAATGTGTACACGCAGGGCGTACCCGTCTTAGGTATTTGTTATGGCATGCAAACCATGGCGCAGCAGCTTGGCGGTAAGGTCGAAGCCTCGGATGAGCGTGAGTTTGGCTATGCCGAAGTGCGTGCCCGTGGGCATACTGATTTGCTGAAGGGTATTCAGGATCGCACCACGCCCGAAGGTTACGGCATGCTGGATGTGTGGATGTCGCACGGCGATAAGGTCACGGCAATCCCGGATGGTTTTAAGCTGATGGCGAGTACAGCTAGTGCACCAATTGCGGGCATGGCGGATCAGGCGCGGCGTTTCTATGGCGTGCAGTTCCATCCTGAGGTGACACACACCACGCAGGGCATGGCGATCTATCAGCGCTTTGTGAATGATATTTGTGGTTGTAAAAGCCTGTGGACGACGGCAAATATTATTGAGGATAACATCGCTAACGTGCGTGCCCAGGTGGGTGATGATGAAGTGATTCTGGGTCTGTCCGGCGGGGTGGATTCGTCGGTGGTGGCGGCATTATTGCACCGCGCGATTGGTGATCAGCTGACCTGTGTGTTTGTCGATACCGGTTTGCTGCGTCATAACGAGGGTGATCAGGTCATGGCTATGTTCGCGGAGAACATGGGCGTACGGGTGATCCGGGTGAATGCGAAGGAACGTTATCTGGCGGCGCTGGCGGGAGAGGCTGACCCAGAGGCGAAGCGTAAGATTATTGGGCGTTTGTTCGTGGAAATTTTTGATGAAGAATCAGCCAAGCTGAGGAATGCGAAGTGGCTGGCGCAGGGCACGATTTATCCCGATGTGATTGAATCAGCAGGCAGTAAAACCGGCAAGGCGCATGTGATTAAGTCGCATCATAATGTCGGTGGGCTGCCGGAGGATATGAAGCTGGGACTGGTTGAACCGCTGCGTGAATTGTTTAAAGACGAGGTGCGGATCATGGGGGTGGCGCTGGGGCTGCCCCATGCCATGGTGTATCGCCATCCGTTTCCGGGGCCGGGTTTGGGCGTGCGGATTTTGGGTGAAGTGAAGCAGGAGTTTGCTGAGCTGCTGCGGCTGGCGGATCATATCTTCATCGAAGAGTTATACAAGAATGACCTGTATGACAAAACCTCACAGGCATTTGCGGTGTTCCTGCCGGTGAAGTCGGTGGGGGTAATGGGTGATGGGCGGCGCTATGACTATGTGATTGCGCTGCGCGCGGTGGAGACGATTGATTTTATGACGGCGCGCTGGGCGCACCTGCCCTATGACTTCTTGGACTTGGTGTCGCGCCGGATTATTAACGAGGTCAAAGGGATTTCGCGCGTGGTGTATGACGTGTCGGGTAAGCCGCCTGCGACGATTGAATGGGAGTGACGGTGATGTCCCAGCACTTAAGCCGAGAACAGCTCAGCCATTTTGTCCGCTTCGGCTATGTGATTTTGCCGCAGGTGGCGACGCCGGAACAGCTGGTGCAGCTACGAGCGACGACTGAGGCTGAGCTGGCGGCGCGGCATGAGCCGTTTGAACTGGAGGCCGATGTACAATACCCCGGTGCGCCCGTTTCAGCGGCGGCTGAGGGCGGGCAAACTATTCGGCGTTTGCTCCAGGCGTATACGCGGCATGAGGTTTACCAGAACTGGGCGGAACACCCCGCAGTGACCGCTAGTGTTAAGCAGCTTTTGGGCTGTGAGCAGCTGCTGCTGTCGCCGAATCACCATAATTGCATGATGACGAAACAGCCTGCGTTTAGCTCGCATACGCACTGGCATCGTGATACGCGCTACTGGCGTTTCTCGGATAAGTACCTGATTAATTCATGGCTGGCGTTGGGCGATGAAAAAGCCGAAAACGGGGGCATGATGATCCTGCCGGGGTCGCATCGTTGGGATGTGAAGCCTGAGGCGCTGGATGCCGCGCAGTTTTTGATTGAGGATCATCCGGCTAATCTGGGGCGGCTGACTCTGGCGCGGCAGGTGGATTTAAACGCTGGCGACTGTCTGCTGTTTAGCGCGCATTGTTTTCATGCGGCGGGGGCGAATAAGACGGATCAGCGGAAATTTTCGTTGGTGTTTACCTACCACGGCGAGGGTACGCAAGGCATCGCGGGAACGCGGTCGGCGGTTTTAGCACCGGTAGTGCTGCCGTAGGGTAGCTGAGGCCTTATTGCGGTAGAAAATCCTCTAGCATGCTGACAATTCGCTTATCCTCCGGTGCGACATGGCTGGGGAAGCTGGCGATTAACTCGCCTTTATGAATCAAATATTTATGGAAGTTCCATGCCGGATATTCGCCCGCTAATGTGCCCAGCGTAGTATATAGCGGTGAGGCCGACGCCTGGGCGGCGTGCAGTTTTTCAAACATGGGAAACGAGGTTTTATACTGGCCGTGGCAGACGCTGGCGATTTCTTTTTCGCTGCCGGGGTCTTGGCTGCCAAAATCATTGGACGGCATGCCGAGCACTACGAAACCACGCGCTTTATATTGCTGGTAGATGTTTTCCAGCCCGCTGAACTGTGGGGTGAAGCCGCAGTGGCTGGCGGTGTTCACCACTAGCACCGTTTTATCTTTATATGCGGCACACAGATCGATGGTTTGGTCGCTGTTTAACTTGCGCAGGCTAAAGTTGAGCGTGGCCGGACAGTTTTGTGCCGCTGTTGTAGCCGCTGTTGGACTACTATCGTTCGCAGCTGCTGTTGGCAGTGGGCTAATGAATAAGCAGAAGGCGAATAGTGTGGCTGTGCTAAAGCCCATTCGGCGGCGAGTGCGGCGGTGCATCATGGCGGCTAGCGAGCGGCAGCGGGCGGTTAAATGGGCTGGATAACTAAACATGAGGCTATTCCTTCAGATTAAGCCCCTGTTGTAGCAGATTTCAGCTCAGGCCTTCAGAAACGCTAGTGGGAGTAGGGTTGGCCTGCTGTGCCTGCGCTGTGGGCGAGCGCCCATAAAGCTTATGCTCAGGCATAGGTGCGCATAACGCTGCGGATGCCCTGTTCCAGCAGATCCATCATCTGATCGATTTGTGCGCGGTTAATAATGAGCGGCGGGGAAAAAACACACATATTGTTAATGGGCCGCACAATCAGCCCCCGCTTTTGGCAATGTTCATCGATCTGATAGCCCAGCGCCTGATCCTGTTGCAGCGTGCCGTCGCCCCCGTCGAGCGAGCATTCGACACAGCCAATCAGCCCCATGCCGCGCACATCACACACGATGGGCAGGGCGCGCAGCTGTTGCAGTCGCTGCTGGAAATATGGGGTGATGTCGCGCACCTGTTGCAGCATATTTTCCCGCTCGATAATTTCAATGTTCTTTAAGGCGGCGGCGCAGCTGACGGGATGGCCGGAATAGGTATAGCCGTTGGAGAACGTGGCCTTATACCCCTGTAGGTCCTGCATCAGCCGATCAGAGATAATGCAGGCGCCCAACGGCACATAGCCAGAGGTAATGCCTTTGGCGGTGGTGATCATGTCTGGCTGAATATCGAAGACGGTCTCTGAGGCAAACCAGTGGCCGAGGCGACCAAAGGCGGTGACCACTTCATCAGAAATATACAGCACATCGTAGCGCCGACAGACTTCAAGGCAGCGCTTATGGTAGCCCGGCGGTGGGATGATCACACCACCGGATGCCAGAATGGGTTCAGCAATAAACGCGCCGACCCGCTCTGGCCCCAGCGTAACAATGGCCTGTTCCAGCTCGTTCACCTTCGCCGTGCAGAACTGTTCAATACTCTGTTCCTGCGGGCGGCGGAAGGGGTTAACGTGCCCGAGGAAGTGGCTCAGCTCGGCGGAGGTGTCCATAAAGCTGCGGTCGCGCTCCTTACCGGATACGGAGGCGGCGAGATAGCTGCTGCCGTGGTAAGCCTGCTGACGCGAGATCACCACTTTTTTCTCGGGCCGTCCGCGAACATTATTATAAAAGTGCACAAAGCGCAGCGCGCTATCGACCGCTGTGGAGCCGCCGGTGGTGAAAAAGACATGATTCAAATCACCGGGCGCTAGCGTGGCGATTTTGGCGGCGAGTTGGGTCGCTGGCTGTGCGGTTAGGTTCCAGGGGGAGTAATAGGCGGTCTGCATCACCTGGGCGGCGATGGCATCGGCCATTTCTTGTCGTCCGTAGCCAATCTGCATACACCACATGCCGCCGGGGCCATCAATCAGCTGACGGCCCTGTTCATCGCGGACATAAATACCCTCGGCGGACTGCGCGAGGGTGCGCTGCTGCGTCCCGTAATCCGCCATGCCTTCCCAGGGGTGAACAAAATGCTGATTGTCGAAGGCGCGCTGTTGGTCGATATTCATGGCTAGGTATCCTGTGTTATGACGCGATGAGACCCCTGATGCCGTCAGCAATATACTGCACTGAAAGTGCTGCGAGCAGCACGCCGAGGAGACGGGTGAAAATCATTTTGCCGTTGTTACTGATATATTTATCCAGCCTTTCTGCGGCGATTAAGACGATGACCGTTAATAGCATTAGGGCAATAATAATGCCCATTAGCACCAAGATACCTAGCCAGGCATTATGGTTGCCAGCGGCCGACATTTGGGAGGATAAGATAATCGTGGCCGAAATGGTGCCGGGGCCGGCCAGCAAAGGAATCGCCAGCGGAAAAACCGCAATATTGGAAATATGATCCTTGAGCGCCGATTCTGAAATCTGTTCTTTGCGCTCCTGTCGTTTGGCGTAAAGCATCTCAAAGGCAGTGTAAAACAAGAGTAAACCACCTGCGACCCGAAAGGCATCGATAGTAATGCCCATCGCATCGAGGATACCCGTACCGGTAACTGCGAACAGGCCTAGGATTAAGAATGCGATTATACCGCCACGTAGCGCAACCGAGCGCCGCGCCAGTGTGCTCATACCCGCCGTTAAGCCGAGAAACAATGGGGCATTGCCCACGGGGTCAATCGTGACAAACAGGGTCACAAAGGCATTTAGGATAAGATCAGCTGTCACGGGTATATTCCCTGGCCGCGACTCTGCGGTGATTATAGTGTTTAACCATCGTATCTATTTGCCAGCGTGCTGAGATAGTTTGAGTAAAAGTCGGCTATCCCACCTTCCATCTGCGATAGCGGGCCACCGCGATAGTGCAGTGAGTTTACCCCAGCCTGATTATGGCGAATGATCTTTTCATCGGCCTGTGTGGTGACATCCCACAGCCAGATGAGTTTTTCAAGGTCATAGTCGCGGCCTGCCTCTGCTTCTGCTTGCACCAGCCACACGGTTTGTATTTCGGTTTCTTGTGGGCCAGTCGGCAGGAAGCGATAGCCCACCACATGATCTGAGTACAGCAGAAAGTTATTCAGCATGCCGATTTGCAGGTCGGTGGCTCCGCCGTCGTAGCTGCTGAGCGTGCCTAATAATGGGGCTAAGGGCTGGCCGTCTTCACTGCCAGTGTCATAGCCTGGATACAGCGGATAGCGGCGGTAGTATGCGCTGTGGCCCGCATGCTGCCCGCTAGTATCCGTCATCGAGATTTCTGTTGTGGGCAAGCCGGCGCTAATACAGCGCCTATGCAATTCCGGCGTCATACGGACGAAGGCCTCGGGGTCTTTGATACTATGTGAGCGGGCGTATTCGCGGTGTGATGGCGCGCAGTGATAGCATTCCATGTAGTTCTCAAGCGCCAGTTTCCAGTTAGCGGCGACCGGGTAGCTGGCTTGATGCACTACTTTCAGCTGCTCCAACCCAAAAGGTTGCGTCAGCGGGGCCAGCCGCGCAAGTTCTGCCGCTAGCGGCGGCGGGTTGGCGGCTAAGGAAATAAACAGCAGCCCCTGATACTCGACTAAATGGGCCGGTAACAGCGGGTAGTCCTCGCGCTTAAAGTCCTCCGGCATCAGGTGTAGCCGTCCAGCGCGCAGTTCGCCATTCAGCTGATAGCTCCAGGCATGATAAGGGCAGGTAAAGCGGCGTGCATTGCCGCTTTGTTCCAGGCAAACCCGCGAGCCGCGATGGCGACAAACATTGAGGTGGGCGTGCAGCTGGCCGCTTTCATCCCGCGTGATAATGACGGACTCTGTGCCAAACTCAAATAGGAAATAATCGCCGCTGTTCGGTAGCTGGCTGCTGTGTCCGACCCAATGCCAGCTCTCGCCCCAGTAGTGCTGGAGGTCGTATTGATAGATCGCGTCTGAGGTGTAGAAGTCACGTTCTAGCGCGAAACCGGGCGGTTGGCGGGCGATTAAGCGGCACAGCTTATCTGGGCTGAGTGCAGGGTGCAGTGTGGGGTGGGTGGGCATTAGGCAGACTCCAGGGAAGGCATTTCGCGCCGGAATAGGGCTTGTTCAATGCGCAGCGGATCCGCCTGGAAATTCTCTGCGGCTAAATGACCGTTAAACACCGCATCGGCAATTAGGCCGGGCGATAGCGCATCACCGATTAAGGTGATCTGCCAGTCCGCTTTGGCGGCTTCGGTTTGCTTGAGCGCGTCTAGCGCCTGATAAAGCGAGGTGTCCGGCAGGCGCTCTGTCACTAGGATCAGGGTGGCGCAGGCGATGGCGTCGGTGGTGCCGGTGTAGTGACAGCGGGTTTGTACCGAATCAGCATCGACCTTATGCAGGGTTTTACCGGTGATAATCTGTACGTTCTGTTGCAACAGCGTGGCCTGAATGCGTTCTTGTTCCAGCGTGTGCTCCGTCCACGGTGACACGACGCTGGCTGGGGTGACGAAGGTCACGGTGTGACCGCTGCTGCTGAGCTGATCGGCGATGACTCCAGCCATATACGCCTGATCATCATCGTAAATCACCACTGGCCCGGCGGCGATGGCGTGTCCGGCCATGATTTGGTCTGGGGTGAGTACACTCATACCGCTGCTGCTAGCAACAGACTGAGGTCGCTGGCTAAGTCCGGCCAGCGGTGTACGCTGACTGCGGCCAACGCCATCTGCGCGCCAGTGCGAGCCGGTGGCGAGAAAGATATTGCTGATGCCTAATTCCTGCACCATGGCGGCATCGACGCGGCTGTCGGTATATAGCGCTACGTTCGGTAATTGCTTCAGCGCATAAGTGCGGTAATCAGCGACGCGGCCCCAGGCCGATAAGCCTTTGAGCGCGGCTTCTGTTCTGACCCGTCCGCCCAGCTGTGTGTGGGCTTCGCTTAGAATGACCTGATAGCCACGTTTCGCTAGCTGCAAGCTGCATTCCAGCCCGGCTGGCCCAGCGCCGACCACCAGTGTCTGCGCGTCTGATTTTTTCGGGCTGGCGCGTTCGGGATGCCAGCCACGACGCCATTCCTCGCCCATCGTTGGATTTTGAGTGCAGCGGATTGGCACGCCGAGATTATCTGCGGAAACGCAGATGTTACAGCCGATACATTCGCGAATTTCGTCGCTGCGGTTGTCGCGGATTTTGTTCGGTAGATAAGGATCGGCAATCGAGGGGCGCGCGGCTCCAATCAAATCAACCACGCCGCGTTTCACCATCGATACCATGGTGTCTGGTGAATTTAGGCGGCCTACTGCGACTACGGGTTTAGTGGTGACCTGTTTGACAAATTCGATATAGGGGGTCTGATAGCCCTCTTGCAGCGCAAAACGTGTGGTTTGCGAATCATTCGACCAGTCCGAGACATTCACATCCCACAGGTCAGGCAGCTCGGCCAATAGTTCTACCACGGCGCGACCCTCTTCTTGAGCCTGCATGCCGTCCATGCCTTTCAGCTCGTCTACCGCAAAGCGGAAGGCCACGGCACAGCTATCGCCAACGGCTTCCTGGGTGTCTTGTAGAATTTCACGGGTCAAGCGGATGCGGTTCTCTAGACGGCCACCGTATTCATCGCTGCGGGTATTAAATTCGGGCAGCATAAATTGTTGGGTCAACGTCATGCCGTGTCCGGCGTAGACATAGATAATATCGAATCCGGCCTGTTTAGCGTTGAGCGCGGCTTGACGATGCCAGCGCCGCAGTTCACGGATGTCACGTTTATCCATGGCCCGCGCCTGGAGTGTGTTCACCGCATGCTGGGCCATAGGGCTCGGTGCTAGCGGGGGGGTGCGCGAGAACAGGTTGGGTGAGTGGTAGCCGTTATGCGCCAGTTCGATCGCCGCTAACGCGCCGTGCTGGTGCACCGCCTCGGTCATTAGCTGTAAGGCGGGGATATCGCGCTTATCCCACAGCCGCTGTTCCGCGTAGGGCGATAGGTCTGAGCTGGGATGAATTTCAGTTTCTTCGGTGCTGACCACCGCCCAGCCACCTTCGGCTTTCATACCGCGCATAGCGGCGTGAGCTTGGGGGCGCAGATGGCCCATGCCGCAGCAGTGTGGCACCTGATAAAAGCGGTTTTTGGCGGTGACCGGGCCAATTTTTACTGGCTCAAACAGGATGTCATAAGGGCGGGTGGACATGAGCTACTCCTACTGTGTGATTAGGCCGCAGTCGCGTAGGTGTTCCATAAACTTGCGCCGCCGCTGGTATTTCTCGATTAAGGTCTGGAATCTGGGTGTGAACTGCTCCGTTTCCCCTTCTTGCGCCGCTAGATCGTGCAAATCGTTGAGGTGCTTAGCGGCTTGGGCATAGCCTTTGGCTTGGCCTTGTTCGACCAGCTGTGCGGCTTCCTGCCAGAGTTCTTCCTTGCGCGCGCTTAATTTCGCCAGCTGGGTGGCGCGTTTCTTGGCCGCGATTTGACGTTTGTGCTCGGCGGCGGCGGCGGCTTTTTGGGCGGCTTCTTTTTCTATTTTATAACGGTAGTTTTGACAGGTATCAAGCAGCGCCTGGATACCGCGTCGTTCCGGTGATGTGGTGTGTGTCGTCGGCTCTGCATCGGCAGTGTGTTCAGTGGCGTTGGCCTGCTGCCAGAGCATTTTTAGGCGACGATTCAGATGGAGTTCGAGCTTATCTTCGCCCCGACTGAGCCGCAGCAGGTAGTCGTCTTTCTCCGGCAGTGATAACAGTGGTAGCCATTCTTCTGGCTTGAATGCGGGCTGCTTGGACAGGGGCGGGCTGTTCAGGGCCAGTGCCGCAATGTCGAGCCGGTCGATTTGCAGCAGCTCAGCAAATGCCTGTTGTGCTCGGGATAAGTCCTGCAAGCCCGCTGGTAATGGGGGCTCTGTGGTGTCTTCCGCAATCTCATCGTCACACAATGCCTGTTCTGCGGCTTTAAACCAGGCCAGGTATAACACTCGTAAATCGCCGCGCAGCAATTCATCGCGCAGCAGCAGCATCTCATTCAGCCAGCCGCTGCCTTCGATGGCGTCGCCTTCACCGTCTGTGCTATCGGCCTGCGCATTGATCGCTTTGAAATGCAGGTCGAGCATAATATGGCTGCCGCTGCGGTAGTGGCTGATCGTATCCGCAATAAGAAAATCATCGCACTGGCTGGCTTCAAACAGGCTGGCAGGCAGGCGGAACAGCAAGCGGCGCGCGCCTGCGCTGTTCACATGGAGCATTAGGTCGAACATATTATGTACGAGCTGCTCAGCATCACCGCGAAAAGCACCGTACTGGTAGACAAACTCAGCGCGGCGATTATTGATGGTGGCGCGGCTGGAAAGGTGCTGTAACTCGTCTATTTGTGAGGGGGTCAGTGATCGGTCGATGGCCCTGAAATCGTAATATTGATAATCGCTCATGAATTTTTATAGTGCCGTTAGTCGATAGGGTGGTCTCAATGGTAGCGATGATAACAAATCGTAACGGGTCTTGGGTATGCATGTAACGCGATGTGACTACTTATCGGGCCGGTGGTTGTTGAGTCTTTGTCGATCCGTGCGGGGATACATAGACGGGGCAGCGGCCCGTTTATTGGCAACAGCCTTCTAGCGTTTCACGCGCAGTCACAACACAGCAGATACGAGTGGCTACTGCGGGTTTGTGAAAGAGTTCGGCTGCGTCCATGGTGCAGTAGGTTTCCCAGGTGATACCGGTGGGGTCTTGTATCCATGTTTTATCGAACTTGGTGTAGCAACACTCGGTTAATTTGTATGAGTGTTTTAATATGATTTTCCGCGTACTGAGTGAGTTGGACGTTAGTTGAAAACTATGCGATTAGAGCGTACGATTGTGAGTCTGCAATAATTAAGAGTTTTACAAAGAATGAAATATTTCATTTCGCGGAATTTTTTTTTGAACGAAACAGCCAAAAATTTTTGATTATGATGTAAAAGTTTTCAGAAAATTATGAGTGGTAATTTTGATGCATATGTGATTTTTAGTTTAATTAGAAATTAAAAGCGAGAAGCAAGAAATATGGCTAAGAAAAGCCAGTCGAATAGATTAACAGAACAGCATAAGCGTTCTAAAGGTGTGGTTGGAATATTTGGCGAAGATGCAAAAGTGCACGATTTTACTGTTGGAAAAATATCAAGAATAGTTGTTGACCAACTTTATAAAAAATATCCTCAGCTGTCCTTTCGATATAGAACAAGTATTAAAAAAGAAGAGATAAATGCGGCGCTCCAAAAGATTGACCCAGAACTAGGGCAAACCCTTTTTGTATCAAAGTCTAGCATTAAACCTGATGGTGGTATAGTGGAAGTTAAAGATGATGGCGGTAACTGGAGGATTGTGCTGGTTACAGAGGCCAAACATCAAGGAAAAGATATAGAAAATATAAAGAAAGGTATTTTGGTTGGTAAGAATAGCGATCAGGATTTAATGGCTGCTGGTAATGCGATAGAGAGGTCGCATAAAAACATATCAGAGATAGCAAATCTGATGTTGTCTGAGATTTATTTTCCTTATGTGTTGTTTTTGGAAGGCTCAAATTTTTTGACAAAAAATATTTCAATTGAAAGGCCTGATGGGAGAATTGTCGATCTTGAGTATAATTCAGGAGCTTTAAATAGGTTGGACAGGCTAACTTCTGCGAATTATGGAATGCCCATAGATAAAAACCTATGTTTAAATAAATTTGTCAAAAACAATAATAAGGTGGTTATGTTGCAAGCAGCATCAATATATTCTCAAGGCGATGGGTTGAGTTGGGATCCTAAAAAGATGTTTGAGGTAATGATGGACGTTTCCAGTACATCCCTTAAGGCGTTGGGAGGTGATTTATTTGCTCAGTTGACTGCTGGTAGCTAATTGAGATTTAACGAATGCAAACTTGGATAGATTGTTAATGGCACGACAAGCAACAAATAAAATATTGCAAAAAGCAAAGAAATCAAAGAGCGATGAATTTTACACTCAGCTTTGTGACATAGAAAGTGAGTTGAAGTATTACAAAGCTCATTTTAAAAATAAAGTTATTTTTTGTAACTGTGACGACCCTAGGATAAGTAATTTCTTTAGATATTTTTCTTCTAATTTTGAAAAGCTGGGTGTTAAGAAGGTATTAGCGGCCTGCTATAGAGAACAAGTAAGAGACTTATTTAGTGAGCAGAGTAATGAAAATGGTTTTTTTCTGGAGTATGAAAATACTGCCGAGGAACAAGTTCAGTTACAATCGCTTGGGGTCACTTCCTTTGAGGGAGATGGCGACTTCAGAAGTCCAGAAAGTATTGAGTTGCTGAAAAAAGCGGATGTTGTTGTGACTAACCCACCATTTTCTCTATTCAGGGAGTACGTTGAACAATTAATTAAATATGATAAGAAATTCCTAATCATTGGTAATGTAAACGCGATAACCTATAAAGAGATTTTTAAACTGATTCAGGAAAATAAAGCATGGCTGGGTATTAATCTTGGGAGGGGCGTGTCCGGCTTTATCGTGCCTGAGCACTACGAACTTTATGGGACAGAAGCTAGAGTTGATGCGGAGGGAAACCGCATCGTCTCTCCAAATAATTGTCTGTGGTTAACTAATTTAGATACTTTTAGGCGGCATGAAGATATTATTCTTACAAAGAAATACTATGGAAATGAATGTGATTATCCTAAGTATGATAATTATGATGGCATAAATGTCAATAGAACAAAAGATATACCCTCTGATTACCAGGGAGCTATGGGGGTTCCGATAACCTTTCTGCATAAATTTAACCCTGAACAGTTTGAAATCATTAAGTTTAGAAAAGGGAATGATGGGAAAGACCTGGCAATTAATGGGAATTGTCCCTATTTTAGAATACTAATAAAAAGCAAACGCATCGCTAATCACTTATAATCTCTGCCAATCACCTGAAGATCCTGGAGGAGAAACGATGGCGATTACCACGACGGTTATCGGTGCTTATCCCAAGCCCGATTTTATCACGCTGCCGGATTGGTTTGATACTGCACTTGTGGATGCAACAGACACTGCCGCGCCTACTAAAAATTGGGCGCAGGCGCTGGCGGCGATGGGGCCGGGTGCTGAGCAAATGTTACAGCGTGGCATTAAGCAAGTGATTAACGACCAGGTTGAATTTGGGATTGATATTCCGACCGATGGCGAGGTGCGGCGTGAGAACTATGTGCACTACCATTGCCGCCACCTTGATGGCTTTGATTTCAGCAATCTGACTCGAAAAGTAATGCGGGAAGGCTCCTATGTGAGCAGTCTGCCGACGATCACTGGTCCGGTGCGGCTGCGCGACTATTTTATGGCGCAGGAGTGGAAAATTGCGCAGTCTTTTACCGACAAACCGCTCAAAGTGACTTTGCCCGGCCCGATGACTATTACCGACACTAGCGCGGATGCTTTTTATCATGATGATACCCGCTTGGGTGCGGAACTGGCGGCGGCCTTAAATCAGGAAGTGCTAGCATTGGCGGCAGCCGGGTGTAAGTATATCCAGATTGATGAGCCCTTATTTGCGCGCAAACCGCAGCAGGCCTTGGACTACGGCTTTGAAAATCTGGAGCGCGCGTTCCATAATTGTCCAGCGCAGGTACAGCGTACGGTGCATATGTGCTGTGGTTACCCGGATCGTATTGACCGTGCTGATTACCTGAAGGCGGATCCGCAGGCCTATTTCGCCCTATCGGATGCGGTCGAAACATCCAGCATTAACGCCGTCTCCATTGAGGATGCGCACCGCCATAATGATTTAGCGCTCCTGGAGAAATTTCAGACGACAACCGTTATCCTTGGGGTGGTGGCGATTGCTCAAAGCCGTGTCGAAAGCGTAGATGACATTGAGCAGCGCTTGGCATTAGCGCTGAATCATATTGATGCGGATCGGTTGCTGGCGGCACCAGACTGTGGCTTGGGGTTTCTGAGTCGTGCCCAGTGCGCGCAAAAACTAACTAATCTGTGTCTGGCGGCGCAGCGGGTGGGGTGAATAATTAGCGTTATTACGCTGTGAAGGAATGGGCCGATGTTTGTGTTAGCGGAACTTGTTTTTAAGCTGCTGATCTATCTAGGCGTTGCTGCCGTAGTGGGGGGGGTGTTTATTGGTGTGCTGGCAAAAGGGCAGCTGGAATTAATACGGCTAATCAGGCGCTATATGTTGCTGGGTGCGCTAGGCGCTTTATTGGCGGTGGTTGGTAACTTTTATGCACAGGTCGGCAACTTCGCTGAAAGTGGCTGGGGTGGCATGTTTGATACCCTATATATCGCTATGCTGTGGGATTCACCCGTCGGACATAGCGTGCTGCTGAGCTCGGTTGCTCTGATTGCGCTCATCTTTATGCTGCTGCTAAACCGTCATACTCCTGCTGGACTGTGCCTTATGTTTGGGCTGAGTGTGCTGCTGTCTGCCTCTTTTAGCCTGCTTGGGCATACGGCAGAATTAAATCTGCTGCTGCGCTGCTTGTTGAGCCTCCATGTGTTGCTTGCGCTGCTGTGGCTGGGGTCGTTGTATCCGCTGTGGCAGGCTTGTCGGCACGTCGATATTCCGGTGTTGCAAGGTTTGATGCATCGGTTTGGGGTGGTTGCGTTTATTCTTGTCGCTGTCTTACTGGTGTGTGGTGTGATTTTGGCTTATCAGTTATTAGGCAGTGTAAACGCCGTCTTGAACACGCCGTATGGCTTGCTGCTGCTGACGAAGGTCGGTTGGGTCGCGGTGATGTTGGGTTTTGCGGGTTGGCATAAATGGCGGCTCGTGCCACAGCTGACTGACCGGGTGAGTGTTTTGCGTTTACAACGTTCTATCGTGCTGGAGAGTGGGGTTGGGGGGATTGTTTTGTGTGTTACCGTGCTGCTAACCACCTTAGTGGGGCCTGATGTGCTGCATTAAAGTGGCTAAGGGGTAACAAACAGGTGTGTTGACTTCTAAATAAGAATATTAATATACTCTAATATTAAGATTCACATTTAAGTGGAGGCAATGTCATGCCACTCAAGCAATTTCTTGATCCAGAGACCGCTACCCTCAGCTACCTTCTACTGGATGAAAGCACCGGGGAAGCGGTGCTGATCGACCCGGTGTTAGGCCAAGAAGAACAGTATCTGTCTGCGCTTGATGAGCTGAATGCGCGGCTGCTGTATATCGCGGAAACTCATGTTCATGCGGATCATGTCACTGGTGCAAACATCGTACGCGAAGCGACGGGCTGTCAGTTTGTCGCAGGCATAGGCACGGGTATTCACTGTGCTGATCGGCTGCTGGCTGACGGCGATGTTATTTATTTCGGGGCGGAGGTCTTACGCGCGCTGCCAACGCCGGGCCATACGAGTGGCTGCACCACCTATCAGTGGCGTGACCGCTTGTTTACCGGTGATACGCTGCTGATTGGTGGCTGCGGGCGCACTGATTTTCAACAGGGTGATGCGGGCTGTTTGTATGACAGTTTGCAGCGCTTGCTGGCCTTCCCCGATGAGTATCTGGTGTATCCGGCGCACGATTATAAGCAGCACCGAGTCAGTAGCATCGGTCAGGAGAAACTGACTAATCCACGGATTAAAGGCTTATCTCGGCCACAGTTTATTGCCTTAATGAACGGCTTGAAACTGGCCAATCCCGCCAAGATTGATACTGCGGTACCCGCTAATATGGCCTGCGGTCATTATGCTGGGGTTAGCGCTGACACTCGCGCTGTGGCGCATAACGCCTGATTCGCTGGAGAACAAAAAATGCTTATGGATGTTCATGCTCTGCCGTCGCTGCTGGGTGGTGCGCTGATTGGCAGCGCTGCTGTGATCTTGATGCTTACGCTGGGGCGTATTGCCGGTGTCAGTGGTATTACCGCGACGCTATTAAGTGGATCTGTCGATCGTCAACAGCTGTGGCGACTTGCATTTATCCTCGGCTTGATTACTGGGCCGCTGCTGTACAGCCTATTGGGTGGGGCAATACCCGCGATTACGCTAACCCCAGACCTATTCTATCTAGTGGTGGGTGGCCTGTTGGTTGGCTTCGGTTCGAGCCTTGGCTCTGGCTGTGCGAGTGGTCATGGGGTTTGTGGTTTAGCCCGTCTTTCTCTGCGCTCAATCATTGCGACCCTGCTGTTTGTGCTGACCGCCATGCTGACGGTGTATTTCACCGGGAAATGAGGACCTATCATGCTTAAAATAGTTTCAGCTTTTGTGGCTGGCGTTATCTTTTCAATCGGTCTCACCGTATCGGGTATGACTGACCCGGCGAATGTGATTGGCTTTCTGGATGTAAGCGGCGACTGGAATCCGGGTTTGATGCTGGTATTAGCGGCTGCGGTGATTGTGACGGGGCTGGGGTATCGGCTGGTTTGGCGGCGCAGCGCACCTTTACTGGATACTGCCTTTCACGTACCGACCAATCGCATTATTGATGGGCGTTTATTGACGGGTGCCGCTATTTTTGGGATAGGTTGGGGATTGGTAGGCCTGTGTCCTGGCCCGGCTTTCAGCGCAATGACGGGGGGTGAAAGCGGCGTCTTGGTCTTCAGCGCAGCAATGCTGGGCGGCATGCTATTACAACGGGTGATCCGCGACTTTTTGGAGCAGCAGAGCCAGCGTATCACATCGGCCTGAACGTGGATTCTCTGAGAAGTCGGTGCTGGCTGGGCAAGCATGAATTTATCGTAATGGTATCGATACGGTTGCGCGCCTATACTATGTGTATGAAATTTGTCCTGTTCATTGGCATCAGCTTACTGGTGAATATGTTCCATGCTACGGCCATGCCTGTGAGCATGATCGATCATATGCCGTTGGAAGTGGCTACCGATGCGGCGCAGCCTATCGATAGGCACCATGCGCACATGACAGCCGATGACCTGAAATCAAACAATCACTGTCCTGATAACAATAGCCCTTGTTGTCTTGTACTCGCATTGCCTCCCTCCTCATCGCCCCCGTCGCCTGATTTCTCTGGTCAGGAGCGATACCTCTCATTTTCTCCGCGCCATGCCAAGCGCACCCGGGTTGCGCCCTTCCGGCCTCCAAAGTTTTATCTGAGTTAAACAAGATAAAACGTAGCTGCGTGGCGTTTTGCCACACACTTTAGAAATTTGGAGAACATCATATGAACATGACTCATTACATGGAGTTGCTGGCGGTTAACCAACCCTGGAATTTAATTATTTTTATGGGCATTCCAATCGTCCTGGCGGAAACTTTGGCGATTACTGAGCTGTATATTTTATTTACCCGCAAGTTCGATGGTTTGGTGGGAAAGATCAATCGTTATTCTGGTCTTATTGTCGGCATTTACTTCGTGGGCATTATTATCTACATCGTCACTCAGGCAATTATACCGATTACGATGGCCGGTGAATGGCGCACCATTATTGACGTGATTGCTGTGTTGACTTACGTGATTGGTGGTTTGCCCTTGGTGTGGATTGCGCTGCAAGAACTGGGAATAGTCGATAAACACCGGGATCGTGAAGGTAAGTTGATGGTACATGCTACTTGTATCGCAATCTTCCTGATTTTTGGTCATATTGCAATGATCTTTGGCATGCTTGATCCTTCTATACTTGGGCATGAAGGCATGGCGGGAATGAAGCACTAAACGTGATCGTTTAGACCTTTAGAACGCGGCTATCACACACCTGTGGTAGCCGTTATGGATTGGATTTAACTATAAAAAGAGCAGTATTATGAAATTTTCTACCCGACTTTCACTCATCATTTTATGCCTGTTGCCGCTACAGGTATTCAGTCACAGCAAACTGCTGTCATCAGAGCCAGCGCACCAGGCTGAGCTAACGGAACCTCCCAAACAGATCGTGCTCACCTTTAACCAGAAGGCGCGCTTAATGAAGTTGGCGCTGGCGAATGCGGCGCAGGAAGCACTGGATATTGGCTTCAAGCCGTCATCGACCCGAGCGGATACGTTTACGGTTGCCTTACCGGCCTTAGCTGCGGGCACGTATCAGGCCAAATGGTCGGCTATGAGTGGGGATTCACACAAAATTCAAGGCGAGTTTAACTTTGTGGTGCAGGCGGTAAGCGCAGCGCTGCCGGTAGTAACGGTTTATAAAAGCGCGACCTGCGGCTGTTGTAAAGCCTGGGTGAGCCATCTGGAGCGTAATGGTTTTACCGTAGCGGCGCATGACGTGGGCAATATGTTGGAATATAAACAGCGGGCTAAACTGGGCGCGGGTATGGGTTCCTGTCACACCGCCTTCGTCGATGGCTACGCGGTGGAGGGGCATGTTCCGGCTAAAGACCTGAAGCGTATGTTGTTAGAAAAGCCGGATATTTCCGGGTTGACCGTGCCGCGCATGCCCATGGGGTCGCCGGGGATGGAAATGCCGGGCCGTGAGTCTGATGCATTCCAGGTACTTGGCTACAAAGAGGGCGAAGTGGTTGGTGTGTTTAGTGATTATCCGGCGGGTTCGGTGTTCGAGTGATGGGCTGCCGAACGATTCCGGGGCTGTTCATGGCGTTATGGTTATTAACGGCTTGTACTGAGCAGGAACGTTGGTATACCGATGCTCAGGTAACCGCTGGCAAAGCGCTGTTTCAAACCAACTGCATGAGCTGTCACGGTGTTGCGGCGGCGGGGTTGGGCGATGACTGGGAACAGAAATTGCCCGGTTTTCCGGCTAAGCCACCCGCACTCAATGGTAGCGCGCACGCATGGCATCATCCAATGAAGGTATTGCTGTATACCATTGAAAACGGTGGCGCGGATATAGGCGGCAAGATGCCTGCGTTTGGTGACAGTCTGACGCAGGATGAGAAGTTAGCCATTATTGCGTATTTCCAGAGCTTCTGGGACGAAGAAACGTATTCTATCTGGCAGGAAGTGGACGCACAAAACCAGTGAGCAAATCAATGGTCACGTTTGACGATAAACGTTTTCCAACCACCGACAGGCCTGACTTTGTTGCAGAGCCTGTCTTGCGATTGTTTCGTCCCCATCCGAAACATTGCGGCGGTAGTGGCAGACAGAAACATAAGCATGCAGCTTGTACACAAGGTGATTATAACGACCAGTTCAACCCTGTTTCCTTCTCTGAAATTTCCCACAATTTTGCGATAACCTCACTGTCATAAGCAAAAGGTTCAAGTTTACATTCATCTACCGGGCCGCCAAAATTCAGGAATCCTGTTGGGCCATAATAAGCCCGCTGCTTTAGCTTATCTTCTGTGGCACACATAACTTCCGGGTAGGCTCCTTTTTCAGCGGATTGCACCAGGGGAGTCATCACCATCAAAGACCAGGCCATTCTTGTCATCAAGCCCGCTTTATCATTGATCAAGGAGGTGTTAGATGAGCCGGGGTGGCACACATAAACTTCGACCGACTTATTGGCGGCTTTTATCCGGTTTTGTAATTCATAAGCAAACATCATCTGAGCTAACTTACTCTGGCTGTATGCATGGTTAGCGTTGTAATCCTTATCCCAGTTCATATCATCAAACTTGATGGTTTTCAGCCCCATCTTATGGCCCTCACTGGCAACAACCACAACCCGCCCCTTTGATGCATCAATCCGCTCAAACAGCAATCCACACAACAGGAAATGACCGTAATGGTTGACACCCAGCTGGCTTTCAAAGCCGTCCACGGTTAGCTCCTGTGTAGCCACCTGTGCGATAGCAGCGTTGCAGATAAGCGCATCGATTTGAGGCACGGTCTCCAACACCTCTGCCGCCGCTGCCCGCACGGAATCCAGCACTGCCAGGTCCATACGCACGAAAGCCACATCCGCGTCATTCCCAAATTCCTGTTTAAGTTTTTCTATGGCGGCAGTCGATTTATCAGCGCTACGGTTCAACATAACGACTTTTGCGCCTTTGGACAGGAGTATGCGCGTTGCCTCAAATCCCGCACCGGCATTAGCACCGGTGATGACGTAGGTTTTGCCTGTAAGGGCGTTGAGTCGCTCCGGTGTCCAGCCCCTGGGGCCAAATGGTTTATGGGTGTTCATTGTTCAAACTCCTTATTGTGTAAATCGAAGATTTACATGCCTGCGGGGTGTACGCCTTTCATGCGCGTTACTGTGTATGCATTTTGTCGTTTCGCTGGCAAATGTTTGTTTAACAGGGTTTAACATTCTGCCCGCTGCCATTTGAAATAACTATAGCTCTCAAATGTAAGTGTAACTAGGCGATATAGTCGCTAATACATGCCTATTTGTATCCCTTGATTGAATTCAGTGTTTTGCAATGCTACTTTGCCTGCATGAGTAAACAACAAATCAAACAGCTGATTGAAAACCAGCTCAGCGAAGATGGCATGGTGGAAACCGGTGTGAACGGTGTGCAACTGTTTCGGGTTACCGACTCGATGCGCTGTGCCCCAGCGGTGTACGAACCCACGGTGATAGCGATTGTGAGCGGAGCTAAGGAAGCCATTTTAGACGGTAAGCGCTTTGTGTACGACAACAGTCAATACATGTGTTGCGCTATGTCGATGCCGGTTGAGGCGGGAACTCCGGCTGCGTCGCCGGATAACCCGCTTTTGGGCGCGTATATTTCCCTGGATACGCGCGTGATGACCGAACTGTCCATTGAAATAGAAAGTGCTGCTGGTGCCATCCATAGGCCCAAAGGCGGCCCGCTCCCGCAGGGTTTGGCGCTTGCCCGCTGGGATGACGCATTCACTGAAGCGCTGCTGCGACTGCTGCAATTAGTAGATAATCCGATGGATGCGGCGGTGCTTGGGAACAGTCGGTTACGGGAGGTGTATTACGCTATCCTGAAGGGAGATGCGGGGGATTCCGCACGGCGTGCATTTGGCGTGGGCAATGAAATTGCGCGGGCCATTGGTTATTTGTCTTCCCGTTTAAATGAAGCCGTCAGTATCGAAGAATTAGCCGCACAGGTAAGCATGAGCCGGGCCGTTTTCCACCGTAAATTCAAGCAGGCCACCACGATGTCGCCCATCCAGTTTGTGAAGTCTATGCGGCTGAATAGTGCCGCCATGAAGATTGCCGGTGGCATGAATGTGAACGAAGCGGCGATGGCCGTGGGTTATGTGAGTTCTTCCCAGTTCAGCCGGGAGTTTAAACGCATGTATGGAGAATCCCCCAGACAATGGAGTCGCTCCAGCCAGCTGCCCGACGGAATGAGGTGATAGGCAAATAAAACCCCTATTAATTAATGGGATGAAAGATTTTCATATGGCTGGCCTTTTAAGCTTTTAATTCACATTTTTATTCTGATTTATCCAAATGATGCTTGACCTGACAGCAGTGTCAGGTCCTAAACTGCTCATAAATTTCAACCATACTAATTGAATAACACTTCGAAATGAGCCGTATTTTTCTCACCATCCTGATGATCTGGATATTCAGCGCTAACGCAATTGCGTCAGCAGTAGCTGCGTGTCCACACATGACCGCCCCTGTGGTGATGGATCAGAGTGACGATAATGCACATGCAGCGCATCAGCAGTCTGTAGCTGAAATGAACCAGATGGATCACAACAATACCAGTGATTGCGCTGACGGTTCATGTGGCACTGCGGCTTCAGGTGATTCTTCGCACGATTGTAGCAGCTGTGCTTCGCATTGCAGCGGCAGTGTGTTGCTAGCATTCCCGGCGTTTGAACCTGAATATGTCGCTAATCATTACGAATCGTATTTTCTCCCCTCTCTCCCCATCGCTGATAAGCAGCGTCTGTTAAGACCTCCGCGCTTTAGTTAATTCCCTCTGTTTAAGTATTCGGCTTTTCTGCCAGCGGGCAGAGGTATAGCCGACCTTATTTAGTAATCAATTCGTTGTGATCTTGAAGCATAGGCACAGGAATTTACCTGCCCGCTTCAGGCGTTCACAACAACAATAACAGAACAGGATTTAACATTATGAAACACCTGACTGACCAAAACGATTCAGTTCATGGCGGACGGCGACGTTTTGTCAAAGGTTTAACCACTGCGGGTATGTTGGGCAGCTTGAGCGGCCTCGGATTATTAGCCTCACAGCAAGCCTATGCCGCACCCGGCTCACAGGTACCCGTGTTGGACGGGCCGGATTTTGACCTGACAATCGCAGAAATGCCGGTTAATTTCACCGGTACCCCACGTATTGCTACCGCTGTGAACGGCTCTATCCCGGCCCCCGTTCTGCGCATGCGGGAAGGGGATGACATCACGATCCGTGTCACCAACACGATGAAAGTGACTTCCTCTATTCATTGGCATGGCTTGATTTTGCCCGTGGAAATGGATGGCGTGCCTGGACTAAGTTTCGCCGGAATCCGCCCCGGTGAAACTTATGTCTACCGTTTTAAAGCCGTACAAAGTGGCACTTACTGGTACCACAGCCATTCGGGCTATCAGGAACAAACCGGTATGTATGGCTCTATCGTGATTGAGCCACGTGCTGCTGATCCGGTGCATTATGACCGTGATTATGTGGTGGTGCTTTCCGATTGGTCGGATGAACGTCCCGAGTCCATCTACGCCAAGCTCAAGAAAATGAGCCATTACTACAATACCCGTGAACGGACATTGGGCGACTTCACCGCTGAGGTCAGTAAGAACGGTTTAAGTCAGGCCGTTTCGGATCGGGCAATGTGGAACCAGATGCGTATGAGCGACCGTGACATTTCTGATGTAACGGGCTGGACATATACTTACCTTGCTAATGGCCAAACCCCGAATCAGGGCTGGGAAGGTATTTTCAAACCCGGTGAGCGGGTGCGCCTGCGTTTTATTAATGCCGCCGCAATGACTTTTTTCGATGTGCGCATTCCCGGCCTGAAAATGGAAATGGTGGCTACGGATGGCCAAAACATCCGCCCGGTGAAAGGTATTGATGAATTCCGCATCGGAGTGGCCGAAACCTATGACGTTATTGTTCAACCCGGCGCGGGTGCTTACACCATTTTCTCACAGGCGATAGACCGCTCTGGTTACGCTCGTGGCACGCTCACCAGTCAGGCCGGACAAAAAGCCGCGATTCCAGCTCTGGATGCAATGCCCACTCTAACGCATGGTGATATGGGGATGGGTGGCACCATGGGCGGGATGGATCACAGCATGATGGGCCACAATATGGCTGGGATGGATCATAGCCAAATGGGTGATGACATGGCTGGGATGGATCACAGCATGATGACACCCAGCGGTCAGGTAGAAATTGCTACAGGGCCGCATATCGACATGTTCGCATCAGATCCGCAGGTCAGACTGAATGATCCCGGTGTTGGCTTACGCAATAACGGGCGGCGGGTACTCACCTATGCGGATATTCGTAACCTAACGCCTACCATTGATAAGCGTCCCCCCAGCCGGGAAGTCGAACTGCACATGACCGGCAATATGAGCCGCTATATGTGGTCATTCAATGGCGTGAAGTTCGCGGATGCCAAACCCATCGGCCTGCGTTTTGGCGAGCGGGTGCGCTTTACCCTGATCAACGACACGATGATGAATCACCCGGTTCATCTGCATGGTATGTGGAGCGAACTGGAAACCGGTGACAACAATTACCTGCCACGTAAACACACCATCGTGGTGCAACCCGGCGCGAAGATTAGCTACCTGGTGACAGCCGACGCCAAAGGGCAGTGGGCCTATCACTGTCATCTGATTTATCACATGGAAGGTATGTTCCGCCGCGTCGTTGTGGCCTGAGGAGAGATGAAATGAATAAACAAATGATAGCGCTGGCTCTGGCGATTTCACCATTGATGGTTGGAAGCGCCTGGGCGGCAACGATGGATCACTCCGGTCATAGCATGAAAATGGATTGTTCTGATCCGATGCATGCCGCAATGGATGCTTGCAAGCAAAAGCCTGCTGCCAAAATGGATCACAGCCAGCACCAAAAGCCTGCTGCCAAGATGGATCACTCCAAGATGGATCATAGTCAGCATCAAAAACCTGCTATTCCGGTGAGTGATGGTTCGATGGCAGAAGACATCCCGATGCCTTTTCCCGGTGCTATGCACATGGTGGATGATCCTTTCCTGAGCAAGTTTATTATTGATCGTTTTGAGGTCATTGATAGCGATGAAGACGATAAACCCATACTGCTGGAGGCGGAGGCCTGGTTTGGTAAAGACCTGCATAAGCTGTGGCTGAAAACGGAAGTAGAACAAGAGGGTTCTGAGACAGAAGAGGCGGAATTACAGGCGCTTTATAGTCACGCTATTTCACCCTACTGGGACATACAGGCTGGTTTGCGCAAGGACTTTAAACCCGTCGAGCGCGAGTGGTTCGCCCTGGGCGTTAAAGGTATTGCCCCTTACTACTTTGATGTAGATGCCGCGCTGTTTTTTGGGAAAGGCGGTAAGACAGCGGCCAGTTTGTCCGGCGAGTATGAACTGATGTTAACGCAGAAAACCGCTGTTGTGCCTGAGCTGGAGGTGAATTTCTTTGGACAGGATGACCCGGAAATGGGGGTTGGTTCCGGTCTGTCAGATATGAGTTTCAGCCTGCGTTTGCAGCATGAATTTCGACGTGAGTTTGCGCCGTATTTTGGCGTTACCTGGACAAAGCTTTTTGGTGGTACTGCCGATTATGCCCGCGATGAGGGTGAAGATACGAGTGATGCCCGGTTTATGGTGGGTGTACACGCATGGTTTTAATTAATTCACACGAAATTAACGAAAAGGAGAACAATCAATGAAACAGCTTACAAAACTACTGATAAGCGTAGGTGTCGTCAGCATTCTGGCGGGTTGCGCTAATAACGCAGCTAAAACCATGGATCATTCATCCCATCATAAAGCTGAAAAAACAGCGATGAAACATGATGATCATGGTGGGCATGATAAACACAGCGATGGGCATGGAGCAGGGCATGGTGATGGACATGGCGGCCATCACGCCGATAGTGCAGTCGGTAAGCCAGCACAAGGTATGGCAGCCACCAAAACCTATCAGGTCAGCATGCTGGATTCGATGAAATTTGTGTTCAACCAAAAGCCTGATTTGAGTCCCGGTGATGTCGTGAAGTTTGTGGTGACTAATAACGGCAAAATTCCGCATGAATTCTCCATTGGTAATGCCGCTGAACAGGCTAAACACAATGAGATGATGAAAAAAATGCCGGATATGCAACACGAGGATGGCAATACCGTGACTGTTCAACCGGGCCAGCGCAAAGAGCTGGTATGGCAATTTGCAGGTCATGACGAAGTAGTCTTTGCCTGTAATGTGCCTGGTCATTTTGAGGCAGGCATGTTCCATAAAGCTGCTTTGCACTAATTCTGTAGTAACCGTCGGGCACTGTTGTAGTGTCCGGCACACTTCATCAACCAAGGAGAATAATGATGAAAAACATAAACACTATCTTCAGCGCATTTGCACTGGCTGGCTTGCTAAGTCTTGCGCCCCTGCAAGCAAGCGAAGATTCACATAACATGGAAGGTATGGATCATGGTGAGCACATGATGGGCGAAAGCAAGGTTGGAAAGTCAGGTAAAGGCATGGCACCTACCCAAACGATTCAGGTGACGATGCTGGATACCATGCGTTTTGAATTTGATAAAGCACCGAGCCTGAAAGACGGGGATGTCGTGAAGTTTGTGGTGACCAACAAAGGCAAGATTCCACACGAATTTTCTATTGGCAGCCCGGAAGAACAGGCCCACCACCGCGAAATGATGAAGGATATGGCGGGTATGGATCATGGCGACAGTGATAATACGGTCACAGTAAAACCCGGCCAGACAACGCCCTTATTCTGGCAATTTGCCGGAAAGGAGCAGGTGTTGTTTGCCTGTAACATACCAGGGCATTTTGAAGCGGGAATGAAGCATAGTTCCTCGATTAATTAAACACTACGTTCCCAGTCATCACGGGTTTGGAGTTATCTTTGAACCCGTGTAGCCAAGAGAAATAAAGTCTATGTTAACGGTTAACGAGCTGGCTAAACGCAGCGACGTCAGTGCGCATACGGTACGTTATTATATCCGTTCGGGTTTACTAACACCGGTACAAACACAGGCAAACAAGTATCGCCTCTTTGCTGTGGATGATGTGAACAAGCTGAAATTTATCCGTACTGCAAAGTTGCTGGGTTTTACCCTTAGCGATATTCAGCTCATTTTAGGACATGCAAAGATGGGGGAGTCTCCCTGTTCTGAGGTCAGAGTCATAATCCAGCAGCGCATGCAGGAAATCGAAGAAAAAATCCGTGATATGCAGCAGCTGCAGCAGCGAATGGGTACCGCACTGGAACGTTGGAAGGATATGCCCAATCAGAAACCAGACGGTAACAGCGTTTGCCATCTAATCGAAGCAATGAGTGACACTTAAAATTATTAAGGAATCATCGTGAAACTATTTAAAACACTGGCATTTGCCATACTATTTTTGTGTTCGGCACAGGTATTTGCTCATAGCAAATTAATCAACTCAGAACCCGCCAATGGTGCTGAGTTAACGGAAGCACCCAAACAAATTACGCTGGCGTTTAACCGCAAGGTGCGATTGGTCAAGCTGGAAGTCCTTCAAGAAGGGGCAGAGGCTGTTAAAACTGAGTTCAAGCCCAGCATGGACAAGCTGACGGAATTCGCGGTGATTTTACCAGCATTGACAGCGGGCAGTTATCAGGTGAAGTGGATCGCGATGAGTGGTGACTCGCATAAAATGAAGGGAGATTTTAGTTTTAGCCTAAGTTCCGCCTTACCTGAAGCGGATAATACCACAGTGCCTGAAGCCAAAGATGCTACAGCTTCAAATCAGAAAAATGAGGTAGCTAACCCTGCTACCGCTGAGAATGCGATAGATCACCAAACCCCGGTCAGTGTGGTCAACGGTTTCACCGGCGCTTTGCAGCGCAGTGACGCGGAGCAGCTCAAAATTATAATGGCACCCGAGGTGATTATTTTTGAGGAGGGTGGCGTTGAAGCATCTTTCGCTGAATATGCAGCGGGTCATTTAAAGTCTGACATGGCTTTTATGTCGAAGGTTGATAAAACCATTAAATCTCAACAGGTGGTTGAAGACAGCAAACTGGCAACGGTGGTTACGCATTCAGAATTACGCAGCAAAACGGGTGTGCAGATGGCAGTACATAGCAGTATGTTAGAAACCATGGTGTTGAAGCAAACTACAGCAGGCTGGAAGATCATCCATATCCATTGGTCATCACAAAAAATCTAAGCTGCGGTTGATTAGGGGCAGTAAAAGGAATCAATCGATGTTTATGCTACCGGAGCTTGTTTTTAAGCTACTGATGTATATGGGGGCTGCTGCCGTTGTTGGCGGGCTGTTTACCCTCATACTGGCAAAAGGCCAGATGAGCTTACTGGTATCCACACGGCGTTATATTCTGTTGGGTGCAATAGTCGCCTTGCTGGCAGTGGTCGGCAATTTCTATGCGCAGGTCGGCAGCTTTGCTGAGGAAGGTTGGGGCGGTATGTTTGATAGCACTTATGTGGCTATGCTCTGGGATTCTTCAGTCGGTAATAGTGTGATTTTCAGGGTCATTGCACTGGGGCTGACTCTGTGTTTATTGTTATTGGCCCTCGGCCACTCTGTGATGTCGGCCTTTTCGCTCAACGATAAAACGCTCAATCGCCTGGTTATGGGTATTGTTGGTACTGGCGGTGTCTTGCTAGCGGTGTCTTTTAGCCTGATTGGACACACCGCTGAGTTGTCTGTTTTCACCCGCCTATTATTAAGTATCCATGTGTTTATTGCGCTGCTGTGGATGGGATCGTTGTACCCGTTGTGGCTGGCCTGTCGGCGTGTTGATATTCCGGCATTACAAAGCCTGATGCATCGATTTGGTGTGATTGCGCAGTGGCTGGTGGCCGTGTTGCTGGTTTGTGGTGGCATTTTAGCTTATCAGTTGTTGGGTAGTGTGGCTGAGTTAATCACGACATCGTATGGCTTGCTGCTAATGGCTAAAGTTGCTCTGGTTGGGGTGATTATGGGCTTTGCTGGCTGGCATAAGTTACGGCTGGTGCCACAACTTACTGATCAGCTTGCAGCAAAACGCTTGCAGCGTTCGATTATGGTGGAGTGTTTGGTGGGATTGGGAATTTTGGTGGTGACCGTATTATTGACGACGGTAGTTGGGCCTGAAGCCATGTATGAATAATAAAAAGGAAAGTTACTTGTCATGGTGCAGAATTACAGGGCGAGCTTAAAGGTAAGCCCGAGAACGCAAAAATTCACCTGGGGCTGGCTGAAACTATGATTCTGCAAGATACAGACGCTGGTTGGGAAATTGTCCATATCCATTGGTCGTCGAAGATTTTGTAACTAATTTGTAGAGACTATCTCTGCAAGCATGGAAATCTTCGATTTCCACAGGACAGGAGTTAATTATGAATAGGAAATTAGGTGGATTAATGATAGCCGGTGCTCTGCTGTTAGGCGGTGGTTTATTTTTAATGTCACAGCAAAACGACGTGCAGGCAGAAGAACAGGCTGTTGCTGCTGTTGACCCGGATTTACCGGTCGTTACCGTTTACAAAAGTGCTACTTGCGGCTGCTGTAAATCGTGGGTAACGCATCTGGAAAAAAATGGGTTTAAAGTAGAAGCACATGACGTTGGCAACATGCAGGAATACAAACACAAAGCTAAGCTGGGTGCGGGTATGGGGTCATGTCACACTGCTTTTGTCGATGGTTATGCTGTTGAAGGCCATGTTCCGGCCAACGATTTAAAACGTATGCTACTGGAGAAACCGGATATTTCTGGCATTACTGTCCCTCGCATGCCTATGGGATCACCGGGCATGGAAGTACCGGGTAGGGAGGCGGATGCCTTTCAGGTGCTGAGCTATAAGGATGGTGAAGTAGTGAATGTCTTCACCGATTATCCTGCTGGTTCGGTTTTTGAATGATGCGACATTTATCCAGGGTGTTCAGTTCTTCAAGGATTTTTGCGATTAATTTTTAAATGACAACAATGTCATTTGGAAGACAGGGTGGTGTCATGCCACTTGCATAAGATAGGCACTGTTAAATCAATTTATTAATCAACTTATTAATCAACTTAACAGGTAAATCGTTATGAAAAACATCGCTACTATCGTTATCGCAAGTGCTGTCGCACTGAGTGCTGCTGCTGTTTCTGCTGGTCAAATAAACGTTATGGGAGGCTATGATGAGGTGCGCTATACCAAAACTTATCAAATGGCTCCCGCTGCCAGCCGGGAAGCTGCTTACCAGCTGGGTTTGGATAAACTACGCATGCTTGAGAGCAAGTCGCCACTGCAGTTAAGCAGAATGCTGCCGGGTAACATCCTGGAAAACTCTGTGCATATAAAAGACCACGGCCATGTGAAAGTCGCCGAACAGTTGAGTGCGGACGGTGTGCCGGAGTATGTAAGTTGGGTATCTGTGCCACTGCATTACCAGGAATCGAATGGTGATCGTTAATTGTCGCCGGTAACTTAAACCAAAATCAGGGTGTGAATTTAAACGATTCAGGCCCTGATTTTTTATGTATTCTGAACCATGAAACTACTGATCATTGAAGATGAAGTGAGGGCGTGCGAATACCTGAAGAAAGGCCTAACTGAATCAGGTTACACTGTCGATGTCAGCTATGACGGCGTGGATGGTCTGTATCAGGCAAGCAGCCAGCCGTATGACCTGATCATTCTTGATGTCATGCTGCCAAAACTTAACGGCTGGCAGGTGTTGAAAACCTTAAGAAGCAGCGATATAGCAATCCCGGTCATTATGTTGACCGCTAAAGATCAGATCGCAAATCGGGTACAGGGATTTGAGTTAGGTGCTAATGATTACCTTATTAAACCTTATGCTTTTGCCGAGTTATTAGCCCGTATTCAGAATGCCTTACGCCATAACACCAGTCGCTCAGCAACAGCAGATGATAAAACCCTCATCGTTGCTGATCTTGAACTCAATTTGTTGAAACGCACCGCCAAACGACAGGGCAAGACGATTGCGCTGACTGCAAAAGAATACCTCCTACTCGAATTATTCATGCGTAAAGCGGGGCAGGTACTTTCCCGAACTGCTATTGCCTCGCTGGTTTGGGATATGAACTTTGACAGTGATACTAACGTTATTGATGTTGCTGTGAAGCGGCTGCGTAGTAAAGTGGATAAACCTTATGGGCAACCACTCATCCATACCGTCCGGGGCATGGGCTATAAGTTTGAAGCTGTAGACTTATGCAATGAGCAATAAAAAATCAATCAAAAAACAGCTGATCGTGCTTTTTATTAGTTCGGTTATTATCACGCATCTTCTGCTTGCGGTTGGCTTCCAGCTTGCGGTTCAGTACCATTTTCTCAAACAAGACTATCAGCACATTAAAGATGAAGTGCTAAATGTCTTTCCAGACAATGAGCAACGCATCATCACTCAAAGCATTCTCAACTATTACGCGCTAAATAAAATCAATATATGGGTTATTAAAGGCACACAGCCCGACTATCAAAATTCAGCGGTGACACTGCCCGCAGGTTCATTGCCCTTTCTGTTAGCACATAAAGACATAAAGCAGCCTTTCAACTGGGAAGCAGACGGTGACACCTACCGCGCTTTTGCATTCTCAATGGCAGGCAATGTCGTGTTAGTGGCCGGATTAAAAATCAACGATCACTTAATTTTTGCACGCGGTATGAATTGGATGATCCTGGGGTTTTTATCACTGACGGCGGTTTGTGCGATTGGCTACGGTATTTTTTCGGTTAAGCGCAGTCTCCGGCCTTTAAAAGACTTCGCCGCTTATTTGGCAACGGTTAGCCCGGAACACCTCAGTGTCCGCATTCCGGCAAAAAAACTGCCTACTGAGCTGGAAGAACTGGCCGACGTGCAAAACAAGATGCTGGATCGTTTAGAAAACGGTTTTCAACGTTTGGGGGAGTTTTCATCCGATATTGCACACGAATTGCGTACCCCTCTAAGCAATATGATGACACAAACGCAGGTGACGCTTGCCAGAAAACGCAGCCTTACTGAGTATGAAGAGGTGTTGATTGCTAATGTAGAGGAGCTTGAACGCATTAATAAAACCATTAATGACACCCTGTATCTCGCGAAGTCTGAGAACGCATTGTTGCACCGTGAAGACCAGCAGCTTGACCTTGCTGTGGAAATAACAGAGGTCATTGAATACCTAAGCATCATAGGGGATGAAAAACAGCTACACTTTGAACTCAACGGCACGGGCCAGCTGTATTTTGACCAAACAATGTTTAGGCGCGTTATGAGCAACCTGCTATCCAATGCGGTACGCCATGCGCAGCCTGATTCAACCATCCATGTGCGTATCAATTGTTCGTCAGCACTTACCCATATCAGCGTCAGCAATAGCGGGGATACAATTCCACAGGCATCACTTCCTTTTATTTTTGATCGGTTCTATCGGGCAGACAAAGCACGTGGCTATCAACAAAGTGTTGGAGCGGGTCTTGGGCTAGCGATTGTGCGTTCTATCCTGGAGGCCTACCAAGGTAAAGTTAGCGTCGTATCAGGACAAAGCGTTACGACTTTTACCATAGAAATTCCTCATAGCTGAATGTTCACAGACAACTACATCACTCTTAATGAAGGTATGTTGCAAGCAGGTGCAAAACAGTACACATGAGGTGGTATATCGTGCTCTGGCAGAGCTGGTGAAAAAAGACGTCTTCTAAAATATGGCAGAGGTCAATATATTATTCCTGAAAATCATTGACCTGATAGTAACTCTCAGGTTTTACCCTATGGGTAAACCCATTGATAGGAATACCCCAATGAGTACTCATAACCCCGCTATTCGCCTCTCGATTGCTGGCATGACGTGTGCAGGCTGTGTCAGTTCTGTGGAAGCAGCACTGAAAAATGTAAGGGGTGTGCAACAAGTTGCTGTCAATCTGGCGGAGCGTACCGCTCAGGTTGTCGGTGATGTCGATCTGGAACATCTGGCAAAAGCTTCAACAGCAGCGGGTTATAAAGCAGCTGTGATGCGCGGTCGCGCTGATGAAGCAGAGAAAGAGGCGGTTGAACAGGCTCATTATCAACAGCTCTGGCGCAGAGTTTGGGTCGCCGGTATCCCCGGTGCTCTGTTGTTTATCAGCGGTATGATACTGGGGATTTTGCCAGAGATCAGTGGTTGGGGTCACGGCTTCTGGTTCGCGGTGGGCATAATGACATTGGGCATTATGATTTATTCCGGTGGCCACTTCTTTAGCGGAGCCTGGCAGCAGCTTAAACGCCGTAACAGCAATATGGATACCCTGATTGCACTCGGTACCGGAACGGCCTGGGTTTATTCGATGTTGGTGGTGTTATTTCCGGATACCGTGCCGTCGTTGGCACGCCATGCCTATTTTGAAGCGGCGATTATTATTATCGCGCTGGTGGGCTTAGGTAACGCACTGGAGATGAGGGCGCGCGGCAAAACTTCAGCGGCGATTAAGAGCCTGTTGCAGTTACAGCCTCCGGTTGTGCATGTGGTACGTAATGGCGCGGAACTGGATTTGCCGCTGGAAGACGTTGGTTTGGAAGAAACGCTGCGGGTACGTGCCGGGGAAACCGTGCCATTGGATGGTGTGGTGCTGGAAGGTGAATCGCATATTGATGAGTCGATGCTGACGGGCGAGTCGGTTCCCTTACGCAAAGGCAAGGATGATCGTGTTACCGGTGGCACACTCAATGGTTCCGGCAGTTTCCTGATGCAAGTTAGTCACATTGGCGCAGACACTGTGTTATCACAAATTATTGCCAGCGTCCGGCAGGCACAAAGCTCTAAACCGGCGATTGCACGTCTGGTGGATAAGGTTGCCTCTGTCTTTGTTCCGGTGGTGGTGGTGATTGCACTGCTGACTTTTGTGCTCTGGTATTGGTTCGGCCCTGAGCCTTCACTGGGTTATGCCCTGGTGACAGCGATGACGGTGCTGGTAATCGCTTGTCCTTGTGCCCTGGGACTAGCGACACCGATTTCCATTATTGCCGGGGTGGGTAAAGCGGCACAAGCCGGAATCCTGATTCGCAATGGTGATGCGTTACAGCAGGCAGCCAAACTGGACACCATTGTGCTGGATAAAACCGGCACGATTACGCAGGGCAAACCGACGGTGAATGCTATCCATGTACTGGATAAAACAGATACGTCAGCTGAAAATACCTGCCTACAGATTGCTGCCAGTCTGGAGCAAGGTTCAGAACACCCGTTAGCTAATGCTATTCGTGCGGCGGCTAATAGGCGTGAGTTGCAGGATTTACCAGTTGAACAGTTTGAAGTCCTTGCCGGGTATGGTTTGCAGGCAGAACTGGACGGTCAGCACTGGCTATTGGGCAATGTACGTTTAATGGAACGGGAAAACCTTGCCTTGAACGAGTGGCAAGCCGCATTAGACACGCTGGATCAGTCCGGGCAGACTCCGGTATTTTTAGCAGATGGGCAGAAAATCCGTGCCTTATTCGGTATTGCTGATGCTGTCAAAGAAGATGCTAAACAAAGCATCGATGCGCTGAAACAGCAGGGCCTGAATGTCGCGATGCTGACGGGTGACCGGCGACAGGTGGCCGAGCATATTGCGCGACAGGTAGGTATTGAAACGCTTCATGCCGAAGTATTGCCCGCCGATAAATCTGCCGTCATCGCGCAATTACAGGCGCAGGGACATACGGTGGCTATGGTGGGCGATGGGATTAATGATGCGCCCGCTTTAGCGTTGGCTGATGTTGGTGTAGCGATTGGTGCTGGCGCTGATGTAGCGATTGCAGCGGCAGATATTACGCTCATTGGCTCCTCACTGGCGGGTATTGAAAAGGCGATCCGTATTTCCAAAGCGACGACACGCAATATTAAACAGAATTTATTCGGCGCTTTTATCTATAACACCCTGGGCATCCCGGTAGCGGCGGGCATCTTGTACCCGTTTTTTGGCATTTTACTGAGTCCGATGATTGCCGGGGCGGCTATGGCGCTGTCATCGGTCACCGTTGTTAGTAATGCGAACCGTTTGTCACTGCTCAAGGTCAAATAGATATGAAACGATCAACAGAAGGAAAATAAGAAATGATGCGATTTATTTTAATAGTAAATATTTGCCTGACTGCGGCTTATGCGGGGTTGCTGCATGCTGATACCGGGATTGATGATGTGATGACGGTACTGCAACCCGACGATCTCAGTATCACTCAAAATGGTCAAACACTTTATCAGGCGCAGTGTGCCGCCTGCCACGGTGCCGAATTACAGGGCCAGCCCAATTGGGAGAAACCGGACGCTTCCGGCAGACTTCCGGCGCCACCGCATGATAAGACCGGTCATACCTGGCACCACAGCGATGACTTGTTATTTGAGATTACCAAATACGGCCCGGCAGCGGCGGCTGAAATGCCAAACTATCAATCGAATATGCCTGCCTATGAGAAGATCCTCAGCGATGAGGAGATTGTCGCTGTGCTGTCTTATATTAAAAGTACCTGGCCGCCACAGGAGCGGGAGTGGCAGGATAGTCAAAACGCGGTGAAACCGGATGCTGATGAGGTGTTTGATAACAGCGTCAAAGCTTTCCTGAATAAGTTGGGTAACAAGCCGGAAGCAATGGACGGCAAACATAAAAATATGCTGAAAGCAGCGCCAAAGGCTGATGGCAATTAGGTGGGTTTCCTACTTCAGGGTATTGAGCATGGTGCATTAAATATCCTATAGCAGCCGTAATTTTGGGAAATACCGGGGCGTTGTATTCAGCCAGGTTTGATAGGCTGTGCCAAATTGCCGCTGTAGATAAGGTTCTTCAACCTTTCTCACAAATAATTCTATTGCGATGTATCCCAGCAATAAGCCAAACAGTAAAAACATGGCTGGGCTGAGCATTAAGAAACCCAGTCCGCCAACAAATAACCCCGTGTAAATAGGGTTCCTGACGTATTGAAACAGCCCGTGTGTAATCAGCTCCGTAGTTTCATCAGGATCAACACCAATCCTCCAGGCGCTTCCCATCTGCTGCTGTGCAATTAAAATGAAGATTAAGCCCGCTCCGTAAAACAGATAACCTATACATAGCTGGATGAACCCCGGTACAAAGCTTACCTGTAAATAGCCCAGTGTTTGTCCGAGCGCATATAAGAAGATAAGTACTGCTGATAGGGCCAGTAATAAGCTGGCTATTATTTGTAGCGGATGAGAGTGTTTGTGCGCCGGGCGCAAACCATGGTTACCAGTGAGGCGGTATTGTAAAAACATGCGCCCGAGTACGGCGCTACCCATAAAGATCAGGAATAAAAATAAAGTCATCGTGGCAGCTTAAACCCTGAGGCATGCTTTAGGGTCAAGCCTTGTTTTATGGCAGCACAGTGTTTTGTTTAATGTCGCATCCCATGGCCCTGACCAGTTGCCATCATGTAGTGGTGTGCCTGATGATGTGAACCGGTCGCCATTAGCCCAAAGAAACCTAAGCCTTTAATTTGGGCGATAGTTGCTTCATCCTTGCCGGTGATGGTTAAAGCAATTCCGCTCTCAATGTCCGCTGTGCTTGCGGTGAATTCTGGCATCTTATTTAACTCACCCGCATGCGCTGGCACCATCTGTTGAATCGCGTTAAGCACTTGGTTTTTGCCGGTGACATTGAAACGCATGCCACCGCTGATAGCCTGTTCATCCACCATTGCACCCGTCACTAAATGATCCATAGCCAACAGATGCTCACGCAGTGTATTAATATTGACCTTTGACCAGTCGGTATCAGGATCAGCCTGTAGCATTCTGACGACTTCAGCGATAGCGGCAAAGCCAGCCTGTCCGACTTCAAGCGGTATGCTGTGCTGTTTAGCCCTTGTGGCATTGTGTTGACTATGGCTCATGGAATGGTTGTTATCTGCGCAGCCACTCAAAGCTAAAATCAGTAGTAGCGCAGTCGTAGTCTGTTTTAGATAATGCATCCCGGTCTCCCTCGTTCTTCGGTAATACTGCATCATAAGCCAGTAGACTGCTAAGCTATATGATTTGAATCATGTTATGTTGTCCTGATGAAAACCCTGCCTGAACCGTTTAACCACCTGCCGGATACCGCCTTATTTCATCTGACGCTTTCGTCCGGCGATATACTGTTTCGACAGGGCGAAGCAGCGGGTGCTTTTTACGTGTTACAGCAGGGCACGATAACCTTATCGCGCTGGAGCCGGTCGGGCGATCAGATAGTGGTACATACTGCTTATAACGGTGAGAGCTTTGCGGAAGCGGCTTTGTTTTCTGAGATTTATCATTGTGATGCACAGGCGAAAACAGCCTGTAACCTATGGCAAATTGATAAGGCAGCGGTATTAGCAGCCCTTATGGCAGAACCTGATTTTGCGTTACAGCTGACGGCTAAATTTGCCGGTCAGATACAGGCACTGCGTCACCGTCAGGAATTGCTGGCTATTCGCTCGGCGCAGGAACGGGTTTATGCTGCACTGTGTGCGGGTATGTTAACCATAGATATTAAGCATTTTGCCGACTCTATCGGCTTAGCGCCGGAAACCACTTACCGGGCGCTAGCCGTTCTGGTGCGGGAGAAACGCATTATCAAAACGGCGCGCGGTTTGTATGCGCAGATAGGTGGTTGATGTTTACACTCTGGCCACCCACAGACTTAAAAAACGCTAAGATGCAGATTCCATTTTCCACCGTTAAGCGGTATTGAATCATGAGCAATCACTGTGACATCACCCTGCCCGTCCATGTGGAGCCATAAAATCAATCTCTGGCCCCTGAGGCACAATCCCGGTTGGATTAATGCCCTTATGACTGGCGAAGTAATGGTATTTAATGTGATCCATGTTCACCGTTGCCGCCACTCCTGGCATTTGGTATAGCTCGCGGGTATAGGCCCAGAGATTTGGGTATTCGGTCAGACGCTGCTTATTAGTTTTGAAGTGGTTGTAGTACACCGCATCAAAGCGCAGCAGCGTCGGGAATAAGCGCCAGTCTGCTTCGGTCAGCTGCTCACCGACTAAATAGCGCCGCGTGCTCAGCCGATCTTCCAGCCAATCCAGCGTATCAAACAGGCGTTTATAAGCCGCGTTGTACGCCTCCTGCGTGGTGGCAAAGCCGCAGCGATAAACGCCGTTATTAATGTTTTCGTAAATCGGCGCGTTGATTGCATCAATCTCGGTGCGCAGTGACTCGGGATAGAAATCCAGCTCGGCGTTGCCCAGTGCATTAAACGCGGTATTAAACATGCGGATAATTTCAGAGGATTCATTGTTCACAATGGTCTGGCGCTGTTTATCCCACAGCACAGGTACGGTAACCACTCCATCAAAGTCTGGGCTGGCACGCAGGTAGTTTTCCTGCATCGAACGCGCGCCGTTAATGTGGTCTATTGTTGCGCCGGGATACTCACCGAACACCCAGCTTTCTGCGGGCATCAACGGGTGAACCACCGAAAAGGACAGGGCATTTTCCAGTCCTTTTAGCGCCCGGAAAATCATTGTGCGGTGCGCCCAGGGACAGGCGTGGGAAATATAAAGATGATAGCGCCCCGCCTCAGCGGCAAAGCCACCTTCACCAGAAGGGCCGGGGCTGCCATCCGCTGTAACCCAGTTGCGAAAGCCAGAGGCCCAGCGAATAAATTCACCGCCTTCCGTTTTAAAGTCGTAGCCTGATTCCATGGGTATGCCTCTGCGTGGTTATGAGCTTATGGGGTTAACGTTAGCAGGCATTTTAGCCTAATGATACGGCTGATATTGAATAACAAGTATTCCAAATTAGAATACTTTGGCGCGGATAAAGCGCTTATCTTATGCTACTGTGCCAGTGCTCAAGCAATGTGGGGATTAGGCTACCATGGATCAGCTCAATGCAATGCGCGCCTTCGTGCGAGTTGCCGAAACCGGCAGTTTCTCTGTCGCCGCCCGCAGTTCCGGCACTACGCAGGCGACGATCAGTAAGCGGGTCGCCTGGCTGGAAGAAAGGCTGGGGATTAAGCTGCTGATTCGCAGCAGCCGTGAACAGGCGCTGACGGAAGCAGGGCAAGATTACCTACTTCGCTGCATTCCCATCCTAGAGGCGCTAGACGATGCGGAAACGTCGGCGCGCTGTCACAGTAGCGCGCCGCGAGGTCTGCTGCGTGTCACGACCTCGGTTGATTTTGGTCGCTTAGTATTAGCGCCGCTGCTGCGCGAATTTATGCGGCGTTATCCTGATATTCGGGTTGATCTGATGCTGAGTAATTACTACCTCGATCTGATTGCGGGAGGGGTGGATGTGGCAATTCGCGCCGGGCATTTCGAGGACAGTTCGCTGGTGGCGAAACCGCTCGGGAATCTACCGCTCTGTTTGGTCGCGACGCCCGCTTATTTACAGCAGTATGGCGAGCCGCAGCATCCGACTGAGCTGGAGGCGCATGAATGCTTACTTTATTCGCCGGTCAATAATCCTCGGCGCTGGTTGTTCAATGAAAACGGTAAAACCCTATCGCTTGTAGTGAAGGGTAAATTCCAGTGCGACAACGGTGAGGTGATATTAGATATGGCGCTGGCCGGTTGTGGGCTGGCATTATTGCCGTACTGGATGATACATGAGGCATTGCAGCGCACTGAATTACGGCTATTATTAGCGCAGTATGCCATGCCTGCGGGCGACCTGAAAATGATTTACCCGGAGCGCAAGCATCTGCCGCTGAAGACGCGCTGTTTTCTTGATTTTATGGCGGAACACACACGCGGTCACCCGGCGTTTAACCATTGCTGAGGGTGGTGGCAGCGCCCGGATAAGCCCGCAATCACTCTATTCCCTAAGCCAAAAGGAGCGTTAACCCATGAGCCGAATCACGGATTACCTACAGGCAAATATGTGCCAATGGCGGCATGATATTCATCGTCATCCTGAGCTGGGATTTGCCGAGCAGCGCACGGCTGCCAAAGTGACTGCGCTCATGCAGGAATGGGGCATCGAAACACACGCGGGGATTGGCGGTACCGGCGTGGTGGGCGTAATCAAACGCGGCAGCAGCGCACGCATGCTGGGTATTCGCGCCGATATGGACGCGCTGGCTATTCAAGAGCAGAACACGTTTGCACATCGCTCGTGCCATGACGGCAAGATGCACGCTTGCGGGCATGATGGGCATACTACGATGCTGCTGGGGGCGGCCTGTCATCTGGCGCAGCACGGTGCATTTGATGGTACGGTGGTCTTAATCTTCCAGCCGGCGGAAGAGCACGGTAAAGGGGCGAAGGCGATGCTGGCGGACGGCTTATTTGAGCGCTTTCCGGTGCAGGATGTCTACGCCATTCACAACTTTCCGTCGGTGCCGCTGAATCACTTTATTGTGAAAACCGGCCCGGTGATGGCCTCAGAAGATAATTTTGAGATTGTGATTGAGGGCGTGGGTCATCACGCGGCTATGCCTCATCGCGGGGTTGATCCGATTGTGGTGGGTGCGCAAATTGTGCTGGCGCTGCAAACCATTGTGTCGCGCCGTATTGATCCGTCAGAAAACGCAGTGATTTCAGTGACGGAGTTTATTAGCGACGGCACGGTTAATGTCGTGCCTAATCAAGTGATTTTAAAAGGCGATACTCGCTCCTTTATGCCGGAAGTCCAGCAGCAGATTAAGCATCAGATGCGGCTAATGGCCGAGTCGATCTGCGCGGCGAATGGTATTAGCTGCCAATTCAGCTATGACGCTGTCTTCGATTCAACCATTAATACTGCGCCGGAAGCCGCGAAAGCGGCGGCGGTGGCGCGGGCTTTAGTGGGTGACGCTCAGGTATCGACGACATTTGAGCCGCCGCTGACCTCGGAAGATTTCGCCTTCATGCTACAGGCGAAGCCGGGCTGTTATGTGCTGCTTGGGAATGATGGCAGTGGGCCGGGCGGCTGTGGTTTACACCATCCGAACTATGATTTTAATGACGCGATTCTGACGACCGGAGCAGATTTTTGGGTGCGGCTGGTGGAAACTGAATTAGCCTGCCGTTAAGGCCTGCACGTTCCGTGTGTAAATTTTTGTGTGCGTTAGTTAACATATTTTGCTATCGCACACATTATAAGGTTGGCGTAGCTATAATCAGGAGTAGTATTACGGCAGCCTTGGCTGATTGCGGTTAATCGCGTGCCCCGATAATCTAAGAGTTTTGCATGGCCTATACACCTGCTTACCAGTACGATATTTTCATCAGCTATGCGCATGATGATGACACGGCGTTTCCTGGCCAGCCCGGCTGGGTCACGCAGTTCCATGCGTATCTGGAAAACTGGCTGATTAATCGGCGTGATTTAAACGGTCTGAAAATTTGGGTCGATACGGCGGGACTGCGTGGCAATACGGATTTTGATCGTGAAATTCAGCAGGCTATTGAAAACTCAGCGCTGTTTCTGGTGATTCATTCACGTAAATATCAGCGTTCGGCCTACTGCGCGCAGGAGCTAGAATGGTTTATTGCGCATAATCAGCAGCGTGCGGGCGGCATTATGGTGGGTAATCAGGGGCGTTTATTTAACGTGCTGATTAATAATATCCACCACCGCGAATGGCCCGACAGCTTCCCACCGAATAGCGGCTTTGTGTTTCATGACGGTGCGGAGGATGCTTTCGGTTATCCGTTGCAGGCGAATAGTAATGCTTACGCCAGCGCAATCCGTGATTTGGTTGAAGCAGTCGCAGCGACGTTTGAGGCCATGCCGTCGCCGCAGGCCGCAGCGCCTTCTGCCCTGACCGAGTCGCCCGCCGCCGTTGAACGTCCGCGTGTTTTTCTGGCAGATACCGCCGATTCACAACGTTTTTTTCGCGAACGCCTGCTGAATGAAATGGGCGATCGGGTGGAGGTTTTGCCGTCGCTGCCGCCGCCCTATGATGCCGCGACGCATCAGCAGCAGTTGTCCACAACGCTCAGTCAGGCTGAACTCAGTATTCACCTACTCGATCAGTTTCGGGGGCGAGCTATCGATGGGCAATTAGACGGGCAATTTGACCAAACCTTTCCACGGGCACAAACCGATGCGGTGAAGGCGCTGTCGCATCTCAGTTTGGTTTGGGTGCCGGATACGCTGGATGTGAGTAGCATTGAAGATAGTACGCAGGCCGACTGGCTCCACGCTTTGGAAAACAGCCAGCGCGAGGGCGCTAATTTTCGTTTTGTGCGTAGTTCGCAGCAGGCGTTTATCGATCAGGTCAGTCAAACGCTGGATGAATTAACGACCCGGCATCAGGTGGCAGAGGGCAGCGCAAATTATCTGTTGGATACGCACCAGAAAGATTTATTACATGCCTTTGAGTTGGGGTCACTGCTGCTGCGTGCCGGTTTACAGGTGCAGTTCAGTCAGGACTCCGGCGCGCCAGAGGAAAATATTGAAAGTTTCAGAACGAAGATTCGCGATAGCCAGCATTTGGTGGTGATGTTTGGCAATGTTGCACCGCAGTGGGTCAAAAGTCGGGTGCAGGAAGCGATTAAAATGACGCTCACCGACTCAGAAACTGCCTTAAAAAATATTTGGGTACTGATTCTGCCGAATAGTGAGGGCAAGCAGACCCTCGAATTTCCACCGCTGTTTCGGGTCAACTGCCTGGAAAATTCAGACCAGAGCCAAATTGATCCCACGGTGATTATGCCACTGCTGGAAGGAGCCGGGGTGCCATGAGGAATGATGGGAGTTTACAACCCAGGGATGGTCGCCGATGAGCACGCCATTACACAATCCCTTTGTGGGGCTGCGGCCGTATGAAAGTCAGGACAGCCTGTATTATTTTGGGCGAGATAAGCAGACCAATACGCTGTTACAGCAGCTGTATAAAAATCGTTTTGTGGCGGTGGTGGGAAGTTCTGGTTCCGGTAAGTCGTCTTTAATTCGAGCGGGTCTGATCCCGCAGCTAGAAGCCGGTTTTTTGGTACAGGCGCGTGACCGCTGGTTAATTTCGCTGTTAAAACCGGGGGAGTCGCCGCTACAAAATCTGGCGGAGAGCCTATTGGCGACCCTGGAGGTTCATGCGGCACCCAGCCAAGCTGAAGTCGATACCGATACCGATACCGATACCGATACCGATACCGATACCGATACCGATACCGATACCGATACCGATACCGATACCGATACCGATATCGCCGCGCGGGCGCTGTCGGTCGAAACCTTGTTGAACCTGATGCAGGCCCAAGGCCCGCAGGCGCTGATTCAATTATTAGAACCCGTGCTGGCGAATCAGGGCGAGCACGATACCAGTCTATTTATTCTGATTGACCAGTTTGAAGAGCTATTCCGCTTTGGGCATAACCAGGACAAGGTCGACCAGCATCACGCTGCCGAGCAGTTTGTCTCGCTGCTGTTGGGTTTATTAAATCATGAGCTGCCGGTTTATATTTGCCTGACGATGCGTTCGGATTTTCTGGGGGACTGTGATGCATTCTATGGGTTGCCGGAGGCGATTAATGGCAGCCAGTTTTTAGTGCCGCGCCTGACCCGGCAGCAGCGCCAGGACGTGATTACCAAACCGGTGTTGCTGTCGGGGGCAAGCGTCTCACAGCGCCTGATTGATAAGCTGCTGAATGAGCAAATGCACAGTCGGGATGACCTCCCGGTGTTACAGCACGTCCTAATGCGCACCTGGAACGTATGGCATCGCGCCTGGCGTGATACGCCCGGAACGCCGGATATGTCGCTGGATATAGTGCATTATGAACAGGCCGGAACGATTCACCGTTCACTCGATCAACATGCTAATCAAGCGATGAACGAGCTGGATGAGCGCGGTCAACCTATAGCGAAACAGCTGTTCCAGGCGTTGACCACGGTGGACAACGCGAATCGGCGGATTAGGCGACCGGCGCATTTGCACAGCGTGGCGCGTATTGCGGGGGTGAGCACCGCCGAAGTGTTGGCGGTGATTCGCTGCTTTAACAGCGATGGCCGTTCTTTTCTGGTGCTGTCGGAACAGGAAACCGGTAACCCGCTGCTGGATATTTCGCATGAGAGCCTGATTCGGCAATGGGTGATGCTGCGCGAGTGGGTGGATGAAGAGGCCGAACAGGCCAGCGCGTATACCCGACTGGCGGAGACGGCACTGCTGCATGAAAATGAGGCGGCAACGCTATATCGCGGTGCGGACTTGCAGCGTGCGCTCAACTGGCAGCAGCAGGTCGGCAGCGGCGAGCGCGGTGCGCTGTGGGCGCGACGTTATCCCGGTGAGTTTGCGCGCGCAATACGCTTTTTGGAAGACAGTCAGCAGGCGGATGCCAACACCCAGCAACAGGCCGCGCTGGCCCAGCAGGAAAAAGAGCGCCTGTTGGAAGAGAAAGCACGGTTGGTGGAGCAGCGTCGTGAGGAGCTGCAGCAGAAGGTAGCGATCAAAGAAAAACTGTTTAAGCAGCAGCAGCGCTGGATATATGGCGTGGGGGCGTTTGTTTTTCTGATGCTGCTGACGGCTATTATCGGCGGGTGGGCCTATCAGACCTTACAGGACACCCAGCGCAAAGAGCAGGCGGGTAACCGCTTTAAAGCGAATTTCTTTGCCAAGACTTCTGATGATGCCAGGGCACAAAGCGCTGAAAAAATACGCAACAAGGAGCTGCTTGGTCTAACCCAGCAGCAGCGTGAGTCCCTGCTGTATGCTTTGCGCGTGCAGGCGATTGGGGGAGGTGATGATGAGGATGCGGCTGCGGCTCGACTGAGTGCGTTATCCCTCATCGATGCGCAGCAATTTAATAGCCCACTGACCAAAACCAGCAGCCTGGGCTTGGACAATATCACGGCAGTTGCAGTCAGTAAGGCGGGCGCGGTTATTGCGACCGGTTCACAGGATAATATTATTCGTCTTTGGAGTGCGGATACTTATGAAATGCTGACTAGCTTTTCCGGTCACAGTCAGCGGATTCGTTCCCTAACTTTTGATGCCAATGGCCAGCGTTTAGTGTCTACCTCGAATGATCGCACCGTCCGGCTGTGGAGCACCGCCGCTACGGGAGAGACCTTCGCACCCCTGACGTTTTCGGGACATAGCCAGCCGGTATTAACCGCTGACTTCAGCCCGGATGGCCTGAGTATTGCCTCGGCTGGGGTTGATGGCAGTATCAGGGTATGGCGGATTGACGGTGAGTCAGCGTATGAACTGGCCGGAGAGCACGGCCATAAAAAAACGGTGCTGGGCCTGCATTATTTAACAGTGGGGGATAAGTCTCTATTAATTAGCGCCTCTGTCGATGGCACGCTGAAACGGTGGGATGTTGCGGCGCGGCGCTGGGAAGCCGATTTGTTGACGCTGGGGCGGCCTATCTATGCTATTGCCGTGAGTGCCGCCAACCAAACGATTGCCATTGGCTCTGATGATGGCAAAATTCGCCTGCTTAATCTACAAAGTCAATGGCTGAAAATATTAAACGGTCAGGACGGCAAAATTCTGGCGCTGGCGTTTGACCGATCGGGTAAGACGCTAGTGTCGGCGGGTGATGATCCACGCTTGCACCTGTGGAATGTGGCGCGTGCTGAGTTGAACAGACGCTTAGATGGCCATCATCATTACGTGAGTTCGCTGGCGTTTAGTGCGGGCGGTCAGTGGATTGTTTCTGGTTCAGAAGATGGTCAGGTGATTCGCTGGCGCATCAGCAATGGTCAGCGCCAGTTCGCTTCATCGGGCCACAGCCGCAATGTGCATGCGGTGGCACACAGTGCCAACGGTGATTTCGTGGTTTCAGCCGCGTCCGATAATACGATTCGCCTGTGGGGAGTGAATGGTCGCTTACCTAAAATACTGACGGCCTATCGTGGTGTGAGCTACGCCCTGCGTTTTATTGGCCCCGAGATTTTTGTCAGTGGGGGTGATGATGGGCGTGTGCGGTGGTGGAACGCTGCACAACAGGGTAAGTTTCTGTTTGAAAAAGATTTAACGTCCATAGTGACGGGGCAGGAGGTAGCGGTCACCGCGCTGGATTATCATGCCCCAAGCCATCGGATTTTGGTGGGGTTAACGGATGGCCGTGCTTTGGTGCTGGATGCGGCAGACGGTGCGTTACTGCAGGAAAACGCCGTTTATAATGGGGTGATTTTTGCTGTTCGCTTCAATCCCAATGGGCAGTCTTTTGCGATTGCCGGTCAGGAAGACGTGGACAGCAGAATCGTGCTGGTGGATTTAAACAACGCGGACAATATCCGGTATCTACCCGGCCATAAGGAGGCTATTTACAGCTTGGCCTATACGCCGGATGGCCAGACCTTATTCAGTGGTTCCGCCGATAAGTTGATTTATCAATGGCAGACCGCCGATGCGAAGCCACTCATCACGCAGCCACTAACCCCGCAGGCAACGCTAGAGCAGCGCTATGCCACCGGCTTGAAACAGGAGGTCACTGAAGAACAGGCCGCTGCTGAGGCACAGGACAACTTATTATACCGCGTGTTGAAGGGACATGAGGGGGCGGTGCGGGCGCTGAGTTTGTACCGTTCGGGTGGGCGGCTGTTATTGGCCTCAGGTGGCGATGATCATCATATCTATATCTGGGACGTGGCGGCATTAAAGCTGTTGTCGGTGTTGGAAGGTCATACGGACAAGGTGCGGAGCCTGTCATTTGATCCTAAAAAACAGCGGCTAGTGAGTGGTTCCTGGGATAACACCCTGAAATTCTGGGATATGCGCACTGCGCCGCCGAAGGTACTTGCAGCGCCAAACAGCGCTAGCACGGTGCAAGCACTGGATTTTCATCCAAACGGACGTTGGTTGGCCGCTGCGACTCAGGATAAAGGCATTCGGGTATGGGATGTAGCAACAGGTCAGCTGCGCCATGCTCAGTCTGCCCTGGCGGAGCATGGCGCTGGCCTGCCGGTGGCCCCAACAACGGCCAGCGCTGAACGTGCGGCTTTCGCCGTGCGCTATAACCTAGGTGGTACGGTGCTGGCGTCCGCCTCGGCGGATAAAACGATTCGCCTTTGGGATGCTGAATCTGGCGAGCCGCTCAACGTGCTGCGCGGGCATGAGGATACAATTTCGGGGCTGGCGTTTAGTCCTGATGATGCCTTATTGGCATCCGCCTCTGCGGATAAGCATGTTGGCGTTTGGAAGATGGGCACGAGCGAGCGCTTACATTATTTAGCGCACTCGGCTGCGGTGACCGATGTGGCGTTTAGCCCTGATGGCGGCAAAACCCTAGCGGCGGCTACGGCTGAGGGTGAAATTTACCTGTGGGAGATGGCAACGCTGGTGGCCGAACCCAGACCAGAACCGCAGCGCCTCAGCGGCAACGGCGCTTATATCAACGCACTGCGCTATAGCCAGGATGGGCGTTTGTTGGCTGCAGCGTCTAGTGATAATACGATTCGTCTGTGGGACAGCCGCACGCATAAACTGCTGCGGGAATTTAGCGGTCATCGTGCTGCAGTCACTGGGTTGGTTTTTAATGCGCAGGGCACGCAGCTGGTCTCCAGTTCAGTTGACAACAAGGTGCGGGTTTGGAGCACTGCAACGGGACAGTTGATCAAGACGCTGCATTATCATACGCAAGCGGTTTGGGGGTTAGCGTTACAGCAGCAGGGCGATAAGGTGCTGCTGGCTTCGGGAGCGGAGGATGAAACGATCCGACTGTGGGATTTAAACCGGCCGTCGGCGCTCTACCGTCTGATTTATGACTTCCCCGCGCAGCCCGTGGCAGATGCGTTGGCCTTTCTTTGGGAGCTTGAGTTTGACGGTTTTGAATATCAACACCGACCCAATACGCCAGCGCTGTTTGAGCGGGCCAATCATTTTGTTAACTTCACGCCGGACGAGCAGGCCTATATGCCGCTGCTCGCGATGCCAGCAGCAGGCGACAGTAAACTGGATCAGGTGGTGAAGTGGCTGGAAGAGCAGCAGCGCACGGGGACCACAGCCCCCTAGTCGCCCTCTGCGCTGCGCAGGCGTGCTTGCCGCGCCCGATACATCGGCAGCACAATTAAGATGACTGCTAGCACTAACAGCCCCATGGTCATGGGTCGCTCGGTAATAAAGTGGATGCCATCATATAGCTGCATGGCGCGCGAAAAATTATCTTCCAGCATGCGCCCTAAAATAAAGCCAATCAGCAGTGGGGCCAGCGGATAATCCGCAAAGCGCAGAATAGTCGCCCCAATACCGAGTCCAACCAGCATTAACAGTTCGGTCGCATTATTCTGCCCGATGTAAGCCCCCATGAGCGTGAAGAATAAAATAAAGGGAATGAGGTAATTACGCGGCACCGCTAGAATCTTCGCAATATAAGGAATGAGCGGAAGATTCAGCACCAGTAGGATGAGATTACCCAGGTACATTGAAATAATAACCGACCAGAAAATCTGCGGGTTATCGACCATCAGCCGTGGACCGGGTGAAACATTAAGTGCGATCAGCGCGCCCAGCAGGATAGCGGTGGTGCCTGAACCGGGAATGCCCAGGGTGAGCAGCGGTACAAAGGAACCGGTGCAGGCCGCATTATTCGCGGCTTCTGGGGCAGCGAGCCCTTTGACCGAGCCTTTGCCAAACTGATCTTGTTCTTCCTTCGAGGCGATATTGCGCTCGACGGCATAACCGAGAAAAGAGGCAATCGTCGCGCCCGCACCGGGCAGCACGCCAATGAGAAAGCCCTGGATGGACTGGCGGCCAATGACGGGGAAAATGCGTTTGGCTTCCTGGCGGCTAATGCGTAGCTCTTTAATTTGCCCCTGTTGTCCCGTGCCGCTATTGGAGCGCGTTGGGTCTAGCACTAGATAAATGGCTTCCGGCAGGGCGAACATTGCCATGGAGAGCGTAATAAATGACAAGCCGGACTGTAGATCCATGATCCCCATGGTAAAACGCGGCATATTGTACTGCGCACCTTCACCGACTGTCGCGAGCATTAACCCTAGCAGAGTCATCATCACGGCCTTGCCGACCTGACCACTGCCCGCAAATGCGGCGATGGCTGATAGTCCGACCACCATCAGCGCGAAGTATTCGGCGGAGTGGAAGAGCAGGGCGACTGAAGCCAACATCGGGGCAAAGATGAGTAGCAGAATCGCACCCACGGTGCCGCCGCAGAATGAGGCAATGGCCGCTACGGTAAGTGCCTTACCGGCTTGCCCCTGCCGCGCCAGTGGATAGCCGTCAAAACTAGTGGCGACAGTCGAGGCCACACCCGGCGCATTAATCAAAATGGAGGAGGTGGAGCCGCCAAAGATGGCCCCATAATACACCCCAGCCAGTAAGATAAGGGCGGCAGAAGGATCCCCAATGCCAATCGCGACGGGGATCATAATTGCAATAATTGACATCGGGCCAAGGCCCGGCAGCATGCCAATAAAGGTTCCGATGAGGCAGCCGCCAATCACCATCATAATATTAGTGATCGAGAAAACGGTGGAGAGTCCGAGTAAAATACCTTCAAGCATGACTGAGCCTCACATTAGGAAAAACGGCAGTGGCCGCAGAAAAATACCCAGCACCACCTGCACCAGATACCAGACGCCGCCGGTGGCCAGTAGAGCGACTGGAATGACCAGTAGGAAATTACGCTCGCCCAAAATGACCGCGCCTACAATCAGAAACAGTGCGGTCGACAGCAGAAACCCAATCGGATGCAGTGCCAAGGCGTAAGCGGCCATAAGGCCTAGGAGTAACAGCGCCTGTCCCAGTTTGTAATCGCCTAGGCGGCGGTAGTTAATCTCAGGCGGTTTTTCCGCAGCGACGTTTTTCTCAAAGCCAAGCAGCACAAATAAGCCGACGATAATACCGCCAACCGAAAGTACCTTGGGGAAGGTGCTGGGCCAGACCGGATTATTTTTTAGAAACGGTGCGAGCTGATCATCCATGACGAAAAAAGCGGTGTAGCCGTAGATTAAACAAAACAGCAGAAAAACGAAGGCGATCCAGCGATCCAGGGTCATGGGGTGCTCCGGCGAAAAATGGAAGATTAGCCCCCTCGCTTTTGCGCCAGCGCCGCTGAGCAGATAAAACGTATGCGCTGATAGCAGATAAGCTTTGATCAGTGCCAGTCTGGTGGCGGGTTTCCCCCTTGAAACAAGGGGGATGAGGGGGCTTAACGTTTAGGTTTTATAAGAAGCCAAGCTGCTTCATCAGGTCACCAATGACTTTTTCCTGATTCTCCAAGAAGGTCAGGAACTCATCGCCAGAGTTGTGAATGTTGACCCAGCCGTTGCGGGCGCGCACGGCTTCCCACTCGTCGGTGTCGTACATTTTTGTGATCACGTCCTGATATGCCTGTAGTTTTTCAGCGGGCAGACCGGGCGCTGCAAAGAAGCCACGCCAATTAACAAAGGAGGTATCCAGCCCCTGTTCTTTCAGGGTTTTGGCCTCTTCAAACGCAGGTACGCGCTCATCAGAGGTGACCCCGATGATTTTAACTTCGCCCGCTTTCGCCTGTTCTACCGCCTCACTGAAACCGGTGGACAGCGCAATCACTTCACCAGACAGTAAACCGGCCATGGCTTTAGCACCCGCATCATAGGGGATGTATTTAACTTTAGTTGGATCTTCGCCAGCGGCCTGCATGGCCATTGCCGCGACCAGATGATCCATGCCGCCCGGTACAGAACCGCCGCCAATAGCGACCTTCTTCGGATCGGCTTTATACGCCGCGACCAAGCCAGCCATATCATTAATTTCACTGTCTTTACTAACAACGATAGCGGCGTAATCGCCGATTGTGCCGGCGACCAGCGACAGATCACGGAAGCTTTGTGGGAAGACTTTAGTGAGTGAGCGGATCACAATGGGAGTAGAGTTCACCATCAGTGTGCCGTGGTTGCTGTCGGCATTTTCAATCAGGTAGCCAATGGCTTTACCACCACCGCCGCCAGACATGTTCTCATAGCTGGCAGAGCCAACCAGGCCTGATTCAGTCAGGGCTTCACCCGTGCCGCGTGCGGTACCGTCCCAGCCACCGCCTGCACCGCCTGGAATCAGGAAGTGGATTTTTTCAAGCATCTGGTGACCATCAGCAAATGCCGGTGCACTCAGTCCCAGCGTGGCCGCAGCGATAATGCTAGCTGCTGCCATAGTACGCATCGTGTTTAACATTTTATTTCCTCCGGTTTAAAACAACATCCCGAGTGGGATAGGATTGGACTAAGTCTTTGGTTTGACAGCTGTGTGCTAAAACCGGAGACTTAATTCACGAATAAAGCATAACGCTTATTTCTGTCATAAAACTGTCATCCCTACAATCTTTATATAAGGCACACCACTGCGGGCAATGATGAAAAGACATGCGTATTTTGTTGGTTGAAGATACTCCTGATTTAGCGGAGGCCATTGTCGAGCGTCTACAGGTGGATGGTCACGCGCCGGACTGGCTCAGCCATGGTGCCCAGGCGGTCGAGATGCTATCCCATCAGACCTACGCGCTGGTGATTCTTGACCTCGGTCTGCCGGGGCTGGATGGGATTCAGGTGTTGCAGCAGCTGCGTGCCCAGCGCAATAAAACACCGGTGTTGGTGTTGACGGCGCGTTCTGGCATTGATGACCGGGTGGAAGCGCTGGATTTGGGCGCTGATGATTATCTGATTAAGCCGGTGAATTTACGCGAGCTTTCCGCCCGCTGTCGCGCGCTAATTCGGCGTAATCACGGCGAAACTAGCAGCAGCGTGCAATATGGCAAGCTGCATTTTGACCGCAGCGCCGCCAAAGTATTTATTGCGGGTGTGGCCTTGGATTTACCCCGGCGTGAACTCAATGTGCTGGATCTGTTGTTAAGTCAGCAGGGTCGGGTCTTGAGTAAAAGCCAGATTGCTGATCAGCTCTGTTCCTTTGTGGATACCGAAGAATTGCCGAGTCATAATGCGATTGAGCTGTATATTGGTCGGCTGCGTAAGAAACTTGCGGACAGCGGTGTGCACATTAAAACCCTGCGCGGCATTGGCTATTTATTGCATGTTGATGCATAGGGGCTCGCTGCGTATTCGGTTGGCCCTGATGTTGGGGTTGGTGCTACTGTGTGGTGGCGGTTTGCTGTTGTTACTGGCGCATAATTTCGCCGGACAGGCTGCCGATAAAGCCTATGATCGGTTGTTGGAAAGTGCGGCGTTAACGGCGATGGAAAATCTAACGGTGCGTGAGCAGCAGTTGAGTTTTGAATTGCCTTATGCTTCGCTGGCGACCTTATCTTTGGCTAAGAATGATCGTGTGGTTTATAGCCTGATTGATGATCTCCAGCATACGCAGAAGGTGCTGACAGGCTATGCGGATACGCCCTGGCCCACCTTGGCTGAGATGCAGGCCAGGCAGCCCCCAAGTGGCCCCTATTTTTACAGCGCGGATTATCAGCAAGAAAGCTTTCGCTTCGTGGTGTTGGAGCGGGAACTGCTGGAATCGGGGGTGCAGGGTAAAGTGTGGCTACAGATGGGCCAGAGTGAGCTGGCCCGGCAGGAACTGGCTGGTGATCTGACGTTGAAAGCGCTATTGGGCATTGTAGGCCTGATTCTATTGGGGGGCGTGTTTGTGTGGCTGGCAGCGGGGCGCTCACTGCGGCCGTTACTGGCGGTGGAAGCTGAGTTGTTACAACGTAAGCCGACTGAGCTCAAGCCGCTCACCACGCGGGTGCCGCAGGAAATTTCTCATTTGGTCGAAGCCATTAACCGCTTTATGGGGCGCTTGCAGCGCAATCAGGACCGTAACCACGCTTTTATTGCTGAAGCGGCCCATCAGCTGCGTACGCCGCTGGCGAGCCTGCAGGCACAGGCTGAATTAGGCAGTGAAACCACAGCGCTAGCTGAGTTTCGTGATCGCTCGCAGCGGATTCTACGCAATGCCCAGGAAACCAATAACCGGATTAACCAGCTGCTAAATTATGCCACACTGGCGCACCGGGCTGATGTGCTGATCCCGGAGTCAGTCGATCTGGCGGCGGTTGTGGCCGCGTGTTTGGGTGACATGGGTTCGCTGGCGTTGCGTGAGCGGGTTGAGCTGAGTTTTGATAATCAGGCCGGTGATGTCCGCCTAACCGCTGATACGGAAGCCTTGTGCGAGCTATTACGGAATTTGGTGGATAATGCGCTGAAATATGGCCAGAACGGCGCGGCCAAACGCGCGGTTCATGTTAGCCTGTTTCTGAGTGTTGCCAACGTCGATGGGCAGCCGCAGGTGGTCTTGCAGGTGCGTGACTACGGTCCCGGTTTGCCGGTGGAATTATTAACTGAGGTGACGCGCCGTTTTGGGCGCGGTGAGTTTCGTCAGAGCGTGGGCAGCGGGCTGGGTTTGGCGATTGTGGAGCAGCTGATCCATGCGATGGGGGGAAGACTCGTGTTAGAGAATGGTGTGCAGGGTGGGCTAAAAGCCCGTTTGTTATTTGCGCCGGAGCCGTCCTGAATGCAGCAGATTATTATGGGGATATGGCTGGGCCTAGTGTGCAGCGCTTCTGCGCTGGCGGCGTTCTATCCAGCAGTGCAGGCGGATGCCGAGCCGGATTCGATTAGGCCGCTACAGATTTTTTCGAGTACGGATGAACAGGTGATGCTGCCGCTGCTGCAAGATTTTCAGCAACAGTATCCCACGATAGCTATTGAGTACGTCGACCTGAACTCGGTGCCGCTGTTTGAACGCTTTCTGGCAGAGGCGGCTGAGGGGCAAACCGCAGACTTGTTGATTAGCTCGGCGATGGATCTCCAGATTAAGTTGGTTAACGATGGCTATGCTGCGACTCATGAAATGGGTGCTGAACTGGCTTGGCTGCCGGAGTGGGCGCAATGGCGCAGCGAGGCTTTTGGTTTTACCTATGAGCCAGCTGTATTGGCCTATAACCCACAGCTGCTGTCTGCGGACGAAGTGCCGCAGAGCCGATTTGAACTGATTGAATTACTGCGCCAGCAACAGCCGCGTTTTCGGGGGCGCGTGGGCACTTATGATATTACCCGCAGTGGCTTGGGCTATTTGTTCGCGAGTCAGGATGCACAGCAGGCCAGCACTTGGGGGAGGTTGACCGAGAATCTGAGCCGAGTGAGCGCGAGGCTGTATGAAAATACCAGTAGTATGTTGCAGGCGATACAGTCCGGTGAATTACTGTTGGCGTACAATGTACTGGGTTCGTATGCGTTTACCCATGCGCAGGATAATGCGCAGCTGGCGCTGATTTTACCTACGGATTATACCCTGGTGATGAGCCGGATTGCTTTTGTGCCTAAACAGGCACGTCAGCGTGAGAATGGTCATTTATTTCTAAACTATTTGCTGTCAAGACGCGGACAGCAGCTGTTGGCTGACAGCGCACACCTATACCCGCTGCACCCTGATACTAAAGGGCAGGCGACTTATTCGGGCTTGCAGCAGTCCGTAAAAGATCGTGGTCCACTCAAACAGATCAAACTGGAACCCGCTCTGCTGACTTATCAGGACTACTTGAAAAAAAAGCATTTTTTTGAAGAATGGAACGAAATAATGTCTTGGCGTAACGATACTGAATGATGTTTTAGTGACGCCAATGTTTGCAGGTCTGCTGGCGCAGTAGCGTAACCTTATGCTGCGTGGGTTTTAAAGTTTGGTTGGTTTTAGAATAAAGCCGCGCGTCCTAGGTGTTCGCCCAATAATACCGAATGCCCTGCTTTATCTGCGCATATATTCAGCAACTTGTCGTTTGGCCCTTTGTTTGGCCGCATCCCCGCAGTCTGTGCAAGATTTAGGGTAATGGCGTGCTAACCAGCCGTTTAGGCCAAAAAGGAAATGCCCCTGATGGGGTGATTTAGTCACTGTTTTTGTGTCTGGCAATAACTCGACTGATTGGCTGAGCGGTCATGCAGTAATTAAATCGTATGAATATGAGTCATGAAATGCCTAGCAGTCTTTGTGTTAGAAGTGGCTGGCTTTAAACAGTAGGTCAAAATGTTTTCAATGGCTTGGTGGTATAAATTACGTTTTTTTTATGCTAGGAGTTGAAATAGTTTGGGGAGACTTTTTGCTTATTGAATGTCAATTTTTGTCAGCTTGAATGCTGGCAGTAACAATAATTTCGATATTAAAAACACTAATGAAACCGACAGGATTAAATGACGTGCTTGCAAAATCTTATCAGTAAGCCTAAAATCATTATCTATAGACGAATTTCATATTGCAAAAGAGAAGAATTTATATACAATGTGCGTCGTTGGACAAATTCTATAAACTACTTCTGAAATGTGCATAGAGGCTCACAGAGATGACAGAAATTAACATTGCTGAACTTTCGGTAGATCAGCTTAATAAATTGAAAGCAGATATTGAAGTTGCATCGCAACAGCGTCGCCAAACCGAGCTCATGGAAGTACGTGCTCAATTGGACGACCTCATCGATAATTCACCGTTTACACTTGATGAAGTATTAGAAGCGCGCAAGCTGCGTAAGCCTGTTGCGCCTAAGTACCGCCATCCTGACGATGAGAGTATGACTTGGACAGGGCGCGGTCGTCGTCCACGTTGGGTCGATGAATGTTTGGATAATGGTATTTCGATGGATGATTTGGCGATTGCGGCCTAATGCGTTTTATAATATGATCCGTACGGTGTGTATGCTTAGTGTGCTGCACACTGTTATCTCTAGCGATCATATTCCGAGTACTTGAGAAGTTTGCTCACAAAAAAACTTGCATTTTGTATGTAAATTTCAAACGGTTCTCTGGCACCTGAGTACTCTGATGCTAACCTTTAAGCTGAAACGTTACTGAGTGTAACTTGTTTTTTTGCTTTGCCTGGTGAAGGCCTGGTGTGCGTTTTTGTTGGGTAAGTTAATTAAGCTAGCTAATGGTTGAGTTACTGTAGTTTTACTATAAAAAGCTGAGTGATGTGCTGTGGAATTTCTTAGTAAAAAAATAGCATTACTTTTCTCAGGATATAATTTTTTTTTAATTTATTCTTTTCCATCATTAACTGGTTTTGTTAAGAGTAAATTCTGCCAGCTATGGCATTTAATTTCTCACTATTCCCGTCTGATTTATGAGATCCTAATCTGAATCTACAGACTGAGTTACTGATCATCTACCTGAGTAATTACGATTTAACGTTATTAGTTCTACTAAAATTTATAGCTTATGTAATAGTGTTTAACTGATAAACGGCGATATTAAGTTGACGAACAGTAGGTGTTGACAGTTAAACAGCACAAAATTCTTTGTGCCGCACTAGGTTCTGCGGCCTGCTTTCGGGCCAAGTATTGTCTTAAATTGTTTCTGGTGGACAGTTGCGCGCTGCCCACTACGGCCTGCAGCGGCAATTTTCCGTGGATAGCACTTGCTTTTTAGGTCTGTGGCGCCGCTTTTTTCGGCTGCTTTTTAGGCCGTGGTCGCCACAAGCCCCCTTGATTGAGTGCCTGCCAGCCCCAGCTCAGCCAGCGCAGTACAGCTAAGGCTAACCATAAGGCCCATAGCAGCATCAGCACGCGGTATAACCACAGCGGTACGCTGACGACGAGCGGTTGTGGCAGCGTATCCATGCTGTGATCTTGATACCAGCTGAGGTTGTAGGCTGATGAACCATTACCGGCAATCTGCATTTCTGGCTGGCCGAGCAGGCCATGAGAGAGTCCTACAGCTAGTATAAGCAGGGCGAGGAGTGTGAGTCCGGCCAGGGCTAACTGCAGCAGATTAAACTGCCACCACGCCAGTGCCTGAATGTGCTCATGCCTGTTACCGCGCTGTGCCAGTGCGATTAACCAGCCTGCGACCAAAATCATTAGTAACGGTTCGGTTTGACTTAGGCCGATGCCGAGCAAAAACCACTGCCAGCTTTTCAGGGGCGTGAGTTTGGAATAGCCCAGTAGAAGTGCCACGACGACTAGCGCAGCTAGTACGCCCCAAAATAAGACAGCAGGGCCCAGCGTAGGGCCATGTGTCCAGAGCGTCCAACGCTCTGCTGAAGGGGCTATTTGGAGGCGGGCATTCACGCCGGGTAATCCGGGTTTGACCGCTGGTAGGGTATATAGCCAGCCCATGGCATCGTGTTCGCGCCACTGCACGGTGACCTGCTGCTGACCGGGTTTCAGGGTGAGTTTGAGGATGTTGCGCTGTTGGTCTTTGGGCTGAATCCGCTGTGGACTGCCATCGATGTGGAGTGCTTGCACATCGGCTGTATCCGGTAGTTCAATACTGTGCTGTACCCCCCGACTGCTGCGGAAGTTGAGGTCGAGCGTGACATCGTTGGCGCGCTTCCCGGGCTGTACCGTCAGTTGACTGGCCAGCAGGGTCACTGTTTGGCCAGGAACACCCTGTGGGCGTGTGATGCGAAGTATGAGTTTCTCTCCGGGCCAGGGTAGCCACACGGGAATGCGCTGGCCGTCCTGTTGGGTGAATTGATTGACCACCAATGAGCTGGACTGTACATGCCAAACCGGGCTAGTAGCGAGGTACCAGCTTTCCAGGTAGTCCGGGTTGTTGGCGGCCTGTAGGACAATTTCACTGCCCGGCGTCAGTCGCGATGACCAGTGCGCTGTCATTTGCTGTGCGCCCAAGTTGATTTTGATCTGCTGCTGACTGACGCGCAGCCGATCGCTCATGGGCTGTTCGCCGGGTAGCAGCGGAATATTAAGGCTCAGCGGCGTATTCAACGGGGCTAGCCGCCTGACTGTGGTTTCCACATGCCAGTCTAATCCCAGGTGAAGGCGGCGTTCGATCTTGATGAAGGTGGGCAGGATGTTCTGCTCCTGTTCTTGCTGTCGTGCCGCGTCGTCGGTCAGTACGCGATTGATACGCAGCTGTGCTTCGGGTACGCCGCTGTCCCGAATGCCGTCTAGCGTCCAGCTGGCGTCGTTGCTGTGCCAGCTGACGAAGTGCGGCTTTAAGGGCAGCGGTAGTGTGACGCTGTTGCGCTTGCTTAGAGGGCCGCGCAGGTGAATTTCATGCTGTCCGGCGGGGACGGCGAGCCAGAGGCGCTGCTGAGGGTCGCGCTGCAATGCGGTGGCCTGAACGTGATTAAGCCGAATATTCTGCGCTAACCAGGTGTCCTGGCTGCCGGGAAGGGGGATCGCAGTGTCCGTTGCCGCATGCACCGTCAGGCGGGCGCTTAGGGTGTTGCCGCTGAGGTTAATGGACATACGTTCAATTTGGGCGCAGCTCGGCTGACAGTCTGGTTCAGCCGTGAGCCGGTCACGCAGGGTTTGTAACATTTGCGCGTCGGGCAAAGCAGTGGCGTGCACCTCAGGCTGATTGCATAAGAGCAGCGGTAGCAGCAGGAGCGCTAATAAGCTGCTGGCTGTGCCTTGGCGTGAGCTTGGGGCGGCGGTCGGTTTTACGTTGGCCTTGGGATGTTGAGGTGGTTGTTTGTTGTGCATCAACATACGTCCGCTTAAGACTAGCAGCAGCAGCAGGCCAATCAGCTGTAATAGCAGATTAAGCCTGGGGTTGATCAGCCAGAGCTGGCTGCGCTCATCCGCTTTGACTGGCCCAGCCCAATGCAAGTGAATGTGTTGGTTCATGCGCCAGTGCGGTAAACCGGGGCCGGTCTGGATCATGCTGTCTGGGTCGATGGCTTTCATGTCGTATTGGCGCCCATGTTGATTGGCCTGCGGTTTGGGAGCCGGTTTGATGCTGTTGCTGAGCTTTTTGCTCATGCGCGGTAGCGGTGCCTGTTGCACCATGGCTTCCGCTATCTGAGCGCGCTGCGGCTGTGCATCGTCGGCCAGGCCCACAGTGTTAAACGCTTCCTGAGCAAACTCAGCATTCTGCGGGTGTGTTGTGTTGCTGTGGGTATAGCCTAGCTGCGGATAAAGTGCGACGCGCACGGTATCCATCAGATACGGCAGCACAATCAGCGCGAGCGTCGCCAGGCCCAGCCAGTAATAGCTAGTGACTGCCCGTTTGAGTGTGCTTGTGGGTAGAACCCGCAGCAGCGCTAGTGCCGCTAGTAGATTGAGCCAGAGATACTGCGGTGCACCGTTTTCATGCCAAGTAAAAACTAGTGCCAGCAGTGCCAACGTGCCCCAGCGCCAGCCAAATAAATAATGGGTAGCTAGGGCAATCACCAGGACCAAAAACAGATCGAGCAGGCTCCAACGCTGCACCCAGCTCTGCGGCTGGTTATCGGTGCCGCTGACGGCGAATAAACGCCAGCCCGGCGGTAAGTGCAGGGTGGTATTGATGTGCTGCAAATCATGCTGCCAACCGTTAACCAGTGGCGTGTTGATCGCTCCTTGGTAGCGGCTCTCTGCTTGTAGATCGAGCTGTTCGCTGCGTAGCTCTACCCCAGGCGGGCTGTCTGCCTGACTGCGGGTAATAAATTGTGGTTGGCCGTCAACGCTGACCCGGCCTAGGGCGAGCGCGGGCAGAACTTCAAGCCGCGACTGCTGCTGGACGTTGCCGCTGAGTTGATCTTTGAGGGTGTAGCCCTTGCCGTCAAAGTCCAGCCACATTTCACGCTGTAAGCTGAGCTCCTGGCGTCCAGTTTGGGCTGCCCCGCGCCGGATGACCTTGAGGGTCAGTGTGTCCTGGGGCGTCATTAAATAGGCCGGTAGGGCTTTCCAGTCCGCAGGTAGGCGGGTCTGATTAGGGTCAATGCTGCTCATGCCGTTGACCTCAACCTGACGCATCCGGCTGTCTGCTTGTAATACCCAGATTTCCTGCTGCGGCCACGGTGCAGTGCTGCTGGGGAGGGTGAAGGTGGTTTGGTTGTTTGCGGCGCGGCCCACGACTTCTAGCGTCCACTCGCCGGGGCGCAGTTGTACCTGGAGTTGCTGCTGTTCAATCATCCGGGCGGGCAGTGGACTTTTAAGCTGGAACGGGATGAAGTCTGGTAATAATACCGGCGTTAGATTAGCGTTACGTTGCTTACCGGAAACCCGCATTTTGATAACGGTCACGACCTGAATGGGGTGGCTGTCGACAATCTTACGAAATACCTGGATATCGAGATTATCCTGTGTTGTGCTTTGGGTTTTGCTCTGCGTGAGCCAAAGCTGGCCCTGCTGATTAAAGCGGGGGTTTTCAATGGCCTGTTCATTCACGCTGAGGCTAATCAGAGCGGCACTTGGGGTGATACTGAGCGCTCTGGGAAGCTTGCTCCAGTGAAAACTGCCGTTGAGGGTATGCGTGCCGCTGCTGAGCTTAACCGCTGGGAAGCCGTCGCGTTCTTCAATCAGCAGTGCTTTGCCAGCTGCGTTACTGACCTGCTGCGGCCAGTGACTGCCATCACCGGGGAGACGCACATAACTGTCATTGAAGACCTGCCATTGCTGGCGAAAGCTGCCGCCGCGTTCATGCAGCGTAAGCTTGAGTGTGGCGGGCCATTGGCAGGCGCGCTGCGAGCGATTGTAGTACCAGGGGCAGGTCAGTTCCGTTTCACCATGCAGTGCCCAGTCCACCCAGCCTTGCAGCGCTTGCGGCACCTCACTGCGTTCCAGTGGCGCTGCGCTGAGCTTGGCCCCGGATAGCAGGCACAAGACAAGAAGCAGGTGATATACTGGCTGAAAGTGGCGTTTTAACATGGATTGGCCCCTTCTGTATTTATCTTTAATGGCTTTCAACGGGTACTCTGGCCTTTATTATGCCAGATTATGCCAGTGCTGTATCTGGGGTTATGGCACCGAATCACTCAATGGAGAAGAGTCTTAATTATGTCAATGCACTATGATTTGTTGGTCATTGGAAGTGGGCCAGGTGGGCGCAGGGCCGCGATTCAAGCGGCTAAACTGGGGAAGAGCGTCTTAATTTTGGAGCGTGGCCGCCGTATTGGCGGGGTGTCGGTGCATACCGGAACTATTCCGAGTAAGACGCTGCGTGAAACGGTGCTTAATCTTTCGGGCTGGCGCGAGCGTGAGTTTTATGGTCGTGGTTATCGGGCGCGGGAGCATATTTCTGCGGAAGACCTGCTAGAGCGATTGACCAAAACCCTGGACCATGAGGTGGAAACGCTGGAGCACCAATTCAATCGCAATCAGGTGGAGACGGTATGTGGTGAAGCCCACTTTTTGGGGCCGCATGAGCTGGCGGTGACTAAGGACGACGGTGAGGTGGCCGAATACAGCGCTGCGGTGATTATTATTGCCACCGGCACCCGGCCGTATCGCCCCGCACATATTCCATTTGATAATGACCGCATCGTGGATAGCGATGAGATTCTGAATTTGCAGCGGATTCCGCGTTCCATGGCGGTGATTGGTGCGGGTGTGATTGGGGTAGAATATGCGACAATTTTTAGTGCGCTGGATGTACATGTCACGCTGATTGAACCTCGGCACAGCATTGTGGATTTTGTCGACGAGGAAATTACTGCGGATCTGATTCATCAGATGCGGGATCGCGGCATGTCATTGCGTCTGGGCGAAACTGTAGCCGGGATTAAGGTTAATGAAAACGGTACCTGTACGACCCAGTTGAAGAGCACGCGGGTGGTGCATAGTGATATGGTGCTGTATACCGCTGGTCGCAGCGGTGCGACTAACAGCCTGCGTCTGGAAAACTGCGGGCTGACTGCTGATGAGCGCGGTAAGCTTGCAGTGAATAAAAACTTCCAGACGGCAGTGCCGCATATTTACGCCGTTGGCGATGTGATTGGCTTTCCTAGTCTGGCCTCAACCTCGATGGAGCAGGGGCGACTCGCCTCGTGCAATGCGTTTGGTGAAGTGGCTCATGAAGCGCCGGAATATTTTCCCTATGGTATTTATGCGGTGCCTGAGATTTCTACGGTGGGTATGTCCGAGCAAGAGGTGCGCGAACGTGGAATTGCCTATGAATGTGGTATTGCGCGCCTGCGTGAAACCTCGCGTGGTCAGATTATGGGGGTTAATCATGGTATTTTGAAAGCGATTTTCTCGCTCAAAACCCACCGTTTGCTAGGGGTGCACATTGTGGGCGAGGGCGCGACCGAGCTGATTCATATCGGACAGGCCGTGTTGACACTGGGCGGTAAGTTGGAATACTTCATCGAGAATGCGTTTAATTATCCAACATTAGCAGAGGCTTATAAAATTGCGGCCCTGGATGCATGGAATCGGATTCATCACTGAATGTGCGGAATGTTTTTTTGTGCAACTCTGGCCTTTGCCTTGGTGAGTGCGCCCTGCCAGTAATCGGTTGGATTATTTTTTCACTGCTCGGTAGTGCTAACATGGCAATGTAAAAAAATATAACAATAAAGAGCAAACCCCATGAAATATGCCAAATTTGGCCTGATACTAGTATCAGCCCTTGCAATATCTGGCTGTGATGATAGCACTGCCACTGGTGACGCAACATTCACTGATTCTGTTCTGTCCGGCGTGTCCAGCACGTTCAGCGTTGTGCCTGAAACCTTTTCAATGTACGCCAATGCATCAGCTACCCACGATGAGTTAATCGCTGTTAAGCGGGAGCTGCAACAAACGCAGCAGCGCCTACAGTCTTCGCTAGCGGCCAATGCGGCACACGCCCAGTTTTTACAGAAGGAGCGTGACTACTTAAAGGGTGAGATGGGAACGATCGATGTAGCGATGCAGCAGGTACAGCAGCTCAAACAGCGCGTCGCCCAACAGGGTAATGATTTGCTGGACTTGAGTGCGGCCTTATCGACTCGCACAGAGGATAACTCCCCCGCCACGAAGACTGCTAAGCAAACGGCGCAGCCTGGGTTAAATCAGCGCGCTAATTCAGCGAAAACAACGCAACAGCGCCCGCTGAAGATAACCGCTACGCCAGCCAATCAGCTGGCGTCAGAGGCAACCATCGCGCAGCGGCAGCGAGCAGAACAGCAAAAGTTACGCCAGAAAAAACTGAGAGAGCAGAAGCTACAGCAGCAAAAGTTGCGCCAGAAAAAGCTACAGGAGCAGAAATTACAGCAGCAGAAAGCACCGCCGCAGTCACAGGCACCGATAGGGCAGCAGCCTGTGCGCGCTGAATTGCGGGCCAGCGACGCACCGCTAAAGCAGCTGTTGCAGCTGCGAAAACGTGAACAGCAGGCGGTTCAATACTTAGACAAAACTCAAAAGCCCAAAAAGCTGGAAATGTTAACGCTGGAGGGTTAGTGGTGCATGGGCTAACCGATTGATGTGTTATTCCGGTGGTGCAAGCAGTTTAAGCATGTGTGTTACCGATTGCGCCAAGTCAAAGCGTGGATTCCAGCCCCAATCTGCTCTAGCATGCCGGTCGATAATGGTATCCGGCCAGTTACTAATGAGTGTTTCTACCACCGGGTTGATCTCATAACGATAGCGGAAGTTCGGATAATGCTGCTGGATTTCCGCTATCAGTGTCTCTACTGACATAAAATAACCGTGCAGATTATAGGCGTGCTGCGTGATCTGGCTGCGGGGCGCGTAGCTGAAGTCGATAATGCTGTTAATGACATCATCCAGAAACATAGTCGACATGCCGGTCTGCGCGGCCACCGGAAATACGAAGGCGCTATGATTCACTGCTGCGCGCAGGGCGTGTGAGGGATATGCGGTGACGGCCGTAGTGGGTGCAAACGGTGACAGCACCATCGGGAAGCGCAGCACGCGAAAATCAAGATCATTCTTCAATTTAAAAAATACGCCGAGTCGCTCCACCGCTACCTTAGTGGCACCGTATAGGTTTTCTGGCCATTGTGGTGCGTCTTCTGGCATCGGATCAGTTAAGCCGCCGCCATAGGAAGCGTTGGTGCCTGCGAAGAAAAAGGTGCGTACCCCGTGTTTAACCGAGCATTTTAATAAGTGGAAAGAGGCCGTGGCGTTTATTTCCCAGGCGGCTTCATGGTCGGCTTCAGAACTGCCGGAGAGGAGTGAGGCGAGGTGGTAAATCGTATCTGGCTGGTGCTCGGTCAGGATGCTTTCGACTAGCTGTTGGTCGCGAATGTCGCCGCTGATAATTGTCTCGTGTGGGCGGGTGCTGGCGGGTTCGGTGCCGGGGATGTCGAAGCGAATGACGCTTTTGCCGTCGGCTAATAGACGGTCAGCGATGAGGCGGCCCAAATTGCCGTTGCCGCCGGTGATCAGGGCGGTTTGAATGGGATTTTGTGGGTGCATGGCGGCCTCATGGTATGGTTGAAATAGGTGATAGCTTACGCAAATTCTAACTGTAAAAAAACCACCGGATCGGCGCAGCTATGCGTTTTAGGTCGGCATCCTCAGCACGGCTGTCTGCTTGCCAGTCGGGGGCGATGCACCGCATAATAGCCCTGTTTTCAGACGCAATCATAAAGAACAGCAGCATGCATCTCCCACAACATTTTAACCCAGCTGAGCACTTCGCGCCGGAGCATACTTATCTCAACACGGCAACCGTCGGCTTGCCCTGTCGTGCCACGCTGCGCGCTATGCAGGACGATATTGCGGGCTGGCAGGGTGGCACATTAAACCCGCTGCTTTATGATGAGGTGATTAATCGCTGTCGCGCACTATTCGCGGATTTATTGGATGTTTCTGCTGATTGGGTAGCGGTTGGCAATCAGGTTTCGCCTTTCGTGAGCCTATTGGCACAGTCGTTGCCGCCGGGTGCGCGCGTGCTGGCCGTGGACAATGATTTCACCAGCGTGCTGTTTCCTTTTTTAGTGCGCGAGTCGGCGCTGACGCTGGATTTGGTCGTGCTGGAAGATATCCCTGCGCGTCTGGCGGCGGGTAAGCCTTATGATTGGGTCGTCTTTAGTGCGGTGCAGTCCGCCGATGGGGCGGTGGCTGATCTAGCGGCGATTAGCCAACAGGCGCAGGCTCAGGGCACGCGCATTATGCTGGACGCCACGCATGCGCTGAGCTGGCTGGCTATTCAGCCACAGCATTGGGATATATTAATCTGCGGGGCCTACAAATGGCTGCTAGCGCCGCGTGGCACTGGCTTTATGGCGCTGCGTCCGGCGTTAATGGCTGATATTAAGCCGCTGATGGCAAACTGGTATGGCGGTGAAGCTATTTGGAACTCGATTTATGGCGCACCACTGCGGCTGGCAGCAGCAGCGCGGCGCTATGATATTTCTCCGGCTTGGTTGCCGTGGGTGGGTACTTTACCGGCGCTGGCGCTGATTACTGAGCTTGGGACGCGCGCTATCGGGGCGCATAATATTGCATTGGCGAATACGCTGCGTCACGCATTGGGGCTGGCGGAGAGTGCGTCGGCGATTGTGAGCTTGCAGCAGGAGGGCGTGGCGGAAAAACTACGTGCGGCTAATATTGCGGCCTCTGTGCGGGCTGGGGCGGCGCGCTTGAGCTTCCACTTATACAATACCGAGGCCGATGTGGAGCGAGTGTTGCGGGCGCTTTAGTGCAGATATTATTGCGCGGGGATCAGGGTTTCATTGCGTGACCAGGGCTGGCGCTATCCGGTGGCGTGATACCACAGCCGCGCAGAATAATTGTGCTTAAGGTGGTGGCGGCTTGCTGATAGTCTGAGTCTGATAGTGGCTGCTTATCGCCGTGCAGGGCCGCAGTCGCCTGATAACCAAAGTCGGCGTAGTGTTGTGTCGATGACCAGAGCAGAAAAATCAAGTGTGCCGGATCGACCGGTGCCATCTTGCCCTGTTTAACCCAGGATTGCAGCACGGCACAGCGCTCCTGAAACCAGGTATGATAGCCCTGCTGATAATAGTCACGCAGGTGTTCGCCACCGGTCATGACTTCCAGCGCAAAAATACGCGAGGCTAGTGGATAGCGGCGTGAGAATTCAATTTTTGCGTGGATGTAGCGGCTGAGCGCGGTCGCTGGATCGTCTTCCGGCTTGAGTTCGTTCAGAGCAGCGTCCCACAGTCTGAGGATGTTGGTGAGTATTTCAAGGTATAGCTCAAGTTTGCTGTTGAAATAGTAGTGGATATTAGCTTTGGGCAGTCCTGCTCGGGCCGCGATTTTCTGGATGCTAGTAGCTTTGTAGCCGCGCTGAGCAAATTCGATTTCAGCAGCGCCTATAATATTTTGCACATTGCGCGCGCGGATTGTGCCGTGAGCTTTTACGGTGTCGCGCTTATCGGGGGTGGGTGTGCTGACCATTCCTTATCCAGGTGTAATGCGAGGTGAGTGGCTCGACTGCGTTAATCCCCCTGCGCCAAACTAGGTGCGCCTCTCTCCGGTGGGAAGAGAGGGCAGGGGAGCGCGGTCGCTTAGGTGCGACTGGTCACTTCCAATAAGTGATAGCCAAACTGTGTTTTCACTGGGCCATGCACCACGTTGAGATCGCCGTTGAATACCACCTGATCGAACTCTGCTACCATTTGGCCGGGGCCAAACGTGCCGAGATCACCGCCGCGCTGGCCGGAGGGGCAGCTGGAGTTTTGTTTAGCGATTTCTGCGAAATCAGCGCCGCCCTCAATTTCCGCTTTCAGGGCCAGACACTTCTCTTCAGTATCGACCAGTAGATGTCTTGCACTTGCCTGAGACATACTCATTCCTTATTGATTAAAAAGATGCATTCATCCATATTGACCGTTGAAATGCAAGTAGTGCGTAGGCAGGACACACACTCTCCATGCTTAGCAGTCGGCGACCGCTGCACTTAATTTCTACAGTGAGCATGATCAGGTTTACGGCGGTTCTAAGGTGGATTGACAGCAATGACAGTTAGCAAAGATAAGGGCTCGGCGCCCACGGGGCTGGCGCGATTGATCAATGCCTGGCGGTTTTCTTGGCAGGGTCTGTCTGCCGCTTACCAGCAGGAAGCCGCTTTTCGCCAGGAGGTTTGGGTGTTGCTGCTGGCCGTGCCGCTGGCGTTTTTGTTGAGTGAAGTCGGGCTGGAGCGGGCGCTGCTGATTGGTAGCGTGCTGTTGGTGATGGTGGTGGAGTTGTTGAACACTGCGTTGGAGGCGGTGGTTGATCGCATCGGTCACGAGCGCCACGAACTGTCCGGGCGCGCTAAAGATATGGGATCGGCTGCGGTGCTATTGGCGATTGCCAATGCGCTGCTGATCTGGGGTTTGTTGCTGTTTTGAGCGCTGGTTTCAGGGCGCAGGCGTGGCGGCTGCTGTGATCAATCAGCGTCCGCTGAATACGGCCTTTCTTTTTTCGATAAAAGCGCGCATGCCTTCGGTTTGGTCGTCGGTGGCAAAGGCTAGCCCAAAGGCGCGGTTTTCCATGCTATTAGCCTGCTCCAGCGACAGGTCTGCGCCATCCAGCACCAGTTTTTTGCTGAGTTCAACCGCCAGTGGGGCGCGTTTGCTGAGGGTGCGGGCCATCTGCATGGCTTCTGCCAGCAGCTGATCCGCTGGATAGACATGATTGACCAGTCCCCAGCTGAGGGCGGTTTGAGCATCAATCGTATTGCCGCTGACAATCATTTCCATAGCGCGCGCGCTGCCAATGCGCCGGGGTAAGCGTTGTGTGCCACCAAAGCCGGGTGGCACCCCTAGCTTCACCTCAGGCTGGCCGAAGGTGGCATGCTCTGCCGCGATAATCCAATCGCAGGCCAGCGCTAGCTCACAGCCGCCGCCAAGCGCATAGCCGTTCACCGCCGCAATCACGGGAAATGGTAAGTCGGATAAAGCCTGCACTGTACTCAGGCCAAGGGTGGAAAAGCGTTGGCCTTCGACAGCGCTTTTGGCCTGCATCTGTTTAATGTCTGCGCCCGCAATAAAGGATTTATCGCCGCTGCCGGTTACAATTAATACGCGAGCATCGGCGGCCTGCGCCAAGTCTTGGACAGCGCTGCGGATGTCTTCCAGCGTTTGTTGGTTCAACGCATTCAGCTGTTTGGGGCGGTTGACGGTGAGCCGGTAAATGCCCGTTTCCGGGGTGTCCATCAGAATATTGACCGCAGACATAGGAGGTACTCCATTAAAGGCTTGCCGAAGTACTAAATTATATGCACCATTCAGCCCTGCTGTGTCAATTTTTATTAAGCAAAGGTGGCTATTGTGTCTGAAAGAACCATTATTAATACCGCATCCGCTCCGGCGGCCATTGGCCCTTACTCTCAGGCCGTTCGTGTCGACAATACGGTCTATTGTTCCGGCCAAATTCCGTTGAACCCTGAGACCATGCAGGTCGAAACGCAGGATTTTGCCGCGCAGGCCGAACAGGTGTTCAGTAACCTAAAAGCGGTGGCGGAAGCTGCCGGTGGTTCGTGTCAGGATTTTGTTAAGCTGAATATTTATCTGACTGACTTGAGTCATTTTGCCTTAGTGAATGAAGCGATGAAGCGTTATTTTAATGAGCCATTTCCCGCGCGTGCGGCAATTGGTGTTGCGGCCTTGCCATTGGGTGTGCAGGTTGAGGTTGAGGGTACGATGGTGCTGGGTACAGAATATTCGTACTGATTGATCAATATGTTGAATGAGTGATTTCGAATGAGTCGTCCGGCTAAAGCAACGATTAATCTGAATGCAATCAGGGCCAATTACCGTTTGGCTAAGCAGTGCAGCGGCGGCAAGGCTGCTGCAATTATTAAAGCGAATGCTTACGGCCATGGTGCCGTGCGCGTGGCGCAGGCATTGAGTTCTGAGGCGGATGCCTTCGGCGTTGCGTGTATTGAAGAGGCGCTGGAGCTGCGCGAATCTGGGATTACGACGCGCATTATGCTGCTGGAAGGTGTGTTCACCCCGGATGAACTCAGTGCTGTGGATCGTCTTGATATGACGGTGGTCATCCATACCCAGGAGCAGCTGACATGGCTGCTGGCGGCTCGGCCCGAACGCCCGTTGGCGGTGATGCTGAAGCTTGATACCGGCATGCATCGCCTTGGTTTTGCGCCGGAAAATGTGCAGGCTATCTACACTCAGCTCGCCCAGTGTCCGCATGTGGGCGACATTACGCTGATGACGCATTTCTCCCGCGCGGATGAGGTCGATGAGGCATTCACTGCCACTCAGATCGCCCGTTTCCAGGCCGCAGTAGCCACATTGAAGGTGCCGCTGAGTTTGGCGAACTCGGCCGGGGTGCTGGCCTGGCCTGCGGCGCGTGCCGACTGGGTGCGGCCTGGGATTATGTTGTATGGGGCCGACCCGCTGGATCAGCCGAATGCACATTCATGCCAGCTGCAACCAGCGATGAGCCTAACTTCGGCGCTGATTGCGGTGCGGGAGCTGGCCGCAGGCGAAAGCATTGGCTACGGTGCGCGTTTCACCTGTGAGCAGCCTGTCCGGGTCGGAGTGGTTGCGCTGGGCTATGCGGATGGCTATCCGCGCCACGCGAAAGACGGTACGCCAGTGCGGGTGAAGGGACAGAAGAGCCGAATTATTGGGCGGGTTTCGATGGATATGTTGACGGTGGATTTAACGGCCATCCCCGATGCTAAGGTCGGCGACCCGGTTGAGCTGTGGGGTGATGATGTCGCGGCCAACAGCGTGGCGGCAATGAGTGATACTATCGCCTACACCTTATTTACCGGTGTGACTCGGCGCGTGCCTTTGGTTTATGTGGATTAGTGCTGGGTTTAGGGATTTAGTGCTATGCCCTTCAAAGTGATATTTTGGTCGAGTCAAAGACTATGCTCTCTCAGGAATTGATACATAGCCCAGGCCTTACAATCAAACGCTAGTATCCTTTATGACTGTTTTAACTCAAAAATAATGCACAATTGACTGTTCAGTCGATAAAGTTTTTGTGAAACGCTCATAAGGTGTTTATTAGGCTTGACCAATGGTCGCCGCCATGTTTGAATTTCAGCGTCCAAGTTTGGGGCTTTAGCACACACTTTTTTGTAGAGGGTGCCAGTGCTTACGGACTTGTTTTATCAATTGGAGGATTACATGAAACTCAAGCAAACTATTCTCGCCATCGCTGGCGTTGCACTGGCGGGCTCTCTACAGGCCGCTACCCTAGATGATGTTAAAGCAAAAGGCCACGTTCAGTGTGGTGTGAGCCAGGGCTTACCAGGCTTCTCAAACACTGATGATGCCGGTAACTGGACAGGTATCGACGTTGACTACTGTCGCGCAATGGCGGCGGCTATCTTCGGTGATGCTTCAAAAGTTAAATTCACACCGCTGTCTGCGAAAGAGCGTTTTACCGCACTGTCTTCGGGCGAAATCGACGTGCTGTCGCGTAACACTACCTGGACAATGACTCGTGATACTCAGCTGGGTCTGAACTTTGCGGGCGTATTGTACTATGACGGTCAGGGCATGATGGTTCCACGCGAGCTGGGTGTTACTTCTGCCAAAGAGCTGGACGGTGCGGCAATCTGTGTTAACACCGGTACGACTACCGAGCTGAATATCACTGACTACTTCAAGTCTAACGGTATGTCTTTCGAGCTGGTAGCTTTTGAAAAGTCTGATGAAGTTGTTAAGGCGTATGATTCCGGTCGTTGTAACGTATTCACCACTGACCGTTCAGGCGTTGCTGCTGAGCGTTTGAAGCTGACTAACCCGAATGATCATATGGTTCTGCCTGAAATCATTTCTAAGGAGCCATTAGGTCCGGTTGTTCGTCAGGGTGATGATCAGTGGTTCAACATTGCGAAGTGGACACTAAATGCGATGATTAACGCGGAAGAAATGGGCGTTGATTCAGGCAATGTGGCTGACATGATGAAGTCTGAAGATCCTTCGATGCAGCGTCTGCTGGGTACCTCAGGTGATTTCGGTAAAGAAATCGGTCTGGAAAATAACTGGGCAGCTAACATCATCGGCATGGTGGGTAACTACAAAGAAATCTACGAGAAGAACGTAGGTCCTGATACGCCTCTGAAACTGCAGCGTGGTGTAAATGCACTGTGGAAGAGCGGCGGTATCCTGTACGCACCACCAATTCGCTAAGCGCGGATAATTGTTAGAAAGTACCGGGCGATAAAGCCCGGTACTTTTATGGGCGGCATAAACTTTTTCTTCTTTCGTTTAATTTCCTTTCTGTTTCTAACCGGATATCCCTATGCAAGACGCTTCCTCTAAGGGTTCTTCTGTGTTGACCAAGCTTCTATATAACAGTACCTGGCGCGGGTGGTTATTTCAGGCATTGGTGTTATTAGCGGTGATTGCCTTTTTTGTTTGGATCATTGGTAATACAGTTGACAACCTACAACGACTTGATAAAAAGACCGGCTTTGGCTTTCTTGACCAAATAGCTGGCTTTCAGATTCTGACTTCTCCCGGCGTTTCCTTTATGGGATATGAGGCCGGTGTATCGACCTATCTGGATGTATTTTGGGTCGGTGTGATCAATACGATTATGGTCGCTTTCATTGGTATTATCGCAGCAACGATCCTCGGTTTTATGATGGGGATTATGCGGTTGTCGAAAAACAGTATCATTAGCGCGATTGCCACTGTTTATGTTGAAATATTCCGAAATGTTCCACTGCTACTCCAGATTCTGTTCTGGTATTCAGTGATGATCACAACGCTGCCTGCTAAACGCGATCAGCTGTCGGTCTTTGGTGATCTGGGCGGGCTGAATAAAACCGGCTTGTATATGCCCCAGCCTATATTTGCGGACGGCTTTGGTTATGTGGCACTGGCGTTTCTGGTGGGCCTAGTCGGTTGTTGGTTGTATAGCAAGATGGCGACAGGTATCCAGCATCGTACCGGCAAGCGCCCAATGGGCTGGCCGGTCTATTTATTGCTATTGATTGGGGTGCCGCTGGCGGTTTTCTTCCTGTTGGATCGGCCATTAAGCTGGGACATTCCGGTGTTCAATAATGAAGGTCCGATTTTGAAGCGTGGTTTTGAGCGTGAGACCGGTATGGTGCTGAAGCCGGAATTTCTGGCGCTGTGGATCGCACTGTCAGTCTACACCGCCTCTTTTATTGCTGAAAATGTACGCTCCGGCATTCTGGCGGTTGCACATGGTCAAACTGAGGCCAGTCAGGCACTGGGTTTACGTGCCGGTCTGATTCAGCGTTTGGTGGTGATTCCACAAGCGATGCGCGTTATTGTACCGCCGCTGACTTCGCAGTACCTCAATCTCACCAAGAACTCCTCACTAGCGGTGGCGATTGCTTATCCCGACATTGTGTCGGTGTTTGCCGGAACGGCGCTCAATGTGCTGGGTCAGGAAATCGAAATGATCTTTATGATGATGATGGTTTATCTGATTCTGAGTCTCAGCACTTCGCTGTTCATGAACTGGTTTAACGGTAAAATTAAGCTGGTGGAGCGTTGAGATGACTAATCAAACTAGCAGAGATATTGCTTATTTGCGCACCGAAGATGCGCCTGTTCTACCCCCACCGGTTGATAGTATTGGCCTGATCGGATGGTTTAAGAAAAACATTCTGTCTTCCATGAATGATTTCAGCAGTTTTGGGGCGGCGGTCAGTTCTGTCTTTTATGCTGTGCTGACTTTTGGTCTGCTGTATATCGGTCTGAGCCTGTTATGGGGCTTGTTTGACTTCACTGTGCTTAGCGCGGTGTTTAATGATCCCGAGGGATTAAAGCGTGGCGTCTGTACGACGGTGGCGCAGGGCGGTGTGGCCGAAAATGCGGTGGGTGCCTGTTGGCCTTATGTGAAAGCAAAGTGGCAGCTGTTTGTTTATGGCCGCTATCCTGCGGAAGAACTGTGGCGGGTGGATTTGGTATTCATCATGCTGGCGGTCGGCATTCTTTGGTTGATCTGGGAGAAAGCACCGTTCCGTAAGTGGGTTGGCTTGTTTATGTTGACGGCTTATCCGGTGATAGCGTTGATTCTACTCGGCGGTGGTAAAGCTGATTATGAGCAGAGTACTGTTGGATTCTTCCTGATTGCTGGAGCATTGTTTTATCTTGCTGGTGTACTGGGATTACGTGACAAGCTGGGCGAAGTCTTACTTGCCTTTGGGGGTGGGGTGAAAGTCTTTGGTATTGCCCTCCTGGTCATTGGTTTGGTCATGCTGTTCCTGTCTTTCGATTACGGCCTGGAAAAAGTCGCGACGGATCGTTGGGGAGGTTTGATGCTGACGCTGGTGGTGGCGCTGACGGGCATTGTGGCGTCCCTGCCGATAGGGATTGTGTTGGCATTAGGACGGCGTTCTAAGCTGCCGCTGTTCCGCGTATTGTCGGTTGCTTATATCGAATTCTGGCGAGGCGTCCCGTTAATCTCTGTGCTGTTTATGTCGTCGGTTATGCTGCCGTTATTCCTGCCGGAGGGGACGGATTTCGATAAGCTGTTGCGTGCATTAATCGGGGTGGCGCTGTTTTCCTCGGCCTATATGGCGGAAGTGGTACGCGGTGGTTTACAGGCGATCTCGAAAGGACAGTATGAAGGTGCGCAGGCACTGGGTCTGAACGCAAACCAGACCAATAAGATGATTATCCTGCCACAGGCATTGAAAATCGTGATTCCGGGTATTGTGAACACCTTTATTGGTTTGTTTAAAGATACCACGCTGGTGCTGATTATCGGGCTGTTTGATTTGCTTGGTATTATTCAGAATACCTTCGCCGATGCGAACTGGGCGACACCGACGACCTCAATGACAGGGTATCTGGTAGCCGGTTTTATCTTCTGGCTGTTCTGTTTTGGTATGTCGCGTTACTCGATTTTCCTGGAAGACAAATTACACACCGGCCACAAGCGCTAGGTGAGAAGTCGGTATGCCGGGGGTGTTTAAAACCCTGGCATACGGCTTAAGCTCAAATGATAGAGGCTTAACATGAATACTGCTGAACAAATGAATGTCAGTGATGAGCTGATGATCCATATCAAAGATATGCAGAAGTGGTACGGTTCGTTCCACGTTTTGCGCGATATTAATCTGGATGTTTATAAGGGTGAGCGGATTGTGGTCTGTGGCCCATCCGGTTCGGGTAAATCGACCCTGATTCGCTGTCTTAACCGGCTGGAAGAACACCAGCAGGGCCTGATTGAGGTGAATGGCGTTGAGCTGACTGATGACCTGAAGAATATTGATGCGATCCGGCGTGAAGTCGGGATGGTATTTCAACACTTCAATTTGTTCCCGCACCTGACGGTATTAGAGAACTGCACGCTGGCTCCAATCTGGGTGCGCAAGATGCCGAAAAAGGACGCGGAAGAAATCGCGATGAAGTATCTGGAGCGGGTTAAAATCCCGGAGCAGGCACTGAAATATCCCGGCCAGTTGTCCGGTGGGCAGCAGCAGCGGGTGGCGATTGCGCGGGCACTGTGTATGTCGCCTGAAATTATGCTGTTTGATGAGCCGACTTCAGCGCTTGATCCTGAGATGATCAAAGAAGTGCTCGATGTCATGATTGAGTTGGCGCATGAGGGCATGACGATGATTTGTGTTACGCATGAGATGGGCTTTGCTAAGGAAGTGGCGAACCGGGTGATCTTTATGGATGCCGGACAGATTATTGAGCAAAATGATCCGACGAACTTCTTTGAAAATCCGCAGAGTGAGCGCACGCAGCTGTTCCTGAGTCAGATTCTGGGGCATTAAGCAGAAAGGAGCAGTTCATCGCCGTCTGCCGGTCATATTACGGCTGGCTTGCCGGGACGGTGAAGCCACGCAAAGCAGACATAAGTTCGCCCTCTGGCTGTTGTTGTCAGAGGGCGAGCTGTTTCCGGCAGGCCATTAATGGCGGCGAGTTAAGTGAGCTGCGCCCTAGTCGCTGCCATCAGTTTGTTTCATGGTTAATGCCCATAAAGCCCAAGGCGGCCGTTAGGTCCGTTGCGTTAATCTGATAGGGCGTAGCCTGCCTGGTCAGCGGCTTGCCCTGAAATGCGATACCGAGTCCTGCGGTCTGTAGCATCGGAATATCATTCGCCCCATCACCAATCGCACAGCAGTCCTGTGGTTGCAGTGCCAACTGATCCATGTAATTCAACAGTGTCTGGCGTTTAAAAGCCCCGTCTACAATCGGCGCAAGCACGGTACCGGTCAGTCTTTCAGCGCTCACTGCCAGTCGATTGCAATACACCGCATCAAAGCCGAGCTGTTCAGCAATCGGGCGTGCGACCTGTTCAAAACCACCGCTGATTAAAATAGTGGCCATGCCATGGGCTCTAGCCTGCGTGATGAGTGCTGCTGCGCCCGGGTTAATGGGTGTGGCTTCTAATACCGTCTGAAAGACCTGTTCCGGCTGGCCGCTGAGCAATTTGATCCGCTGCTTCAGCGCAGCGTGAAAATCAATCTCACCGCGCATCGCCCGTTCGGTAATTTGCGAGACCTGTTGACCGATGCCTACCTGTTCCGCCACCTCATCCAGCGTTTCCGCATCGACAATGGTTTTATCCATATCGCAGATCAGCAGTTTTTTCGGCTGCCAACTGACCGGCTGAACGGCGGTGTCTACATCGTGCAGTTCCGCTAACAGCGCCTGCAACAATTGCCAGGCCTGTGTGCTATTGGCGCTGAAATGCAGCTGCGCGTGTTGCCGGTGGATTTTGGACGTGGCCTGATTAAGTGTGCAGCCATGCTGCTGCATGAGCTGGCCGCTATGGGCCAGCGCGGCTGCAAGCGGCGAGTGGGCACAGAGCGTTGCGACATAATCAATGGTCTTCGTATCGCCCTGGGCGTGCCATAGCGGCACGCCCGGAGTGATAGCGGATGGATCAATATTATTCATGACAGCGGGAAGTGCAGGTAGCTAGCCCCGGTAATATCTGGCTGCGCTCGCAGCTGATCCAGCGCCGATTGTTCGGGCGTAGCGTCAATTTCCAGTAGGGCAATCGCATTACCACCGCTTTCCGCCCGCCCGAGGTGCAGGTTGGCGATATTGATACCACACTGGCTGGCGGTGTTACCAATGCTGCCGATAACGCCGGGAACGTCGCGGTTGGTGATGTATAGCATGTGCTCGCCTAGCTTGGATTCGAGCGCGATGCCTTTCACATCAATTACCCGTGGCTGATTCTGGATCAGCGTGCCGCATATACTGCGCTTGCTGCTCTCGGTTTCGATCGCAACGCTAATGCGGCAGGGGTACTCATCTTTGCCTTCATTAAACGCTTCGGTCAGCGCAATATTGCGATCCTTCGCCACTTCGCGGGCGTTGACCGCGTTTACAAAGCTGCTGTGGTGTTCGAGTAATGCCTGCGTAATCTGGGTGGTGAGCGGCGTGGTATTCGTTCCAATTAGCTCGCCACCGTAGGTAATGGTCAGCGATTTTAACGGGTCTTTAGTCAGCTGGCCGATGAAGGATCCAAGCTTCTGGCCGAGCTGGAGATAGGGTTTAAGCAGCTTGGCCTCTTCGCCGCTCAGACTCGGCGCATTCAGGGCGTTGCTAATCGCATCGTTCAGCACGTAATCGCTGATTTGCTCTGCGATTTGCACCGCGACTTTTTCCTGCGCTTCGGTGGTGGAGGCACCGAGGTGGGGTGTGCAGATAATATTGTCTAACTTAAACAGCGGATTGTCTTTCGCCGGTTCGACTTCATATACGTCCAGCGCCGCGCCGCGCAGGTGGCCGCTTTGCAGGGCGACAAACAGCGCCGCTTCATCAATCAGACCGCCACGCGCACAGTTAATCACCATGCTGCCTTTTTTCATTTTATTGAGCGCGGTGGCGTCAATGATTTTTGTGGTATCCGGTGTTTTCGGAACGTGCAGCGAGATGATGTCTGAGGTTTTCAGCAATTCATCTAGGTCAACTTTCCTGACCCCTAACTTGTCAGCACGTTCTTCGGTCAGGAACGGGTCATAAGCCTGTACCTTCAGGCCGTAGCCGATGGCTTTTTGCGCGACAATGGAGCCGATATTGCCCGCACCAATCAGACCCAGCAGCTTGCCGGTTAGCTCAATCCCCATAAAGCGGGATTTTTCCCACTTGCTGGCCTGGGTGGACTGATTGGCCTGTGGAATGTGCCGCGCCAGCGCCAGCATCATGCCCATGGTGTGTTCGGCGGTGGTGATGGCATTACCGAAGGGGGTGTTCATGACGACCACGCCCTGTTTGGTACAGGCCGGAACGTCAATATTATCGACGCCGATACCAGCGCGCCCGACGACTTTTAGCTTAGTGGCGTGCGCTAATAGCTCTGGGGTAACTTTGGTGGCGGAGCGTACCGCCATGCCCGCAAATTCACCGATCATATCGTGCAGTTCTTCGACTGATAATTTACCGGGCTGTACCGCTTCAATACCGCGCTCTTCAAAGACTTTGAGCGCCATGCCGGACATAGAGTCGGCGATTAATACTTTTGGTTTGTTCATGTTGGTTTACCTTTAAATTTTGCGTTAATGGTGTGAAACTGAGTATGCGATGCTTTAGCTGATGCCTTTGAACCCCTCCTCAATCCTCCCCTTATCAAGGGAGGAAGCTATTCTTTCGACATTTGAAATGTGTCGATAAGCGTAGTGACTCTTTCGCCAAAGCGATGACCTGAATGTTCAGTACAGCCATGGGTTCGAGTAGCTCCCTCCCTTGATAAGGGGAGGGCCGGGGAGGGGTTTAAAGCTAGTAATTAAGGCAATTGCTTATCAGTTTGTTACCATAAATTTTTCTGTAGAGGTGTTTGTTAGGTCTTGCTAAAGCGAGCAAATGCCCACTCCAGCCAATGCGTCAGTGCTTTCAGGTCGCGGGTCTCAACGGTAGCACCGCCCCAGATGCGGAAGCCGGGAGGTGCATCACGGTAGTTGGCGATGTCAAAAGCAGCGCCTTCCGCGTCCAGCCAGCCAACCATTTGTTTGATCGCAGCCTGTTTGGCGTCTTTGTCCAACTGCTGGAACGCCGGGTCAATCACCTGTAGGCACATGGCGGTGGGTGAGCGTGTTGTTGGGTCACCAGCGAGCCAGTCAATCCATGGGCATTGCTGCACCCATTTATCGAGGCATTCAAAATTAGCCTGCGTGCGCTGCCACAGTGCCTTGCGTCCGCCTAAATCTTCTGCCCAATCGAGCGCGGCGTGCAGGTCGGCAATCGCCAGCATGCTCGGCGTGTTAATGGTCGCGCCATTAAAGATGCCTGCGTTCAGCGCCTGATTTTTAGTGAGGCGGAATATTTTGGGCAGCGGGCGCTTTGGGGTAAAGCTTTCCAGGCGCTCGACGGCGCGTGGACTCAGTGCCAGCATGCCGTGCGCGCCTTCGCCGCCCAGCACTTTCTGCCATGACCAGGTCACCACATCCAGCTTGTCGAAATCCATAGGCATCGCATAAGCTGCTGAAGTCGCATCGCACAGCACCAGTCCGCTACGGTCAGCTGCGATCCAGTCAAGGTGTGGTACGCGCACGCCGCTGGTGGTGCCGTTAAACACCATGACAATATCGTTGTCGGGGTTGGTCTGCGTGAGGTCAGGCAGGTCGCCGTAGTCGGCTTGGAGTACGTTGAGTTCGGGTAAATCCAGCAGCGCTAAATCTTTCGCCCAATCGCCAGAAAAACTGTCCCACACCAAGGCGTCAACCGGCTTCGCGCCGAGCAGCGACCACATCGCCATTTCAAACGCACCGGTATCTGAACCGGGCACAATGCCGAGTTTCCAGTCTGCGGGTAAACCAAGGAGTTCATGCGAGCGCTGAATCGCGCTGTGGATAGATTGTTTAGCATCTTTGGCGCGGTGACTGCGGCCAAGATGCGTGGTGTTGATATGATTTATCTCCCAACCCGGATATTTTTTACACGGGCCGGATGAGAAACGCGCATCGTTTGGACGCACGTCGGGCATTACGGGAATGCCAATAGCGTTCTCGTTCACGGTATAACCTCTAGTTATGGGTGGTTTGCTCCACCAGGCCCTTTTAGGCTAACACGAGCTTGGAATTAGATGCTAGTTTTTGTTGAGATCTGGTTTTTTGAGCGATGGTGGCATGAATATGCCGTTGAGTTGGATCAATGTTTTATTTAAGTATCGGGCATTCGTACTGTGAAAGTGTATGTAACCTTCCAATATAGAAAAAATTTGGATGTCATGCAGTTGTTGGCAGCTTGAAGGTTACATAGTCACTATAGTCAGTGTGACCTATTGGATTTGCACCTGAGTAACTATTACCGCGAAATAAGGGCCCAGGCGACTGATGCAGCTGATGGCTGAAATTTACCTGGCCCCCTTTTTTTCGGTAGTCTTCAGATGCGGAATTATTTACGGTGTGAATACGGCTACCGGATTGAACGTAAGCGGGTGCAGTAACTGATGTGCTTAAGGTAGCTGGTCTCTTCAACACGGATCAGGGCGCGCAGTTTACCGGTAAAATTTTCACAGGATTGTCTTGAACATGGCGCCCACTTTACTTCTCAAGTTCTTGCTTTACGTAATCCAGATTTCCCTGCATGGTTTTTACGTTTGGATGTTCATCACTAAACGTTTTTTTCAGTAGCATGAGCGCTTGTTCCAGGTATTCAGCAGATTGTTGTAACTGGCCTTGATAAAACGAAAGTGTTCCCAGATTGTTGAGTGTTGTCGCCACCGAGGGATGGTCTTTGCCCAGCGCTTTTTCTTTAATCGCCAAGGAACGCTG
>CALAMO010000021.1 GCA_937925855.1 uncultured Thiotrichaceae bacterium
GCCAAGGCCAGCCAGGCGCTAGATGCAACTTATGCCGAGGCCGAAGCCTTGGGCTATTTATAAATCAGTACGCAGACCAGCACGATGCCCGCTCCGTTGCTATATGCTAATGACTCGCCCGGCCAATACCCTAAGTCCTGGTACGCCGCAACGGCCCAGGCGCTGCCACCTTTTCCGCAGCTGCGGGGTGAGCAACAGGCCGATGTTTGTATTATCGGCGCGGGCTTCACCGGTTTATCGGCCGCCCTGCATCTGGCTCAGGCCGGTTATAAAGTCGTCGTGCTGGACGCACAGCGCGTGGGCTGGGGCGCATCGGGGCGTAACGGTGGCCAAGTGGGTAGCGGCCAGCGCCAAGATCAGGATGAGCTGGAGCAGCAATACGGTAAAACGCAGGCGCGGGCGCTGTGGGATTTAGCGCTGGATGCGGTGACGCTGGTTAAGACACTCATCGCCGAACATCAGATTAAGTGTGACCTACAGTCCGGCATTATCCACGCCGATCACCGTAAGCGCTTAGTGGCACATACCCGCGCCTACGTCACCAAGTTACAGCGCGATTATCAGTACGCAGACATCCGCTTTTTAGATCAGCATGAGATACGCCACCAAGTGGGTTCCAGTGCTTACTTTGGCGGCAGCCTCGACTTGGGTGCGGCGCATCTGCACCCGCTTAACTATGCCTTAGGCTTAGCGCGCGCTGCCGCTGATGCGGGTGCCCTCATCTACGAACAGTCAGCGGTACAAACCTATAATAAAGCCAGCCCCGCGCGCATCACGACGCAGCACGGCAGCATCAACGCCCAGCAGGTCATACTGGCCTGTAACGGTTATTTGGACGGGCTTGACCCTAAGCTGGCGGCGCGCATTATGCCGATTAATAATTTTATCGTGGCGACTCGTCCGATGTCCGCTGTGGAGCAGCAAAGCATCATTCGCGCTCGCCATGCGGTGGCTGATTCCAAATTTGTGGTTAATTATTTTCGCTTTAGTAGCGATCAGCGCCTGCTATTCGGTGGCGGTGAAAACTACAGCTTCCAGTTTCCGACCGATATCAAGCGCTTCGTCCAACCACATATGCTGAAGATTTTCCCACAGTTGGCTGACATTGAGCTGGACTACGGCTGGGGCGGCACGCTAGCGATTACGCGCAGCCGCATGCCTTGCTTCATGCGACTCGCTCCTAATGTGTTCTCAGCGGCGGGCTATTCCGGCCACGGCGTCGCCATGGCCACACTAGCCGGTAAGCTAATGGCCGAGGTCGTCGGCGGGACGACAGCGAATTTCGACGTTATGAGTCAACTTAAGACGCCCACTTTTCCAGGTGGAGCGCTGCTGCGCTGGCCCCTGCTGGTGTTGGCGATGACCTATTATTCCATGCGAGACCGGCTGTAAATACGGTCCGCAAACCGCAATCTAAAGCGGCGGCGGTTTACCGGCTGTCTCACCCCGACTGACCGGTAGCTGTCCAACCGCACGCGCTACACGACGGTGTGCACGGCTACCTCATGCTGCCCACAAATTTCTCGCAGCACGTCCGAGGGCAACTCATCCATAAACAGGCCGCTCAGCTGTGACATATGGGCGACGCGCACCGGCGCATTGCGCTCCAGTTTACTGCTATCCGTCACCAAGAAACGTTCACGGGCGTTTTCTAATATCGCCTGGGTAACCCGCACCTCACGGTAATCATAATCCAGCAGTGCGCCCTCTTCATCCAGCGCTGACGTACCGATTACCGCATAATCCAGTTTAAACTGGCGCACGAAGTCCACCGTCGCCTCACCAACGATGGCACGATCAGCATGCCGCAGCACCCCGCCCGCCACAATCACCTCAAAGCTTTCATTCTGGATCAGGATATTGGCTACATTCAGATTATTGGTGATCACCATTAAATCCCGATGCCCAAGCAATGCCTGTGCAACGGCTTCGGTGGTAGTACCGATATTAATGAACAGGGAGCTGTTATCGGGAACTTGCGCCGCGCACAGCTCGGCTAACACTTGTTTTTCTCTGCTGGCGATGTGGCGACGCTGCTCATAACCCACATTGGCGATTCCGGTCGCAAGCACTGCACCACCATGGACACGAGCCAGCATTTTTTGCGCGCTGAGTTCGTTCAGATCTTTGCGTATCGTTTGCGGCGTAACTGCAAATTGCAGCACTAGCCCATCGACCAAGACCTGACCGTGCTGACGGGCCTCGGCCATAATCTTCTGCTGGCGAATAGATAGCTTCATATCGGCCCCTATACTTAAGTCAACGCATGTATCAATAAAAAAATTAGCGCATCAGCAGCACTCGCTGTTCGCTGAGAAACCGGCGCCCGGTCGCAGCCCATCGCCACCAAAACTGAATCCATTATTAAGCGTTACCCGTTAAATATTATTATAAATTAACCACTTATCAATATTTCCTAAAAAATCGAACAACACCAAAAAAGTTCAGGTCGAATTAAGGGCGGCGCCCCTATTCTTGTCGACCTGGAAAACAAAGCAGGCAACGGAATGTTTGAGGAAAAACCACCGGCTTGCAGTACAGGGGTAAAGCAAACCGGTTTTTCTGATAACACATCTGCAGATTGCCATAGGGCTGGCAAGGGTAACGCCTAGTGCAGATGATAATAATAACAATAATGTTATTTAGGCCTGTGGACGCTGGATATAATAAGAGCAAAAACCTAGCGTTCACGGTGCTATTTTAATGACAACTGAATCACCACACAAGTATTCACTGCTGTGTAGTCACACAAGCCTAACGCAGAATCCTAAATAATCTCCCCCTCGCGCAACAGCACCTGTAGATTATCAATCAGGCGGGCCTTACCCAACCAAGCCGACACCAACAGCACCAGCTCCTCATCACCCACTTGTGGTGGCTGTAAATCCGTATTACGCCGCACCTCTAAATACTCAGCCGTAAAACCGGCCTGCGCTAGCTTCCCCAACATTTCCTGCTGCACCGCCTGATAAGCTGTTGCCCCCTGGGCGCCCAGTGCGATTACCCGCTGAGCGGTTTGCTGTAAAATTTGATGCAGCACGGGCGCAATCTTACGCTCCGTCGCACTGAGGTAGCCGTTACGCGAACTTTTCGCCAGCCCATCCTCATCCCGCACCGCCGTCACCGCCTCAATGCTGATATTCATATTTAGATCATTCACCATCTGCCGAATCACTAACAGCTGCTGAAAATCCTTCGCCCCAAACACGGCAATATCGGGCTGCACCAAATTAAAGAGTTTATTCACCACCGTCGCCACGCCAATAAAATGGCCGCTACGCTTCTCCCCTTCCAGCACATCACTGATGCCGGGCACCTCAACTTTAGTGCGCAGCGCACCGCTGGGGTACATCGCCTGTGCCGAAGGCGCAAACACCACGTCGGTGCCCAGCTGTGCCAAGGCAGCACAGTCAGCATCTAAGGTCACGGGATAGTTAGCTAAGTCCTCGGCCCGATCGAACTGGGCGGGGTTAACAAAAATTGAAGCAATGACTTTGGTGCCCGTTTGGCGGGCCCGCTCAATGAGCGCAAAATGTCCGCTGTGCAAGTTGCCCATCGTGGGGACAAACGCCACCGTTTCGCCCGCCAGATGCCAAGCCTTAACCTGAGTTTGGAGAGAGGGAATCTGTTTAATTAGCTGCATAGCTGTCCTACTGCTTAGTCGAAAAATTCAAATAACGCTGTTTTAGCTCAAGGGGCTCCAGATAGAAGCGCTTCAAACACAATCGTTTCAGACAAAATCATTGCAAACAAAATCGATTCAAAAAAAGCTGTGTTCTTCCGCTGGGAAGGCACCGGTTTTAACCGCCGTCACATAAGCCGCTACCGCGCCCGGTATCGTGCCTGCATCCGGCATAAAGTCACGCGAAAAACGCGGCGCACCCGGCGTGATCCCCAGCATATCCTGAAGCACCAATACCTGCCCATCGCAGCGTTGTCCCGCACCAATCCCAATCACCGGAATCTCTAGCTGGGCGGTAATCTTTTCCGCCAGGTGTACCGGCACGCATTCCAGCACCAGCATATCCGCTCCCGCATCTTGTAGGGCCAGCGCATCGGCCTGCATCTGTGTCGCCACCGGCGCATCGCGCCCCTGTACTCTATAACCGCCCAGCTTATGTACAGACTGCGGCTGCAATCCCAAATGGGCGCACACCGGCACACCATGAAACGTTAGCTGCCGCACCGTTTCCACCTGGGGCGCACCGCCTTCCAGCTTCACCATCTGTGCATAGCCTTCTTGCATCAGACGCGCGCAATTACGCAGCGCCATCTCCGGCGAGGTATAGCTCATAAACGGCAGATCGGCTAACACCAGCGCGCGCTCAGTCGCCCAGGTCACCGCACGGGTATGATAAATAATATCCGCCACCGACACCGGAATGGTGGTGGCACGGCCCTGGATCACCATGCCCAAGGAATCACCCACTAGAATAACATCCACCCCGCCCTGATCGACGACGCGGGCAAAACTGGAATCATAAGCAGTCAGCATGGCAATTTTCTCACCTTCCTGCTTCATCTTACGCAGCGTTGTCACACTGTGTTTAGCGTATTGTTGTGTGCCGTAGGCCATGGTTGCTCCAATACCTGTTTGATGCGCGCAGTATATATGATTGTGCAAGTGGAAAAAATTCTGGTAATTCGGCGACGTTTTGATTATTCTACGCGCCTCTGGAGAGTTGGCAGAGTGGTCGAATGCGGTGGTCTTGAAAACCATTGACTCGAAAGGGTCCGGGGGTTCGAATCCCTCACTCTCCGCCATTATGCTGGTGCTGGACGGCCTCAGGCCGTCGCACCGTTTACCTCAGCACCACGACTGCCAACACACTCAGAGTCCCACATTTTTTCAAGCACACTCATTTTTCCTCTATTTAGCAATCGCTCAAAACGTATCCATCAATCACCAGCTCACCGAACGAACTAAATTGCGCTTCTTCAACGCTTTCCATTAGAGTGTGCCTATCCGTTTGGAAGGAAATAATGGGAGGAAATCACATGTCCACAAACAATTACGAACAAGGCCGCCTCAACCTGCCTTTTGTTGGTCACTGCACTTTTGCCAAAGCGCCCCCCGTTACCGACTGGGATAACATTGATGCGGACGTTGCTATCCTCGGTGTCCCTAATGATATGGGTACACAATGGCGCTCTGGCGCACGCTTTGGGCCGCGCGGCATTCGGGAAGCGTCTACCCTGTTCTCCTTTGGGCACAGCGGCGCCTATGACTTTGAAGACGATAAAATGTACCTGACCCAAGATCAGGTTACCCTGGTTGACGCCGGCGACGCCGACATTGTGCACACCGATATGCACCAAAGCCATGAAAATACTTATCATGCCGTCAGTCGACTATTAGCCGCCGGTGCGATGCCCGTTTGTTTGGGCGGCGACCATTCCGTGCATGCCCCCATTATTCAGGCTTTTGAAGATCAAGGCCCGATCCATATTATCCATTTCGATGCGCACCTTGATTTTGTTGATGAGCGCCACGGGGTACGCTATGGCCATGGCAACCCGCTGCGCCGCGCCTCCGAGATGAACCACATTGTCGGTATGACTCAGCTGGGGATTCGCAATGTATCCTCGTCCAACCGCGCGGACTATCAAGCCGCTAGGGATGCCGGGTCGGATATTATGTCGGTGCGCCAAATTCGACAGCTCGGCGTTGCGGGTGTGATGGCGCGCATTCCAGCAGGGCGAAATTATTATATTACTATTGATATTGACGGCTTTGACCCATCGATTGCGCCCGGCACCGGTACGCCGAGTCACGGTGGCTTCTTATATTATGAGGTATTGGAAATTATTCAGGCATTGGCAATTCGTAGTCAGGGTAATATTATCGGCATGGATTTAGTCGAAGTCGCCCCGGCTTATGACCCGGCGGGCGTCACTTCAATTCTAGCCGCGCAGCTACTGATGAACAGCATTGGTTTTATTTTCCATGCACGTTCAGGTGAAGACTCTAATAAATAAATCAGTGATTAGTTAACATAAAAAACCCCTCATGATTTAACATGAGGGGTTTAATCTAATCCAACCTTTAAACTAAGCGTCTAACACGCTAGTTATATGCTTAGCGGACAAACTCAATGAAGTTAAATGCATCAGGGAAAGTCACTTCATCCTTGAATTTTAATGGCGCACCAATGCCGTCACCATTAACTGACCACAGGCTCACGTTACCATCCTGCGTAGCAATAGCCACCTGCTTGCCATCGGGAGACATCGCGAAGTGCCGTGTCTCGCCACGGCCAATGTAGGTGTTACCCACTGAGGTCAACATACCGTCATCATCAACCGCAAACTTGGTCATTTCCTGGAGTAATCTGTTAAAGGCCACCAAAATTTTACCATCAGGTGTAATTTTAACGTCAGCACCGCGCTGCGGGCTACTCATATCAGCATCTGTCGACAGGAAAACGCGCTGCTTCGGGTTAGCGGACAGTGCGCCAGTACGCTGATTGATGCCATAAACGAGCACTTCACTGGAACCACCGGTAACCACATAAAGCACTTTACCGTTCGGATGGAAAGCAAAGTTCCGCGGGCCAGTTTTATCCCCAGTAGCTGGACGAGGCGCTTCAATTTCTGTGACGTTCTTGTCTGCATCTATCGCGAACATGGCAATCTCTTGACCGCGTAAGCAGCTAGCATAGGCCCACTTTTCTGTGGGGTGAATACTAAACTGATTAGGTGCATGACAACCAGTGATCACCTGTGGAGCGCCAAAATTCATGCCATCGTAGCTGCGAGCAGTCAGCTGATCTTCATAGAAGTGAGCGGTCAAAACCAGCTCTCCATCATTAGTCGCCGCCACTGAAGTCGGTGAATTTGCTGCCTCAACACTCGTCACTTCTTCAAGTTTTTGACGTGACGTAGTAAAGTTATAAGCCGTTAATTTATCGCGTGTCAGGCCAAATACACTGTTGCCGGCGGTTTGAGCGAAGTAGAAACTTTTATGTTTCTTATATCTTTTTACCCGCTTTAATTCACTCTTATTGTCCAGCAACGTCATTATCATCGCACCAGGATGAGTGCGAGCTTCCCCATAAGAATTGTCGCGGCTACCAATTAATAACAGTGGAAAAGACGAATTACCCAGCGCGCTTCTTGGAATATCCATTCCAGCATTATCTTGGATCATTTTTTCACTGTGAGATTCGTCAGCATAGACCGATAAAGAACAACAAATTACTGTGCTAAGCAATAAGGCTTGCTTGAAAGAATTTTTCACTTTTTTTAATCCTTTTATATTTAGAAATCTAACTATTTAAGTTAAGGCATTAAGACTCAGATACTTATTTTCATAAAAATATTTAAAACAAGTTTCAGGCCTTTGTAATTAACACTCAATTTTCCGATGTAGGCAATAAGTAGTAAACTGTGTTGTTGCTTGTTAGTAAATTTAATGGATGATTAAATTAATTTATATTCCATTCCCTACCAGATGGACTAAAAGCAAGATAAGTGGCAATTTGCGGAGAAATTCGATGCTTTGACAGCTAGCAAGTGCTGATGAAGCTCACTGGAGGCATGACTGGAAGCATGCGCTGGCGGGTAATGTGTTCGGTTCGTAGTGCTCGTAGCAATGGCTCGGGCGCAGCGACCGACCGGTAACAGGAAAACGCCCCTGCCACCAGACGCCGACCACTAGGTTTTAGCGCCTCTTATTGTTTAATGGCGCTATTCCCGCAAAATACCTGCAATAAACGGTTTAACAGCAGCCACCCCACCCTGCTCCATTACTTTAATTGTCTCTGAACCAATCACCGCCATATCCGCCTTACCTCGGATAAAATCAAAATCAGCCCGCGTCTTCACCCCAAAGCCCAGTGCCAGCGGTAAATCGGTCGCTGCCCGACAGTCCGCGAGATAGCCATCCAATTCAGCAGAAAACTGAGTTTCTTTTCCGGTGACGCCTTTACGCGCCACGGTATAGACGAAGCCATCTGAGTTTTCCGCCAGGGTCTGCATCCGCTGTGGTGAGCTGTTTGGGGTAAAGATATGGATAGGCGACAGGCCATGCGTCCGCATCGCCGCAATATAATCGCGCCCCTCTTCCGGCGGCAGGTCGGGAATAATGGCACCCTGAATGCCGATGCGCTGCATGTTTTCCACAAACGGCATCACGCCCTGACTAAACAAAATGTTGTAATAGGTCATAAATACAAACGGAATGTCGAACTGTGCGGTGATTTTCTCCGCCATCTCCAGGCAGCCATCCACCGTCGCCCCAGCCCTAATCGCCTCAGAATTAGCATGCAGTATCACCGGCCCGTCTGCCATCGGCTCAGAAAAGGGAATCTGTAGTTCCATCAGGTCAACGCCGGCCTCTACCATCGACTCCACCACCCGCATTGAGTCATCATAAGACGGATAACCCAATACGATATGCGTCATTAACAGTAATTCTTTCTGCTCACGCTGTTGACGAATGTATTGCTCTAGCTTATTCATTTATACACCCCCTGCGATGGCTAGCTCAGGATTAGCCTTTTTGTATTCATCGGCTTTAGCGATAATAAACTGCTTCCATTTCGGATCATCAATCGCATCAGCGACCGTGAAAATATCCTTATCCGCCCGCCCTGATTGGTTAATCAGTATAACTTGGTCACTGTGCATATCTGCGGCATCTTTAAACGCCTGCACGAAAGCATGCGACGATTCCAACGCCGGAATCAGACCTTCTTTCTGCACGGTTAGCTTCATCGCTTCGACCACTTCAGCATCGGTGGCCGCTTCAAAGCGCGCGCGCCCGGTTTCATGCATATCGGCCAGAATCGGCGATACGCCGACATAGTCCAATCCGGCGGAGACGCTATGTGTGTCTTGCATCTGGCCGTCCCTATTTTGTAAGAAGTAGGTCTTATAGCCCTGGGCCACCCCGACACTGGCATCGTCATAAGCCAGACGAGCAGCATGCTCACCTATGCCACTGCCGCGCCCACCGGCTTCTACCCCCACTAATTCAACCTCGGGGTCATCCAGGAAACCGCTGAACAAGCCCATGGCATTCGACCCCCCACCCACACAAGCATACACCCGATCCGGCAGTTTACCGACGCGCTCCAACATTTGTTGCCGCGCCTCAGTCCCAATAATCGACTGAAACCAACTCACCATTTCAGGAAAGGGGTAAGGCCCACAGGCCGTACCCAGCGCATAATGCGTATCGTCCATATTTGTGACCCAATCACGGAACGCCTCATTAATCGCGTCTTTCAGCGTACGACTGCCATCTTCCACCGCCACTACTTCCGCGCCCATTTGCTCCATCCAAAATACATTAGGCCGCTGGCGTTCCACATCGACAGCACCCATATAAATAGTACAGTCGAAGCCAAACTTGGCCGCCATGGTCGCCGTCGCCACGCCGTGCTGCCCAGCACCCGTTTCGGCAATGACACGCTTCTTGCCCATGCGTCGGGTGAGCAGGCCTTGCCCCATGACGTTATTCGCCTTATGGGCACCGGTATGATTCAGGTCTTCACGTTTAATATAAATCTGGGCACCACCGAAGTGATGGGTCAGGTTTTCTGCGTAAGTAATCGGCGTCGCCCGACAGGAGTAAGTCGACATCAGCTGTTTGTACTCCGCCCAAAAGGCCGGGTCGGCCTTTGCTTCCAGGTAGGCAGCTTCTAGCTGGTCGAATGTTGGCACCAGAATTTCAGGGATAAAAGCCCCGCCAAACTGATTAAAGTAACCGGAATGTTTCATGGTGTTATGCCCTCGGTCTGCGGCGTACGCAGCGCTGTGGTTTGAAAGGGTGCGGAGTGCGCGGGTACCGTTGGCACCGATGCAGTCTGAATGGTTTGAGAAAAATGAAAACGGTCGGTGCGACAGTAAATATCACAGTAGATCGCCGCCCGCTGCTCCCCAAAATGCAGGGTACGCCCGACGTGCAGTAGCGGAATACCGGCGTTAGTTTGCAGGATATGCGCGGTCTGTTTATCCGGGTAGATAATAGTAAAGCGCTGCTCAGCGGAACTGGCTTCCAAAAAATAGACCGTCCTGACCAGCTGCGATAGTGAATCCCCACCCATCACCTGGCGATCGATATGGGGAAATAACTCAGCATCGAGATAAATCACCTCAAGTAATACCGGCTCATTAGCAACACGACTCAGGCGTTGTAGCCGGTAGGCCGGTCGTTGCCCAAAAGCTGCGGGTAGTGGCTGCTCTGCGCTAAGGCGTTCGGGCGCCGAGAGTAAACTGATATCAGCGTCTAGCTCGCTTTGTTCGAAGGCAGCACTGGTTCCCGCCAGTGAAAACAGGTCGATAGGCTGAGCAAGCGGTAGCACATAGGTGCCAGAACCCCGCTTGCGCTGTAATAAGCCCTCTCGCACCAGCAGGTCAGTCGCCTGACGCACCGTGGGGCGGCCAACTTGATAGTGCTTTGCCAATGCATGCTCGGAAGGAATTTTGCTGTTCACCGCATACACGGCGTCCGCCACGTCAGCACGGATGCGCTCAGCGAGCTGGCGATAAAGCGGCAGTGGTGATTGCGAGTTAAGTGCCATGGTCTGTGCGTAAGGCGAATAATCAATAAGCATAGCGACCCATCCCACAAGTTGTCAAGACAACTTATCTAATTTTGCTTATCCCACACGCAAATATGATCTACCGTGACATTCGTTCGCAAATCCGTATGATATGGGCCAACGGGGAGGAGCATAAACGTCAGTACGCTTTGGCTGTGCTGCCTAGTCTATGTACCGCCTATGCGCTGGACATATCACCCATTTTTCTCAATACGCTATTAGCCGGAGCTGCGCTCCTCAATTCACTAACCCATAAAGATAACGCACCATGTCACAACAGCTCCCTCCACTGAATGCGTTACGCGCTTTTGAAGCCGTCGCTCGCTTAAAAAGTTTTACCAAAGCAGCGGCAGAGCTATACGTGACCCGTGCGGCCATTAGCCACCAGATTAAACACCTCGAATTTTATCTGGGCTTCCCATTGGTTGAACGCCATAATCGCTCCATTTCACTCACGCCTTCCGGGGAAGCGGCACTGCCTAAATTGCGTGAAGGTTTTAATAATCTAGCTGAAGCCGTGCATGAAATGCGCACCCAGATCAGCAATAAAACCCTCAATGTCTGGATGGCTCCGTCTTTTGCCTCTAAATGGCTGGTACCCCGACTGCATCTGTTTTCAAAAAATCATCCTGACATCGAAATGCGCATCAATGTGGATACTCAGCTGGTCGATGCCACCCACGAGCATGCCGACTTAGATGAGCTGTTCCGCAGCCATGATATTGACGTTATGGTACGTTTTGGTTCCGGCCACTATCCGGGCTGTGAGGTCACTCAGCTATTCTCCACCCAGGCCGTACCGCTGTGTAATCCACGCCTATTGGAAGATAAAAGCAAACCGCTGGCAAAACCGGATGACTTAGCGCATCACACCTTATTACATGACGACACACCTTATGCCGGCCGTCCCAGCTGGGAAAAATGGTTACAGGAATTTTCAATCGAGGGGGTTGATGTGCACCGTGGCCTGCACTTCAATCAGGTTTCAATGGCCTTAGATGCCGCCGTCGACGGCCAGGGCGTGCTACTTAGCATTGACGCGCTGGCCTGCCATGATATTGCTGCCGGACGACTGTGTGTGCCTTTTGAGCTATCGATGCCGCTGGAACACGCCTATTACGTCATTAGACCCAATAGCGCCACTGCGAATCAGGAAGCCGCCAGCACCTTTACTAACTGGATTATTTCCGAAGCCGGTAAAAGTTATACCGGACGCTAAAGCGGCTAGCAATCATCAATGCCAGCCGATTATAAGCGGTTTAGTCTGCGGCTTCAGCACTCGCGTTGAAGCAAGCCAGCAAATCAGCCAGCAACTGTGACACCTCGCCGGTCATCAGGCTAAATTCAATATCACGCTGCTCTGCCTGAGACTGGGGATCACGCTCATCCAACTGCTCCGCAAACACGTCCAGAAATTTCAGGCGCTTAATTTGTAAATCAGCCGTCAGTACAAAACTGATCTTATCAGCCCAGACCAACATGAGCTTAGAGACTCGTTTACCGTGAGCGAGATTAGACTGCACTTCCTCCGCCATGAGTTCGTGCTTTTTGAAGACTGCCACGCTCTGTTCATCATTCTGACTCAGCAACTCGCATTCTTCACCCAGCTCAAACGGGGCAGGCAATACGCCCTCACTCAGCCATTGCGTCATAATGACAGCGGGCGAGCTATCGGTTTCTGGGGTCACAATCGGCAGACTATCAATACTCTTACGCAGCTGCCCAGTGAAGCGCTCAGCTTGGGTGGACGAGGAAGTATTAATAATCAGCCACATTGCGTGCGGGTCGATCCAGGCTTCAGTCTGGCGCGTCCGGGTGAAGGCACGCGGTAACAGTTCAAACTCAATCTGTTCGCGCAGCTCTTTCTTTTCCTTACTGCCTACCTTGCGCGCATCACGCGCCTGTAGCAGCGCAACCCGCTCTTCCAGCTCATCTTTGATCACTGAGGCAGGCAGCATGCGCTCCTGATGTGCCATGCTCAGTAGCATATAGCCGTTCACCGCGTGCACCATAGCCTCAGCTTCGCGCCCCAGCGGCGGCACCCAGCCGACACTTTCACGCTGTTCGCTAGTACACGGCACAAAGGGTTTGAGTGAGAGCCGTTCATGCAACGCTTCTGGCATGAGCGGGAAAGCGTCTTGCAGTCGGTAGAGATAGAGATTTTTAAACCACATGGTATGAGCTGCACCGTCACCAAAAAGTAAGGTCGGTAATTATGAAGCAAAGCTCAGGCAATGGCTATACAAACGGCAGGGTTCCGTATGCAGCCCACGGGCTAGGCTGACGCATCCAGCGCTGTGCTACGGTCGAATACACTTTACGGAAGTCAGTCGTCATCGGCAGATTACCCTGTGCATCTAGTCGTTTCAGGTCAGGATTACGACCATAAACACCACCGCGCACGGCTCCCCCCATCACCAGCTGCACCGAGGCCGCCCCATGATCGGTGCCACGGCCATGATTTTCCTTCACTCGCCGCCCAAACTCAGAATACGTCATCACCAGCACATTGTCCCAATGGCCATGCTGCTTCAGCGCGGTCGCAAAAGAGTCCAACGCATCTGATAAATAGCTGAGATTATGATTCTGTTGATTCAACTGATCAACATGCGTATCAAAGCCATCCAGTTCCACCATATAAACCGGCGCATCAATGTCGTTGATAATCATCTTCGCCACTGACTCTAACTGACGACCAAACGCACTATTCGCAAAACGTCCACCAATCTGAGTGGGCCGGCGCATTTTCTGCTCAAATTCTTGCTTAGCGTGCAGCACTTGTGACTGAATGTTCGTTAGGTGTGCCAACGCTGGGTTATAGGTTGATGAGGGTTGCACCTCATCCAACAGGGTGATTTGGCTTAGAAAAACCTCCGGGCTTTTCATCGCAATCGCATGGCAATCCTTACCGTGCATCGGCCCCAGTTCATCACCCAGTACAACGCCATGTAGATTCTTGTGCATGCGGGGCAATAAGTGCGCAAGCCAACCTTTATTCGCATGCCGACCATGGGTCATGGCGGTATCCCACACATCACTGGACTCAAAGTGCGAAAGTACGGGGCGTGCATAACCAACCCCCTGTATCCAGGCCACATCGCCGGCATCAAACCATTTATCCAGGCGATGCATATACGGATTCAGACTCATGCCGCTATTATCCAGCACGCGGCTGCGTAATTTTTTTATTTGCGCAGGCATACTAATGGTGGGCCGTAGCTCACGGTAGTGATCATATTGACTGAAGGGAATCAGCGTATTTAAGCCGTCATTACCCCCTTTTAAGCGGACAAGTACCAACTTGCGTTTAGCGGGAGGCGTCGTTGGACGTTGCTTTTTAGCACGCAAATGGGCGCTACGCTGTTCTGCGGCCCACAGCATTTCAGGTGCTAGTCCAGCGGCCGATACGCCACCTGACAGCTTTAGAAAATCACGTCGATCCATACCTTACCCTCACCTCATACCCTTTGCGGGTAGCGCTGCATGCTTTATCTGTTATTGTTGTTGTCGCTGTCGAAAATGCCTTCAACGGCTGTACGCCCGAGTACAACCCTGAGTCAATCTAAAATACTATCAATCAAGTCACCTGAAAAGCAGGATCACGCAATAAAGCATGTGCTAAGCGCCGCTTTCCAGGTATTTCTGGCAATGAATTGACGGGTTTAACCGCTAATAGCCAGTCAACCATCTCTTGACCATCTTTTGCCGGCAAGCGCAGGCCAGTATTCACTTTACTGTTAAGATTGCCGCGCGATATTTTTGCTAAATACGAGGCCCGCACCAACAGCGTCTGTGTACTAATCCAATGCTCCCCGCCATCCCAGCCTTTTACACTGGGCGGATCAAATAACTTTTGTCCCAGTAAACGACACAGGTTCACCATTTCAGGAATGGTTTCACGTGGGTACGGAATGGTGCGAATTGTCCCAATCAACAGATCCACCGGCGACTTTACTAGCGTACCGCGATAGCGCGCTGACCAAAACTCATTACTGCTCAAGACAACTCGCAGGAGCGCTTTAATGTCATAGTCTGCTTGGTAAAACTGTTTCGCCCAAATCTGAATGATTTTACGGGGTGGATTAGCATCACTGACAAACGCACGCCAGAATTTCTCTACTACGCGCTCCGCCGTCCGTGGGTGCTGTAATAAGATATCAATGATGTGATCGCCGTTAAATTTCCCCGCCCGCCGCAAAAAGATTTTATGCCCTCGATCATGCTGATCTGCACGCACCTGAAACGTCCCGTTTTCTGGGTGCACCCCCCAGCCTGTAAAGGCCCTTGCAGCTTCCTGTACGTCTTTCTGTGTATATTGCCCGTGGCCGACGGTAAATATCTCCAGTAGTTCACGCGCAAAATTTTCGTTGGGTTCTTCTTTTAGATTTTTATAACCGTCCAAATAAACCAGCATCGCGGGATCGCGTGCTACCGAACGCAGCAACTGCCTAAAGTTACCCAGTGCGTTTTGACGCAGCATAATGTTTTGCTTGTGCAACAGGCTGGGCTGTAAGGTTTTGCGCAGCGACGATGTAAAAAAATTGTGCCAAAACAGCGTCATCCGCTCTACAAATGGCGTTCGTGTGCGCAGCATTTGGTCTATCCACCAGCCCTGGAGGAGTTGCCCTTCCTGCTGGGCCATTACCCAGGCATTTTTTCGAGTCTGCGACCCTTCAACACGCATCGGCTCTAATTTGTTCCACGGAGACAGATACGGAGCTGGACGAAGGTGTGAAGGCGGCGGATGCAATATGTAATTGATCGCCTTTGCCTTTGACATACCTTCAAGCTTCCTGACACTCCCCCATTCTGCACCAAGCCCTGTGCGCGCTATTAAGTGTCGAGCCTCACTAAAAGTGAGTTCATTCATAAGCAAGTCAGTTTGTTTATTTCAAAAAAATAAGCAGGCTAAAGGATAACATTATTCCCGTTAAAAAAAAATGTTATCGCTCAGCGGCATAGGTCAAAATTCAATCAACACTCAGTCAAAATTAAATTTCAAAATCGCGATCAACTTAAATTCAACCCGTAATCAATCGAAGCATTTGCGGCAGTACACAAACTTATAGTGTAGTTCAGTATCGATAAAATACCGAGGCAAGCCAGTCACATCACACGCTAGCGATTTGCATATTTCTGGCCGCTCGCCTGACGTTGAATCGCCTTTGCCAGTTGATGCACGGCCATCGCATAGTAGTTACTGTGATTATAGCGTGTAATCACATAAAAATTATGATATCCGATCCACGGCTCTTTCATTCCACCGGGCACCGTCGTTAGCGCTAGTAAATGCGTTCTACCGGTACGGCTCCAGCGGCCACTGCGCGGACGAATGCCTTTCGCAGCCAAGCGTGAGCTTGAGTACTTCACCTTAAAACCGTCGGGCATGCGCGTGTAATCCATCGATGTTACTTGCGCGGGCACCACGACTTCCTGCCCCGGTTTCCAATGATGTTTCGCAAAATAATTCGCGACACTCCCGATCGCATCCACCGGATTCCACAGATCACGTACACCATCACCATTAAAATCAACGGCAAACGCCCGGAAACTACTCGGCATAAACTGCCCATACCCCATGGCACCGGCGTATGAACCTTTAGGCTGCAGTGGATCCATGCGCTCACTGCGGGTCATTAATAAATAATTCTTTAATTCTTTGAAGAAAAAGCGGCTGCGGCGCTTATTCACGATAGCCGAGGTGGTGAGCGCATCGATGACTTTATGCTTGCCCAGTATCCGCCCCCAGCGCGTCTCAACGCCCATAATACCGACAATATATTCAGGATCCACGCCATAGCGCTTTGAGGCACGCATAATATGCGGCTGATACTGCCGCCAGAACTGCACGCCCTTTTGAATATTACCGGGGGTCACAAATTTTGACCGATAGTTATACCAGCCACGGCCACTGCTCTTACCGCCCCCATTTCCCGCCCACAAGCGAGCCACCGCATCACGGTTTCGGGTACGCGAGAAAACACCGTACAGATAGCCCCGGTCAAAGCCATGATTCGCCACCATGTCTTCAATAAAGCCTAATAATTGACGGTTGCCGCTAAAATTCCCGCTGAGCTGCGGGGCATAATAATTACCCGTGCCGCGCCCACCGTAGCCACGAGTAGGCTGAGTCTTGATTCTTGCGACTTTTTGGTACTGCGCCTGTTGGGATTGCGTTTGTTGGCGTTGACGCTGCGCCTGTTGCCATTTGTCATGATAGGCCTGACGTTTGGCCTCAGCCACACGTTGAGCCTGTAAGCGACGTTGCTCAGCCTGCTGCTGCTTCACCTGCAGTTGCTGCGCTTTTAGGTCGGCTTGACGCTGTTTTTCAGCGGCCTGCTGCTGTGCCCATTTGCGGTGATATTCAACCCGCTTTGCGGCTTGCTGCTGCGCTAAAACCCGCTGGCGCTGTTGGCGTAACTGTTCCTGCTGCCGAATCGCTGACTGCTGCGCACGGCTACGCTGCAACAGCGGCAAAGCAGGCACAACCTTGGGAGACGGCTGTGTGTACTGCGCCGTATATTCAGTCGTCACTGGCGGGGCCGCTGCGGTAACCGCAGCGGAATCTACCACCTTCTTAGGCGTTGAGCTACAGCCGGACACTAAACCCAGGCAAGCCGTCAATATGAGTACGACAAGCAACATCCGAACTGTTCGCATTTTATTCTCCTGATTAAATGAAGCTAGCGACCCGCTCTGTTCAGCAGCACATCCCACGCAATAAAATTGGCTGAACCCGAGCAGCCCGTTGACAAAATTTGTGTAAAGCATAGTAGCAAGCACCCTTCCCTGGTCACCTGAAAGCAAAATAACATTGTAGAAGTCACAGACTTCTGTGCTTAGGGGTGAATTGTTTTCATTACTATCGAAAGGAGCTACCATCCTGAACAGGATGAGCAGATAGCTGCATCACGCCCCATTGCCCGAAGGTAAACAATAGGGCATTTGAGCTGAATAGGAAATGACTTTTTTTATATCAAATTCACCACAAGGTGTGCCTATAACCCACAGCTCGGGTAAAAAAAGCTAACTTATCAGTTCAATATATCTCGCTTGTCGCGTTAGCTGCCGCGCATTAATCTATACCCATAAGCTATGAGGTACAGATGAAAAGCAAGTCAGTATGTACCGCGTAAATTTATGCCACTGCCCGGACAGCAACATTTCAGGTGTTTGCGTTTGGATAACGACAATTTTGGCCGTCCTCTCCTCCTCCTCGGATAGCCAAATCCCAGAAATTGTCCGGGCCAGCATCAACGCTTACAACCCACGTTAACACTAGCAAGCTAATTATCCCTACCCGCCTTTTATCGGTGGGAACAATATAACTTCGTCATCGGCCTGCAAATAAGTCGTGGCGTAATCACTTTGCTGCACCATAGCGCCATTAACCATGAGCAGATAAGTTTTCTCATCCGGCAACGCGAGATGCGCCACCACCGAACTGGCCGTAGCCCCCGCTGTTAGCACCAATTCACAGCGATTAAATTGAGCACCCGCAGGCAAATATTGCCGCAGGTCACCCAACATCTTCAAATTAACCTTCACGCCGCTCGTCCGTTAAGCCCAGACGCTGTAACGTTGCTGCCGTTGGCACCCCTTGCTCATCCCAACCGCGCAGCTGGTAATACGCTGGCAGCATCTCATCCAACCGAGCCACTAGACCCTGGCCCACACCGGACGGCGCAGGCTCTTCCAAAATACGCTTCGGCAGAGTGTCATCAGCTTTAGTCAAACCCGCACGCAGATTAAACTGGCGCTCCAGATTCCAGATACGCTCACCCACCTGCACCACGCTGTCTTCATTCCACTCACCTTCACAGCTAGCATTCACCAGCTCAACGTAGTCTGCATTACTCCAGCCGCTGCCACCGGGGAAAATACACAGCCCGGTAGAATCCACAAAGGAAATGGCATCCTGTGTCTTACGGACAATATCAGCCTTGCCGGCAATATCCGTAGTATTAAAGTCAGACTCGTAGGGATCAGCGCGTAGATGACAGGCACCGCGGTTGCTGGTTGCATAAGCTAAGCCCATGCCCTGCATCGAGCGGCCATCATAAGCCGCAAACTCCTGCCCTTTCACCGCCATCGACAACTCGGGGCGCCCGTATTTTTCAGTCAGCAACTTAGACCCCAGCGCAACATCAGCCCCAAAGCCCTCGCCTTTTCCTGCCAGCTCTGCAATTTCACACAGCGCCTGCGCTGAACCAAAGGTCAACTCAATCCCACCGGTCTCAGCCGCGCTAATCGCTCCGCTTTCAAACAGCTCCATCGCGGCAGCAATCGACCCCCCCAGTGAAATGGGGTCCATGCCATACTCATTGCACAGGAAACCGGCAAAGGTCGCCGCATCAATATCATCCACCCCACAGGCCGAACCCAGCGCATACGCCGTCTCATATTCCAGCCCGCCAGACGCGATGTGATACTCCGGCCGATCCTTAACCGAGAAATGTGTGGGATCAATCTTACACACCCGACCACAGGCAATGGTACAGCCAAAACAGGCACCGTTCGTGACCAGATTGGTATGCCCATTAGCGTTCGGCGTTTGCATCGCTTCCGGGTTGAGCTTATCAGCACCCTCGAACTGCACATCCAAATTATTGCGCGTTGGCAACGAGCCAAAGCTATTGGTCACATCCAGCATTGCCAACGTGCCGTCTTTAGTTAAACCGTCTTTGTTCGTCAGGCGCGCATTCACGCGCTGCGTGGTTTTAAAGAACGCCCGCGCATCTTTGTCACTGCGCACGCCCCGCGTGCCACGCACCGCAATCGCCTTCAGCTTTTTCGAACCCATCACCGCGCCCACGCCAGAGCGGCCCGCCGCGCGATGGAGGTCATTCACCACGCAGGCATAGCGGCACAGTGACTCACCGGCCTGACCGATGGACGCCACCCTAATCTGTGGATCATTGTGACTTTGCTGTAAACCGGGCTCAGTCTCCCAGACGGTCTTACCCCACCACTGACTGGCATCGCGCAGCTCGGCCTTATCATTCTCAATATACAGATACACCGGCCGCTCAGCGGCACCCTCGACAATCACCATGTCATAACCGGCCATCTTCAGCTCGGCACCAAACTTCCCACCTGAGTTTGAACAGGCAATCGCCCCCGTTAGCGCCCCTTTAGTAATCACCGAATAGCGCCCACCGGTAGAAGCCATGGTTCCCGTTAATGGCCCAGTTGCAAAAATCAGCTTATTGTCTGGCGACAACGCATCGACCGCCGGATCCATTTCTTCTAGCAGGTACTTACTGCCCAGACCACGCTGGCCCAGATACTGCTGCGCCCACGTCATATTCAGAGGCTCTTGTGTACAGGTGCCAGCGCTCAAATCGACACGCAGAATAGTTCTTTGCCAGCTCATGAGATCTCCTCAGACGAAATAGTCGGATTAAATGATGTCGAATTAAATTATGTCGGATTGAATTATTTTGGGCTAATTCAGCCGCAAATGAAAGCAGAATAGGCATTAACCATACTTCTGCGCCTCCAGCGCCGCGATACGATCAGCCAACGGCGGGTGGGTGGTAAAGAAACGCCTGAGTCCCGCCGGCACTTCCAATCCAAAAATTCCAAAGGCGGCCATTTCACCCGGCATATCCGGCGCTTCGCCACTCGCCATCTGCAAGCGCCGCAGCGCCGCAATCATCTTTTCACGTCCCGCTAAGTCAGAACCCGCCTTATCGGCATGAAACTCACGATAGCGCGAAAACCACATCACAATCGCACTGGCGACAAAACCTAGGAAAACCTGCGCAATCGTAGAGCCCAGATAATAGCCCATACCGTAGCCGCCACCATTTTGCCCCCGGCTCAACACATTGCTAATCAACATGCCGAAAATACGCGCCAGCACAAATACAAAGGTGTTGACCACGCCCTGGAGCAGCGTCTGCGTCACCATGTCGCCATTAGCTACGTGCCCTATTTCATGCCCCAACACGGCTTCCACTTCGTCGCGCGTCATCTGATCTAACAGCCCCTGGCTGACCGCCACTAAAGCATTGTTGCGGTTAGCACCGGTCGCGAATGCATTGGGCGAAGCAGAATGAAAAATCCCCACTTCCGGCATGCCAATCCCAGACTTATCTGCCTGGGCACGCACGGTTTCAACTAGCCAGCGCTCTTCTGCATTAACGGGATTTTCAATAATCTGTACCCCCATACTGCGCTTAGCCGCACCTTTCGACATCCAGAGGCTGATCAATGCACCGCCAAAGCCAAACAGCAATGACGTAATCGCAATGCCCGTAAAGCTGCCACCGCCCAGCGTAATACCAAACACCGCTTGGATTAGATTAAATGTGATGAACAATACCGCCATCACTCCAAAGTTCGTCGCCACCAACAAGAAAATTCGTTTCATATACTCAACCTATTTTGCTCGACCTGTTCCGTTTAAGCTGTCTATTTGCTATCAACTTTAATGAGGCAAAATCATCTCACCCCAAAGCAAGATGATCAACATGCTGGTAACCCCGGGGCAACAGCGTGCCGCGCTTACCCCGTTGCCCTTGATACGCATCCAACTCAGCGGGCTTCATCGCTTTATAACGCTTCCCAGCATGCACTACCAGGGTATCACCTTGAGGCACCACAATAACCCCCAGCAGTGACTCCGTACCCTCTTTTAGCTGTACCGGTGCCATGCCCAATAACTTATTGCCTTTACCTTTACTCAGCACCGGCAGTTCGCTCAGCGGTAGCACCAGCAAGTGCCCCGACGCCGATACCAGCGCCAGCCGATCCGTTGTTAAATCATGGATCTTACACGGTGCCATGACCTGCCCAGCCCCAGTATTTAACACCACCTTCCCCGCTTTAGCCCGGCTGTACATATCCGCCAGCGTACAAATAAAACCGTAGCCAAACGAGGACGCCAGCACATAATGATCATCATCTTTACCCAGTAAGACGGAGTGAAAGCTCGCCTGTGGCGGCGGTGACAAACGCCCCGTCAGGGGTTCGCCCTGGCCGCGGGCTGAGGGCAGACTGTGCGCCAGCAATGAGTAGGTGCGCCCGGTGCTATCTAGCACCACAACCTGCTGGTTAGAACGTCCCCGCGCGGCGGCCTGATAATCATCGCCCTGCTTGTAGCTCAGTCCGCTCGGGTCAATCTCATGCCCCTTCGCCGTCCGCGCCCAACCCATTTTCGACAGGATCACCGTCACCGGTTCTGAAGGCGTCATGGCCGACTCATCCAGCGCCTGTGCGGCCTGACGCGCTTGTAGCGGAGAGCGCCTGACATCCCCATAGCGCGCCTTATCTTCTAGCAGTTCATCTCGAATCAGCTTGGTCAGCTTCTTATCCGACCCCAGCAGGCTCATCAACTGTTGTTGCTCCTGCGCTAATGCCTCCTGCTCAGTCCTGATTTTCATCTCTTCCAAGCGTGCCAGCTGGCGCAGCTTGGTGTCCAGAATATAATCCGCCTGTATTTCAGTCAGGTCAAACGCCTGCATTAATACTGGCCCCGGCTCATCTTCCGCACGGATAATGCGAATGACCTCATCGATATTCAGAAACGCCACCAGCAAACCGGCCAATAGGTGCAGGCGCGTCTCCACCTTATCCAAACGCCACTGCAAACGCTTAATCACCGTCTGCCGCCGATAACTCAGCCATTCCTGCAACAAGGCACGCAGGCTCTTCACCTGTGGTCGCCCATTGAGGCCAATCATGTTCATATTAACGCGGTAGCTGCGCTCCAAATCAGTGGTCGCGAACAAATGCGACATGAGCTGCCCGACATCAACTCGGTTAGAGCGCGGCGAGATCACCAGTCTCACGGGGTATTCATGATCAGACTCATCGCGCAGATCATCCACCAGGGGCAACTTCTTGGCCTGCATTTGCTGTGCGATTTGCTCTAAAATCTTACTGCCTGACACCTGATAAGGCAGCGCAGAAATCACCACATCGCCCTCTTCCACTTCCCAGCGCGCCCGCATCTTAAGCGAGCCATTGCCTTTTTCATACAGCGCCAGCAGATCCTCCGCTGGCGTAATAATCTCAGCACTGGTAGGGTAATCCGGGCCTTTAATAAACTGGCATAAATCCCTCAGCTCGGCATTCGGCTGATCCAACAGGTGGACACAGGCATCGACCACTTCGCACAGATTATGTGGTGGAATATCAGTGGACATCCCGACTGCAATCCCAGTGCTGCCATTCAGCAACACGTTCGGCACCCGCGCCGGTAGCAGCGACGGCTCCTTCAGTGTGCCATCAAAATTCGGCTCCCATTGCGCCGTCCCCTGCCCCAGTTCCTGTAACAGCACTTTCGCGTAGGGAGTTAGGCGTGATTCGGTATAGCGCATCGCCGCGAAGGACTTGGGATCATCCTGAGAACCCCAGTTGCCCTGACCATCCACCAGCGGGTAGCGATAGGAAAACGGCTGCGCCATTAGCACCATCGCCTCGTAACAGGCCGAATCACCGTGCGGATGAAATTTACCCAAGACATCGCCCACGGTACGCGCCGACTTCTTATGCTTCGACGCCGCCGACAGGCCCAGCTCAGACATGGCATAAATAATGCGCCGCTGCACCGGCTTAAGGCCATCCCCAACGTGCGGCAAGGCCCGATCGAGAATAACGTACATCGAATAGTCCAGATACGCCTTCTCGGTATAGTCCTGTAACGGCAGTGTTTCAACGCCTTCGTAATTCATGGGTAGTCCTAATTGGCTCATGGTATCGCGGCCATATGGTCGTTATTAACTCGGTTCAGTGCGCACTGGGCACCACCAGAAACAGCATGCGGTAAAACCACTTCGCTCACAGCGCTGAAGATGTGGCAGAATATAGCGGTTTTTACCTAACAGATAAATCCCCAGCACCCACTCATTATTAACCACAGTAGCGCCTCTATGACCCGAATCATCCATTTTATTGCTGCCCATTGGCTGACCCTGTCCATGCTGTGCCTCATAGCCATTACGGTATTATCACTCTGGCCGGCCGATGCGCTACCTGTCATCCCAGGCACAGACAAGACCCATCATCTCATCGCCTATGCGTGCCTAGTATTGCCGCTTGCCTTAAGCCGACCGAGGTATTGGCTGTTCATTGTGCTGGCATTTATTGCCTGGAGTGGTGCAATTGAGCTCATCCAGCCCTATGTCAATCGCTACGCTGAATGGCTAGATTTGCTGGCGAATGTGGCAGGTATTGCCTGCGGGATGATGCTTGCGGCGGTGCTTAGACGCACGGCCCACTTATAGGCCATACACTCCGTTCTGAGCTTAGGCTTAGATCAGTATCGAATGATTGCCATAACCATGAAAGCCTCCGGCATGCCCCGCGCCCAAAGCGTACAATTGACAGGGCTGGACGAGGTGTTTTACAAACCGTTGATATAGGCAGAATCATTGCGACCCGATTCGTTTTGATCCTACACTGATCAACACCAGACACGGCAACGCCAGCACAGCCATTGCCATCCCCACCGAAAGCCAAGGCGTCTCTGCCAAGAAGCCTAGCAGTGCTGGAGCCACCAACATGATACTGCGCGAGCCCGCAGTCATCGCCCCTAACGCAGCACCAGGGCGATGTGTATCCTGTGCCGCCGCATCGTAAAGCGCCGGAAACAACACCGAAATCCCCAACCCGGCCAATACAAAACTCAGGTAAATCAGTATAATATGATCCACCAAGCAGGCCAGCCCCAGACCGATAGCAGCCACTATCAGCGCATAATCAAACAGCCGCGCTTTGCCCAGTCGCGCTGTTAATTCATCACCCGACAAACGCCCACCTACCATACCAACAGTAAACGCCACATAACCCATTCCGGCCATACCCATGCTCAGCGCTAAATCGTCTTTTAAACGAAAGGCTGCCCAGTCACTACCCACCATCTCCGGCACATAAGTCACACCACCCAACAGTGCAAACAACCATAGGCTGGTGGGCACCTTAACTTTATTCGCTACAATAGCTGACTGCGCTGCTGACGATGGCGTGAGCTGATCCGAGCGCAATAAACCACCACCGATATACCACAGCGCCAATGCCATCAACAGCGCCGCCCCCAATAGATGCCATAGCAACGGCACCGCCAAGGCCGCCATCCCTGCTGCCATCACCCCCCCTAGCACGGAACCGATACTCCATAAACCGTGCAGCCGACTCATCACGGGTTTAGTACGCTGCGCGCTCAGATTAGAGCCTTGAATATTCATTGCCACATCGACAATCACATCCAGCAGCATCAGCCCGGCGAGCACCAGCAGCAATGCCCAGACCGAAGTAGACAGTGCAACCAGCGGCAATAGGACAATCAGCCCAACCGTACCCATCAACATCGCCTGACGTGTCCCAAACACACGCATCACCCGGCTTGATAAAGCACTACCTAACAAGCCCCCCAAGCTCGCAACCGTTAATAGCCAGCCAATGACCACCAGATCAATAGCCAGCGCATCCCGAATTTCCGGCAGGCGTGGTACAAAAGACGCGGCCACCATGCCATTAATCAGGAATTGTAGGGCAACGGCACGCAGCGCACGTTGTTGGGTCTGTTGATCCAGCATGTTGGTGTGATCCTTATTCAGCCACTCTTATTTCAACCACTCTATTCACTAACCCTTCACTCACAAGCGCGCCGCAGCTGGTGTTCCAGCCGCTGCCACTCATCCACCGTCCCCGGCAGGCCAAAGCGCAACGCCTGCGGTTGTTCAAAATAGCGTACTAAAATTCCGGCCTGCGCCAGTCGCTCAAATTCCACTGCGGCCTGCGCCAGCTCACAATACACAAACAGCGTCGTCGTTTTCACCGCCGCCTGCGGATAAGCCGCCTGCACTAAAACCTGTAAGCGCCGCGCATCTCGCCTTAAGCGCTCGCGTTGCTGTTGTTGCCACGCGGTGTCAAGCAATGCCAAGCGCCCAGCCCAGCGCGCGGGATGACTGACCGACCAGTCGTCCTGGTGCCGCACTAACTGCTGCAACAACAACGCACTGGCCCAAACAAAGCCCAGTCGCACCCCCGCCAGCCCAAAAAACTTACCCAGCGAACGTAATACAATCAGCCCCTCCAGCGGCCGGCCTTGTAGCAGACTATCCTGCGGCTGGCAGTCCATATACGCCTCATCCACAACCAACCAGCCGCCACGTCCGGCCAGCTGCTGCCACCAATCCAATAATTGTTCGCGCGCAAAATACTCAGCGCTTGGATTTCCCGGATTCACCAATAGCAGCACGTCCAGCGCAGGCAGAGCAACGGGAATGTCTGCACTGGCTAGGGTGCTCACCTGATGCCCAGCGCTAGCCCAAGCCTGCTGGTGGCTGTGATAGGCTGGACTCACAATGCCGACGCGCGCCGGCGAGCGTAATAAAGGCAGACGCTGAATAGCCTCCTGCGAACCTGCGACAGGCAGCAGGTACTCACTGCCATAGTACGCCGCCGCTGCCTGCTCTAGGCCATCATTACTTTCTGGCAAGCGTTGCCAACAGCTTTGCGGCACAGTGGGCAAAGGATAAACAAAGGGACTGATCCCCGTCGACAAATCCAGCCAGTCAGCCAGCGGAAGCGCATAGTGTTCACTGGCAGCCCGTAATTGACCGCCATGGTGGTGTACCGGCGTCATGGCACGCCCCGTTGCCTGACCGGCCCCGTATAGCTATCGCCCAAACACAAGCACGGCCTCATAGCGTAGCCAGACCCGCCAAGCCGAACAGCAGCGCGGTCGCCCCCCAGAGCAACACGCCGCGATCCACCAACTGAATCGAGCGCTGCACATCGGCTGCTTGCGGTGCCGCTCCGTCACCTAGCGTGGGGCGCGGTTTAACGGTGCCGTGGTAAACAGCATCACCGCCAAGCTGGAGGCGCAATGCCCCCGCACCGGCAGCCATCACCACCCCAGCATTCGGGCTATACCATTGCCCGGCCTGTAAACGCCAGGCCCGTAACGCTGGCATAAACGCCCCGGCCAGGGCGTAGGTGAGTGCAGTCAAGCGCGCCGGAAAATAATTCAACCCATCATCCACCCGCGCCGCCCACTTGCCGAAACGTTCAAAGCGCTGATTACGGTAACCCCACATGGCGTCCAAGGTATTACTCAGCCGGTACAACACCACGCCCGGCGCACCCGCTAGCGCCAGCCAAAACAGTGCGGCAAACACCGCATCACTGCCATTCTCTAATACAGATTCAACCCCACCGCGACTGATGGCCGCCGTATCCAGTGCCGCCGTATCACGGCTCACGATCCAGCCCAATTTCGTCCGCGCCGCTGCAAGGTCATCAGCTAGCAGTGCCTCTGCCACCCACCGCCCATGCTGGCGTAGACTCTGCCAGCCCAGCGCCAGCCAGCCAAAAAACAGGCTAAGCCACCACCCCCCCAACCATTGATCCAGTAGATACACACCCATAACGCAAGGCACAACCAGCAGCGTCCAAGCCAGTAGGCCCCAGCCTATACGGCAGCGCCCCCGATTTAAAAGCTGTTCAGCCCGCTCAACCAGATAGCCAAAACCAACTAGGGGGTGAAAACGCTTAGGCTCGCCCAGGATGAGATCGAGTAAAAGGGCCAGCGGCAGGATGAGGAGAAACGACATGGAGGGGGCAGCGCCACGGTTAGCTTAAAGCGGCAAGCCTAACAATTCATTGCGTGGGATGCATTAATATTTTACTTGTCACCGCGTTCGCACAAGCGCCATAATCCTCTGCTTTTACCACCTCCCTTCCATGGGATAGCTCAGGGATTGCACATGAAAAAAACGGGCATTATGATTTGCGGCCACGGCAGTCGCTCCAAACCCGCTGGCGAAGAGTTCGGCCTATTATCAGCCGGGCTTAAACAGCGCTATCCCGACATTCCGATTGAACATGGTTTCCTGGAATATTCCGCACCCAATATTCACATGGGCCTGGATAAACTACGAGAACAGGGTGTGGACAAAATCTATGCCGTACCGGGAATGTTATTTGCCGCCACCCACGCTAAAAATGACATTCCCTCGGTGCTGACGACCTATCAGGAAAAACACCCCGGCCTGAGTATTCATTATGGACGTGAACTTGGCCTACATCCCAGCATGGTCATGGCGTTTGAAACGCGGATTCTGGAAGCATTGGGGCTGAGTGCAGCACCACACCATGGCGAGCTGTACGACACGATGTTAGTCGTCGTGGGGCGCGGCACCTCCGACACCTGGGCGAATGCGGAGGCTGCTAAACTGGCACGTATCGTTGCGGAAGATCTGGGCTTTGGCTGGACAGAGACCGTGTATTCCGGCGTGACCTTCCCCTCAGTCGGGCGCGGCCTAGAAATGGCGCTTAAACTGGGCTATAAGCGCGTCGTTGTCGCCCCTTACTTCCTGTTTACCGGTCGGCTGATTAACCGAATTTATGATTATGTGGATGTCGTGGCAGCACAACATCCCGAAGTAGAATTTTTAAAAGCGCACTACTTGAAAGACCAGCCACACGTCCTAGAAACTTTTATGGCCCGGGTGCAAGAATGTGCAAGTGGCAAGTTTATTGATGATCACGATCTGATGCGCGCGTTCAAAGAGCGGCTGGCTCGGGGTGAAGTGGATGTCCACCATCATCATGCCGAATACCAGCCGGAAGGCCATGACCATAGCCATCAGCCTACCGCCACACCGACGCACGAGCATAGTCACCACCACGGCCACGACCATCAGCACTCACACGCGCACGGCGAACACGGTCACCATCATGGTTACTACAAACACGTCGCCCATCCACACGGGCCACGCACGATGATCGATGAGCATATCTGCCACTGCTTTATGCGCCAGATACCAGAAGCGATTATCGCCGAAGAGCGCGAACTGCGAGCGGCAAGGGGCGCAGCAAGCTACCGAGATGCAGCGCCACATTAGGGCGCAGCATCATTAAGCGCACAGCATCAGGCTGCTAACGCTTCCTCGATATAAAGTTCACGTAACTTAGTGGCAAACACACCGGGCTGGCCATCACCTACCGCTTGCCCATCGAGTTCAATCACTGGCCACACAAACGTTGTGGCCGAAGTGACGAAGGCTTCTTTCGCAGCATACGCCTCTTCCATCGTGAAAGAGCGCTCCTCAATGCGCAGCTCGGTCAGTTCAGCCAGCCGCAGCACAGCACGTCGCGTAATGCCGTTTAGGATTTCGGGGCCGACATGGCGCGTCACCAGCACATTGTCCTGCGTGATAATATACGCATTATTCGAAGTACCTTCGGTCACATAGCCCTCTTCCACCATCCAGGCATCATCAGCACCGGCTTTTTTCGCCTGCATCTTACCCATACTCGGAGCGAGCAGGCCCACCGTCTTAATATCACGCCGCTTCCAGCGAATATCTGGAATAGAAGCAATCTTAATGCCCTGTTTTGCCTGCGGGCTATCGATGAGGGTTTTATGCTGGGTGAACATAACCAGCGTCGAGGGCGTATCCGCAGCCGGATAAGCGAAGTCACGATCGGCCACGCCGCGCGTCACCTGTAGATAAACCAGCCCTTCTTCCACATTATTCTGTTGGATCAGCGCTTCCTGGGCCGCTAGAATAGCCGCATCGCTCGCCGGTGCCGCCATCTCCAGCTCCGCCAACGAACGATGCAGGCGCACGATGTGGCCCGCATTATCAATCAGCTTGCCACGCAGCACCGAGCTGACCTCATACACACCATCAGCAAACAAAAAACCGCGATCAAAGACAGAAATCTTCGCGTCGGCTTCTGCTAAAAATTCACCGTTTACATATACGATTCGGGACATACTCCACCTCTTTAGGGTTATGCGCAGGATTTGATAAGGCATTATAGGAACTGTGACCGCATCAATCACAGCCTGCGCATCTTAAACGCTTTTCTACTCACAAAACGCAACCAGCTTGCAACAGAATATACGTCCAGATTGCCACATCACAACCCACCTGCACTCAACACGTTCTTTTCTGTCTCGCCTGCGCGCAATCACTTTTTTAACGGGACACAGCTAGTACTCTCCTGCGGCGGCCACTCACGGACCGCCTCGCTGGCAATCCAGTCATTAATCCAGCCTGCTGGCTCCATCTGCCAGCCCGGACGCCCAAAGGCCTCTAATAACTCAGACACTGGCACTACGCTGCCTTTGCGCGTCACCCCCGTGCGCAGCAGGATCGACGAGGTTGGATGCCCCTTAACCCACATCGATTGCACGATATAAACCCAGCGCTCATCAAAGCCCACCAACTGACTGCGCAACGTAATTTTATCGAACATCCGTACCCGGCGGCGGTAACGCACCGAGGCACCAGCCACCACCAATCCCCAGCGCTTACGGCGTAGAATAGCGCTTAAACCGCTGCGAATCGCCAGATCAAATCGCCCGAGGTCATAGAGCGTTAGAATGCGTCCGTTATTCATCTCCAGAAACATATCAAGGTCCCAGGGGCGACAAATAAAAGTAGACTCACTCATTTGCTCAATACTTAACTTGGGCGCACGATACGCCCGAATCATACCCGCGATTAAGCGGCTAATCGGATACATAGCTTGGATTTTCCGGTGTTGGGTTGATGGATTAAGCGGATCGCAGGCACACTATGCGATAAATTCCTGCCAGTCTGCACGCGCTCTGCGCCAGAACTGCCAGCGGGCGACCCGTTGACAATATAATATCTGCCCGTTCGCATCATACAGACTTACCTGCGCGCCTGTCTGTAATACTGCTCGCAGAAAGTCAAAATAATCATCAAGCTCGCTCAGCGCCTGCTGCCAGAGTTGCGGCTGGTCGGCAGCGACCGCGTGCTGTAGCTGATCCAAAATCACCAGCCTATCACCCGCTGTAGACACAGCAGCCAGCTCAGTATCCACCTGCGGCTGCCACTGAATCTGTAGCGCAGCAGCAATCACCTGACCGCTGAGCGCGCCGCCCTGCACACTCTGAACTTCGTCGGGGGAAAGCGTGGGTGCAACACACTCTGCCAGTGGTGCCGCACCCGAATCAGCAGCGGCCTCACCCCATAGCCAAATACCGTTCACAGGGGGCTGGCCACGCTGCTCACGGGCCTGATTGATCCGGTGATTATGCAACAGCATCTGCAATTCATTCATCAGCTGATGCCAGTATTTATCCGTGGACTGCGGCAGCTGTGGGAAAATATTGCCGCTGCCCACCTCCGACAGCGGCGTGGTCTGAGGCAAAGCGGTCGTAAACGAGTCATCCAGTGCGTGTAAATACCAGCGCTGCGGATGAAAGGCAGTTAATACCAAGCCATCCAACGCCAAATGCTGATTCAAATCCACCAGCAGCAGCTCCGTATCTGCGCGGCTTAAATTCAGCGGCGTCGCCTGCACTACCAGCGCATTGTTGCCAGTTTCCAGGTGTACCGGATCGGCACACAGCAGCGGCGGGCGGTACATGCCGCCGGACTCAAAGGCATGACGCAGCCCAGCCCACGCGGGCGGCTCCCCTCTCATCATTAGATGCAAGTAGTGCAACAGGCCGCGTTCCAAACCGCTGACTGGCCAGGACTGCACTTCATAATCAGCCAGCAATGCCAGCAGCGCTGGAGACTCCGGCACAAAGGCGAAATCCTGCTGCCACAGCTTAAGCGGCGCAAATAGGCCGGGGATAAAAACGTGGTAGTGTGCATGTGACAGCGCCATGGCGGTTATCGACTCAGTCCAGCGTCACTCACAGGCGATGGTCACTGTTTGAACGGTGAGCTCATGCTCTGCCGCCGCCACCGACCGCCCCTGTAACGTGGGTGCGGCACACTGTTCAGCCAACGACTCCGCCAACCTAAGGCGCTCCACCCCGTTATAGTTTATATCGGCAGTCGCATCGGGATCAGACAGCACCAGCTCAAAGGTTTTACCATCAACCGCCACAGCCTGCGCCAGCGGCAGTTGAAAACCCAGCTGCAACCCCTGCTGATCGGTCAATTTAATACTGTATTCGCTCACCTGACTCAGCGACACCGGTGCACCCGCAATGGATAACGCGGTGAAATAATTCAGCTCATCCAGGTCGGCTAATATATCTTCCGCTACCTGGGCTAAACCCGCGGCAGAGGTGTCCCGCCCATCGAGAATAAACGCTGAAACCTCTGGATCATACACCCAATTCATATGCATCCCGGCCAGCTGGCCCGCCTGATCCGTATAAAAGTGGGTACTAGCGCTGATGGTATAATGCACCCCGCCCGCAGAGGCAGTGCCGATACATAACAGACCAGACAGCGCTAGCCCACAAAACAGCCGATAAATTTTCATCATGATTTCATTCACTTCAGTCGATGGTATGAGTGTTAAAGCCGCAGAAAGACAGGGATAGACATGTCAGCTATCGAGTTCTGGTTCCTGCACCTAGGCCAGACGATCACGCAGCAGATAAAGTGCTAACACTAATATCGCTCCTGCTGCAATCCAGGCGCCCAGCACTCTTATGACAATGCCTTCCAGCAAATGACGCAGCATTAGTGCCAATAATGCGCAAATTAGCATAATCAAGGTCGAAGACAGCACCGTGCCCGCTAGCAGCATATGGATTTTATGCCCGCGTAAACCAGGAATCCGTGGTGCCGCAGAATCCAGCCCAACCAGGACACCCGCCAAGATGCCCAGTAAGATTAACGGCCAACGCGGCAGCTCCAAACGCAACACCGCCAGCACACCCGTCACCATGGCACACACTAATAAAGCCACCTCCAGGTCAAGACGGAGCCGCCAGTGCAGCGTACTGACACAGGCCAGCAGTACGCTCAGCAAGAGTACAGCACACAACGGCTTAAGTGCGCCAACCCCCTGTTGTCCAACCAATAAACCCAGCGCTAACAGCAAGAGCAGATGAGCCGGCATCAACAGCGGATGCAGCACCCCCTGTATAAAAAACTCCATCATCTCGGTTTAATCCTGCTGACGGCGAGTGAACACCGGTTGTTGTGGGTTATGCGTCAATGTTGCGTTATAAGCATAGCCCGCAGCAGCGAAATCAAGCACGCCCGCAGCCTGATCCACCCGCTGTTCTAATAAATAGCGCGTCATCATACCGCGCGCTTTTTTAGCGAAAAAGCTAATCATTTTATACTGATCGTTTTTCCAATCCTTAAACACGGGTGTGACCAAGGTTCCGTTTAATCGCGCGGGCTTAACCGACTTAAAATACTCATTCGATGCCAAATTAACCACCAGTTCAGAGCCCGACCCCGCTAGATCCTGATTCAGCTTGTCGGTAATCATCGTCCCCCAAAAAGCGTACAGATCCTTCCCGCGCGCGTTTTTTAAGGCCGTGCCCATTTCCAGCCGGTAAGCCTGCATCAAATCCAGCGGGCGCAATATGCCATACAAACCGGACAGAATGCGCAGGTGCTGCTGCGCATAAGCTAGCGTGGCGGCATCCATTGAATCAGCATCCATTCCGGCGTAGACATCACCACGAAACGCCAATACGGCCTGTTTGGCATTAGCGGGGGCAAACGGCTGTTGCCATTCGGCATAACGCTCAAAATTGAGCGCGGCCAGTTTATCGCTGAGATGCATCAGACTGCCCAGCTCATGCGGGCCAAGCGTTTTCAGCTGGTCAACCAACAGCTGTGACTGCGCCAGAAACTGCGGCTGGCTGTATTCCTCAGTCACCGGCGGTGCCGCGTAGTCCAGTTTTTTAGCGGGAGAAATCAGTATTAACATGGGGTTTTATCTTCACTTCATGCGACCTTTTAATAGCAACACATTATAACAGTCTGTCTGCACAAAACCTATGTCCACTAAAACGGCTGCCATTTTATACTACCTGTTGCCGCTAAGCCTGCACCTAGGCAATATAAAGTTAGCGTCAGACAGCAGAAAATAACGCAGTGCATAATCGACGGCAGCACTGCTTACTAGCCCAATACGGCTTGAATGCAGGGAGTGATAGCATATCCAGCCCCACTGCTGTAAGCTGCGCTCACCTCACTATCAATACCCTTAATCATTCAAATTACAGAGATTTTTATGAGTTTTGCTTCCCTGGGCTTATCCAGACCTTTGGTTAATGCCGTGACTGACCAAGGCTATACCACGCCGTCACCGATTCAGGCTAAGGCCATCCCCGCTGTTTTAGCTGGCCGCGACGTGATGGCCGCTGCCCAAACGGGCACCGGTAAAACCGCAGGCTTTACCCTGCCTATTCTGGAGCGCTTAGCCAATGGCAAGCGCGCTAAATCCAATCAGGTACGCGCTTTAATCCTCACCCCAACGCGGGAGCTGGCCGCTCAAGTCGAAGAAAGCGTCAGTACGTATGGTGCACATCTACCGCTGCGTTCAACCGTGGTCTTTGGCGGGGTGAAAATCAACCCACAGATGCAGCGCTTACGGTCGGGCACGGACATATTAGTCGCCACGCCGGGCCGCCTGCTCGACCTGTTTGGCCAGAACGCCGTCCGTTTTAATCAGCTGGAAATTCTGGTGCTGGATGAAGCGGATCGGATGTTGGATATGGGCTTTATTAATGACATCCGTAAAATCATCAGGCTGCTCCCCCCCCAGCGCCAGAACCTGATGTTCTCCGCCACCTTCTCAGCGGCGATTCGCACGCTGGCAAAAGGGCTGGTAAACGACCCAGTCGAAATCTCTGTCTCACCGCGCAACACCACCGCGACCACGGTCGAACAATGGGTGTGTCCGGTTGATAAAAAGCAAAAGCCTGCCCTGTTAAAGCAGCTGATCACCGCGCATCAATGGACACAGGTACTGGTCTTTAGCCGCACCAAACACGGCGCAGACCGCCTAGCTAAATTTTTAGTGAAGGGCGGTATTGAGGCCGCAGCGATACACGGCAATAAATCACAGAATCAGCGCACCAAAGCGCTGGCGGGTTTTAAGCAGGGCGCTATTCGCATCCTGGTCGCCACCGATATTGCAGCTCGTGGACTGGATATCGATCAGTTGCCGCAGGTCGTGAATGTGGACCTACCTAATATTCCTGAAGATTATGTGCATCGCATCGGACGCACCGGGCGCGCTGGGGCCACTGGACAAGCCGTATCTCTGGTCAGTGCCGACGAATTTAAAGAGCTGTCTGATATAGAACGCCTCATCGGGCGCATTCTGCCGCGCCAGTTAGTTGATGGCTTTGAACCCGAACACGATGTCCCAGCCTCTGACCTGAGTAAGAAAGTCCCCAAGCCCAAAAAGGCGAAAACAGCGCCCGCGCAACGTGGCAGACAGCGGAACGACGCTAGCAAACCGGCTAAAAATCAATCTGAGACTGCAGGTAAGCGCGCCAGCAATAAGCCCAAAAGGCGGCGCGACACAGGTAATCCCCAACAATCCACAGGCGACACGCCGCAGGCAGCACGCGCTGACCCACCGAACGCCGCTAACAAGCCTAATAAACGCCCGCGCAGACGCAATAACAATAAAAAGGCCGTGCAGATCTAGGGTGTGGCACGTTTACGCTGGGCTAACCACTTGTCCAGCTGATTGGCAAAGGCTTTACGGTCAGCTTGCCCCAATGGCGCTGGCCCACCGGTGTCAATCCCACTGCCACGCAGCGTATCCATAAAATCACGCATGCTCAGTTTGGCCCTGATGGTGTCTGGCGCATAACGCTCACCGCGCGGATTGAGTGCATCTGCGCCTTTACCCAGCACCTCAGCAGCCAACGGTATATCCGCCGTAATCACTAAGTCACCGGGTACGCAGCGCCGCACAATTTCATCATCCGCCACATCAAAACCCGCACCGACCTGTAACATTTTAATGGTGTGTAAGGCCGGCACCTTAAGGTATTGATTCGCTACTAGCACCATCTCAACGCCGCTGCGTTCAGCGGCGCGAAATAGAATTTCTTTAATCACTACTGGACACGCATCGGCATCCACCCAGATTGTCATCGCTATTCTGCACCTACGAGGTTAAAGCAGGCATCATAACGCAGGAACAGCGCTCTATTCCAACGGCCACAGCGCTAATCACCGTGCCGATGGCCCTAGACATCGAGGGCGCAGCTTAAAAGCAAGAGTCGTGGCGACGCTGCGCTGGAATATCATGAAAACCGCGCCGCACCTCCTGCAACACATCCGCTTTATCCAAACCCATATCACGCAGCAGATGCTCCGGCAGCTGTTCCAGTTCACGCCGCTCTCTTTGAATCTGCTGCTTCAAACGATAGCTTGCGGCATTATCTCTGATACGACGTAAAATCGTCCTAGCGGCGAATATATCCGCAAAATCAACATAAGCTGTGCTTGACAGGTAACGCGCAGTATTTGTAGTCATGATAACACCTATCAGTATCTGTGAAGTTAATGGAGATTACTTAACGGATATTGACTATAGAGCACACAAGACGTATAAGTGAAACGAATTATAATGAAGTATAAATTCACAAATATTGATGGAGAGGAATCGTACCTATGCACACAAACCAACGCCCGCGCAACCTCGATCTCAGCACGCTGCGCAGCTTCGCGGCAATCGCTGAATCCGGTAGCATGACTCGTGCCGCCGCCCGCTTATTTATGACCCAGTCGGCCATCAGTATGCAAATCAAACGGTTGGAGACCAGCTTGGGCCTCAGCGTCTTTGAACGCTCGACCCAGGGCATGCAACCCACCACTGAAGGTGAGCAACTCCTCCACTTCGCGCGCCAAATGCTGGCGCTGAATGATGAGGCCTGGGGCCGCCTAACCTCGCCAGACTATGAAGGGCAGGTACGTCTCGCCGTACCGGCGGACATCCTTCATCCGCACATTCCCGGTGCGCTGAAGGACTTCAGCCGCGATTATCCGCGAGTACAAGTCAAGCTCGCCACCGAACGCACTCGCACCCTGAAACAGCAATTTGCGCAGGGCGAACACGATGTCATGCTCACCACCGAAGCACGCCCCGATAGCACAGCGAATGTGATCGCCAAACAATCGCTGGCCTGGATCGGCGCACATAACGGCACCGCCTGGAAAAAGCGCCCGCTGCCACTGGGATTCACGAATAACTGCGCGTTTCGGACCTCGACGCTGGAAGCACTGAATCAGGCCGGTATTGACTGGATCGATATAGTGAGCACTGAAGATGAGATGGTGACCGTGGCGATGATGACGGCGGACTTATGCGTTGGGGTTGAGCTGGAATTTAGTGACCATGCCCACCGTATCATCGTGGAACATAATGGACAGCTGCCTACGCTGGTGGAGTTTTCAATTGCGCTGTACTGTGTGGACGCACCGGGCAATCATCTGGCTCAAGCACTAGCGGGGTACATTGCGCGGGCTTACAGCTGAGTGCTGCCGCAGCCCGACTACAGACCACGCAGCGGCCCAGAGCGTTTGGCCCGCTGCGCTCGTACGCTTATTAGTTTAAGCGGCGCCCTTTGACACATTCGTGCGCATTCACGGCGCGGGTTTAAGGCCACCCAAATAAAAAGCCTACACCCGCGAGTGCAATCAGCGCGCCACCGACGCGCACAGCGACCTGTCCATAGGGCAAACGCGCCAGCTCGCCGAAGATAATACCGGCCAAATGCAGCAAGCCCGTTGCAATCACAAAGCCAGCACTGTACGCCAGCGGGTTCGCGGCATCCGGCAGCTCAGTGCCGTGGGCATGACCGTGGAAAATCGCAAACGCACCCACAATCAGTGCAGCCACCCACAGCGGCGCCTTGACCGCCAGCGCTATCAGTAAGCCCAGCACCACCGAGGACAGCGCAATACCGGTTTCAATCGCCGGGATCGGCACACCCGCCAAACCTAGCACCCCACCGAACGCCATCACCAGTGGAAACACCACGGGCAAGAGCCAAATCGCAGGCCGCCCCAGAAATACCCCCCATAAACCAACTGCAAACATCGCAGCGACGTGATCCCAACCGAATAATGGGTGTAAAAAACCGCTGATAAAACCACCGGTTACACTGGCCGCATCGGCGTGTGCAAAAACCGCAGTGGTCAGCATAAAGAACAATACGCCAGCCTGCGTACCGATTCTCAATGATGTAGACATAGTCCGTTCCTCTAGGGGGTTAATAGGCGCCCAACAGCATACAACTTAAGTCGCCACCCGCAAAGTAGGAATAACACAGCTTAGATGAAAACCTCATTGAAAGCGCCAGAGCAAAAGCCAGAACCCGAAAAACCAAATTAAATGCTGAATTTCGCAGGTGGATACAGCAATACGCCAAAACAGATAACGCAGAGCGGAAAAGATTGAGGCCTATCGCAAGCTAATAGCAGCCCTTGGCACAAACCCGATGGGTCAGCGCTACATGGACACTGTGCTGGCTCATTTATGCGCTACTCACCGAAAAACAACCACCTCAACCCCCAAATCAAGCTCCCCCCAAACCCTATCCGCCGTTAAAACCGGCTCACCCAGAAACACCCCCAACCCCAGACAAACACGATCCGCCTGCGACAAACCATACGCCTTGCCCACAGTAGCCAGCTCAGCAACCGACGAAATATGTGCCTCCTCAAAAGGCACAACCCGTATCCCAAGACTACTGATCAACTGCAACACTGGCGCAGGCGACAATCCATCTCGCCTAAACTGTGAAGCCACCTCAAGCAAATTCACACTGGAAATACAGCTGTCGCCCAAATAACCCGCAACCTGCTCATGCCCGGTTTCCTCAAACATATAAGCCAGTAACGCGGACGCATCCAACACGATCATTCGCGTGCCGCCTCAGCACGACGCTCTGCAATCAGTTCATCCACAACATTACCTGGCTTTTTATCACCATAAAGCTGCTTAACCATTGTTTGTAACTGGGAAAAATCCGGTTGTTTAGGGGCGGGTTCACACAACTCAATCAGAATACGCCGCACCTCAGCCTCCATGCTGCGCCCTTTCTTAGCCGCCCGCACGCGCAGCTCAGCATGCACATTTTCTGGGAGGTTACGAATACTTAAAGTAGCCATGATATTTAATATCTAACTTAGAGCCAATAATCGAAAAGTGTAGTCAATGATAGCAATGCCGTCAAACACTTAGACTGCTTCCGTGTAAAAACCACAGCGTCGTTGTTCGTGGTGAAATCTTTTCAGGGCAGTTACTGTGTAGGATAGCTATTTTGTATCTACCATCCTGCTGACATAAAAAAAACAATATGCAACACTGAATCCGGTGGTGCAGGTGACGCCTTATCTTATACAAGCTGCGGTTGAGCGTTATCGGCGATCCAAAATCTTCACTATTGCACTGCCAAAGTGTACACTACAACAGTGTACTCAGGAGTTTATCTATGCGTAACATCACGCTCAATGCAGATGAAAACATCATTGAAATCGCCAGAGCAAAAGCCAAAGCCAGAAAAACCACGTTAAATGCTGAATTTCGCAGGTGGATACAGCAATACGCCAAAACAGATAACGCAGACCGGAAAAAGATTGAGGCCTACCGCGAGCTAATGGCAGACCTTGGCACAAACCAGATGGAGCAGCGTAAATTCTCCAGAGACGAGATGAATGAGCGCCGCTAAATTTTTTCTGGATACCAACATTATCGCTTACACCTTCGACCAGAGTGACCCGCATAAGCAAAAAATTGCTCAGAATCTTATGGAACAAGCATTAACTGGCTCCGGTTTTATTAGCCTGCAAGTAGTGCAGGAGTTTCTCAATATTGCGTTGCGTAAGTTTAAGAAACCGTTGACTACCGCACAGGCACAGCGCTACATGGACACTGTGCTGGCTCATTTATGCGCTTATTACCCGGATATGAGTACGTTTGAACGTGCCTTGTCGATTCAAGAGCGCTGGCGCTATAGTTGGTATGACTCTTTGATTATCACTGCGGCTTTAGAGTTGGAGTGTGGGGTGCTTTATAGCGAGGATTTACAGCATCAGCAGCGGGTTGAAGGGCTTGTGATTGTTGATCCGTTTCGGTGATTGGGTGTTGTGGTATGCTCTAAGTTAAACCATCTTTACAGGATATAGCTATGGAGTGGTCTGAGGTTATCGCAAACCCGTTACTTCAAAATCTACCGTTCAAAATTGAGCTTAATAAATTTGGCAAGCTGTTGATGAGTCCGGCTTCTAATAATCATGGCATGATTCAGGGGCAGCTGGCTGGTGCGCTGTGGAGTAAACACCCTGACGGTAAAGTGATTACTGAGTGTTCTGTGCAGACGACTGATGGGGTTAAGGTTGCTGATGTGGCGTGGGCTTCCGCTGGGTTTATTGCTGAGTTTGGCTATGCTACGCCTTATCCGAAAGCACCTGAGTTGTGCGTTGAGATTGTTTCACCGTCGAATGCTAAGATTGAGATTGCTGAGAAGGTGGATTTGTATCTGGCGAGGGGTGCGCAGGAAGTTTGGGTGGTTTATGGAGATGAGCGGCTTGAGGTTTTTACGCATACTGGACGGGTAGCGGATAGTGCATTTTCAGCGGGGATTCGGGGGCAGATTTTTGGTTAAGGTAGAGCAATAATGCATCCAATGATACAACAACATCAGCAGCAAATTATCGAACTCTGTGAGCGCTTTCGGGTTCGTTCGCTGACCTTGTTTGGTTCTGCTGCACGCGGTTCTGACTTTGATACTGAAGCCAGTGATGTTGATTTCCTTATTGAGTTCTCTCCTAACAGCACCTTGCAGGCTTACTTTGGTTTACGGGACGCCTTGGCTGATTTATTGGGGCGATCTGTGGATTTAATTGATCCTAAGAACATTGATAATCCTTATCTTCTAAGGCAGATCAACCAGGAAAAGAAAGTCATGTATGAAGCGTGAGCCGTTGGTCTATCTTTGGGATGCGCGCAAGGCAGCTGATTTAATTCCTGAGTTTACTACAGAGAAAAATTTTTCGAATTATAGCACTGATCCAGTGTTGTGTTCAGTGCACGGGGGCAGCTGTGCAAAATTGCAATGTACCCCTTTATAACCATTGATTTCGTTAAGCAACACTAGTTTCTTAATTGGTAAAAGCGATCCTCATCACGGAAAACCCCAAAAAGTCTTAATGTAACTATACAGATCAAGCTTACTAAAAACAGAGCGATGATTAAAAAAACACTAAACATATCATTTTAGTTGCAATATAATCAATCATTTTCAGGCAACTCTAAGGGCAAGCCCATGGGCAGGATTATTGAAAATGGCAACAATAACTATTTAGACGAAATAATTAACAACAAAAATGCACTAACAAAATTTGTTATTGAAATGAATCGGAGAATGCATGAGAAAAGCAAGGAAACCTCAAAGTCATACAAAAACCATTCTTTCATTAGCTTCAATGACATAAAAGAACTACATAATAAAAACATCCAAATGATCACTAACCTTTCTGTTAGGGAAGAAACAATAAATTTACAAATTTCCACCACCCATGTAAAAGGCGAAGGTCTTGACTTTAAAAATTTCGAAGAATTTAGCAAAGAATGTTCAGCAAACTCAACACCTACTTTAGAAGTTATACTAATATATAAATTCATGATTTTCGATGATGATAAAAAAGACTTTGAGAGCTATGAAATCGAAAACAGGTTAATATCCAGGGTCTCACAGCTCAAGCAAATTGAGGATGAAGCCCCTCCTTTTGTTTCGAAAGCTTTTTTATCCAATATAATATCCCCGACAAGCAAAATCACTATTAAACATGACAATTATGTTAAAGCCAGAAATTTCATATCAATGTTTGATGAATGGGTAGAAGGTATAGATGAGTCTAATGGATTTGGTGTGAAATTATTAAATTGGCTTAAGTCCATATCACATCACATACGTAGGTTTGGGAAAATAGCAATAATTTGTATTTTAGGCTTCTTTACTGCAAAAGCTATAGACACTTCTCTAGTTGAAATAAATTCATTAGCAAAATTTATTGTCGCATATATGACAATATTTTTTGTTATGTGGAACATATCAGATATGACATTAGGAAAACTTGAAGAATCAATCGACAGCTACTTACCGCTATCTTATCTAGAAATTAATAAAGGAGACAAAAAGCTAATAAAGAATTACAAACAAAGAAATAGCAAGTCAATATTCATATCTTTTTTAAGCATAGCCGGAACAATTATTCTTGGAATAATGTCGAGCGCGACTTACGATTTAATTAAAGAGTTTATTAAGTAAAACCACCTTCACAAAAAAATTTAGCGTATTTCCATCGAACCAAAATACTCCAATACTAATAAAAGATATAAAAAAGCCCCGACATGCGAGGCTTTTTCAATCTATATTATCCCTCACCTATTAACTAATTAAGAAAGGAAAAAAGGTATTTAAGCCGCCACCGGCAAAATAGGAATAACCTTAGCCTTCCCAGCCGCCACAACATACTCCGGCATCCGATCAAAATTCAGATAAACATAAATCTCTTCCGCCATCGCATCAATCTTCTCAGCGTACGCCATATACTCCTCAACCGTCGGCAACTTACCCATCACCGCCGCCACCGAAGCCAGCTCAGCCGAAGCCAGATAAACATTCGCCCCTGTACCCAAACGATTCGGGAAATTACGGGTTGAAGTCGATACCGCCGTCGATCCCGGTGCAATCCGTGCCTGGTTACCCATACACAGCGAACAACCCGGCATCTCAGTGCGCGCACCAATGCGACCGAAGATATTGTAATACCCTTCTTCCATTAACTGATGCTCATCCATCTTCGTCGGTGGCGCAATCCACAGCCGCGTCGGAATCCCATCGGTATCTTCTAAGAGCTTACCTGCCGCCCGGAAATGACCAATATTCGTCATACACGACCCAATAAAGATTTCCTGTACCGCATCGCCCTGCACTTCAGACAGCTTGCGCGCATCATCCGGGTCATTCGGCGCACACAGAATCGGCTCGTTGATTTCATCCATATTGATCTCAATCACCGCCGCGTATTCCGCATCCGGGTCAGCTTTCAACAAACTTGGATTGGCCAGCCACTTCTCCATCTCGCCGATACGGCGGCTAATCGTGCGCTCATCGCCATAACCCTCAGACAACATCCACTTAAACATCGTGATATTAGAGGTCAGGTACTCCGCAATCGAATCCTCCGACAGCGTAATCGTACACCCACCGGCAGAACGCTCAGCTGAGGCATCGGATAACTCAAACGCCTGCTCACAGGTCAGGTCGTCCAGTCCTTCAATCTCCAGTACGCGACCAGAGAAGATGTTTTTCTTACCCTTCTTCTCTACCGTCAGATAGCCGTCCTGAATAGCCTGATACGGAATCGCATGCACCAAATCACGCAGCGTAATCCCCGGCTGGCGCGTACCCGTGAAGCGTACCAATACCGACTCCGGCATATCCAGTGGCATCACCCCGGTCGCCGCCGCAAACGCCACCAAACCCGAACCCGCCGGGAAAGAAATCCCCATCGGGAAGCGCGTATGCGAATCACCACCGGTGCCCACCGTATCCGGCAGCAGCATACGGTTCATCCACGAGTGAATCACCCCATCACCCGCTTTCAGCGACACCCCACCCCGGTTCTTAATGAAATCCGGCAGATTATGCTGGGTATCAATATCAATCGGACGCGGATAAGCAGCGGTGTGACAGAACGACTGCATCACCAAATCAGCCGAGAAGCCCAGACAGGCCAAATCCTGCAGCTCATCCCGCGTCATCGGGCCAGTGGTATCCTGTGAACCCACCGTCGTCATCTTCGGCTCACAGTACTGCCCGGGACGCACACCTTCTACGCCACAAGCCTTACCCACCATCTTCTGCGCCAGCGTAAAGCCTTTACCGCTATCTTCCGGGTCAATCGGCTTCTTAAATAGCTCCGACGGCTCCATACCCAGCGCCTCACGCGCACGCCCGGTTAAGCCACGGCCAATAATCAGCGGAATCCGGCCACCGGCACGCACTTCATCTTCCAACACCGGCGTCTTCATCTCAAACTCAGCAATCACTTCACCGGCTTCATTCTTAACGATACCTTCGTAAGGATAAGCCGTAATCACATCGCCCATCGCCATCTTAGACACATCCATTTCCAGCGGCAGCGCCCCGGAATCTTCCATGGTGTTATAAAAGATAGGCGCAATTTTACCGCCGAAACAATACCCCCCCTGACGCTTGTTCGGTACATTCGGAATATCATCACCAAAGAACCACAGCACTGAATTCGTCGCCGACTTGCGCGAAGAACCCGTACCCACGACGTCACCGACATAAACCACGGGATTACCCTTCGCCTTAAGCGAATCAATCAGCTTCATCGGGCCAAGCTCACCCGGCACATCCGGCTCAATCCCCTCCCGCGCCATCTTCAGCATCGCATTGGCATGCAGCGGAATATCAGGCCGTGACCACGCATCCGGCGCAGGCGATAAATCATCCGTATTGGTCTCGCCCGGCACCTTAAATACCGTCAGCGTGATTGCCTCCGCCAGCTTCGGCTTAGCGGTAAACCACTCCGCTTCCGCCCAGGATTCCATGATCTGCTTAGCGTGCGCGTTGCCCGCATCCATCTTATCCTTCACGTCATAGAAGGCATCAAACATCAGCAACGTATGCGACAAGCCTTTAGCTGCCGCCGGAGCCAGCTCTTCAATATCCAGCGCATCAATCATCGGCGCGATATTATAACCACCCAACATCGTACCCAAAATTTCAATCGCCTTAACCGGTGAAATCAGACTGCACTCAGTCTCACCTTTACTCACCGCCGCCAGAAAACCCGCCTTCACATAAGCCGCTTCGTCTACCCCGGCCGGAATACGATTTTCCAGCAGATTCATCAGAAAATCTTCTTCACCCGCCGGTGGGCTCTTTAATAACTCAATCAAACCTGCGGTCTGCTCAGCGCTTAATGGCTCAGCTGGAATGCCTTGCTCAGCGCGCTCGGCTTCGTGTTTACGGTATTCTTCTAACATTGCTAGTACTCCAAAATCTTAACTTGTAGTCACCCCTCAGCTCACAAACTGAGAAATGAAAATTATTTTCTGTGGGCCTACCAATATCTGAAGGTTGGCAGCCCTTATGGCAGGGTATGGACAGCAGGGAAGCTGTCCATAAGCCTACAAGGATGTATTCACGGCGTCCCTGGCATGAGAGCTGGCAACCGTAAAGTCACGACAAATAGCGTCAAAAAATCAACGATCCTCTAACGAAATATAATCCCGCTTCTCAGCCCCCGTATATAGCTGCCGCGGCCGTCCAATCCGGTTTTCCTCATCACCCATCATCTCATTCCACTGTGAAATCCAGCCCACCGTCCGCGCCAACGCAAACATCACCGTAAACATAGTGACCGGAATACCCATACTCAGGAAAATCACCCCGGAATAGAAATCCACATTCGGATACAGATTACGCTGCTTAAAGTAATCGTCTTCCAGCGCCACCTTTTCCAGCTCACGCGCAATATCAAACAGCTTCTGATGGGGATTATCCGGCGGCAGGCGATCCAAAATTTCATTCGCCAGCTCACGGATGATCTTTGCTCGCGGATCGTAATTCTTATAAACCCGATGACCAAAGCCCATCAGACGGAAGTTATCGTCTTTATTTTTAGCCTTATCCACCCAATGTTGCAGCGACTCACCGGACTCACTAATCTCGGTCAGCATATTCACCACGGCCTCATTCGCACCGCCATGCGCTGGCCCCCACAGTGACGCGATACCGGCCGCAATCGCCGCAAAGGGATTAGCCTCTGAACTACCCGCCAAACGTACAGTAGACGTTGAAGCATTCTGCTCATGATCTGCGTGCAAGATAAAGATCACATCCAGCGCCTTCGCCATTAACGGATCGACCTCATAGTCTTCACACGGCGTGGCAAACATCAGATGCAGAAAATCTTCAGCGTAGCTCATATCATTACGCGGGTGCATAAACGGCAGCCCCATGTGGTAACGATAGCTCCACGCGGCGATCGTCGGCATCTTCGCAATCAGGCGATGCGCCGAACGCATACGCTGCGCCGGGTCATGAATGTCCAGGTCATCATGGTAAAACGCTGATAATGCACCAACGACCCCGACCATAATCGCCATCGGATGAGCATCACGCCGAAAACCCCGGAAGAAATACTGCATCTGGTCATGCAACATCGTGTGATGCGTAATAATGTCCTCAAAGCCCTGCATTTCCGCTTTATTAGGTAATTCGCCATTAAGCAACAAATAACAAACTTCCAGAAAAGAACTTTCTTCTGCCAGCTGCTCAATCGGATAACCCCGGTACATCAGAGTACCCTCTCCACCGTCCAGATAGGTAATCGAACTGGAACAGCTTGCCGTCGCCAAATAACCCGGATCATAAGTAAAATAACCCAGTTCTTTATGCAAACGCCGAACGTCAATCGCTTTCGGCCCGACAACGGGACTCAGCACATCAAGTTCGACCTCCTTGCCAGTTAGATTGTCGGTTACAGTTACAGTATGTTTGGTCATTCGGCACTCCGTCGTGTGTCAATGAAAATCTAAATGCTCCGGGCTATCCGCCACAAAGCCGTAGCGGATAAGCTCAAGTATAATAAGTGGGGTTTGGGTAGATTAGCTTAATGCAGCCGCAACCCCCTGTCCCAGCTCAGCTGGCGACTTCACGGTATGGACACCCGCCGCTTCCAGTGCAGCAAATTTTTCCTGTGCCGTGCCTTTACCGCCCGCAATAATCGCTCCGGCATGCCCCATACGCTTGCCTTTTGGCGCGGTGACACCCGCGATATAAGCCGCCACCGGCTTGGTCACATAATCCTTAATAAATTCTGCCGCTTCTTCTTCCGCCGTGCCACCGATCTCACCGCACATCAAAATCGCTTCGGTCTGCGGGTCATCCTGAAACAGGCGCAGGGCATCAATAAAGCTGGTGCCCGGAATCGGATCGCCGCCAATACCAATACAGGTGCTCTGACCCCATTGATTGGTCTGTTTAACCGCTTCGTAAGTCAGGGTACCGGAACGTGAGACAATACCGATATTGCCCGGCTTATGGATGTGGCCTGGCATAATACCAATCTTACATTCGCCGGGCGTAATCACCCCCGGACAGTTCGGGCCAATTAGCCGCACACCGAGGCTGTCCACAATTACTTTTACTTCCAGCATGTCCAGTGTGGGAATGCCTTCGGTAATACACACCACCAGCTCTACCCCGGATTCGGCCGCTTCAATAATCGAATCTTTACAGAATGGCGCAGGCACATAGATAACCGAGACATCAGCGCCAGTTTCATCCACCGCCTCACGCATGGTATTAAAGACCGGCAGGCCCAAATGCTCTTGTCCACCTTTACCCGGCGACGTGCCGCCGACCATTTTAGTGCCATATTCAATGGCCTGTTCGCTGTGGAAGGTGCCCTGGCTACCGGTAATACCCTGACACAGGACTTTGGTGTCTTTATTGATTAAGACGCTCATGCTTCACCCCCTACCGCAGCCACAATCTTACGCGCCGCATCACCGAGATCACTCGCCGCAATCACATCGAGATCACATTCATTCAACATGGCCACACCTATTTCGGCATTAGTCCCTTCCAGCCGCACCACAATCGGCACGCCAACATTCACCTGCTGCACCGCCTGCATCACCCCTTCCGCAATCGTATCGCAGCGCACAATACCGCCGAAGATATTCACCAGAATGCCTTTCACATTGCTATCCGACAAAATGATTTTAAACGCTGCGGTTACGCGCTCCGCCGTCGCCCCGCCGCCGACATCAAGGAAGTTCGCGGGATCGCCACCGGACAACTTGATAATATCCATGGTCGCCATCGCCAAACCCGCGCCGTTAACCATACAGCCGATATTACCGTCCAGCGAGACATAGTTCAGATCCCACTCTGACGCTTCGATTTCACGCGCATCTTCCTGTGACTCATCGCGCATCACTTCCAGCGCTTTCTGGCGGTACATGGCGTTACTATCAATATTGACCTTACCGTCGAGACATACCAGATCGCCATCACCGGTAATCACCAGCGGATTCACTTCCACCAGCGCAAAATCCTTCTCGACAAACATCTTGCAGAAACCCGCCAGCATCTTGCCGAACTGCTTGATTTGCTTGCCTTCTAATCCAAGACCATAAGCCAGCTCACGTGACTGGTAAGGCATCAAGCCACAAACCGGATTAATCTGTGCTTTGAGAATTTTTTCCGGTGTCTCGTGCGCCACCTTCTCGATTTCCATACCGCCTTCGGTCGAAACCATAAGGGTAATACGCTGGCTGGCGCGGTCGATCACCGCCCCCAGGTAAAGCTCCTGTGCAATATCACAGGTCTCTTCCACTAAAATCGTATTAATCGGCTGACCGGCGGCGTCGGTCTGATAAGTCACCAGATTAGTGCCTAATAATGAACCCGCGAACTCACCGGCTTCCTGTGGGGTATCGACCAGCTTAACGCCGCCCGCTTTACCGCGACCGCCCGCATGCACCTGTGCTTTTACCACGACCTTAGCCGTACTCAGGGACGCCGCCGCTGCTTCCGCTTCCGCCGCGGTGGTTGCGGTTTTACTAACGGGTACCGGTAAGCCATATTCACTGAATACAGCCTTGGCCTGATACTCATGTAAATTCATCTTATTTCCTTTTCTTGTTGATGCCATGCAAAGCGCGACCATCAACGGACAGCATCGCTTCATGCATCGATTCAGATAAACTGGGATGCGCGAAACACATACGCGCTAAATCTTCGGAAGACGCTTCACATTCCATGGCGATGACTGCCTGACCAATCAGCTCTGATGCCATCGGCCCCACAATATGAACGCCCAGAATTCGGTCGGTAGATGCATCAGCCAAAACCTTAATCAGGCCATTGGCCCGATCCATCGCCTTAGCGCGACCATTAGCAGCAAAGGAGAAGCTGCCGCTGCGGTAAGCTATTCCAGCGGTCTTAAGTTCAGCTTCGGTCTGTCCGACCCAGGCAATTTCCGGGTCGGTATAAATCACCCATGGGATCGTGTTGTAATCAATATGCGGCTGCTGGCCAACCAGGCGCTCTGCCACCATGACGCCTTCCTCAGACGACTTATGCGCCAGCATCGGCCCGCGCACGCAGTCACCAATCGCATACACGCCGGGCACATGGGTCGCGCAGTGCTCATCAACCGCAATCCGACCGCGCTCATCCAGTGCCAATCCAACCGCAGGATCAGCAATATCGGCCGTATTCGCGCGGCGGCCTACCGCAACAATCAGGCGGTCAACCGTCAGGCTCTGCTCACCCTTCTTATCGGTGTAGCTCAAAGTTAAGCCTTCCTCAGTCACCTCGACCGCTGAGACCATAGAGCCAAGGCGAATATCCAAACCCTGCTTACGGAACTGCATACGTGATGCTTTACCCACATCATCATCCGCCGCGCTCAGGAAGCTGTCCATCGCTTCCAGCACAACCACCTCAGATCCCAGGCGACGCCAGACACTGCCCATCTCTAAGCCAATCACTCCGGCACCAATAATGCCGAGGCGCGGCGGCACGCTTTCCCAGTCGAGCGCGCCGGTCGAATGCACGATGCGCTCATCCAGCCACGGCGCAATCGGCAGCTCCACCGGCAGCGAACCCACCGCAAAAATAATATTCTCAGCGGCGTGCTGCGTCACTGCACCGTCGCGCGCCGTCACAGCGACCTGCTTATCCGCCAGTAGCTGACCCCGCCCCTGTAACCAGGTAATACCGTTGGCTTTAAACAGCTGTTCGATACCGCCAGTGAGCTGCTGCACAATTTTGTCTTTGCGCGCAATCATCTTTGGCACGTTCATGCTGAAGCCCGTGGTCGTAATACCGTGGTCGATATTCTGATGCCCCATTTCTTCAAAGCGCTCAGAACTTTCCAGCAGCGCCTTTGAAGGAATACAGCCCACGTTGAGACAGGTACCGCCAAGCGCTGGCTTATCCTGCTTATTAATCCATTCTTCGACACAGGCCGTTTTCAAACCAAGCTGCGCGCAGCGAATCGCGGCCACATAGCCGCCGGGGCCACCACCAATTACGATTACATCATATTTATCAGTCATAATATTCTTCAGTTTACCCTTTCCACCTATACATCCAGCAGAATTCGAACCGGATTTTCAACCAGCTCTTTAATCGTCTTCAGGAACGTCACCGCGCCCTTGCCGTCAACAATCCGATGATCATAAGACAAGGCCAGATACATCATTGGGCGAATCACAATCTCATCATCCACCACCACCGGCCGCTTCTCGATGGCGTGCATGCCCAGAATCGCGCTTTGCGGTGGATTCAGAATCGGCGTAGACAGCAGCGAACCAAATACCCCGCCGTTACTAATGGTGAAGGTCCCGCCCATCAGATCTGACATGTCGAGCTTGCCGGCCTGCGCCTTCTGACCGTAGTTTGCAATCGTCGCTTCGATTTCGGCCATGCTCATGGCTTCAGCGTTGCGCAATACCGGCACCACAAGACCCCGCTTAGAGGAGACGGCGATACCCACATCACAGTAGTTGTGATAGACAACCTCATTGCCGTCGATAAAGGCATTAATTTCTGGGAAGCGCTGGAGTGCTACGGTCGCGGCCTTAACAAACAGTGACATAAAGCCCAGGCGCGCTTCATGCTGTTGTTCAAACTGCGCTTTGTATTCTGTCCGCATGTCCATCAGCGGCTTCATATTGACTTCGTTAAATGTCGTCAACATTGCTGTGGTTTGAGTCGCTTCCAGCAGACGCTCCGCAATGCGGGTGCGCAGACGAGACATCGGCTCACGCTGTTCGCCGCGTGCATCTTCTGCATTATTGGCAGATGACGCTGCCGCAGGCGGTGCACTAGCAGCCGAGACTGGAATCGCAACAGGTTGGGGCGGAGTCTGCGCTTTAGCTGCCGCTGCCGCCACATCTTCTTTTAGGATGCGGCCTTCTTTACCACTGCCCGCCACATCGGCTTTACTCAGGTTATTTTCGGCCAAGGCCTTGCGCACCGCCGGACTAGTCTGTGCCGAGTCGCTGGCAGTAGCCTGGGCGGGAGCTGCTTCAACGGGAGCTGCTTCAACGGGCGCAGCCTCAGCCGGAGCAGCGGTCTCCGTCGCTGGTGCGCTAGCACCGATCTCAACCCGCCCCAGGAGTTGGCTACTGGTAACAACCGCTCCCTCATCCATCACAATTTCAGTCAAGACGCCCGCTTCCAGTGCCGGTACTTCCAGTACGACCTTATCGGTTTCAATCTCCACCAGGATATCGTCCATTGCCACCGCATCGCCAACGCGCTTATTCCAGGCAATGACGGTGCCGTCCGCCACCGATTCAGGCAATACCGGCGTTAAAATCTCACTGCTCATTCTGTACACATCCTCATCTCAGTGCAGATCCATAGCGCTCAAAGGCATACAGCATCTGCGTGTGGGTGATTTGCATTTAAACAATTTGTTAGTGTCTCATCTTGAAGTTGCTTTTGGTACCGGAAGACGGTTATTCAGCACAGCGGGTCTGAATGCTCTCGTAGAGGGTAACGACCTACACGCCATATTGCGTCTGCGTTAAAGTCGTTATACGACAGTTATAGGCCAAAAGGGATAGCACGAAATTTAAGGTGTCGACATTATACGTCAAAAAAGCCTACCGTCAATTCAGAACAACGCCAATTGTCGACAACATAAGGCTTACAGCCACCTCCATGGGGAGTAAAGCGCCGCTCAAAAACCTTATGGTCTGACCTAGCTCATCACCCGCACGTCGCCCATCATACTTTAACTTTATTTTCGGTAACGCTTAAGATGAGGCTATAATATACACTGTTTTCATAGGGACGAATACCGCATGCCATCGTTACAGGACCAATTACTAAACGCCGGACTAGTCGATAAAAAGAAGGCACAGGCCAGCAAGAAAGCAAAAAATAAACAGAAGTATCAACAAACCAAAGGCAAACAACAGGGCACGGATGAAGCGCGTTTACTGGCAGAACAGGCCCGCGCCGAACAGGCCGAACGGTCACGCGCCCTAAACCGCCAGCAACAGCAGGAAGCAGAACAAAAAGCGATTCAAGCCCAAATCCGGCAGCTCATCAGCCTAAATCGCATTGACCGCAGCCGAGGCGAAACGGCCTATCAGTTCGCCGATGCCAATAAAGTCCAGAGTATTTATGTCACTGACAAGCTACAGCAACAGCTGGCTGACGGCATTATTGCGATCGTGCGCCTGGATGAAGGTTATGAACTTATTCCGCGCCAGGTCATCGATAAAATTACCCAGCGCGACGCCTCTTGTCTGGTCGTATTAAACGATGGCAATGAACCACAGACCGCCGCAGACGACCCATATGCCGATTTCCAAGTACCGGATGACTTAATGTGGTGACCCTCTCACCGCGCCTACTGCGCTTACGCTCAGCATGGCTGCTGGCGTTGGCCGTTGCGCTGAGCGCCTGTACCGAAAGCATCAAAGACCCTAAACAGGCACAGCATACGCCGCGCTGGAACAGCCTACCTGGTTGGGAAAATGACCGACACAGTGAAGCCTGGCCCGCGCTGCTGCAAAATTGCAAGGTCATGCCGAAAAAAGACCCGCTCTGGCAGCCCATTTGCGCGCTTGCTGCCAACATGCCCGCGCCGAATGATCAGACCGCCCGCGATTTTTTTGAGCAGCACTTTGAACCACAGCAGATACTGACCGCAGACGGTGACTCTACCGGTTTGCTGACGGGTTATTATGAGCCGTTACTCAAAGGCAGCTTCCAGCCGGACGAACGCTATAAATACCCGCTGTACAAAACACCGGAGCAAATGCTGATTGTTGACCTAAGTTCACTGTATCCTGAACTGAAAGGCAAGCGGGTGCGTGGGCGCTTAGTGGGCAATAAAGTGATTCCTTTTTACGACCGTGCTGAAATCGACGGGCCGGAACAGCCATTAAAGGGCCAGGAGATCATCTGGGTCGATAACCGCGATGATGCGTTCTTCTTACAGATTCAGGGGTCTGGCCGGGTAGAGCTACCCGATGGCAAGATAGTTGGCGTCGGCTATGATAACCAGAATGGCCATCGCTATGTTTCCATCGGCAAAGTATTAATCAACTCCGGTAAAGTTGAGCGTCAACACATGAACCTGTTTACCCTGAAAGACTGGCTGCGCGAGAACGACGCTGAGGCACAGGAATTGCTCAATGCTAATCCGAGCTATGTGTTCTTTAACCTGCGTGAAGATGCCAATGAAGGCCCGCGCGGCTCGCTGAATGTGCCGCTGGTAGCAGAGCGCAGTATTGCGGTGGATCGTAAACAGATCGCACTAGGCTCGGCGCTGTGGGTCAATACGCGCTACCCGGATGAGTCGCCGCTGCGTAAACTGGTGTTTGCGCAGGATACCGGCGGGGCGATTAAAGGGGAGTTAAGGGGTGATTTCTTCTTTGGTAATGGGGAAGAGGCGGAATACCATGCCGGGCGGATGAAACAGCGGGCGGAGTTTTGGCTGTTGCGACCTAAGCCTTGACACCTGCGCTGCACACCCAGCTTACTCATCTACCTTAGGCCGGTGCCACTCCAAATGGCTCATATCCACCGCAGCACCATACTTCGCCTTAATCGCCTCCATCGCAAACGCCCGCTTGCCAAAGAAATGCTCTGCCCCAATGCGGTCATACAACCCGGAACGCTTCAGCGCATCGGTCACCTTAAACTTCGCGCGGGTAATATAAAACTCAATGCCCGCTTCCTGTAAACGCTCCGACATATGCGTCAGCATCTCCTCCCCGGTGACATCAATCTGATCCACTGCCTCCAGATCCAACACCAGCACCTTCAGCTGCGGCTTATCCGCCACCGCGTTTAACAGCTGCTTCTCCAGGTAGCTGGCGTTAGCGAAATACAAATCACCGTCATAGCGGAAAATAGCCATATCCTGACTGGTTTCCATGCCAAACTTATTCGCATCACGCAGCGTGCCATCCGCATCCAGCGACACCTCAGCAAAGTGGGGCCGCATCGTTTTATAAATATAAAACAGCAGCGACAGGATAACGCCCATAAAGATACCCCACTCCAAATGCGGCGCAAAAATCAGCGTACCGGCAAACACCACAAAGGCCACCACCGCATCATGTGGATTCACCTTCCAGGCATGCTTAAACGGTTCGAAGTGAAGCATGCCAATCACCGCCATAATAATCACCGCCGCCAGCGTCGCCACCGGCAGGTGATACAAGAGCGGCGTCAAAAACAGCAGCGTCACCCCAACAATAATGCCGGAGACAATCGCGGTGAAACCCGTTTTAGCGCCCGCGTCAAACGCCACCGCCGTGCGTGAAAAAGAGCCGGATACCGCATAACCCTGCGTCACCCCCGCAACCACATTCGCCAGGCCCTTACCCACCATTTCCTGATTCGCCGAGAGATGCTGTCGTGTTTTAGAGGCCACCGCCTTCGCAATGGAAAACGCCTCGACAAAGCTCAGGATCGCAATCATAAACGACGGCATTAACAGCGCGGTAATATCACGCGGATCAATCGTCGGCATAATAAACGACGGCAAACCGCTATCAATCGCGCCAACTACCCTACCGCCCATCGCCTCAAAACCCAGCAGCCACGCCAGCACGGTCGCAATCACCACGGTAAACAAAATCCCCGGCAGCTGCGGCGTCAGCTTTTTAAAGACATACAGCAGCACCATGGAGAACACCCCCATCGCCAGCGTGGGGAAATGCGTTTGCGTCGGAATCGCCAGCAGCAAATTCCAGATGGTTTCATACAGATGCGCGCCATTAATGCCTTCAATGCCAAACAGCTTGCTCACCTGTAAACTGCTAATCACAATCGCAGCCGCATTAATAAAGCCAATCACTACCGGGTGCGACAGAAAATCCACCATCATACCCAGGCGCAGGAAGCCCAAGGCGAGCTGCATAAGCCCGGCCATAATCGCCACCATCGCCGCGTAGGCAATGTACTGCTCCGGCGATAAATTCAATGGGATCAACGCCGCCGCCGTCATCAGCGAGATAATCGCCACCGGCCCATTTTGTAACTGGCGGGAGGAACCAAACAACGCCGCCACAATCGGCACCAGAAACGCCGCATACAAACCAATCTGCGGCGGCAGACCCGCCAGCTGCGCGTTCGCCATCGACTGTGGGATGAGCACCAGCGCCACCGTAATCCCGGCGAATATATCGGCCCGCAGGACGTCAGGATGCTTTAACTCACCGATCCAATCTTTGAACGGCACAAACCGTTTCGCCGCGTCCAGCAGCAGCTCATTCAGGTAATCTTTCATTTTGATTATTTCGCGACCTATTTAACTCCGAGCTTTACGATACAGGGATTAACCGGGTAGGCTCAAGCGTAAATGATTGCCCCACGGGGCTTGAACCCAGCTGGCCGTATTCACGCCAACGGCTGAATCGGAATATAACGCTCCGGTCTAGCAGCAGGCGCTATCGCGGGCGCCCAGGCATGTCCATAGATCACTTCATACGTCGCCGGATACTGGCCATCGGCCTGCTGGAAATGCTCATACGCCTGATAGAAAGCACGCAGCCGCTGCTTGCCAGTCAGGCCTCGGTTACGCCCCGCCGTTGCATTATTCGCACCAATCCCCTTCAGATCACGCAGCAAATCTTTCACCTCGCGATACGTCAGTGTAATCACTTCCATATCGACCACCGGGTCACGAAAACCGGCCTGCAACAGCGCATCCCCCACGTCATGCATGTCGATAAAACGACTGGTATGGCTATAGCCATCGACCTGTCCCCAGCTGGCGCGCAGTTCCTTAAGAGTGTCCGGGCCGAGCGTGCTGAACAGTAATAGACCCTCAGGTCGCAGCGTGCGCGCCAGCTCCGCGCAAACGGCGGGCAAGTCATTGCACCACTGGAGCATTAGGTTCGACAGCAGCATATCGACGCTGCTAGTACGCAGCGGCAGCTGCGCCACATCCGCACAGACACCAGACACGGGTCGCAGCCAGCTGCCTTGGCTGCGGGTTTTCTGCACCATCCCTAACGCCAGATCAAGGCCGGTAATATGCGCCTTGCGGTATTTTTTCAGCAGAGCCTGCGTTATTTTTCCGGTACCACAGCCCAAATCAACAACCTGCTGCGGTTGCATACGAATCAGTTCCAGCCGCTCCAACAGACGCTGCCCGACCTCACGCTGTAAAAATGCAGCATCGTCATAAGATTTAACCGCACGCTCAAAGCCCAAACGGGTTTTTGCGGTATCCAGTTGAAAAGGATCATTTGTCATGGGGTAT
>CALAMO010000022.1 GCA_937925855.1 uncultured Thiotrichaceae bacterium
ACCCCCCGGCCCCCTCTCCCAACATCAGGAGAGGGGGAGACGGTGCCTTCGTTCTTTAGAATCCCTGCCTGTGATGCAGTGCTTGCATTCTTTAGCCCCTCTCCCTGTGAGGGAGAGGGGTTGGGGTGAGGGTGTTTAAGCGTTAGATCAATACACCCATCATCCTGCCTAACCGCGCTAAACGCCGATGGCATAATCACCGACGTTTCAGCCTCAACAATCACCGCCGGGCCTTGAATACCATCACCAGTTTGCAGGTCGCCACGCTCAATAATCGCCGCCGTTTTCATTTCACCTTGTGCGGCATCAAATACCTGACGTGAGACATCACTCGCGATTGTACGCAGCGCCGCTGGCGCATCAGCGCGACTAACGGCTGATTTCTCAGTAGTGGCATTCACCGACCACACCGTCATTTCAATGTCCATGCCGGTCACGGTGCGGCCAAACAGTTTGCTGTAGTTTTCTTCAAACAGCGTCTTGAATACTTCCGCATCAGGCTGCTGCGCTTGTTCCGGCGTGAGTGCGACCGGAATTTCCCAGCCCTGGCCGCTGTAGCGCATATACACCTTAAACTCAGTCAGGATTTTGGCCTCAGCATCGCAGCTGCGCACAAAACGGGTGGATTCGTTTTCCAGCTCGCCGAATAGCGTATTAATAGTAGTGCCATTAAAGTCAGACAGGCGCATATACAGACTGCGGTTTGCTTCAAAGCTAAACGGCGCACGCAGGAAGCCAATCGCTGAACCGACACCGGCTCCCGGCGGCACTAATAGACGTTCAACGCCCAATTTTTCGCACAAACGCCCGGCGTGCAGCGGCGCTGCGCCACCAAAAGCAATCATGGTGTATTCGGACAGGTCTTCGCCATTTTCCACGGCATGCACCCGCGCCGCGTTCGCCATATTCTCATCCACTACCTCGGCTAAGCCATAGGCGGCAGTCACAGCGTCCATAGCCAGCGGTTCGCCCAGATCAGTTTCCAGCGCCGTTACCGAACTCGCGGTATCCAGCGGAATAGAACCGCCCGCAAAATTATCCGGGTCAAGCTTGCCCAGCACCAAATCGGCATCCGTCACCGCCGGATGCACGCCGCCCCGACCATAACAAGCCGGGCCGGGTTCGGAACCCGCCGATTCCGGGCCAACCCGGATTTGACGCAGGGCGTCAACATGCGCCAAGGAACCACCGCCCGCGCCAATTTCCACCATGTCGATCACCGGAATAGAGATCGGCATGCCGGAGCCTTTTTTGAAGCGGTAGCTGCGTGCGACTTCAAACACGCGGCTGGTCTTTGGCGTTTGATCCTTAATGAGACAGATTTTCGCTGTCGTACCGCCCATGTCAAAGGACAGCACTTTATCCAGTCCGTAACGTGCCGCAATATCCGCCGCGAATACCGCGCCGCCCGCCGGGCCTGATTCTACTAAGCGCACCGGAAACTCAGCCGCGCTTTCCAGCGAAATAATGCCGCCGCCGGAGTGCATCAGGAAGATGGCGCATTCCACGCCTTCATCCGCCAATCGACCCTGTAAGCGCCCGAGATAGCTCTTCATCAGCGGCTTGATATACGCATTCGCCACCACGGTATTAAAGCGTTCGTATTCACGCATCTGTGGTGAGACTGCGCTCGACAGCGACACCATCGCGTCCGGCATTTTCTCCGCCAGCACGTCCAGCACCATGCGTTCGTGCGTGTCGTTCAGGTAAGCATGCAGGAAGCCGACCGCGATACTTTCATAACCGGCCTGTTTAATCTCATCGACCAATGCCTCAACATCTGCGCGTTGTAGCGGAATTAATACTTCACCGGTTGCACCGATACGCTCTTGTAGGGTGAAACGATCCTGACGTGGTAGCAGCGGCTCGGGTAGGACAAGGTTGAGGTCGTACTGTTCAAAACGCGATTCGGTGCGCATCTCGATCACATCGCGGAAACCCTGCGTGGTGATCAGCGCAGTTTTTGCGCCGCGCCGTTCGATTAGCGCGTTGGTGGCTAGCGTGGTGCCGTGGATGATTTGGCCGACCTGGGAGGTCTGCACACCTGCTTCCTGACAGACCCGCTGAATGCCTTCGATGATGGCGTCTTCGGGTGCGGCGTAGGTGGTGAGTACTTTGGTGGAATGGCGTTCTGTGCCGTTTTCGAGGACGACGTCGGTGAAGGTGCCGCCGATGTCTACGCCGAGGCGGATTGAGGATTGGGTCATGTTGCTGGAATCCTGCTGCTGATGGTAGTTGGCATAGGATAAGGGAGCTTGTTGGATAAGAGGTAATTATTTTTTGAGATTGATTGGATAGGGGTTTTTTATCTTTGGGCGTTGATTGGTGAGTCCACTTGAGTTGACCATTTCAACAGTCATCTAATCGTTACTTAATAAAATTCACGAATAATGCTGTATGCTACGCTATGATTTTAAGATGATTAAATTTACTTCTTAAGAACGCATGTCAGTCTTATGATCGAATTATCTATAAATTTTAGGGTTTTATTTACATACTATGACAATAGAAATAAAAGAGTTGGTACTCGATGAGTCCTATGAATTTGATGTTATAGTTGACCCAAGTGGTGTCCCATACTCTGGGAAGTTAACATTGTCACCCAAAGAAATAAAGCTGGTTATTAGTGGTGATGAAACAAAAGACAGGGTTTGTCAAGTTGGATATAGAGATGTAAAAAAGCTTGTATGCAAAGATATTAATAAGACTTTCGTATTGCATGATTTAAAAATTTCTTCTTGGCGAAGTAGCACTGTTTCACATTATCCCGAAAATATAGGGCACATTGAAATAGCTTTCGATGTTGGATATTTGGTCTTTATCCCAACAGATCATTATAATGATAATTCTTTTTCAAGAATTGAAATCCACTCTAAGACTTTACATAAGTGGATTGATAGTACGAAAACTCAGCAAAAAATCATTGATAATCATGCTAAAGGAGACCCTTTTAAGGATTTGGTAGAGTTTATTTGTGAGATAAAAGACTTTGGTTTAGTAGGAGTTTGCTATAACACAAATATTCATTATTCTTTGCCTGATTTTAGCTCAGGAATTGTTTTTCCTCCAGTTGTCTTCATCGAGTTCTTTGAAAATACTTGTTCAGGATATATTAATGAAATCTACGAAAGGGTGTATTTTCTTTTTTCTTTAATAGTTGGTGATGAATTAGATATTGAAAAAATAATTATTTCTTATGAGGGTTCTGCCTTTAATTTAGATGCTATGCTTTATTATCCGTTACTGAAAACACCTAAAAGAAAGAAAAGATCTAATATACTGTTTCCCCTGTCAAGAGACTTGTGTTGGGATCAAATGACTTTGCCTGATTTTCCTCTTGATGTTTTTGATAAATATATGAGTCTGAATGACTTGGAAGTAGGTTATTGGACTAAGTATGTTAAGTATCGTCGAATGGAAAATGTAGAGGAACGTTTTCTTGGTTATTTTAGATTGTTAGAGTCTCTAGTTTTCAAAAAGAAAAGTTTTTTAGATGAGGAGAAGCTTATAGCTGTTATTAAAAAATCGGAAGGGTTTTTAATAAAGGCGTTTAATGACAAGAAAAATGTTAAGTCTTTTTTGAGAGGCCTCCTGAGGTATAATAATTCAAAATACAATACTGAAAAAAACATTCAGGATTATTTGAAAACTATTCCTTCAGAGCTAAGACATGAATGGTCATTTTCTTCAAAAAGTGTGGGTGAGATCTGCAAATTAAGAAATGACATTACTCATGCAAATAATTACTATTCTAGTGAGCTTGAAATGGAAAAGAAGGCTAAGTTCATAGAGGTTATTTTGGTTTTTAGTATTTTTGAAATGGTTGGTGTTTGTCCTAGTGTGTTATGCAAGGTGATTGATAGGTTGGATGGGTATTATTTGATAAAAAGGTGAGTTTTATGTTTTTGAATTTTTTAATTTATGTTGTTTGAGGTTATTAGTGCTTTCAATTGATTACTTTAAGCAATAAACTGATTTCAATCAGTTCAATACGAAAAACCAAGCAGCCACAACGGAATCTTCCCCTCAACCCCAATCTCCAGCCCATCAGCCACCACCCAAGCCAGTCGCTCATCCTTAATCTGCTTCTTGGATTTCGAGCGCCCATCCGTCTCAAACACATACCGCTCATCCACCATAAAATCCCCGTCCTTGGGATGATTCGACGTGAGGCACAACAGAAGTACAAGCAGCACAAAATAGCCATGATATAATCAAAAATATGAAAGTATATCTCGACGTATGTTGCCTAAATCGTCCATTTGACGATCAGTCTCAGGATCGGGTTCACCTCGAAGCTGAGGCAGTGTTAGCCATCATTCGTCATGTAGAGCAAAGCGAATGGCAGTGGTTTAGCAGCGATGCAGTGGCTTATGAAATTAGCAAAACGCCGAACGAAGAAAGGCAGGATCGCCTTTGGTCGCTGGAATCGAAAGCAACTGACAATATGGAGCTAACCGACAATAACAAGCTGCTGAAACGCGCAAAAAGATATACCGAAGAAATAAAAATCACAGTAGCCAATCCTTTGAGGTGGCTGCAGGAAGTAATGCAATGAACGCAAAAGTAATGACGCTAAATGAAATTCGCCGCACCGGCATACAGCTACTTACCCAAAACCTGGGTGCAGTAGGCATGGTGCGTTTCCTACAGCAGAGCGATACAGGATGGGGCGATTACACCAAGGAACGTGGGCAATGGCTGGGCGAACCCAGTCTTGATGAAATTGCTACTGGTATTAAGAATATGAAAAGACCTGAAAAGAAGCATCCAGCAGGCTAATCGGAGGATTATGTTATGGGAGAAAAACTTTCAGCGTTCAATCCAGTTGATTTCCTGCAAGGAGAAGCTGAGATTGATGAATTTCTGGCTGAAGCACGCATCGACGAAAATCCTGATGTTTTTGCTATTGCGCTGGGCCACGTAGCCAAACACAGGGGAGGTTTTACCTCAAGCGTAGAAACAAGCCTCAATACAAAAAACCAAACAACCACAGTGGAATCTTCCCCTCAACCCCAATCTCCAGCCCATCGGCCACCACCCAAGCCAATCGCTCATCCTTAATCTGCTTTTTAGATTTCGAGCGCCCACCTACCTCAAATACATATTTCTCATCCACCATAAAATCCCCGCCCTTGGGATAATTCAGCGTATGTTGATAAGACAGCATCGAAGCAAAAAACGTCTCGCGTAACGTCCCTGCTTTCGGTCGATCACAGAAAATCGAAAACAAATTGGTATTATCCAGATACAGCTTTTCCGGCTTGGAAATAATACTCACGCCGCTGGATTTTGCACCCAATAAACGCAGCAAGCCCGCCGTTTGCAGCAGTCCAAGATACTTATAAAGCGTCTTCTGATTTAGCTCCACCGCGCCGCACAGTTTGGAAATATTCACGTCATACGGCTCACTCTGGCACAGCATCACCATGAGTTTTTTCAGCGCATTGACCTTGTCATAATCAATCGGGTGCAGCGCCGGTATATCCGTTTCAATCACCTGCATGGAGGCACTTAACAGTCGTGGCAGGTAGGTGTCGCCCGCTTCCCGGTAGAACGGGTAGGCACCATATTCCAGGTAGGCGGGAAAGTAGGCCAGCGGTTTAATGCGGCTAATGATGCTTAGGGCCTGCTGTTGATGCTGCCCGATAATCGTTTCTAACGATAAAACCTCAAAAACCTCGCCAGTCTCCAGCTCCAGAAATTCCCGGAAGGATAATACCGGTAGATGGTAAAGCATGGCGCGGCGGCTGAGGTCAGCTTTGGCGTGGTCAATGGCGGCGGCAGAGGAGCCGGTGAAAATAACCTGTAGGCTGAAGAAGCTATCAAAAACCAGTTTGAGGTCACGCTCGAAGTGTTTGCATTTGTGGATTTCGTCGATGATAAGCAGCTCACCGCCGATTTTCTGGAACTCATCCGCAATGGTGAAGATGCCATGTTGTCCCACTAAGGGGTGATCGCCAATGAGATACAGTGCTTTTTTGTTGGTGCTGATCGTCTTTAGGTGCTGTAGTAATAGCGTGGTTTTGCCCGCGCCGCGTGCGCCCATGATGCCGATTAGGCGCTGCGAAAAGTCGATTTGCCGAAGCAGGAAACGCTGGTAGTCAGGCTGCTGCTGGCTCAGAATTTGGCTGGAAAGTAACTGTAGTGGCTCAATCATGATAGTTTGATACTAAAATTATAAGTATTTTTAGTATTGTAATGCAAAAAATAAGTAATTTCAGCAGTTATTGCTATTCTAAAAAGTAATCCTGAACCTGAGAACAGTATTCATTGGCGGCGAGTGCGGTCAGATGGAATAAGGCCGTGCCAATCAGCTAATTGAATGTTCGCCACGGACTGTTCAGTGATATCCGCAATGCGGCGCAGCCCCAGTTGTGCCATCACCACATTAATTTCCTGCGTCAGGATAGCGGTGAGGCGTGCTAATCCCGCCTGTCCCGCCGCCCCAGCGGCATACAGCCAGGGGCGTCCTAGCAGGACAAAATCTGCACCGAGTGCCAGTGCTTTAACAATGTCCTCACCAGAGCGGATGCCACTATCAAACAACAGCGGGAAATCTGCGCCGACGGCTTGGCGAATCGCAGGCAGAGCCATAATCGCGGGTGGGGCACTATCCAACTGTCGCCCTCCATGGTTAGAGACATAGATCGCATCGGCTCCTGCTGCTTTTATGGCCTGTGCATCGGCGGTATGCAGCACCCCTTTTACGATCAGTTTACCGCGCCAGCGCGCACGCAATGCAGTCAGGAAATCCCAGTCACAGCCACCCCGGCTGGCTTGGCGATCAAACAGGTCATTGCCTTGTTCATCCAGGAAGTTTTCTGGCCGTGGTATTCCCGCCTGCAGGCTTGCGAGCGACCAGTGGGGATGCATGGCAAAGTCCAGAAACTGTTTTGGCCCGATGTGAAAAGGAAAAGTCAGGCCATTACGCAGGTCACGTACCCGCTGAGAAACCTGTGGTACGTCAACGGTCAGTACCAGGGTTTCGTAACCGGCGTGTTGGGCGCGATCGACCAGGGCAAATGCAGATTGTTGGTTTTCTGAGGTATACACATAAAGCTGAAACCAAGCCTTACCCTCAGTCATTTGCGCCATGTCTTCGATACGGGTCGAGGCTGCGGCTGATAAGCATAGCGGAATATTCTGCTGTAACGCTGTCGCGGCCAGCATGCGATCTGCCTGCGGCCATGCAAGATTGCACATGCCCATCGGCGCGATGCCAAAGGGCCGGTCATAGGTCTGGCCCAGCACTTCGTGGGTCAACCGCCGGTTTTCAACGTTGACCAATACGCGAGGCTGAAGGCGCAGCTGCTGTATCGCCTGTTGGTTCAGCTGCTGACCGAGTTCACGCCCGGTTGCACCAGCCACAAAATCATACATGATGCGTGGCATGCGGCGTCGGGCTAAGCGCATCGCATCGTCAGTACAATAAATGGTGTCAGAACGGTTGAATATCATGTTGGTAGGCAGATTTTTGGCAGGAAAATTAACTTAATAGCAGCACCACTACGCCGAGCACAAGTAGAATTTTTTCGAGGCTTTATGCAAAAATGCCCAATCATGAAGCTATTAATGTGATAAGCATGGAAAAAATTATCCCGGCACAGAAATCTGCAACGTCCACCGCAAGCAGGCCGCGTAGCAACCGGCCCCGACGGCGCAAAACAAGCGCACACCTGCCGCAGCGTTCTGCTCACCCCGCGCTCATCGGTCTGTTAGGTGGGCGCTTCCAAATCTTAAGCCCGGAACAGCTGAGCCTAATTGATCAGGCCGCGCGCAGTATTCTGATTGATATTGGCGTGGCGGAATCGCCTCCGAGTGTTATTGCACAGGTAACTGCTGCGGGGGGAAGGCTTGATCAGGCAGGTCGCCTTTATTTTTCAGCGGCGCTGATTGAGCAGGCCTTACAGGGCATGCGGCGTGACTTCACGCTGTGTGGGCAAGATGCGGCCTATGACCTTGAGTTGCACCCGGGGCGGGTTTATGTCGGCTCTGGTGGGGCCGCGCCTTTAATTATGGATTTGTATAACAGGCAGTATCGTGATGCTAGCCTGCGTGATTTATATGATGCTGCTCGGCTGGTGGATAGCCTTGATAATATTCACTTTTTCAGTCGTTCCCTGGTGGCGCGTGATATGCCTGACTTGTATGCGCTGGATGTGAATACCGCCTATGCCTGTCTGCTGGGAACACGCAAACATGTCATGACTAGCGTCTCAGAAGCGGCTAATGTGCGGTCTATTGCTGAAATGTGTTACGCCATCGCCGGTTCACGTGCGGCGTTTGTGGCGCGTCCTTTTCTGTCGATTAATTGCAATATGGCCGTGCCGCCCCTGCGTTTTGATGCAGAATCCTGCGCGGTCGCTGCGGAAGCGGTGCGTTATGGTTTACCGCTGCACGTTAATACGTTCGGCCAGATGGGCGCATCCAGCCCGGTCACCTTGGCCGGTTCGGTCGCGCAAACGGTGGCGGAATCCTTAGCCGCTATGATCTTTGCCTGGTTGGTTGAGCCGGAGGCTAAATTGACCTTTGGCCCCCGCCCTATGCTGACTGATTTGCGTACGGGCGCTATGAGTGGTGGCAGTGCGGAAGGCAGTCTAGCTACTGCCGCCTGTATCCAGATGGCAAATTATTATCGCCTGCCAAATTCCGTGATTGCGGGTGCGACCGACAGTAAAGTGGCCGATGCGCAAAGCGGTTATGAGAAGAGCCTTGCAATTACGCTAGCGGCGCAGGCAGGCTGCAATTTGATTACGCAGGCCAGCGGGATGCAGGCCAGTTTGATGGGCTGTGCGCTCGAAAGTTATGTGATCGATAATGACATGCTGGGCATGATTCTGAAATCTTTGACCGGCATTGAAGTGAGTGAGGAAACCTTGGCGCTGGGGGCGATTCGTGCTGTGGTGCAGGGTGAAGGGCACTTTCTGGGGCGCCCAGAAACCCTGGCACGGATGGAAACGGACTTTGTGTACCCGCCGCTGGGTGATCGCCGTAATCTTGATGAATGGCAGGCTGAGGGTAGTCAGGATATTCGTGCGCGAGCGATTGAGCGCACTCGGACGATTTTGCAGCAGCATTATCCGACTCATCTGCCGGAGGCGGTAGATAGTGAGCTGCGAGAACGGTATCCATTGGCGGTGAGTCAGGTTAAATACGGTTGAGTTGACGTCGCCGAAGAGCATTCGGTGGTGGCGAGTATTTTACGAGCGCTCTCACTCATCCTCCTCATCCCCGGTTACCACGTCAATCACTGCGCCACCCACCTTAAACGGTATTTTCGCCGTCTCAAGGGCGACATCGGTCGCGGCCCCAATCAGCATCCCAACGCAGCCCTGTAGGCTGAGTGCTAATGTAATAATCATTAAAATACGCTTCATAATAACGCTCGCTGTCATTTTCCTGGTATATCTAATACCCAATTTAATATTTATCATCTAAGCGTTACTCTACGCATAGTCAGTGTTGACTACAAATTTAATCACCGTTCTCGGTGTGGAGGTGTTTGCATCATGATACGTGTGTTGGCTTTTGTTGTACTGGCAGTCATTTTGTTCATTATTTACAAGGGGGCATTGCTGTTGCTGAAGAAAAATGTGCGCCTGGGGATTCAGCGCTTGGCCTATGCCATTTCTGCCTTATGGATGGGGATTCCATTCCTGGTCATTTGGGCACAGAATCGCTGGGATTTTAATGCGATTGACCAGGATGAGTGGCTGGCCTGGCTGCTGCTAGCCGTATTGCCGAACATTGTGTTCTGGGTCTTAATCTGGGTACTGAAAGGATTCCGCCAGGATGAAGAAGACGCCGTTGAATAAGGCACCGTTTGCGAGCACTCAGGATTGGCTGGCGTTTGATCGTAAACACCTGTGGCACCCTTATACGTCGATGGTCGATCCCCTGCCCTGTTACCCGGTGGATTCGGCCAGCGGGGTGCGGCTGAAGCTGGCGGACGGGCGTGAACTCATTGACGGCATGGGGTCGTGGTGGTGCGCGATTCACGGCTATAATCATCCCCGGCTGAATCAGGCGCTGCGCGAGCAGAGTGAAAAAATGTCGCATGTGATGTTTGGCGGCATTACGCATGAACCGGCGGCCCGGCTGGGTAAATACCTGGTCGATTTAACGCCAGCGCCATTGCAGCATGTATTCTTAGCGGATTCCGGTTCAATCTCGATTGAAGTTGCGCTTAAGATGGCGCTGCAATACTGGTATTCACAGGGCAAACCGGAGCGGCATAAATTATTGACCGTACGCGGGGGTTATCACGGCGATCCGTTTGCCTGTATGAGCGTGTGTGATCCGGTGAATGGTATGCACCATATTTTCCAGAGCATCCTGCCCAAACAAATTTTTGCGCCCGCGCCGCAAACCCGGTTTGATGCAGACTGGCAGCCAGATGACATGACTGAATTTAAGCGCCTGTTAGCGCAGCATCAGCATGAACTCGCTGCCGTCATTCTGGAACCCATTGTCCAGGGCGCGGGTGGGATGCGCTTCTACTCGCCCGAATATTTGCGTCAGGTGCGTCAGCTGTGTGATGAATACGGTGTGCTGCTGATTTTTGATGAGATTGCGACGGGTTTTGGGCGCAGCGGTAAATTATTTGCCGCCGAACATGCCGGAATCAGCCCGGATATTATGTGTCTGGGTAAGGCGTTAACCGGCGGTTATATGACACTGGCGGCGACGCTTGCTTCTACGCAAGTGGCCATGGGCATTTCGCAGGGCGAAGCCCCTATGCTGATGCACGGCCCGACGTTCATGGCGAACCCGCTGGCCTGTGCGGTGGCCTGCGCCAGTATTGAGACACTGCTGGATTCGCCGTGGCAGCAACAGGTGCAGCATATAGCGCGTATCCTGCGCGAAGAATTATTGCCTGCGCTGGATAGCGATAAAGTAGCCGATGTGCGCGTGTTGGGGGCGATTGGGGTGATTGAAATGAAAGCGGCAGTTGATGTGGCGGTAGTGCAGCAACAGTTCGTTGATTTTGGCGTCTGGATTCGCCCTTTTGGCAAACTGGTTTACATTATGCCCGCCTACCTGATGGCGGAGGCTGACCTGCGGCAGTTAACCGCCGGGATGAAATTATTGTGCTGATTGTTGAGTGATTTTTTTGAGAAGCCTTTATTGAGCAATTTTTTGAGTGACCCCTGAGGAGTAGCCATTGAATCCGATTATGGAAACCATGCTGAACCACCGTTCAGTGCGTAAATACACCGATGAAGCCATTAGTGATGAAATGCTGGCGTCGATTATTGCCTGCGGACAGGCCGCAGCCACGTCGAGCTTTATCCAGGCCTACTCGGTCATTAATGTCAGCGACCCGGAGCACCGTGCAAAAATTGCGGCGGCAGCAGGCGGGCAGGTATGGGTGGAAAAAGCGCCGCGTTTTCTGGTGCTGTGTGCTGACCTGAAGCGGATTGATCACTGCTGTCAACAGGAAGGTCTGGGCGCGCTGGAAGGGCAGGCCGAACACTTTCTGGCGGCGAGTGTTGATGTCGGCCTGATGGCGCAGAATATGATGCTGGCGGCGGAATCGCTGGGGCTGGGTTGTGTATTTATCGGCGGGATTCGGAATGACCCGGCGGTCGTGGCTGAACTGTTGGAATTACCGGATCAGGTGTTTCCGGCGTTTGGGATGTGCCTTGGCTGGCCGGATCAGGATACCGAAGTGAAACCGCGTTTACCGGTTGACGTTGTGCTGCATCAGGGTAAGTATCGTACCGATGCGGTGCCGGAGCAGGTCGCTGCTTATGACCAGGCGATGAGTGAGTATTATCAGGCGCGTAGCAGCAATCAGCGCGTGTCCAACTGGTCGGAGCAAACGGCAGCGGCGGTGCAGAGGAAGAAGCGTGAGCATCTGCTGGCGTTTTTGCAGGGGAAGGGGTTTTTGAAGCGTTGATGGAGTGAGCTGAACGGCTAAAAGAAGGCAGCGGCGTGAGGTGTAAGAGTGAAGGTCGCCGCTGCCTTAAGTTGGGTAACTTGTTAAAAAAGTAGTACTCAACATTATGGAGGAATCATTGGCTTATACGGTGTTTGGTTGGGTTTGGATGCAGAGGTATCATAGAATTACAGATTACAAGGAGTGAACCGTGAGCACAGAAACGATCAAAAGTTATTTGAATCATGTTGAGATACGTGGCTTTCGTAGCCTGAAAGATGTCTCAGTGGAGCTATCGCCGCTGACGGTTTTGATTGGTGCGAATGGCGCGGGGAAATCTAATTTTATTAAATTCTTTGAGCTAATGCGTTGGTTGATGGAAGGGAGTAGCCTGAAAGAATGGGTGTCACGTGAAGGCGGTGCAGACGACAATCTTTTTATGGGGAGCCGAGAAACTGAAAAACTTTCGTGGAAAACCAGTTCCAATGTCATAAACCCTAATATAAATACTGGTGGAGAAAATCGCTATCAATATGAGGCAACCTTGATAGCAGATAGTGCGGATCGCATGGCCTTCGCGTCTGAAGCTTTTCGTCACATAGCGCTTGATAAAATTCATAGTGCGGATAATTGGGTTACCATGAGCAGTCATCCCGATCATGCACAGCTAACCGTTACAGTACAAAACAAAGACCTCAAAGCTATACACAGAGTCACCGCATCAGTTTTACTGCATTCCTTAAATCAGTGCCGTAGCTATCAATTTCATGACACTTCTAAGCATGCCAACATCAAAAAAGCACATGATACGAGCGACTCTATATTTTTGAATTCTGATGGCGGGAACCTTGCTGCTGTCCTGCTAGGATTGCTCTGGAATAACACCAAGCGACTTCAGCTTATTGAGCGCCAAATTAAACGTGTTTTGCCCGTTTTCGACGGTTTTGTCCTTGAAACACAGCATGGCAAAGTCATGCTGCGCTGGCGGCATAAGCAGAGCGATAAGGTCATGGGCGCACATCTAACCTCAGACGGCTCCTTGCGCCTGTTTTGCCTGATTACACTGCTTAACCTACCTACTGAACAACTGCCGGATGTGATCCTGCTTGATGAGCCAGAACTGGGTTTGCATCCCAATGCGATTACCCTAATTGCTGCAATGATCCAGCGTGTTTCGCTCAGTTCTCAGGTAATTCTGGCAACGCAATCCCCGTTTATGGTCGATTGTTTCGATTTGGAAAATATCACCGTTGCAGATGTTGAAGACGGTGCAACCCGTCTGCGTAAACTGGAAAGAAAAGCCTACCAGCAATGGTTGGATGATGAATTCTCATTATCTGAGCTTTGGTTGAGCAATGTGCTGGGTGGTCAGCCATGACGCGGGTTTTGGTCATCTGTGAAGGACAAACTGAGCAAGCCTTTGCCAAAGATTTGTTGGCACCACACCTGGTTGACAATGGCATTTATCTGTTTACCGAAAACATGAGAGGCGCTGTCTCCAGTCAGCGCGTTGCCCGTTTTGTGCGCAATAATTTTCGGAATTTTGACAGAATAACGACCTTGCTGGATTTTTATGGCTATCATGATCGTGAGCATGATTCCCGACAGGCTCAGGAAGCATTTATACTGCAAGCTGTACAAGCCATCATGCCTCATGCTGATGTGAGAGGGAAATTTCTCCCTTACGTGCAAATGCATGAGCTTGAGGGACTGTTGTTTAGCGATGTTAGCCAATTTGAATGGGTGCAAGATGGCTGGAATGCTGAAGTTGAGCAACGCTTGCAAAGCGTCCGTGATGAATATGCTAACCCGGAATTGATTAATGACAGTCCGTTAACGGCTCCTTCCAAGCGGTTGGGCAATATCTTTGGAAGCCTCTATAACAAGGTCGAACATGGATCACTGATTGCTGAAAGCATTGGCTTGCAAGTGATCCGTACACAATGCCCTAATTTCAATGGTTGGTTGAGTTGGCTGGAATCATTAGACCGTTAGCAGTGGGTCGAGTGTGGCTGATTGGGGTGTGAGTAACGTCACCGCGCAGGCTCAGGATTCGTCGCAATAATCCCATTAGGCCGCCAAACCAAAAACATAATCAGCACCAGCAATACAATCGCATCCCGGTACAACACCAGATTACTCGGCAATAAATAAAGCGCCATCGCCTCCAGTAACCCCAGCAGCATGCCACCATACAGCGCACCTCTCGGGTTAGACAGCCCGCCAATAATCACCGCAATCAATGCCTTAATCATCGGCGTCAACCCCATCGTCGGCGTCACCGAACCACGCTGTGAAATCCAGATAATCGCTGCAATCCCGGCCAATATGCCCGATACAAAGAATGCCAGCGCGATCATCCGATCCGCCCGGATACCCACGCTGCGCGCCACATCAAAATCATCCGACGCCGCTTTCAGGCTGTTCCCCATTTGGGTGTAATTCACAAACAGATTCAATCCAACCACCGCCAGCAGCGCCGCAATAATCGCATAAATCTGCGCCTTAGCGACAAATACCTCACCAAAGGTGATATAGCCACTCAGGTAGGCCGGAACAGGAATCGGCTGTGCTTTCGGGCTAATGAAAATCTGAAAAATAACATGCAGTGCCAGCGAAATCGCGAAGGTGGTAATCAACAGCGTCATTGGCGAGCGCCCACGCAATGGTCGGAACGCAATACGCTCCATCAATAGCGCCGCCACACCCGCCATCAAAATCCCCAGCATCGCCGCCAGCGGAAACGGCGTCCCAGCCACCAGCAGGAAAAACACCGTATACCCACACACCGTCATCAAGTCACCGTGTGCAAAATTCAGGAACCCCAACAGCCCAAATACCGTCGCCAGTCCCAGCGCCAGCAGGCCATACACCCCACCCAGCGACAGCACCGTCACAAAAAACTGTATTAATTGATCCATAGCACTACTGCCTGACAGGTTGGCACACCTTTGTATTCAAAACTGAGGTTAAGCTCCCTCCCTTGATAAGGGGAGGGTTGGGGAGGGGTTTTGCTTTTCCTAACCACCCAAATAAGCATCAATCACCCCCGCATCATTCCGCAAATCCGCCGCTGTTCCACTTTGTTTAATCTGCCCCAGTTCCATCACATACGCCCGATCTGCAATCGCCAGACTCTTACGCACATTCTGTTCCACCAGCAAAATCGTAATCCCATCAGCATGCAGCTCAGCAATCAGCGCAAACACCTCAGACACAATCTTTGGTGCCAGCCCCAACGACGGCTCATCCAGAATCAGAAACTGTGGTTCCAACATCAGCGCACGCGCAATCGCCAGCATCTGTTGTTCACCGCCTGACAACGAGCCAGCTGTTTGAGCGAAGCGTTCCTTTAACACCGGAAAACGCTGCACGACTTGCTCAATGCGCTGCTGTAATACTGCGCCTTTCAACTGATTGCCACCGGCCCGCAGATTCTCATGCACCGTCATCGAAGCAAATACGCGCCGTCCTTCCGGCGAGTAGGCGATACCCAAACCCGGACGCGCTTCGACTGGCAGTTTACGCATATCCTGCCCAGCAAAGTGCAGTGCATCCGCCTGGTGTGATACAAAACCCATCACCGCATTCAGCGTTGAGGTTTTGCCCGCGCCATTGGCACCCAACAGGGCGACTAACTCCCCCTGTTGAATGTCAAACGAGAGGCCACGCACAGCGGCAATGGCACCATAGGCAACGTTTAGGTTCGAGACAGTTAACATGCAGTTGGCTTACTCGCTACGATAAAACGCGAAATCATTCGCTGCGGTACCATCGCGAGCTTACTCGCTGCGTGGAGTCGGGATTTCTTCCGCAGCCAGCTTAATCGACTTCACATGCACACCTTTACCGTCTTCAATGCGCATAATATGCACCGGTAGGTTAGGCAGCGCACCAAAGCCTTTAAACGTCACTTCGCCGATTTCGGTATCTACACCTTCCAACTCAGAAAAAGCCGTGCGCAGTGCTGCTTTCTCGACGGTACCGGCTTTTTCAGCTGCGGCAGCGACCATCTTCATAAAGGAATAACCCACCATCGCGGGGTAGACGCTGTCGGTATTGCCATGTTTCGCTTCATAAGCCTGCGCGAATGCACCCGCAGATTCACTCGATTCCGGTGCGGCCATAGTGACGTAATGCACGCCGTTTACCACTTCACCCAAACCTTTAACTGAAGGCAGATCTAATGTATCTGGCCCAAGATAAGTAGACTCAACGCCACCCGCACGCAGTTGCTTAATAATAATCGGGAAGTCATTATCAAACGGCATCGCCATAATCACATCCGGTGCTTCCGGTAACTTCTTAATATCCGCGACCACGTTGGAGAACTCCTGCTGGTCGTAGCTGAAATCAGACTGCCCAATCACCTTGCCGCCATATTCCTCAAACTTCTCCTTGAAGTAGAGCGGTAGGAACTGGGTATACGGATCAAAATCCGACGTTACGATATAAGCGGTTTTCGCCTTCAGGTCTTCCGCTGCATACTTGGCGTATACGCCGCCCATATGCGCATCCGACATCATCACCAAATACGAACCGTCACCCAAGCGCGCCGGAATCGTGGGTTGCGAAGCGATAGTGTGTGCGGTAAGCAAGCCAGCGCCCAGCGTCTGTGAACCTCCGGCAATTGCCTGTGGCGCCAGTGCTGAGGTGATAAACATATTCAGTGAATCTGCATTCTCTGCCAGTACCTCGCTGGTCATGACAGCGGCCTTCTGAATATCGGATGCATCATCACGCTCGATAATCTTGATCGGGTACTTGCCCGCTAGGCCACCGTTTGCATTAGCTTCGTCCATGTACATATGCACGCCTTGCATGAACGGTGCGTCGTATGCGGCCATAAAGCCGGTCTTAGCGTTGACTGCGCCAATGGTGAAATCATCGGCCATGGCCGGGCTGGCGCATACTGCTGCCAGTGCCAGGGTTGATAGTAGTTTTTTCATGTTTCCTCCTTAGTTAATCGGGTGAGGGTGTTTCAAACCACTCCCTCATCCCCAATATAAGCTTCAATCACCACCGGATCATTCGCCACTTTCTGTGGCGTTCCACTGGCAATTTGATCGCCCTTATTCAGCACCACAATCCGGTCACACAGTTTCATCACCATCGGTAAATCGTGCTCGACAATAATAATGCCGCAGCCGATCTGATCAACGATTTCTCTTAGCAGGGCGGTGAGTGCCTGGGTTTCCGCTGGATTCATGCCCGCAGCGGGTTCGTCCAGCAATAAAAATTTGGGTTCCAGCGCTAATGCACGCGCAATCTCTAAGCGCCGCCGGTCGCCGTAGGACAGGTTTTCAGCCTGTTCATGGATAAAGTTCTCCAGCGACAAGCGCCGCGCCCAGCCCCAGGCAATCGCCTGCGCCTCAATCCGTGTCAGCTCGGGGTGTTTGACATTGACCGCTGCAATAATATTTTCCAGTACGGACAGCGCAGAGAATACTCGGATGTTCTGGAAGGTACGGCCTAAGCCGTCACGGGCGAGTTTCACCGAACTCCACAGCGTTGCATCATCATTCTGTAACAGGATTTTGCCATCAGTAGCAAACAATGCGCCGGTGATGGTGTTGATGAAGGTTGATTTACCCGCGCCGTTTGGCCCGATTAGGCCGACGATCTCGCCTGCTTTTACGTTAAGGTTCACCTTGCTCATGGCGCGAAACGCACCGTAGGACTTGCCGAGGTCTTGCGTTTTTAATTCGGCCTCGCTGGCTACCTGATAATCAGTAGCATTGACGTTCTGTGGTGTTCGATAGACCCAGCGCCCAAACAAACGCTTGGCCCAGCCAAAGGTCGCCATTTCGCGGTAGCCGACAATACCGTCGGGACGCAGATAGAAAACCAACAGGATGATGAGTGAAAAACAGATGGCAGTGAAGCCAAATACTGGCGGCATTTTGAATAGTCCGAAGATAGTCTGGCCGGACAAAGCGCTGAGGCTGGACTCAGTATGTTTGAGCAGTTCTTCAATGATAGTGATAATAATTGCACCCACCGCGCAGCCGGTGAGTGAACGGTAGCCGCCGACAATGACAATGACCAGCAGGGCGAAGGTTTTATCCAGGTAAAACGCAGTCGGCGATACGACGCCAATCGCATGGGCAAATAATGCGCCGCCCAAGCCCATTATTCCGGCGCTTAATACCCAAAGCCAAAAGATAGCGTTGTTGGATTCAATACCGATGGCACGCGCTGCACCTTCTTCCTCGCGGAATGCTTCGCCCATACGTCCCAGGCGGGATGATTTAACCCAGAAAGCAAAACCAACCACTACCACCAGCGCAGTCAGCACTAAGGGCCAGTTTAGTTCACGCAGCGGCAGGCCGTACAAAGACTGTTTGCCGTTAGTTAGCGGCTTCAGGCCGATGAATAACAGATAGCCGATAATTAAAAAGCCAAAGCTGGCAATGACGGCTGAAGTCTCGCGTAAGCGCCGCATCACCAGACCAGTCAAAGCGCCTAGCAATAGGGTGACGATAATGGCGGGGATAACGGCGGTGTATAGCGGCCACTGGGTTTCGAGAATAAAGCCCGGCATTTTTGGCAATAATATCGGTTTCATCGCCCTTGGTAGCGTGAACCAGGCGGATACATAAGCACCGATACCAAAGAACATAATATGACCAAGGGAAAGAATGCCGGTCATGCCTGAGAACAAACCCAAACCCAGGGCCGCAATAATATTGATACAGCCCAGCATTAACAGGCGTTTAGACGCAAGGTCAAACCAGGAGGCGAGTACCAGCAGGCAGCCACTCAGCGCCAGCACCAGAATCGCTGAGACTAAGCACTCTTTACTGCGGGTATCCCAAAGACCTTTGACGAAGGTCATACAGGCGCCTCTGTCATCCTGTTTCCTCCAAATTCGGATACTGTATACAGTATACAAATATCCCTACGGTGCAAAGTGTTTTTTGATGTGGTAAACCTTGTTTGTAACAGGCTTTGTTTAGGTTTTATTCGGGCATTATGTGTATATTGCTGTCAGGTTTGTTATGGTATGTCATAAATGATCTTTTGTGGCAGGAGGTGAGAAAATGACATCTGTGTTGGCAAGCGTCTCTCAGGGTGGGCGAATTGTTATTCCTGCTGATATACGCCATAAAATGGGTATTGATGCGGGTGATCAGGTCTTGCTGGATTGGTCTGATGAAGCTTGTGAGTTAAGAGTGTTTACACGCAAGCAGCGTTTACAGCACGCGCGTGACTTAGTGAATAAATACACTCAGCAGCAACAAGGTTCAGTCGTGGATGAGTTAATTCAGGAACGCAGACAGGCAGCGCTAGATGAGTAGCGTTGTGCTCGATACGTCGGCATTATTGGCTTACTTGTTTAATGAGGTTGGCGCTGATGCCGTGGCTCCGATTTTAGAAGATGGGCGGGGGGTGATCGGAAGTGCTAATTATGCTGAGCTGTTTAGCAAATTGATTGATAGAGGCATTCCAGCTGCGGAGGTTATGACGATAATTGATAGCCTTGAACTGGAGTTTGTTAGTCAGGATGAGCAGCAGGCGCAGCTGACGGGAAAGTTGCGCTCGGTGAGTAAATCCTTTGGTTTGTCATTGGGAGATCGTTCCTGTTTTGCACTGGCTATGGTGTCGGGGTTGCCAGTACTAACGGCTGATAGGGTGTGGTCTAACATGTCAGTTGACATCGACGTTCAGTGTATTCGTTGATTCAGATACGTGTACTATCCCACCGCTGCATCTGATAAAGTTCTCCTCAAATTAAAAAACAACCAAGGCTAACTATGAGCATCATCAATGTACTCGCGCTGCTGATCACGCTGGCAGCATTATTCAGCTACATCAACTACAGGTTTATTAAGCTGCCGACGACCATCGGTTTGCTGCTGGCTTCCTTGTTGATGTCGCTGGCGATTATTGCGGCGGGTACCTGGGGGCTAAATCTTGAGCAACCGGCGCGTGCTATTCTGGCAGGTATCGATTTTAACGAAACCCTGATGAATGGCATGTTGAGTGCGCTGCTGTTTGCGGGTGCGCTGCATGTGCAGCTCGATCAGTTGGCTAAACAAAAATGGGTGGTTGCGACGCTGGCGAGCGTGGGTGTGGTCACTTCGACTTTTCTCATAGGGTTTGCGACTTATTATATCTTCCCGCTGCTGGGGCTGGATTTCCCGCTGATTTACTGCCTACTGTTTGGGGCGCTGATTTCGCCAACTGATCCGATTGCGGTATTGGGGATTCTTAAGACGGTGGGTGCGCCCAAATCGCTGGAGACCAAGATCGCCGGGGAATCGTTGTTTAACGACGGTGTGGCGGTAGTGGTGTTTCTGGTGATGCTGGGCTTTGTGGTGACGAATGCTGATGGTCATCATGCTGAGCTAAGTGTGACTGGCGTACTGACGCTGTTCCTACAGGAAGCTGTGGGCGGTGCGATCTATGGTTTTGTCCTGGGCTATATCGTCTATAAAATGCTGGCGACCATTGATAACTATCAGGTCGAGGTCTTGTTGACTCTCGCGCTGGTACTCGGCGGCTATTCGCTGGCGATGGCGCTGCATATTTCCGGGCCGATTGCGGTGGTGGTGGCGGGCCTGCTGATTGGCAATAGCGGGCGCAGTTTTGCGATGTCCGACAAAACTCGTGAGCACCTCGATACGTTTTGGGAGCTGGTGGATGAAATTCTGAATGCGGTGCTGTTTGTACTGATTGGGCTGGAAGTGCTGGTGCTGACCTTTGAGCAGCATTATCTGATTGCTGGGCTGCTGATGATTCCGCTGACGCTCCTGGCGCGCTTTATTGCGGTGGGTATCCCGATCAGTATTATGCGGCGCAGCCGCAGTTTTAGCCCACGAGTGATCCGGGTATTAACCTGGGGCGGGCTGCGCGGCGGTATTTCAATTGCGTTAGCCCTATCGCTACCAGCGGGGCCAGAGCGAGAAGCGATTCTAGTGATTACCTATGTAGTGGTGGTGTTCTCTATTTTGGTGCAGGGCCTAACGGTGGGCAAACTAGTGGTGCGCGATGCGGTTGAGGAGGGATAAGCGCCAAAGCGCGCACGCCTCGGCTGTTTAGCGTTATATGTTTTATGGGTTTGCTTTGGGGCCGCGAGCCGCTGGCCTTCAGGCGAGCCGTTCCAGCACCATAATCATTGAATTTAGCTCAATACCCGGCAGGTGATCACCATAATCCTGCCAGCGCACGCGGATTTTTTTGGCCTGCACTAGGCGTGCGATTTCGGCTAAATACCCTGGATTATCCAGCGTATGATCATTCATCGAAAAGCCAAATAGGCCGCCTAGGCTGAGTAAATCGATCACGGTTTCCAAGATATCCGGCCCTGCATGACCTGGTGCTAACACGCCAATCGCTGTGATGACCGCAAACGGCTCGCGCACAAACTCAAAGGGATCATGCAGGTCAGCCAGATGCAGGTCGATATAGAGGCCTTTATCTTTGGCTAGTGCCAGCATTTCGGGCGAAAAATCCGAACCGTGTAGCGCTAGAAAACCGGCATCGCGTAGAAACAGGCCAGATACCCCGGAGCCGCAGCCAATGTCTAACACCGGCATATCCAGCGGCGCGCCACACTGCACCAGCGCCTCAGCGGTACGCACGGGTGAGGCATAGCCATTGGCCGTGATCTCAGCGTCGTAGGTCGCGGCCCAATCGCGGTACAAATCCCGAGTGGCCCCGGAATTTGC
>CALAMO010000023.1 GCA_937925855.1 uncultured Thiotrichaceae bacterium
TCGGTTTGTGAAAGCACTGTAGCAAGTTTTATCCGGCAAGAGAATCATCCCGGCGTGCCGTCAGGATAATGCTTGCCTGCGCGGCGGACGCTTAAAGCGCCCGCATTTTATCAAGTTGGTGTTGCAGCTGGCCCAGCGCAGTGCGCTGCTCTTCGGCCTGTTCCTGTGCCTTGGTCACTACCTCAGGCTTCGCCCGCTCAGTAAAGTTCGGATTATTCAGCCGACCTTCCAGTCCGGCCAAACCTTTCTCTAACTTAGCGATTTCCTTTTCCAGCCGCGCAATTTCTGCGTCTTTATCAATCAGTCCGGCCAGTGGAATCAAGATATTCATCTCGCCCACCAGCGCCGTGGCTGATTCCGGCGCTTCCGCCCCGTTCTCCAGCCAGCTAACCGAGTTCACCTTAGCCAGCGTGCGGGTAAACGCTTCGGTCTCAGCATGCAGCGCCCGGTCTTCTGCCGACCAGTTCTGGATCAGAATATCCAGTGCCTGTCCCGGTTTAATGTCCATTTCTGAGCGGATACGGCGGATCCCCATAATGAATGCCTTCACCCAGGCAATTTGTGCGCTGGCGGTGGCATCAATCTGAGTGCTATCACTCACCGGCCAGGCCTGCTGCATAATCGAGTCGCCGTGTTGGCCGGCCATGGCTTTGACGTTCTGCCAGATTTCCTCGGTAATATAAGGCATAAACGGGTGGCTCAGGCGCAGTGCCGTTTCCAGTACCCGCACCAGCGTGCGCCGCGTGCCGCGCTTGGCTGCTTCATCGTCGTTATGTTTACTGAGCACTGGCTTGGTCAGTTCCAGGTACCAGTCGCAGTACTCACCCCAGATAAAGCTATACAAGGCCTGTGCCGCCAGATCAAAGCGGTAATGCTCAATATGATCGGCTACGTCGGCCTCAATCTGCTGTAATTCGGAGCGTATCCATAAATCCGCCGCCGACAGCTTAATCTCAGCGCTTGCATCCAGTCCGGTGTCTGCACCGTCACACTGCATCTGCACAAAGCGCGCCGCATTCCACAATTTATTACAGAAATTGCGGTAACCTTCCACCCGGCTAAGATCCAGACGCACATCGCGCCCGGTAGACGCCAGCGCGGCGAAGGTAAAGCGCACCGCATCGGTACCGTACGGCGGAATGCCATCGGGGAACTGTTTGCGCGTGGCTTTGGCGATTTTTTCCGCCAGATAAGGCTGCATCATGCCCGAGGTGCGTTTCTCAACTAAGGCTTCCAGCTCAATACCGTCGATAATATCCAGCGGATCCAGGGTATTGCCCTTGGATTTAGACATTTTCTGGCCTTCAGCATCACGCACCAGTCCGGTGATATACACCTCCTCGAACGGAATATCACCGCCGAATTTGGTGCCGAACATAATCATGCGTGCGACCCAGAAAAAGATAATGTCAAAGCCGGTGACCAGCGTGCTGGTGGGGTAAAATGTTTTTAGCGCATCGGTCTGTTCCGGCCAGCCCAGCGTAGAGAACGGCCACAGCGCGGAAGAGAACCAGGTATCGAGTACGTCTTCATCCTGCTGCAAACTCACGTCATCCGCCAGCTGGTATTTCTCGCGTACTGCCGCTTCATTATGACCGACATAAACCTTACCATTAGCGTCATACCAGGCCGGAATGCGATGGCCCCACCACAGCTGGCGTGAGATACACCAGTCTTCCAGGTTGTTCATCCACTGGTAATAAGTTTTTGACCAGTTTTCCGGGATAAATTTCACCTGTCCCGATTGTACGGCGGCAATAGAAGGGTTCGTTATTTCCGCTTTACCACCGGGCCGACCGTCGGGCTGTACCTCACGGGTCAGATCCACATACCACTGATCCGTCAGGTATGGCTCGACCACCGCACCACCGCGTTCGGCACGCGGTACCATCAGTTTGTGATCTTTAATCTCATCCAATAGGCCGAGCATATCCAGATCAGCTACAATTTGCTTGCGTGCATCATAGCGATCCATGCCGCGATATTTGGCCGGTGCCTCGTCATTAATCGCCGCATCAACGGTAAAAATATTAATCAGTGGCAGCTGGTGGCGTTTACCGACCTGGTAATCATTAAAATCATGCGCCGGGGTGATTTTAACGCAGCCCGTACCTTTCTCCGGGTCAGCGTGTTCGTCGCCCACGATGGGTACCAGCCGATTAACCAGCGGCAGCAGAATGTTTTTTCCAATCAGGTGCTGATAGCGTTCATCCGTTGGATGCACCGCCACACCGGTGTCACCCAGCATGGTTTCCGGGCGGGTCGTCGCCACAATCAGGTATTCTTCCGTCGCGTTACCGTCGTCATCCGCCACCGGATAACGCAGGTGCCACATATGACCGTTTTCTTCCTCGGATAACACCTCAAGATCGGATAGGGCAGTGTGAAACACCGGATCCCAGTTCACCAGACGTTTACCGCGATAAATCAGACCTTCGTCATACAGCTTAACGAAGACCTCTAATACCGCGTCGGACAAACCTTCATCCATGGTAAAGCGTTCACGCGACCAGTCGCAGGACGTACCAATGCGTCGCATCTGGCGGGTGATAGTGTTACCGGATTCTGCTTTCCAGTCCCAGACGCGCTCCAGAAATTTTTCCCGCCCCAGATCATGCCGATCTTTACCTTCGGCGTTGAGCTGGCGTTCGACCACCATTTGGGTGGCGATACCGGCGTGATCGGTGCCGGGTTGCCATAAGGTATTGTCGCCCTTCATTTTATGGTAGCGGGTGAGCACATCCATAATGGTGTGCTGAAACGCGTGGCCGACGTGCAGCGTGCCGGTGACATTCGGCGGCGGTAGCATAATGCAATAGGGTTGGCCGTCGCCGGAGGGGGCAAAGTACTGTTTAGCTTCCCAGTTCTGATACCATTTTTCTTCGAGGTCTTTGGGTTGGTAGGTTTTGTCCATGGTGCGCGCCGTTGAATCCGTAAGATGCATGAGATAGAGCAGGGCATTATAACGCGAAAGCGTTAGGGGGAAAGGCGTGTTTGGTTTTTTAGGGTGGTAGTCGGCGACTTAGCGTTTTGCGGTTTGTTGTTCTTCTAACATGGCCGACAATTCGCTGATGAGTTCACTGCGCTGTTGGTCGATCTGTTGCTCGTAATCTTTCTTCAGCGAGGTGTTATTGGGGTCGTTATCATCACGCGATACCTCTGAGCGAATCGCATGCGCGCGCCCTAAGCCGGCATATTCATCTTGCCCGGCGGCGGATTGCAGTTCGGCGATGCGTTTTTTTAAGCGCTGCTCAAAGTTTTTCTGGTACTCGATCGATTCGCCCGACTTGGCGCGGCGAATAATTTCGGGATCGCCGGGGCTGATCAGATCGGTGATCACCGGTATTCTAATAGTTGTGTCTAAACTGTGTTGCTTATTCATATTTATTCACTAATCACTAATGCCAACGTGACATTCACACATTTACAATGAGTGGTAATCCACATTATAGCCTCTGTCACGGTAAAACCGGTAACGTTGACGACCAGCTTGCAGAATTTGTGTTTCCTGATCAAGAATTTCTGCCAGACGCACAAACCGTGGGAAAAATTCCGGTATTTCATTCGATAGGTTAATCAGAAAATCACAGTTTTCCATGGGCTCGAAGTCAAAACCGAGCTGTACACGGGTCTCCTTGTCCTGTGTTGGAGCAATGCTGTGGGGTATAAAGCTTAGGTCGCTGTAAGTCCAAATAAGTTCATCTAATTGTTGGCAACTGCTGTCCGTATCGAGGTGGATATAGGTATTGAGGGCCTGTTTGTGGGCTTTTTCCAGCAGCTTACAGGCCAGTAGTAATCTGGCCTGTAAAGACTGGCTATTTGTGACGTAAAAAGAAACGCGCGTCATAAGCGTACTGTTGTGCCGGTCATTAAGCCGATGCGGCACGGTTGATCAACAGCTGTGTCAGCAGTGGCACCGGTCGCCCAGTGGCCCCTTTAGCCGCGCCGCCTTTCCAGGCCGTACCGGCAATATCCAGGTGTGCCCAGGTCATATTTTCTGTGAAGCGCGCCAGGAAGCAGCCTGCCGTAATGGTACCGGCACCCGGCGTGCCAATATTTGCCATATCAGCGAAATTGCTCTCCAGCTGTTTTTGGTATTGTTCACCGAGCGGGAGCTGCCAGGCTTCATCATCTGCCTTGCGTCCCGCAGCCAATACTTCAGCCGCAAAGTCATCATCGTTACTCATCAGGCCGCAGATATGGCTGCCTAAGGCCACGATACAGGCACCGGTTAGGGTCGCCACATCAACCACCGCCGCCGGTTTGAACTGTTCAACATAGCTCAAAGCATCGCATAACACCAAGCGTCCTTCGGCGTCTGTATTTAGAATTTCTACCGTTTTACCGGACATTGTTGTTACAATATCTCCCGGTTTGCTGGCGTTTCCGGCGGGCATGTTTTCTGCTGCGGCAACGACGACGACCAGATTCAGTTTTAAGTCCATGTCGATAGCGGCCCGCAGGCTACCCAAAACGCTGGCAGCACCACACATATCGTATTTCATCTCGTCCATTTTAGCGCCGGGTTTGAGTGAAATACCGCCAGTATCGAAGGTGATGCCTTTACCGACCAGGGCAATCGGCGCGTCATCATTGCCCGCCCCGTTGTAGTGCAGCACGATCATTTTGCCGGGCAGCGTGCTGCCTTTGCTGACGGAGATAAAAGCGCCCATGCCCAGTGCTTCCATTTCGCTTTCTTCCAGTACCTTCAGCGTCACTTTATCAGCGGCCGCTAGATCCTCAGCGGTATCAGCTAAATAAGCCGGTGTGCAGACATTCGGCGGCGTATTGCCTAAGTCGCGACAAAGCGTAATGCCGTTGGCAATGGCCACACCTTGTGTCACGGCAACACTGAAGTCAGCGCTGCCGCTATCGGCAATAATCCAGTGTTTATCGGACGTTGTGGTTTCCGTAGCAGGCGCGCTTTTAAAGCCGTCAAAGGTATAACAGGCAGCGCTGATAGCCTGCACACACTGTCTGATGCTCGCAGGGCGTGCGTCGATCTGGCTTTCCTCACTCAGGAAAAAGGCGATTGTCTGCATTTGAGTGGTTTTCAGCTGTTCTGCTGCCTTGCCCGCTGCGGATGCCAGCGTGGCGGAGGTGAGTTGTTCTCTTTTACCCAGGCCTACGAGGAGTAGGCGCTTTGCGTTGACGCCGCTTCGTGGGTAGTGCAAATAGGTTTCATTTTTCTTGCCGTTAAAATCACCTAAGGCCAGCAGGGTGCTCAGTTCGCCTTGGCTAGCCTCATCCAGCAGTGCGGCAGCGGCAGATAAAGCGCTATCCTGAAAAATACCTACGACGACACAATCGGCGCTTAACGTGGCGGCATTAGTCTCATTTTGAAACGTATATTGCATATGATTTTCCTAAAGTAGTCAGTTCGCACCGTCTAACGACGACCCTATTGTTTGATCACAGGGCAGGTGCTGAGGTGAGTATATATTAGTAAGTTTATTATGCCTGCCTTCGCAGCATTCTGCGATGTCTGCTGTTTATTTTAGGGTGTTTTTAACGGGCTGCTGGCGGTTAAAGTGTGGCTGATGGGTTTAGGTGTGGTTGTTAATTGTATAAATTCTGTGTAAAACATGCAGAACTAAGTTTGTCAGCATACAAACACAGTGTCAGGGACGAATAACACTTTCAATGGAGCCTGAGCCATGAAAAAACTGCTGATCCTTACCTCGGTGTTATTAGTCATGGTTGCCCTATTAGGCGGGTTGCTGCTCTGGTTCGTTGGGGTTAAAACCGAACAGCAGCTACGTCAGCTACTCCCGACGATGACCACTGTACAGGCGAAGGGTGTCCCTCGACCTCTCCATACCTTAGTCAATTATCAGCGTACCTTATTCGGCGCGCAGGCGATTACCCGTTTGGACGTGCGTGCGACGCCGTTGGGTGCCTGGGTAGATGAGCTGCGCTTTGAGCACCGGATTCAACATGGTCCATTGGTGTGGCGTGCTCCGGCGCGTGATGGTGCGTCGCCATCATACGATCAGCGTGGCCCGCTATTGCCGGTATTAATGTATTGGCGTACCACGTTGGATCTAAGCGCGCTGAGCCGCGACAACCGGCGTCTACTGCAACAGGCGTTTGCCGCACAGCAGCCGTTATTGGCGGAAGGGTACATTGATTATGCCCAGGGCCTTCACTATCAGGCACGTCTTGCCCCATGGCAAGGCCAGATCGACGCAGTTGAGCGCTTTGAGCTGGGTGGCGTGCAGCTATCTGGTCAACGGCCTGCTCGCACAGCGGGCGAGGGCGCTGCGGCAATGCTTACGCTGGATATTGCCACTATAAAATGGGGTAATGGAACGTCTGAGTTACAAATCCCGCAGTTAAAGCTTGTGCTAAACCCGCCGAATCCCAGTGGCGTTGCGTCTGGGCAGCGCTTAAGCGTTCTGGCGGATGATGTGCGGCTACAGCTGGCTGAGGCCAAGGAAACCGTTGTGTTTAATTTTAGCGGTGCAGGGGGTTATCGCCCCAATAACGATGAGCTTGAGGGTGAGTGGGCACTGAGATTGGATGATTTTCGTACCTCCCGTTACCCACTACAGCGCTTGGACGTGACCGCAACGTTTAGCGGTATTAACGCCGTCGGGCTGGGCGGGGTTTATCAACTACAGCAGCGCTTTCAGGACATGCAAGCAGCGCGGACGGAACATGAAGAAACGCTTGAAATGCCTGAGTCGAGGCGTGCGCTCCACCAGTTGGCACTTGAGTCTGAGGCCGTGCTTGATGAATTATTACAGGCGCTGTTTTCTCAGCTGTTGCAGCCCGAGCAATCGCGCCTGTCGTATACGCTGGCTATGATAACGCCACAGGGTCAACTCGAACACAGTGCGGCGCTAGCCTATGCCGGAACTGAGCGGAGTATTCAGCGGCGACAGCTATTGGATTACGGCTTGGCGGATTGGCTAAAACTGGTGCGAGGCCGGGTACAGCTTGGGCTGGATAAAGCCGTAGTGCCACTTGAACTCAACGCCGCGTTGGCGGCATTATTACAAAAGCAGGTGCTGTTAGCGGCGGATGGACAGTACCGGATGGATTTACAGCTGACGGGTTATGACGCTGAGTTAAATGGCAGACCTTATGCGTATGAGCGTCTGGCAGAAAAAGTCGATCCAGTGCTGCCGAGTCTGCTGAAGAAAGTGCAGGGCATGGCCCCGTCCGATATGATGCGCCACATCGAGACGCAGGGCTTAAATGATGAGGTGTTACAGGCGATGGCGGCTGACCAACGCTTTTCAGCAGAAACGCTGGAGCTGCTTTATCAGTTGAAAGCGATGAACGAGCGCTTGCAGTGAAGCCGCTGTTGCGCCATTACTGCACAAACTCAATCAGCGGATGAAACCGTTATGTTGATCAATCCCCTTACTGAAAAAAATCAGGGTTAAACATCTCAATGAAGCGCCGGGCCTGGGGCGTAAAAAACTTACCGCGCCGCACGATCAGGCCGTAATGTCGGGCCGGAAAGTATTGGCTTAATGGGATAGCCACCACTTTTTCTTTGCCGGTTAGGCACACATCGGTCAGGATGGAAATGCCTAAGCCTAGCTCGACATACTTTTTCACAATCTCCCAGCCACCAGCTTCCATGCTAACCGCATAAGGCACATTCTGCTGGCGGAAGACGGTGTCGATCATGCGCCAAGTGCTCTGATTGCGCGGTGGCAAAATCAGGCCGTACGGGCTGATGTCTTCCAGAGTGACCTGCGCTTTTTGGGTGAGCGGATGGCCTTCTGGCACCAGCAGAATTGAATTAAACGCGGCAAAGGACTTATAGATAATGCTGTCGGGCACAGTTAACAGCGGGCCAACGGCTAGATCAACCTGATCATCCTGTAGCATCTTCATGCCACTCTGACCGTCTACCGTATGTAGATTAATGCGGATGCCGGGGTACTGCTGATAGAAGCGGCTGATATAGTCTGGCAGCACATACAGCGAAGTGGACTGTCCGGCGGCAATATTAAGCTCACCCCCCTCAATATAGCCCAGATTAGCCGCAAAGGTTTCGCGTAAAGAATCGATGCCAGCCGTCAGGGGCTGCACCAGCTGATAGAGTATTTTACCCGCTGGCGTGAGCTTAATGCTGGGGCCGCGCCGCTCTAATAGCTTCTCACCCATTTCGCGTTCCAGCGCCTGCACCTGTAATGACACCGTCGGCTGGCTGATATGCAGCTGCTCGGCGGCGTGGGTGATGTTTTCTTTTTGGGCGACGACACAGAAGGTGCGCAGCAGTTTATAGCGGGTTTGTTTGTAGTAGTGCATACACAGTCATGGGTTTTTCAATAGTACTATTGAGCCACACAATAATAAAAATTGAAACAATTGATTTTATTAAGGCAAAGCCGCCTTGTTAGCATGTGCAGCACTCAGTTTCCACGGACAAGCGACACACAGCCGATGGAAAAACAATGCGAACTGTGGTGCTTGCGGTGTCCTCGTTGACACCGCTTTTTTAAGCAGGCCCAGCACCTTAAGTCGCCGCGATAGTCAACACAGCAGGAGTGAATAATGGCTGATTATATTCTTTGGTTTGACCAGTTAGGGATGGATGACCTTAATGTTGTGGGCGGCAAAAACGCCTCCTTGGGTGAAATGATCAGTCACCTCGCCGGGATGGGCGTTAGCGTCCCTGGCGGTTTTGCGACCACCACGCATGCCTACCGTGACTTTCTGAATCATGAGGGTTTACGCGATCGGATTAATACCCTGCTGGCGTCGCTCGATGTCAGTGATATTGCGGCGCTGACTGAGGCGGGTAAAGTGATTCGCGGCTGGCTGCTGGCGGCACCGCTGCCGGAGGCGCTGTTGGCGGCGGTACAGGATGCTTATACCCAGCTGGTCGCTGGTGCGGGCGATACTGCGTCGTTTGCAGTGCGCTCTTCTGCGACGGCGGAGGATTTGCCGGATGCTTCTTTCGCTGGACAGCAGGAAACCTTCCTGAATGTGCGCGGTTTTGAACACGTGGTGGCCGCAATTAAAGAGGTGTTCGCCTCGCTTTATAATGACCGTGCCATTGCCTATCGGGTGCATCAAAATTTTGAGCACGACAAGGTCTTTTTATCCGCCGGTATCCAGAAGATGGTGCGCAGTGATATTGGGGCCAGCGGCGTGATGTTTACCCTGGATACGGAATCAGGCTTTCGGGATGCGGCTTTTATCACGGGTGCTTACGGCCTGGGCGAAACGGTGGTGCAGGGTGCGGTCAACCCAGATGAGTTTTATGTGTACAAGCCGAATTTGCTAGCGCAGCGTCCGGCCATTCTGTCACGCCGTCTGGGTTCGAAAGCACTTGAAATGGTGTATGACACGGCGGCGGCGGATCATAAATCAGTGATTACGCGCGAAGTGGAAGCGGCGCGGCGGCAGCGCTTTTGTCTCAGCGATGCCCAGGTGGAGCAGCTGGCGCAGATGGCGCTGGTAATTGAGCAGCATTATGGTCGCCCGATGGACATCGAATGGGCGCTGGATGGCGGTGATGGCAAGCTTTATATCGTGCAGGCCCGACCAGAAACGGTAGAAAGCCGTAGTGACGCCACTAAAATCGAGCGCTATCAGCTGACAGAAAGCGGTGAGCTGCTGGCAGAGGGCCGAGCGATTGGCCAGAAAATTGGTCAGGGCAAGGCGCGCATTATCGCGGGTATTGAGCAGATGGACGAGGTACAGGCTGGCGATGTGCTAGTGACGGATATGACCGACCCGGACTGGGAACCGATTATGCAGCGCGCCTCAGCCATCGTGACGAATCGCGGGGGGCGTACCTGTCACGCCGCGATTATTGCACGTGAAATGGGGATTCCGGCGGTGGTCGGCTGTGGTAATGCCACGCGGGTGATTAAAGCTGGGGATGAGGTGACGGTGTCCTGTGCGGAAGGCGATACTGGGATGATTTATGCCGGACGATTGGCCTTTGAAGTGGCGCGGGCCGATACCGGCAAGCTGCCAGCGCTGCCGGTTAAGGTGATGATGAACGTGGGTAATCCCTCCCGCGCCTTTGCCTTCGCGCGCTTGCCGAATGCGGGCGTAGGTTTGGCCCGCTTAGAATTTATTATTAATAATATGATTGGCATTCACCCCAAGGCGCTGCTGGCGTTTGAGCAGCTGCCGCACGAATTACAGGCCAGTATTGCCGGGCGCATTGCCGGTTATCCCGATCCCGTAAGCTTCTATGTGGAGAAGCTTACGGAAGGAATTGCGACCCTGGGTGCAGCGTTTTATCCCAATCCGGTAATCGTGCGGATGTCTGATTTTAAGTCAAATGAGTACGCTAATTTACTCGGGGGCGAACGCTATGAGCCGCATGAAGAAAATCCCATGATTGGTTATCGCGGGGTGTCGCGCTATTTATCGGCTGATTTCCGCGCTTGTTTTGAGCTGGAGTGTCAGGCGCTGCGTAAAGTGCGGAATGATATGGGGCTAACTAATATCGAAATTATGATTCCCTTCTGCCGCACGCCGGAAGAAGCGCAGCAGGTGACGGAACTGTTGGCCGAAAACGGCATTAGGCGCGGCGAGAATGGCCTGAAGCTGATTATGATGTGTGAAATTCCCTCGAATGCGCTGCTGGCGGATGAGTTTCTGGAATACTTTGACGGCTTTTCAATTGGTTCGAATGATATGACGCAGCTAAGTTTGGGGCTGGATCGCGATTCTGAGCTGATTGCCCACCTGTTTGATGAGCGTAACCCGGCGGTAAAGAAGTTGCTGTCGATGGCGATTACGGCCTGTAAGCGGCAGGGCAAATATATCGGTATCTGCGGGCAGGGGCCGTCAGATTATGAGGACTTTGCCGCTTGGCTGTTGGAGCAGGGGATTAGCAGTATCTCACTGAATCCTGATACGGTGGTGGATACCTGGCTGCATTTAGCCCAATCCACTTAAGGGAAGGGTGAGGGCAGCAGCGTGTGCTGGTATAATGCTTAGTTTCTCATCTACTAAGGATAACCATTCATGCAAGCCACTGAGTTAGCTCAGCCCGCTACCCGCCGCAGCGTATTCTTTCTCTCGGATCGCACTGGCATTACCGCAGAAACCCTGGGTCACAGTCTGTTGACGCAGTTTGATAACGTCGAATGGAACCGCCACAGTATTCCGTTTCTAGATTCCATGCAGAAAGTGGCGGCGCTGGCGGAGCGAATTAATCAATGTGCTGCTACAGATGGGTGCCGTCCCCTGGTATTTAGCACGCTGGTGGATGAAGAACAGCGCGCGGTGATTTCCGATACCCATTGCGTGTTCTATGATTTCTTCGGTACGTTCATCGATTCGATGGAAAAAGAGCTGCGCCAGCAATCTGCGCACGCCGTCGGGCGTTCCTATGGCCTACAGGGTAATCAAACCTCCTACTTCGACCGAATGGAGGCGATTAATTTCACCCTAAATAATGACGATGGCGTGTCCGCGCGCAACTTTGCTAAGGCCGATATTATTCTCATCGGTGTGTCGCGCTCTGGGAAAACGCCGACCTGTCTGTATATGGCACTGCAATACGGCATTGCAGCGGCGAATTACCCGCTCACTGAGGAAGATATGGATTCGATGCGCCTGCCGAAGATCTTGGAGCCCTTTAAGGATAAGCTGTTTGGGCTGACGCTGAATCCGCAGCAGCTCCACCGCATCCGCCAGGAGCGTCGCCCCAATAGTCCGTATGCGGCCTTGGCGCAGTGCCAGCAGGAAATTCAGTGGCAGGAAAGCCTGTATCGTTTATCAAAGGTGCCGAATATCGATACCAGCAATATCTCTATTGAAGAAATTAGCGCCACTATTCTAAACCGTAGCGGTCTGAAACGTGCGCTGTACGGTGCCAGCAAAAACCACTAATGGCCGTTCAGGACGCCACAGCCATTAAGCAGCAGTCATCAAGCAACCGCTATTGATCCATTCACGAATAAGGAATCGCACAGATGAGAGACGGTCAGCCCAGTACCATTTACCTGAAGGATTATCAGGCTTTCCCCTGGAAGGTCGAACGTGTAGCGCTGACGTTTGAGTTGGGCGAGGACGCGACGCTAGTCACCAATACCAGCCGTTACCAGCGGCAAGCCTTCGCGCCGCAAGACAGTACCTTGGTTTTGGATGGTGAAGCCCTGGAGCTGGTGAGCTGTAAGCTCAATGGAGTGCTGCTGAGCGAAGCGGCGTATCAGCTCACTGAGGAGAGCCTCTGCTTTACCGAGCTGCCGGAGACAGCGGAACTGGAGATCATTACCCGCATTTACCCGCAGAAAAATACGTCGTTGGAGGGCCTATACCAATCGAGCGGTAATTTCTGTACCCAGTGTGAGGCGCAAGGCTTTCGCAAGATCACTTATTACCCGGATCGACCCGATGTGATGAGTCTGTTTACCACCAAGATCATTGGTGAACAGGCAAAATACCCCGTGTTATTGTCAAACGGTAATCTGATTGCCTCCGGTGAAGACGCAGACGGCCAGCATTGGGCCTGTTGGGAAGACCCACACCGCAAACCGGCGTATTTATTTGCGCTGGTCGCTGGCCAGCTAGCGCATGTGGAAGACCATTTTAGCACCGAAGAGGGGCGCGATGTGGTGCTGCGTATTTATACTGAGGCGCATAATATCGATAAATGTGAGCATGCTATGGCTTCGCTTCAGCGGGCGATGCAGTGGGATGAAGCGCGCTTTGGCTTGGTGTATGACCTTGATATTTACATGATCGTGGCGGTAGACGATTTTAATATGGGGGCGATGGAAAATAAGGGGTTAAACATCTTTAACTCCAAGTTGGTTTTTGCTAGCCCAGAAACCGCAACCGACACCGATTATATTAATATCGAAGCGGTGATTGGGCACGAGTACTTCCATAACTGGACGGGCAACCGCGTGACCTGTCGCGATTGGTTCCAGCTGTCGCTCAAAGAAGGCCTGACTGTGTTTCGGGATCAGGAATTTACCGCCGACCTGCATTCACGCCCGGTGAAGCGTATTGATGATGTGCGCATGCTGCGGACGCATCAGTTTGCGGAAGATGCCAGTCCAATGGCTCATCCGATTCGCCCAGCCTCATACATGGAAATCAACAACTTTTACACGCTGACGGTGTATGAAAAGGGTGCGGAGGTGGTGCGCCTGTATCAGACGCTGCTGGGGCAAGAGGGCTTCCGTAAGGGCATGGATCTGTATTTTGAGCGCCACGATGGCGAGGCGGTGACCACAGAAGATTTTCTGGCGGCGATGGCGGATGCGAATCAGCGCGACCTGAGCCAGCTACGCTACTGGTATGAGCAGGCCGGGACGCCCACGGTGCGAGTCAATATGGATTATGACGCAGCCGCGCAGACCTGTACGCTCACGATCCAGCAGTCCTGTGCACCGACCCCAGAGTGTATGCATAAGCAGGCGTATTTGGTGCCATTGACGCTCGGTTTGCTGGGGCAAGATGGACAGGATCTGCCGTTAATTGACGCGGCGGGGCAGCGTGTGAATCCGGTGTTACAGCTAACGGCAGCGGAACAGCAGTTTAGCTTCAGCCAGATTGCGGAGCGGCCTGTGCCTTCCTTGCTGCGTGGCTTCTCTGCGCCGGTGCGGCTGGAATATGACTACAGCGAGGCTGAGCTGTTTTTCCTGATGAAGCATGACAGCGATGCCTTTAATCGTTGGGATGCCGGGCAGCGCTTGGCGATGAATACCTTCCAGCACCTGCTGGTAACGCAGCAGGCGGGTGAAGGCTTGGGTCTGAGCCATGAGTTTATTGAGGCGTTTCAGGCGGTATTGAATGATGAGTCGCTGGATGAGGCGCTGCGCGCTGAGGCGCTGTCGTTGCCATCGATGAGCGATGTGATTGAGCTGGCCCGCCCGGCTGATCCTTCCGCTATTTATCGCGTACGAGCGTTTGTCTGTGCCACGCTGGCGAAGGCGCTGCGCGTTGATTTGGAGCGCACCTATAACGCGCTACGAGACAGCGGAGACTACACGATTAGCCCAGAAAGTATGGGTAAACGCCGCCTGAAAAATGTATGCCTGGCCTATCTGGGGCGGATTGATGATAGTGCGATACACGCCCAGTGCTTTGAACAGTATCAGCAGGCAAATAATATGACCGATGCGCTGGCGGCGCTGACGGTGCTGGTCGACATTGATTGCCCCCAGCGTAACGCGAGCTTGCAGCACTTCCATGACCGCTGGCAGCACGATACCTTAGTGATGGACAAGTGGTTTGCCTTACAGGCCGCCTCCAGTCTGCCAGATACCTTACAGCAGGTGGAGCAGCTGATGCAGCATCGGCTGTTTGATCTGCGCAACCCGAATAAGGTGCGCTCACTGGTTGGGAGCTTTGCTATGCGCAATCCGCTGCACTATCACGCCGCCGATGGCAGTGGCTATGCGTTTTTGGCCGATCGTGTGCTGGAGTTGAATGCGACTAATCCGCAGGTGGCCGCGCGTATTGTGCGCCCCCTGATGAACTGGCGACATTTTGAAATCGGGCGTTCTAACCTAATGAAAGCGCAGCTGGAGCGCATCCAGACACATGACGGCCTGTCGGTTGATGTGTTGGAAATTGTGACTAAAAGTCTGGCGGACTAAGCCGATGAGCTACCTACAGCTGGCGGCGCTGGGCAAAAATAATGTCTGGCGCTATAGTGTCGGGCTGGTGCTGATACTGTGTATGTGGCAGCTGATTGGGGGCATTCCGGTCGGTATGCTGGCGCTGCATCTCATGGATGATGGCGATCCGGCCACGCTGTTTGATGCGGCGAGCATGCGTTTTATTGGCGTCGATCCGCTAGTCAGCTATCTGGCGATTAGTTTCACCTTTATTGCGCTGCTGCTGGGGATTTATCTGGCGCTGCGGTTGTTGCATCAGCGCGCTTTCCTGAGTCTGATTACCCCGTTGGCGCGCATGAGCTGGCGACGGTTTTTTGTGGGTTTTGCCGTGTACCTTGGCCTGCTGGTGCTGGTTACTTTGGTGGGGCTGGTGCTGGACATGGAAGAGGTGACGTTAAACTTTGATGCGCGTGCATTCTTTATGTTTCTACCGTTTGCCTTACTGCTAACGCCGCTGCAAGCCTGCACCGAGGAGCTGCTGTTTCGGGGCTATGTGATGCAGGGCCTGGGCCGACTGACTCAGAATAAAACCGTGGTTGTGGTGGTTTCATCCCTGCTATTTGTGCTGCCGCACCTGATGAACCCAGAAGTGGCGCTGGATCCGGTGATTTTACCCCTGACTTATTTTGCGCTCGGCGCATTTTTAGCGATGATTACGCTGCGGGATAACCGCTTAGAGTTGGCGATGGGGGTGCATTCGGCGAATAATTTGTTTGCCTTCGTGGTGATGAATTATGAAGGCTCAGCCTTGGAGTCACCGTCGATATTAAATGCCACCCAGCCAGAGCCGTTGAGCAGCCTTATAGGCGTGCTACTTATTGCAACGTTGTTTTACCTGCTGGTGTTTCGCGGATTGGGGCGGGGCGAGCGAGTCAGTAGGCCGTCAAAGTAATGCCGCTATGCTCGTTACGGCGTGATCAGCGTGCCCATGCCCTGGTCGGTTAGGAGTTCTAACAGCACGGCATGTTTGACCCGGCCATCGATAATACAAGCGCCGCCAACTCCCCCGGCGATGGCATCCGTCGCACAGCTCAGCTTAGGCAGCATGCCGCCCTGAATGGTACCCTCATTGCTTAGGTGAATAATATCCTGCTTCGACAGGGCTGTCAGCAGCGTACCTGCCTTATCCAACACGCCTGGTGTATTCGTCAGCAGCAGCAGCTTTTCTGCCTGTAGCACTTCAGCCATTTTGCCCGCAACCAGATCCGCATTAATATTATAAGCACTGCCGTCCTCACCGACGCCAATGGGGGCGATCACTGGGATAAAACGATCCTTTTCCATCAGCTTGACCAGGTGGGGGTTAATGGCTTCAACTTCACCGACCTGACCGAGGTCAACGGCGGTTGCGGGTTGATCTGCGTTTGCCGGAAGGGTCATTTCCATCTTACGCGCCCGAATCATATCGCCGTCTTTACCGGTGAGGCCAATCGCCCGGCCACCGGCCTGATTGATCATGCCTACGATTTCTTTATTGACCAGACCGCCGAGTACCATTTGCACCACGTCCATGGTTTCGTCATCTGTGACCCGCATCCCAGCGATAAACTCGCTTTCCTTACCTATTTTTTGGAGCACCTGCCCAATCTGCGGGCCGCCGCCGTGTACCACCACGGGGTGAATGCCGACCTGTTTCAATAGCACAATATCGCGGGCAAAGCCCTGTTGCAGCACGGTGTCGGTCATGGCATTGCCGCCGTATTTGATCACAATGGTTTTACCGGCATAATGCTGGATATAAGGCAGCGCTTCAGTCAGGATATGAGCGGTATTGTGGGCATTGGTATTCGGTGTTGTGGTGGGCATAATGCGATGGCTAGCGGGTTGATTAATCGTGACTGGATTATAAGGGCAGAGACGAAGGTAAATCTACTAGGGCACAGCGTGTATAACTGTCGCGAGCGTTGGTAAAAAGGCTAAACAGAACCACACTAAACATAGGATTTGTACATGGATTATGAGGTACTGATTGTTGGGGGCGGTATTGTTGGCTCTCTGCTGGCCTGTTTGCTGGGGCAGACTGGGCGGCGCGTAGCACTGATTGAAACCCAGCGCCCTACGGCTTTAGCGCCGCCGCCTGCTTTTGAGCTGCGGGTATCCGCGTTGAACCGAGCTTCACAGCAGGCCTTGCAACAGGTGGGTGCCTGGCCGGAAATGATGGCGCAGCGGTTGGCGCCCTATGCGTCTATGGTGGTTTGGGATGCGACGGGTCGCGGTGAGATTCGGTTTGATGCCGCCGATTTGGGTGAGACTGAGCTAGGCCATATCGTGGAAAACAAGGTGATCCAGCATGCTTTGCTGGCGCTGATTGAGCGCGCGGCAAACATTGACTTACTGTGCCCGGCACAGCTGGCGACCTACGATGTCAGCGCGCAAGGCGTGCAGCTCAGTTTGCGTGATGGCCGCACGTTGCGCGCACAGCTGCTGGTTGGGGCCGATGGGGCGCATTCATCGGTGCGGGCGCAGGCTAATATTGCTTGGCGGCGGGAGGACTACGGCCAAAAGGGGCTGGTTTGTGTGGCAAAGACCTCATCTGCACACCAAGCAACGGCCTGGCAACGGTTTATGCCCACTGGCCCGCTGGCTTTTCTACCGCTGGCGGATCCAAACTACTGTTCGATCGTCTGGTCGCTGCCTGCTGATCGGGCGGATGTGCTGTTGCAGCAGCAGGCCGCCGCATTTCACCAGAGCCTAAGTGAGGCGCTGGATTATAGACTCGGTGAGGTGCTCGAATCTGGCCCACGGGCGGCATTTATCCTACAGGGCGCACGGGCCGAGCACTACGCACAGGAGCAGGTGGTATTGGTCGGTGATGCCGCACATACCATCCACCCCCTCGCCGGACAGGGCGTGAATCTGGGCATACGTGATGTGCTGGAGCTGAGTACGCAGTTAGCCGACCTGCCGGCGACTGAGCTGGGAAATCTGGCGACGCTGCGGCGCTATGAGCGGGCGCGTAAGGGCGATAATATGCTGACATTGAAAGCGATGGAAGGGCTGGCGTTCCTGTTTGGGAATCGCCAGCCCGTATTAAAGTTTGCGCGCAATGAGGGGCTGGCGCTGCTGAATCATTTACCCCTGTTAAAGCAGGCACTGGCACGGCAGGCGATGGGGGTTTAGGGACGGGCCTGCCGGAAACCATTTTGCTGTAAATCCGGTTCATGTGAGTGCTTTATTGCGGTAAAGTCAGCGTTATTTTGCAGATTGTGGAGTTGTTACGATGGCACAGATTGAGCGTTATGCCGTGATCGGCCACCCCATCAAGCACAGCAAGTCGCCGCATATCCATAATGCGTTTGCGCGCCAAACGGGACAGCCGCTGCACTATGTGGCTTTAGAAGCGCCGCTGGGTGAGTTTGCGCGCAGTTTGGCTGAATTTCGGCAGGCCGGTTTAGCAGGCTGTAACATCACTGCGCCGTTTAAGGAAGACGCCTGGCGGCTAGCGGATGAGCGCAGTCCGTTGGCAGAGCGCGCCGGGGCGGTGAATACGCTGCTGTTTCGGGGTGATGGGAGCCTATATGGCACCACTACGGATGGTAGCGGTTTGGTGCGTGATTTGCAGCATAATCTACAGCTAGCAGTACGGGCTAAGCGGGTGCTGATTCTGGGTGCGGGTGGGGCAGTACGCGGCGTGTTGGAGGCGCTGCTAGCGTTGCAGCCTGCTGAACTGTGTGTTGCCAATCGAACGGCTGCCAAAGCGGCCGCTCTGGCGGCGGCGTTTGCTGATTTTGGGCCGATTAGCGGCGTAGGCTTGACGGCAATTGCTGGCTGCTATGACCTGATTATCAACGGCACTGCCGCTAGCTTGCAGGGTAAAATGCCGGAGCTGCCTGCGGGCTGTTTGGCGTCGGGTGGCAGCTGCTATGACATGATGTATGCGGCTGAGCCGACGGCCTTTATGCGCTGGGGACAGGTGCAGGGTGCTGGGCAGGTGTCGGATGGCTTGGGTATGCTGGTGGAGCAGGCCGCTGATGCATTTGCGGTTTGGCGTGGCGTGCGGCCGCAGACCGCCGCCGTGCTGGCTGAGCTACGGCAACAGATGACGGGTTGAGCCTGCCTGTAGGGTTGCAACCCGTGCCCATCTCTGCTTTGCGATGTTTGCGCTAACCGGGGACGCTAAACCCCTGTTGACGCAGCATCTGTGCGAGCCTAATCAGTGGGAGGCCGACTAAAGCGTTGGGGTCATCGCCGTGCATGCGCGTAAACAGGCTGATGCCATAGCCTTCAGATTTAAAGCTGCCCGCGCAGTTATAGGGCTGTTCCTGCTGTAAATAGGCTTCAATTTCTGCGGCGCTCAGCGTGCGGAAACTCACCTCATAGGGAATGCAGTCTAACTGGTAGTCCCCGCTGCGGGCATCATATAGACACAGTCCGGTGAGGAAGCGCACCGTTTGGCCTGAGCTGGCACTGAGTTGGGCCACCGCTTGTTCATGCGTGCCTGGTTTGCCGAGAATCTTGCCGTTTAGGACGGCACACTGGTCTGAACCAATAATCAAGGCCTGCGGGTGATGTGCGACAATGGCCTGTGCTTTTTGCACGGAGAGGCGCTGCACCATGGCGTCGGCTGACTCATCGGGCAGGCGGGTTTCATCGATGTTGGGCGCGGCCGTTATGAAGGGCAGGTGCAGCTTTTCCAGGATGCTGTGCCGGTAAACAGAGGTAGAGCTCAGAACCAGTTGGACGGCAGGTTGTGTTAGCATGATGGCCTCTAAAACAGGTTGAATAATGAATTAAATGCCGCCAGTTGTGGACGCGAATGAACATGGCGGTGCGTCGTATCCAGCGGCAGCGGTGTGCAGCAGGCAGCACAGCGCACTTTATCAGACATTTATTAGCAGTTTCAGTGAGTTTTAGCTAAAAGCGGTGAATTTTTCTTTACAGTAAGGGTATGGGGTTCATATAATCCCGCGCTTATGTCGAATAGGTTACCCGTTGAAGTCAATCCCTTCCGCCTAGTTGAGCAGCGCAGGCAGCTCAGCGGCACGGTTAAGGCGCATACTTTACCTCGCTTGCAGGAGCTGTTAGTCACAGCGCCGCTGGTGGGTGAAGCCGTTGCGGATGGCCAGAGCCAGCGGGCAGTTATGGGTTCGGACGAGTTCACGGTTGAGTTGAACTTTGATTATTCATTGAGTCAGCTGCCGATGATCAGCGGAACAGTATGTGGCAGCGTGGCCCTGGAATGCCAGCGCTGCCTAGAGCCGGTTCAGGTCGCGTTTGATGCCCACCTGAATGTGGTGGTAACCACTTCGCAGACAGATCGACGGCCTGAAGCTGAAGGCCATGAAATCTGTATCGTTGAAGACGAGCGTTTGTTTTTACAGGATTTTATCGAAGACGAAGTCCTGCTTGCTTTACCGGTCGTTCCTCGGCATGAGCGCTGTGAGCCGGTCAAGGCATTGCGCGAAGTTTCAGCCGATGAGCGTAGCGCCGAGACGGGCGATACCCCCACCGAATATCCGCAGGAAAGGGCAGATGAAAACCCCTTTGCTGCTTTAAAAGACTGGAAAAAAACGGAGTAACACCATGGCAGTTCAACAGAATCGCAAAACACGTTCCAAGCGGGGCATGCGGCGTTCACACGATGCGCTGAAAAACCCGACTTTATCGGTAGACCCCACAACGGGTGAGACTCATCTGCGCCATCACATGACCGCAGACGGCTTTTACCGGGGGCGTCAGATCATGCCAACAGCGGTTGAAGTTGATGACGATGACGACGACGAGTAAGCGCTGCGGGGTAAATACCTTGGTAACGGTTATCTGAATATAAAATCGCGGGCACTAGTCCCGCGATTTTTTTGTCGGAGGGAATAACGTGAGCGCAATATACCGAATTGCTTTAGATGCAATGAGTGGGGATCATGGGCTGGACGTTATTGTGCCTGCTGCCCTTACTGCCTTAGTACAATACCGCGATATTGAGCTTATCTTGGTGGGCGATACTGAGAAAGTGCAGGCTGCTTTGGCTAGACATAGCCAGAAACAGCATGCGTCCCTGCGGCACATGATCAGTGTCCAGCATGCCAGTCAGGTGGTGGACATGGACGAACCCCCAGCTCAGGCGCTGAAAAAGAAAAAAGATTCCTCCATGCGAGTGGCGATTGACCAGGTGAAACTGGGTAAGGCCGCCGCCGTTGTGAGTGCGGGTAACACCGGTGCCTTAATGGCGATGGGGCGTTTTGTCCTGCGCATGCTGCCGGGGATTGACCGTCCGGCGATTTGCACCGCGATGCCGACATTGCACGGCCATACCCATATGCTTGACCTAGGGGCGAATGTTGATTCCTCCGCCGAACATTTGTATCAGTTTGCGCTAATGGGGTCGGAGTTAGCACAGGCCATCGATGACAACGCTGCGCCTAAGGTTGGTTTGCTGAACATTGGGGCTGAGGCGATTAAAGGTAATGAACAGGTGAAGGCCGCCGATGCGCTGTTACAGGGTTCTGGGCTAAACTATATTGGCTATGTGGAAGGCGATGATATTTATCTCGGCGATGTAGATGTTATAGTGTGTGATGGGTTTGTGGGCAATGTTGCGCTGAAGACCAGCGAAGGTCTAGCTAAGATGATTGCCGATAAACTGAAAACCAATTATTCCCGCAGTGTGCTGACGAAATTAGCGGGATTATTTTCGCTTCCGGTGTTGAATCGTTTTCGCGCCGAAGTCGATCCGCGTCATTATAACGGCGCTAGTTTTCTCGGCCTGCAGGGCATCGTAGTGAAGAGCCATGGCGGCGCTGATAGTTTGGCGTTTGCCAATGCTATTGGGATTGCCCGTACCGAGATCATAAAAAAAGTTCCACAGCATATTGGTACTCATATCACGGAACTATTGGACTTGAGGCAAGCTGGATGATCTACGCGCGTATTACCGGTACTGGCAGTTACCTGCCACCCAAAATCATGACCAATGCTGAGCTTGAGAAGATCGTTGATACGTCCGATCAGTGGATTGTGGAGCGTACCGGTATTCGTCAGCGCCATGTCGCTGAGGATGAAACCGCCAGCGACTTAGCGGTCATTGCTTGCCAACAGGCCTTGGCGATGGCGGGTCGAACGGTGGATGACGTTGACCTCATTGTGTTAGGTACTTCGACCCCGGATTTAGTTTTTCCCAGTACGGCTTGCTTGCTCCAGCAAAAGCTAGGCATCACCAATGGGGGCGCGGCGTTCGATGTGAACGCGGCCTGTGCGGGGTTTTCCTATGCGCTGAGCGTGGCGGATAAATTTGTGCGCAGCGGCTCGAATAAATGCGTGCTGGTAGTCGGCGCTGAAGTGATGACTAAACTGATGGACTGGTCGGATCGCACGACCTGTGTGCTGTTTGGCGATGGGGCCGGTGCGGTACTGCTGGAAGCCAGTGACGAGCCGGGTATTCTCTCGACGCATATCCACGCCGATGGTAGCCACCGTGACCTGCTGTATGTCTCTGGCGGTGTATCGCATCCTTATGACTGGATGCAGGCCGAGGGTGCTTTTCTGAAAATGAAGGGCAATGACGTGTTCCGCACCGCAGTTAAAACGCTGGGTCGGATCGTGGATGAGACGCTGGCGGCGAACCAGTTGACTAAGACGGATGTGGACTGGCTGGTGCCGCATCAAGCCAATATCCGTATCATTAACGCCACCGCTAAAAAGCTCAGCATGTCGATGGATAATGTTGTAGTCACTGTGGGCGAACACGGTAATACCTCATCGGCCTCCATCCCACTGGCGCTGGACGCGGCGGTGCGTGATGGACGCATTAAACGCGGTGAGACGCTGCTGTTGGAGGCGTTTGGCGGCGGTTTTACTTGGGGCTCGGCGCTGCTGCGCTTCTAAAGCCTACCGCGTCTTCGCCCTATATGCTAAGCCTGCGGCATCTGGCATCTTCGCCCGACCTAACCACTAATCCAGTATTTCTCGCAGCAGCGGGCTGCCTTCCTGCGCCAGTGCGCTGATTACTGAGAAGTGGTTTTGCCCGGGCTCATAATAATCCTTGATCAGTGTTGCTTGGCCTGCTGGCTTTTGGGCTGAGACCTCTGCCGTAGTTCCCGTGTCTGATCTGTCTTGTGCCGTTATTACTGACGCTGCGCCTGATGTATTCGTTTGTTTGACGGCTGTTAGGCCTGCGGGCGCATTATTTGTCTGTTGCTGCCACTGTTCCGCCATCAGTCGCGTCTGGCGCAGCAGCTCAGGTCGCTCTGCTGCACCGACCCAAAAGGTAATCGCCGTGGCGTCCAGCGCGCGCTGTAGGGCCGGGCTTTCGGCCTCGGCTTCCGCCGCTGTCAGTTGCAGTGTCTGATTCATTTCGGTCAGCAGCAGCGGGCGTAAATCGTGAATGCCGCTGATGGAGACGACTTTGGCGATGCGTTGCTGAATGGCGGGTGTAAGCGGGCTGTTTTGGCACGCCATGCGCGTCACCAGATGCCCACCAGCGGAATGACCGGCTAAACGAATGGGGCCGTGAATACGCTGTGCTGCTGCACTAATGGCGGCGGCGATTTCCAGCGTAATCGCACGGATGCGGGCATGCGGGGTCAGCGTATAGCTGGGTATCGCTACCGCCCAGCCCTGGGCCAGCATCCCCTGAGCGAGATGCGACCAATAACTATTATCTAGCCGCTGCCAATAGCCGCCGTGGATAAAGACAAATAGCCCTTTTGCCGGACCTGCGGGCTGAAAAATATCCATGCGATTGCGCGGCTGTGGCGCATAGGCCACGGCCAGTTCTGCGCGCCCAGCTGCTTGTAGCATGGCACGAAACTCACGAGCCGCCGTCGTCCATTGGGCTAATAAGTCGGCAGCTTCCGGTACATAGCCGCTATTATCGAAGGCATCGTCCCAGTCAATCATCGTTCACCTCTGCCTTATCTTCAGCATCGTGTGCCTGTGGGGCTAATTTAAATCACCCCACGGCTGCGGAGCACCGTTTCGATTTCCGTCATAATCGCCGGATCGTCAATGGTTGAGGGTACGGCATATTCCTGGCCGTTAATCATTTGGCGCATGCTTTTACGCAGAATTTTACCAGAGCGCGTCTTCGGCAGACGCTGGACGACATAGCTATCTTTATAACAGGCGATGGGGCCGATGCGGGCGCGAATCAATTGGGCGAGCTGCTGGGCGACCTCTGCATCGGTGCGGTCAATGCCAGATTTTAACACCACCAGCCCCAGCGGTATTTGGCCCTTAAGCGCATCATCCGCCGCAATGACTGCGCACTCTGCTATCCAGTCATGGCTACCGACGACTTCTTCCATTTCACCGGTAGACAGACGATGTCCCGCAACGTTAATGACATCATCAACCCGACCCATGACAAAGACATAGCCATCTTCGTCAATATAGCCGCCGTCGCCGCTGGCATAGTAACCGGGGAAGGCCTCTAAGTAACCGGATTTAAACTTCGCTAAATCCCCCCAAACCGTGGTCAGGCAGCTCGGTGGTAACGGCAGTTTTAGCGCGATATAACCCTGTTCATTCGGCCCCAATTCCTCACCCGCATCATTTAGAATTTGCACGTTAAAGCCAGGTGTCGGTACGGTGGACGAGCCCATTTTAACCGGCATCGGTTCAATTCCCAGCAGGTTTGCGGTAATGCCCCAGCCGGTTTCGGTTTGCCACCAGTGATCAATCACCGGCTTGCCTGTTTGTTCTGTTAGCCATGCTTGAGTCGGCGGGTCGAGGCGCTCGCCGGCCGAAAAAATATGCGTCAGCTGGCTTAGGTCATACTGCCCGAGCAGTGTGCCGTCCGGGTCTTCTTTCTTAATGGCGCGGAAAGCGGTGGGCGCGGTGAATAGGGTTTTCACCTTATAATCTGCACACACCCGCCAGAAAGCACCTGCGTCTGGCGTCATGATCGGCTTGCCTTCAAACACCAGGGTAGTACAGCCGCGAATCAGTGGTGCGTATACGATATAAGAGTGGCCAACGACCCAGCCAACGTCGGATGCTGCCCAAAATACTTCACCGGCATCAATCGCATAAATCGCCTCCATGCTGTAGTTCATCGCGACGGCATGGCCGCCGTTTTCGCGCACCACGCCCTTGGGCTTGCCAGTGGTGCCGGAGGTATACAAGATGTACAGCGGGTCTGTACCCTGCACGGGTACGCAGTCAGCGGGTGCCGCCTGTGCCAGCAGGGTTTTCCAGTCATAATCACGTCCCGCAACTAATGTCGCTGCAGTCTGTGGGCGCTGTAGCATGATGCAGCTTTCTGGCTGGTGGCTGGAAAGCTCAATCGCTTTGTCTAATAGCGGCTTATATTCGATGACTTTTTGTACCTCGATCCCGCAAGAGGCCGACATAATGACTCTGGGCTGGGCGTCTTCAATCCGCACTGCCAGTTCTGGGGCGGCAAAACCGCCAAATACCACGGAATGCACCGCACCTAGGCGCGCCACCGCTAGCATAGCAATCACTGCCTCTGGGATCATCGGCATATAGATAATCACGCGGTCGCCTTTGGTGACGCCCAGTTCCGCTAACATACCCGCAGTTTGCGCCACCTCATCGCGAAGTTCGCTATAGCTATATTGTCGCTGGGTGGTGGTGACGGGGGAATCATAAATCAGTGCAGTTTGCGCGCCGCGTCCCTGTTCGACATGATAATCCAGCGCCATATAAGCCGTATTCATTTCGCCATCGGCAAACCAGCGGTGGATGCCGTGTTCATCCTGCGCCAGAATGTTTTCCGGTGCTTTAAACCAGGGCAGGGCGCTGGCCTTTTCGCGCCAGAACCCGGCGGGGTCGGCCATTGAACGTTGGTGTTCGGCTTGGTAATTCATAAAAACCCTCCAAAATTTTTAATAACGCGGCTGAGAGATGCAAATGCACCCGCCGCGCAGCCAATGGCTGGCTGCTGCGGGTGTGTTTTTTTGGGGCGGCGGCTTAAAAACAATCTGCTGGAACCCGCACTGCGCCTTCCATTAATACTCTGGCGCTGCGACTCATGCTGACTTTTTGTACGCGCCATACGCCGTCCTGATCCTGCGCCTGTGCACCGACTTTCAGCGTACCGGAAGGATGCCCAAAAGTCACAGCCGTGCGCGCATCGCCACCCGCCGCCAGATTTACCAGTGTACCTGGAATAGCCGCTGCGGTTCCTATAGCGACCGCTGCTGTGCCCATCATGGCATGGTGCAGCTTGCCCATCGACAGCGCCCGCACGTTGAGGTCAATTTCAGCAGCTGCAATCATTTTGCCACTGGATGCGGTATAGCCTGTTGGTGGGGCAACAAAAGCCACCTTCGGCGTGTGTTGGCGCGCCGCTGCGGCGCTAATATCATCAATCAGTCCCATGCGCAGTGCGCCCTGCGCCCGAATCGCTTCAAAGCGGGCTAAGGCCTGCGGGTCGTTATTAATGGCGTCCTGAGTTTCGGTGCCGCTATAGCCGATATCTTCCGCATTCAAAAAGATGGTCGGAATACCGGCATTAATCAGGGTCACCGCAAACGTGCCGACTTCAGGCACGGTCAGCTCATCCACCAGATGTCCGCTCGGAAACAGGGCTTCTGCCGCGTCCACCGGATTCATAAACGTTACCGGCACTTCGGCTGCTGGAAAGGTGACTCCGTCCAGCTCAAAAGCGCCGGTTTCCTGCACTTCACCCGCAGTGATCGGGACGTGCGCCAGCAGCGTTTTTTGAATGTTTTGCTGCCAGATGCGTACCTCCACCACGCCGTTTTCCGGCACACGCTCCGGTGCGACCAGTCCGTTCGCGACTGCAAACGGCCCGACTGCGGCACTGAGGTTGCCGCAGTTACCGCTCCAGTCCACGAACGGTTTATCAATCGATACCTGGCCGAACAGATAGTCCACATCATGTCCGGGCCGCGTGCTTTGTGCTAACAGCACGGCTTTGCTTGTGCTGGAAGTTGCGCCGCCCATGCCGTCAGTTTGCTTGCCGTAGGGATCGGGGCTGCCGATGACGCGCAGTAGTAGGCGGTCGCGTGCCGGACCTGCGGTCTGTGCTGCCGCTGGTAAATCGGCGACCTTAAAAAACACGCCCTTACTTGTGCCACCGCGCATATAAGTCGCTGGTATTTTGATTTGCGGTGGGCTAGGTTTGGTTGGCTTGCTCATGGGTTTTACTCAACAGGCTGTACTCAATATTAGGTGTATTCGGTGTGAATCCTTAGGTTTGGATGATGACTAGCGTGCTAGCGTTATTAACGCGCGGGCGCTGGGATCAATGGCTATCCGCCGCTAAAAAATCCTGAGCGAAGCGCTGTAACACCCCGCCTGCACGGTAGACACGCACTTCTTCTGCGGTATCCAGCCGGCAGTCCACCGCAAGGTCTAGCACGCTGCCATCTGTGCGTTGCATTTGTACCGTCAGCGTTGCACCCGGCGTGATTTCACCGGAAACGGCAAACACCTCACTGCCGTCAATGCCATAGGTGTGGCGGGTGTCTCCGGCTTTAAACGTCAGCGGTAGTACGCCCATGCCAACCAGATTGGTGCGATGAATGCGCTCAAAGCCCTCGGCGATAATCACTTCGACCCCCGCCAATCGCACTCCTTTAGCGGCCCAGTCGCGGGAAGAACCTTGGCCGTAGTCGGCTCCGGCAATAATAATCAGCGGTTGCCCCCGCGCCATGTAGGTCTCAATGGCTTCCCACATGCGCATTTCAATTCCATCGGGCTCAACGCGGGCCAGTGAGCCCTGCTTGTATTCACCCGTCGCGGTACGACACATCTCATTGAGCAGCTTGGGATTGGCGAAAGTGGCTCGCTGTGCAGTTAAATGGTCGCCGCGATGGGTCGCATAGGAGTTAAAGTCTTCTTCGGGTAGCCCCATCTTGTGCAAATAAGCCCCGGCGGCACTTTCCAGTAAAATCGCATTGGACGGCGACAAATGATCCGTGGTGATATTATCACCCAATACGGCCAGGGGGCGCATATTTTTCAGGCTACGTTCACCGGCCAGCGCGCCTTCCCAGTAGGGCGGGCGGCGGATGTAAGTCGACTCTGGCCGCCAGTCATATAGCGGGCTGGCCGCGGGTTTAACCGCGCCCAAATCAAACATCGGGATATAAACCTGATTAAACTGCTCCGGCCTGACGTGTGCCGCAACAATGGCATCAATCTCCTGGTCGGACGGCCAAATATCTTTGAGTGTGACCGGCTGGCCCTGGGGGTCGTAGCCCAAGACGTCCTGTTCAATATCAAAGCGGATCGTGCCCGCAATTGCATAGGCCACCACTAGCGGTGGCGAGGCTAGAAAAGCCTGTTTGGCATAAGGGTGGATGCGGCCATCAAAATTACGGTTGCCGGATAGGACGGCGGTGGCATAAAGGTCGCGGTCTATCACTTCCTGCTGGATGGCGGGGTCGAGCGCGCCGGACATGCCGTTACAGGTAGTGCAGGCATAAGCCACGATGCCAAAGCCCAGCTGCTCCAGCTCGCTCAATAAACCAGCTTCTTCTAGATACAGCTTTGCCACCTTAGATCCTGGTGCGAAGGATGATTTCACCCACGGTTTGCGTAGCAGTCCGCGCGCATTGGCTTTTTGCGCCAGCAGACCGGCTGCCACCACATTACGCGGGTTGGAGGTGTTGGTGCAGGAGGTGATCGCGGCGATAATGACCGCACCGTCTGGCATTAAAGTATCATCTGCTGCGGTCTTGGCGGGGTCGAGAGCAATGCCACGCTCTACTAGCGCAGCGGTCGGTAGGCGGCGATGCGGGTTGGATGGCCCCGCCATATTGCGTTCCACCGTCGATAAATCAAACTGTAGCACGCGCTCATAGTGCGCATCGGCCATGGCGTCCGCCCACAGGCCTGCGGTTTGGGCGTAGGTCTTGACGAGTGCCACCTGTTCTGCTGCCCGTCCGGTGAGGTGCAGATACTCCAGGGTTTGTTCATCAATGTAAAACAGTCCCGCAGAAGCGCCAAATTCCGGCGTCATATTAGAAATCGTCGCCCGATCGCCCAGGGTGAGATCCTGCGTGCCGGGGCCAAAAAACTCCAGCCAGGCTGAGACCACCTTAGCGGTGCGTAAAAATTCGGTGAGGGCTAGCACGATATCGGTGGCGGTAATGCCGGGCTGGCGCTGGCCGATGAGTTCGACACCCACAATATCGGGCAGTCGCATCATCGAGGGCCGTCCCAACATGACAGTCTCGGCCTCCAGCCCGCCCACGCCGAGCGCAATCACGCCGAGTGCGTCAATATGTGGGGTGTGGCTGTCTGTGCCGACACAGGTATCTGGGAAGGCGACCCCAGCCTGCACCTGGATCACCGGCGACATTTTCTCCAGGTTAATCTGGTGCATGATGCCATTGCCCGCTGGAATGACATCAACATTCTGGAACGCGGTTTTCGTCCACTCGATGAAGTGAAAGCGGTCGGCGTTGCGGCGCTCTTCAATCGCGCGGTTTTTCTCAAAGGCATCGGGGTCGAATCCGGCATGTTCCACCGCTAAAGAGTGATCAACAATCAGCTGGGTGGGTACCACCGGGTTAACTTTGGCAGGGTCGCCGCCCTGGTCTGCGATAGCATCGCGTAAGCCCGCCAAATCCACCAGAGCCGTTTGGCCGAGTATATCGTGGCACACCACGCGGGCCGGATACCATGGAAAATCCAGCGTGCGCTGGCGCTGGATGAGCTGGTTGAGCGCAGCGTCCAGGGTATCTGGGTCACAGCGCCGCACCAGCTGTTCGGCCAGCACCTTGGCGGTATAGGGCAGCTTGGCGTAGCTGCCGGATTGCAGGGTTTCGACGGCAGCCTGAGTGTCAAAATAATCGAGTTCGCTGCCGGGTAGCTGTTTTCTATGCTTCTTGTTCATCGCTTAATCCTTGAGCCAGCGGTGCTTTAGCGCTCAGCCAGCGGCACCCACTGCAAATTCTCCGGCCCCTGATAATGCGCGCTGGGCCGAATGATTTTCCCATCTGCGCGCTGCTCAATCACATGTGCACCCCAACCGGTGGTGCGGGCGATGACAAACAGTGGGGTGAACATGTCCGTGGGCACGCCCATCTGATGATAAGAGACTGCCGAAAACCAATCCAGGTTAGGAAACATTTTTTTCTGTTCCCACATCACGCTTTCCAAGCGCTCTGCAACTTCGAACAGCTTGCTATTCGCATTTTCAGCGGACAGCTGTTGCGCTACTTTCTTGATCACTTCATTGCGAGGATCACCCGTGGTGTATACGGGATGGCCAAAGCCAATAACAATTTCTTTGCGGGCCAGGCGGGCTCGAATATCGGTTTCCGCTGCCTCGGCACTGTGATAACGACTCTGGATATAAAATGCCTCTTCATTTGCGCCACCGTGCTTTGGGCCGCGAAGCGCGCCGATGGCACCGGTGAGGCAGGAGTATATATCCGCATCCGTCCCGGCAATCACCCGCCCAGTAAACGTGGAGGCGTTAAATTCATGCTCGGCATACAAAATCAGTGAGGTGTGCATGGCCTGTACCCAGGAGGCGCGGGGTGCGCTACCGTGTAGCAGGTGCAGGAAGTGGCCGCCGATACTGTCATCATCAGTTTCCACCTCAATGCGTTTACCGTTGATAGCAAAATGATACCAATATAATAGCATGGAGCCAAAACTCGCGAGTAGCCGATCCAGAATATGGCGCGCTTCGGCGGCGGAGTGGCTGTCTTTTTCGGGTAAGCAGCAGCCCAATACCGAACAACCCGTGCGCATAACATCCATGGGGTGCGCTGAAGGTGGCAGCGCTTCCAGCGCCTGTTTAACGCTCTGAGGAAGGCCGCGCAAGCGCTTGAGTTTGGCACGGTAAGCGCTTAGCTCAGCAGCGGTGGGCAGCGTCCCGTGAATAATCAGATGGGCAATTTCTTCAAATTCAGCCTGTTCGGCAAAATCGAGAATATCATAGCCGCGATAATGAAGGTCATTACCGCTGCGGCCAACGGTGCAGATTGCGGTGTTGCCCGCAGCGGTGCCGGATAAGGCGACTGATTTCTTGGCTTTGGGTAAAACCCCAGGTACGATCTTGGGTGAAACGTCTACGTTCATAGTGGCTGCTCCCCTTACTGCGCTAGTCCGCGCCTTTTTCTGTAAATAGTTGATCTAATTTTTGCTCGTAAGCGTGATAATTAATCGTGTCATACAGCTCCATCCGGGTCTGCATGCTGGCGAGCACGTTCTGCTGCGTGCCGTCCCGTAGTAAATGGGTATAAACGTTCTCGGCGGCCTTACACATCGCGCGGAAAGCACTCAGCGGATACAAGGCGAGCTGGACACCAACGCTGGCTAATTCAGCGGTAGTATAGAGCGGTGTGGCACCAAATTCGGTGATGTTCGCCAGCACCGGCACCTGTACTGCGGCGGTAAATTCAGCGTATTGGCTGAGTTCAGTCATGGCTTCTGGGAAGATCATATCCGCTCCGGCTTCGACACAGGCTATCGCGCGGTCAATGGCGGACTGCATGCCCTCTACCGCCAGCGCGTCGGTGCGGGCCATAATCACAAAGCTGTCATCGGTGCGTGCGTCAACGGCGGATTTCACCCGATCAACCATTTCCTGCTGGGAGACAATCGCTTTATTAGGGCGATGGCCGCAGCGCTTTTGCATCACCTGATCTTCAATATGAAAGCCTCCAGCACCGGCCTGAGCTATTTCGCGCGTGGCGCGCGCAATATTAAACGAGCCGCCCCAGCCGGTATCAATATCAACTAGCAGCGGTACCTGAGTCACGGCGGTGATGCGTTTTACATCTTCCACCACGTCGTGCAGGGTGCTGATGCCTAAATCTGGTAGGCCGAGTGAAGAGGCCGCCACGCCGCCGCCGGATAGATAGATTGCCTTGTGGCCAACTTTTTCAGCCATAATGCCGCAGTTAGCGGTCACTGCGCCAACGACTTGAAGCGGCTGATTATCGATGACGGCTTGGCGTAGTTTTTGCCCCGCAGTTTGTTTATTGTTCATTACGTCCCTCACGTGCTTTGTTGTCAAGCATTTCACTCATGGATTTCCACGCGCCGCTAATATGACGGCGCATTAATAATTCCGCCAGATCACCATCACCCTCGGCAATGGCCTCGGCAATTTGGCGGTGTTGTTTTAAGGCGGGCCCGGTGCGGCGTGCGACATGACTGGTCTGATAGCGGCACATGCGCAGCAGCTGATACAACTCACCAATCAATAGATCAATGAGCATCTGGTTACCGCTGCCGGTGGCGATATGGAAATGAAAATCAAAATCCCCCTCGCGCTGAAAATAACGTGCGCCATCAGCGGCGGCGATGTCTTGTTCATGGCTGTCGAGCAACTTAAATAAAGTGTCAACCTCCGCAGCGCTCATCTGTTCAGCCGCCATCCGACAGGCAAGTCCCTCTAGGGCTTCGCGTACCCGATACAGCTCAGCCAGCGATGTCTTATCCAGCTGGACGACTCTAGCACCCGCATGCGGAATGCGTTTCACTAGCCGCAGACCTTCTAACTCACGGATGGCTTCGCGTAATGGCCCGCGACTGATGCCAAAGCGTGTTGCCAGATCAGCCTCACTGAGCTTTTGCCCCTGTGCCAATTCGCCCGTGATAATGGCTTGGGTGAGGCGAACCGAGGCTTTGCCGGACAGGGTTTTTTCGGTGGCCGTGCTGTTTGGCATGATGTGAACTCAGTGGATAATTGGCGATTGTTGACAATTTCGAGGTTATTGTAGCATTTTAAGCTAATAATGAAAGAGTTTATCATTTTTTGTTAACAAAATTAAGCAGGAGTGATTAATTATATTACAGCGCTTATGCCGCGATGAAACGTAGCGTAACACCGCTAATTGTGCCAAAATTCAAGCAAGGGTAATTCATAGAAAATTAATTGAGCAATATCGACCTGTAGTGAGTCCATCTTAACGTTAATGGCGTGCCGCGCAGCCGCCACTTTTCCGCACGGGATCAAAGCATGAACATGGATGAAAGCGAAAACGAACTCTTCAATAAGCTGGATACAAACCTTTACTTAACCGGTAATGATAAGCAGACCCTGAAGAGTATCTTCAAAGGTTTGCAACAGCGTTTATTGGAACGCGAAGATAATCTTAAGGGCTTGTCTGGCGTGCTGTTGGAGAAAGACGGCCATGTGCGGGTGCGCGATGCTCGCATTGATGAGCGGGATGATCGCTTGGAAAAACTGGGTCGGCAGCTGGCAGAGAAAGATGGGCTGCTCAATCAGCTGGCGCAGGAACTGGCTTCGAAAGAGAAAACCTCCAATCAGCAAGCGGCGGCGCTAAACAAAAAAGACGGTTTAGTGCAGCAGCGTGATGAAACATTGGCCCAGCGGGAAGCGCGGATTAAGCAGGTGGAAAACCGCTTAGTCACCTATGAGAAACAGCTACAGGAAAAAGAAACGCTGATTCAGCAGCGTGATCGGTTGATGGAAGACAAGGATCGCACGCTGCTGCGTATCGATCAGGCGATTCAAAATAAAGATAAGCAGATCCAGGGGCGGGATGAGAGCCTGCAAAAGAAAGACCAGCTGCTGTTGGAGCGGGATCAGCTGCTGAAAGAACGGACGCGCCAGACCTTGGAGCAGGAGAAACTGCTGAAGGCGCGTGATTACCAGCTGGAAAAACGTGATGAAAATTTAAGTGAACGTGATCGGCAGCTGAGCGAACGCGATCAGAGGGTCAACGACGCTCAGCAGCATATGGCGGCGTTGAACAAGGCGGTGCAGCAGCGCGAAGCCGACATCAGCGCGCGCGATACCCAGCTTGAGGCGAAAGAGCAGCTGATTACGGAGCGTGATCATCGGCTAGTGGCGCAGCAAAAACAGCTGGAAGCCCGCGATTTGGCGGTGCACGAGCGTGACCAGTTTTTACAGGCCCGTGATAAGGCGCTTGTAGAGCGCGATAAACAGCTGGCAGAGCGTGATCAGGCTATCCAGAGTCGGGACCAGCAGAGCTATAAGTACATTGAGTCGCTGGAGAATCTGGAAACCTTATTGCAAGATCGTGATCTGCAAATTACCAGCCGTGACCAACAGTTGACGCTGCGTGATAAGCGTATCACTAAAACTGAAGCTGATTTGCAGGTGCAGGAAAAAACGCTGTCGGCACGGGATGAGCAGCTGAAAGCGCGGGACCAGCAGCTACAGCAGCGTGATACGAGCCTGAATGAGCGCGACCAGAGTCTGCGCGACCGCGATCAGCGTATCACCAGCCAGGATGTCCAGCTGAAAGAGCGCGATAAACAGCTACAGCTGCGTGATGCCCAGCTTAAGGGCCGCGATGAGACGGTGAGTGAGCGTGACGATCATATTCGGGCGCGAGATGAAAAAGTCTTGCAGCTGGATGAGCAGCTTCAGGCGCGGGACAACAGTATCGCAGGGCGCGATAAGACGCTGACACAGCGTGATCAGGCACTCAGTGAGCGTGAGGCAACGCTACAGCACCGGGATGAACAGATTGCGGTGCGTGATACTACGCTTAAAGCGCGTGATGCCAGCATTCAAGCGCGTGATCAGCAGATTCGCGGGCTGACGGATGAGCTGAAAAAGCGTGAGCAGACGCTGAGCGAGCGGGATAGTGAGTTGACGCAGCGTGAGGAGCGGGTGCGTAATCTTGGCCTAGATGTGCATATGCGCGACCAAAGCGTGGCCGAGCGCGATGTCCAGCTCCAATTGCGTGATCAGACCATCCAGGATCGAGATGAGCTGGTTAGTTTGCGTGAAGAAAGTATTGCGGAGCGCGACAGCACCATTGCCAATCGCGATGCTGAGCTGACCCAGCGCAATAGTGATTTACAGCGGCATGAAGCGATTGTGCAGGCGCGTGATGCCACCATTGCCAGCCGAGATGAGCATCTGTTAAAGCTTGATCAGCAGCTACAAGTGCGTGACCAGCAGCTACAGCAGCGGGATACCGAGTTAAAGGCGCGGGATGCTACCCTGCAAGCGCGCGACGCCACGATTCATAAGCGCGATCAAACCATTGTGGATAAGGAAGCACACATTCGCCAGCGCGATGAAAAACTGCAGGCCTTGACCCTGCACATCCAGCATCTGGACAATGAGATGAAAGACGTGCGCGTATTGCTTAGCCAGCGTGATGAGCAGCTGCGTCAGCGTGATTTGGTGATTGGGCAGCGTGACCGTCAGTTGGATAAGCTCGATAAAAGCGTAACGAAATACGCCGCAGATACCAAGGCGAACTTTATTCAAGGCGTGGTGATTGGGCTGGTGATTAGTTTGGCGCTGGTCCTGGGACTGCGGATTCTGGCGCTGATTTAAGCAAGCTCACTGAATCCCAATCAATCCTGCGGAACGGATGCAATCTGCGGCTGGGATGGGTAAAATCTGCGGTCTGTCATTCGATTTATACTGCGGGGAAGCCGTGCACCTGAGCGCTGAACAATACCGTCAATGGAAAAATAAAAGTGTCACGCTGCTGGGCATGTCTGGCGTTGGCAAAACCCATCTTTCTAACCGATTGCGCCAGCATCAGTGGTTTCACTACGCCGGTGATTACCGCATCGGTACGCGCTATCTGGACGAAGCGATTCTTGATTTGATTAAGGAACAGGCGATGAAAGTGCCGTTCCTAAAGGATTTGCTGCGCAAGGACTGGATTTATATCGCCAATAATATCAGCATCGATGATCCCGGCCCGGTCTTGTCCTTTGTTGGTAAGCTGGGTAATCCTGAGCGTGGGGGCGTGCCGCTGGATGAATTTATTGAACGGCAAGCACAGTACCGCAAGGGTGAAATCAACGCCATGTTCGACGTGCCTGAATTTATCCGTAAAGCGCAGAGCATTTATGGCTATCAGCATTTTGTCAACGATGTCGGCGGCAGCCTGTGTGAGCTTGACGAGCCGGGCGTGATTGAGCTGCTGGCCGAGCATAGTTTGATTCTATATATCAAGGCGACCAGTAGGGCAGAAGAAGAGACGCTGATTGCCCGCGCCAAAAGTGATCCTAAACCGCTGTATTACCGCGCTGCATTTCTACAAGAGCAGCTGGCTATCTACCTCGATACGCACGGCTTAAGCTATGCCGCTGAGATGGAGCCGGATGATTTTACCCGCTGGGTGTTTCCGCGTTTATTTCATTCACGCATCCCACGCTATGAGGCCATTGCCAGTGAATACGGTTACACCGTGACGTCAGCCGAAGTGGCGGCGGTGCAAAGCGAAGCTGATTTTAACGCTATGATTGAGCGGTCGTTGCTGCGCGGGCGAGGATAAGCCATGCCATTAGTAAATCATACCGGTTTACCGACGTTTACCCGCTTGGCGGGTGAAGGGCAGGATATTTTGGCGGCGGATTATGCGCGCCAGCAGGATATTCGCGAGCTGCATATTGGGCTGCTGAATATTATGCCGGATGGTGCATTAGCCGCCACGGAGCGGCAGTTTTTCCGGCTGATTGGGAATGCCAATCTGATTGCCCAGTTCCATATGCATGTCTTTACCCTCGATAGCCTGCCTCGCGGTGCGCAGGCGCAGGCACATATTGATCAGTATTATGAGACCTTTGCGGCCATCAAAGCGCAGGGCCTGGATGCGCTGATTATTACCGGCGCAGCACCGGTGGCCCCGCAGCTGGAAGATGAGCCGTTCTGGCCGGGCCTGATGGAGGTGGTGGCCTGGGCACAGCAGCATGTGACCTCGACTCTATGCTCTTGTCTCACTAGCCACGCCATTGTGCAGCATTTGTATGGTGTGCGGCGTAAACCGCTGGGTTACAAGCGCTGGGGCGTGTATCCACACCGTCTGACCCTGCCACAGCATCCGCTGGTGTCGAATATGAACAGTCATTTTGATGCACCGCATTCGCGCTTTAACGAGGTCGATACGGATGAGCTGCGTGCTGCTGGGCTGCATATATTGGCGGAAAGTTGCGAGGCGGGCATGCATTTGGCGGTCAGCCCGGATTGTTTTCGCTTCGTTTTCTTCCAGGGCCACCCGGAATACGATGGGGTCAGCCTGCTGAAAGAATACCGGCGTGAACTGGCGCTGTGGTATGTTGGCGAGCGGACGGACTATCCACCGTTCCCTGAGAATTACCTCAGGCCCCAGGTGAAAGCGATTTTGAATGAGTATCGTCTGCGGCTAGAGCACCTGCGCGATCAGGGCGGCGAGTCGCCAGTGTTCCCAGAAGCCCTGTTATTACCGCTGCTGCCGAATACGTGGCGTGATACCGCAAAAAGTCTGGTGAGTAACTGGATTGGGAAGGTGTATCAGGTCACGCACAGTGAGCGCCACCTGCCGTTTATGGCAGGTATTGACCCGGATGACCCGCTGGGTATGCGTTCGGCTCTGCAGTTTTAAGGCTAGCCAGCAGCACCAGCTGACAGTAGGCCGGGTTGTCAGCGTGGAATTAAACCGGGGTGCTAATGCAATGAGACTGTTAATACTGCTAATTTCCTGTTCAATGCTGCTATTTAGTCTGGTAACACTGCTGGATTATTGGCGCTATGATGAGGTGCTGCAGGATGCGGCCGAGCTCATGCGGCGCGATGTCAGCAGCACTGACATACAGGCGCAGATTGAAGCGGCTCTGGCTGCAGATGCCCCGGAAGAGGCGCGCATGTACCTCAGCATTGCCACTACCTTCGGCCACGCTCTCAACCCGCAAGATTACCTCCCGCGTATCCAGGCACTGGAAACCCCGTGGCAACAGACGAAACGGCAGGTCAGTCGCTTTGCTGATGGTTTTGTGGAGGGTGCTGCCAGCAGTGCAGCCGGTGTCGCCGGGGCGATTACGGCGGATTTCACCGTAGTCGGTGATGTGCGTGATTTGAATGAGCAATATGCCTTATATCAGCAAGGGCAGGCAGTGAATACGCTGATTGTGACATTAGCCGGTGTTGGGGTCGGACTGACAGCGGCGACGCTAGCCAGTGCCGGTAGCGCTGCACCTGCGAAATCTGGCGTGTCTGCACTCAAGCTGGCGGGACGCAGTGGTAAATTGACGCCTAAATTACAGCGCTTATTAGTGCGTCAGGGGCAATCGGTCTTTGATTATCAGCGCTTTATGCGGACGTTGGGTGCAGAACGTAGCTTAGCGCGGGTGCAGCGCGCAGCGCTAAAAGCGTATAACCCACGGGCGCTGGATGCGCTGGCTGATACTGCGAAACAAGTCAATAGGCTACGCGAATCCACTTCGCTGTTGGATACGATTAATCTGCTGCGCTACGTGGACAATATGGACGACCTGCGGCGGCTGGAAAAAGTGAGTCGGCGCTATGGGATGCAGACTAAAGGCATCCTGAAACTGGTCGGAAAGGCGGGGATCGGCACCGTACGAGTGTTGCGTCGGACAACGGAATTTTTTGTTGGGCTCGTGGCGACGCTGCTATCCCTGGTGGCGACCTTGTTTTCGCTAGCGGGGTTTGTGCGGCGCTGATCAGGTAGGGCGCTGCCTATTAGACACACTGAACGCTCTTAATCTGAGCGTTACGCTAAAAAGTCCCGCACCACCGCATTAAACAACGCTGGTTTTTCCAAGTGCACGGCATGTGAACAGCCCGCAATCACGCTCAACGCTGCGCCTGGAATTGTCTGCCACAGCTGCTGCGGCAACGGCCAGCGATAGGATTGATCCTGATCGCCCCATAGGACCAGGGTGGGGGCGCTAATGTTCGCCAGCTCAGCCACACCTGACCAATGCTCCATCGCGGTTAAGCCTGCGAGTCCAGCTTGCAGGCTTGCCATAACGGCAATATCCGCACAGCCTGCGTAGCCAGTGCTCTGTTCGCCTCCGATAAACCACTTGGCTGCAATGCGCCTAGCGGTGGTGGTAACGCCCGCTGTGCGAAGCTTCTGCCTGGACTGCGCAATCGTTTCAAACCGGCCCGGCATCACGCCTAATGGCCCGGTGCCGTATAGCACAAGGCGCTGAATACGCTGTGGGGCCAGTCGGGCGATCTCTTGGGCAATCATGCCGCCCATGGAATGTCCGACGAGATGACAGTGCTTCACGTCCTGTCGGTCTAGTTCAGCCAACACATACTCGGCAAAGCCGGTAATGCTTTCCGGTGCTTGTAGCGCGCTGTTGAGTCCAAAGCCGGGCAGGTCGGGGGTGATCACCTTAAAAACATCGGCAAAAGCTGCGATCTGGGCGGCCCACTGTGGGCTGCCCCCAAAATAGCCATGGACAAAAACCAGTGCGGGTTGGTTTGCTGTGGGTTTAGCGCTGGCTGAATCTGGCATTATTTACGCTCGCCTTGCACAATGCGATCTAGAATCATAGCACAGAACAGAATTGCAAAGCCCGCGAGTATGCCTTGGCCGACATTGGCGTATTGCAGGGCTTCCAATACGTCTTCTCCTAAGCCTTTGGCGCCGATGAGTGAAGCCACCACCACCATCGCTAGACTCAGCATAATGGTTTGATTGATCCCGGCGCGAATCGACGGTGCGGCGAGCGGCAGGTCCACTTTAGTCAGCAGATACCATTTACTCGCGCCAAAGGAAATTGCGGCTTCGCGGACATGTTCAGGCACACCGCGAAGGCCCAAGACAGTGAGGCGCACCACCGGCGTGCCGCCAAAAATCATGGTGGTGACGACTGCTGCCGGTTTACCCGTGCCAAAAAATGCGATCACGGGGATCATAAAGACAAAGGCTGGCATGGTTTGCATGAAATCCATAATGGGGCGAATAAAGGAATAAAAGCGCTCTCGCCGTGCACAAAACATACCGAGTGGAATGCCGATAATAATCGATAGCACCGCCGCTGTGCCGAGTAGGGCTAGGGTGGTCATCGCCTTTTCCCAAAACCCAAGAAACCCCATATAGGACAGAAACGCCCCAGAAAAAATCGCCGCCCGTGTCCCGGCAGAGAGCCAGGTCAGCAGAATAATAAAAGCGGCAATCACCATCCACGGGGTCTGGACTAACAGTAACTCCAGGCCGTCGAGCACAAAGCGAATACCCCGGGTGATAATGTCAAAAAATACTTCGCCATGCGTGACGGCAAAGGCAAAAAAGTCTTCTACCCACTGAATGCTGGTTAGGCGAATAACGCGCTGCGTTGGAAATTCAATCAGCCAGGGCAGCACGCCAGGAAAGCTATAGTGGGTGACGGTCGCCAGTAGAATCATAGTGACAAAACCTACGGCCAGTCCGATGTGTTTGGGGGTCATGCCGCGCGCAATGCTTGGATCAGACAGCCAGTCAGAAAAACGCTTTTCCAGCAGCATATTCGCTAGCAGTGCCTGGATGAGTTTCATGACTAATAACGCGGCTAGCCCGCTTAGCGCCAGCGTCATGCCGGTGCTTTCCAACTGCTGTGCTTCTAGACGGATGCCACCAATGGAATTTTCCAGCCCGTCGACGGTGCGCCGATAGACATCAATTTTGTCGGTATTATTCTCGATAGCGGCGGCTAGCTGCTGACGTCTTAATTCCAGTGTGCCTTCAATTTTTGCAATCCGTGCCCAGGCATCTGCCGCTAGATCACCAAATAAGCCGCGCACAATTTGTACGATGGCAAAGGTTTCTAGAATCAGAAAGCTTAGACCCCAGTTCCACAAGCTGCGGGCACAAAACCAAATGGGCCCAAGCAGCCCGGCCCATAGGTTAAACGTCCAGCTGAAGCCTGCATTGTTGCCGATTTTTTTAAACTGTTTTTTATAGTATTCGGGGTGAGTGCGCACAAAGGCTGGGATTTGCTGTTCACGCTCGCGTGCAAAATCATCCGCACTTTGCATGAGTTCATCGTGGGCCGTGCGCGCCGCCTGCGCCGTGGCGGTCGTGTCGCTAGGCTGTTCAACCGTACTCATGAGGTTTCGGCTCCTTCGATAACGGTCTGCAAAATATCAGCGCGGGTGATGACACCGGCGCGCTGCCCGTTGTCGTGCACGATAATAGGGGTGGCGCTGGCAATCGCTAGCTGAATGAGTTCGCTGAGGGAGGCATCCTCAGCAACCTGCGGTGCGTCTGCGGGTATAGCCAGTCCGGTCTGTGCGTGATAGTGCTCAAAACTTTGCATGACTGCGTGGGCCTTGACAATTTTCAGGCGGGAAATGCCAGCGACAAAATCGGCGACATAATCATTCGCTGGATTCATCACAATGTCTTCTGCCGTGCCGACCTGCACCAGGCGCCCATCGTGCATAATCGCGATGCGGTCACCAATGCGTACGGCCTCATCCAAATCGTGGGTAATGAACACCGTAGTTTTATGCATCATCGCCGAGAGTTTGATGAACTCATCCTGTAACTGACGCCGAATCAGCGGATCCAGCGCAGAAAACGGCTCATCCATCAGTAGCACTTCTGGGTTAGCGGTCAGTGCCCGCGCCAGACCAACCCGCTGCTGCATACCGCCAGAGAGTTCATGGGCATATTTATTACCCCAGGCCTCCAACTCCACCGTTTTTAGCATATGCGCCGCGCGCCGCAGCCGCTCATTTTTATTCATATTGCGGATTTCCAGCGGCATCGCGACATTATCGAGTACTGAGCGGTGTGGCAGCAGCGCAAAATTCTGGAACACCATGCTGATTTTTTCATTGCGGAACTTCTGCAAGGCACGATTGCCTAGTGACATGACATCGACACCATCAATCAGAATATTACCAGTCGTGGGTTCTAACAGCCGGTTAAAGTGACGTACCAGCGTAGATTTACCGCTGCCGGACAGGCCCATGACGCAGAAGATTTCGCCGCGTCGCACATTGAAACTGACATCAGCAACGCCGACCACAGCATTGTATTGTGCCAACACTTCGGCTTTGCCGAGACCTTTTTGATGAATGGCGCTTAAGGCTTCATCCGCCCGGTCGCCGAATATTTTCCAGACATTGGAGACTTCCAGTGCGATGGCGCTGGAGGTTGCAGGAGTTGAGTTGGCCACGGCTGTGTTCGATCCCAGTGTTTTAGTCTAAAGCCCAAGTACCGCCTCTTTTCTCTTTAAGCAGAGCGGAGGTTTACCAGCAATGCCGCAACATGCTGGCGGGACTCCTTTTGAATAAAGAGAAACAAAGGGGTATTTCCTGGGCACCTCAGCAAAGGTGCCTAAGACGGCCTTATTTCCTGCGGTGATGCCACAGGAAATAAGGCAAGCAGAGTCGTCGAGGGGGGCTTATAGCCCTAACCACGCATCGACACGGTCAGTGTTCTTCTCGACCCATTCTTTAGCGACTTCAGCCGGATCGCGGCCCTTGCCAGAAATTTCATAGGCAAAGCTGCTGACATCGTCGGCATTTAGGCCAAAGTTTTCAAAAAACTCGGCAATGGCTGGCGAACGGTCTTTCAGGGATTTAGACCAAGCGATTTGGACATTTTTCAGTGCATCTTTGGTCGCTACCTTAGACTTTTCAAACCATTCCGCATCATCAGAAGGCTGCACCATGACATACTTTTCAGGGTCGTAAGTAGGCTCGGTCAGCATGGTCACATCGAACATATACCAAACGGCATGTGGCTTATAGCAGTAAAACGCATAGCCTTCATCTTTGGCGACGGCATCTTTAATGCGCGCAGTTTTGACGGCTTCTTCCGCCCGGATTGGCTCAATGAACTCCATCAGCTTGTAATCACGCACTTTAACTTCGTTCACGTTAGCTGAGGCCCAACCCGGTGCACCAATCCACAGTTCACCTTTGCCGTTATCGTCGCTGTCCATTAGTTTTGCGACCTCAGGGCGGCCTAGATCTGCAATGTCGGTGATGTTGTTATCTTCGCCGAATTTTTTGGGTACGCAGAAGCCCTGGTTGCCTTCGTAGGCATTTTCGCTCAGCTGGACGGTACCTGCTGCGTCGACGTATTTCTTAGTGAAGCTTTCTTGGTTGGGCAGCCAGACATCGGGATGCACATCAATATCGCCTTTGCCCTGATCCATCGCCTGGAAGATGGTTGCGTTATTGCCGGGTACTAATTCAGCTTCGCCGCCGATACGCTCCTCAACCACTACCTTCAGCAGGTTGGCGATGGCCTGTGCTCCTGTCCAGGAGGGAACACCGATATTCACTTTTTCGCTGGCCTGAACGCTCAGTGCGCTTAGGCTAACTGCCGCCGCTAAGGATAGGCGCAATAAGTTTCTTTTCATGGAAAATCTCCTCTGATTTCATGGGTGTGGGGTGTCACAAGAGGTGACGTCCCGGAACGATTACCCTACATCGATTTAGCTGAGGTGTGCAATGCTTTTTAACCGTTTCATGCACAGCCGTAAGCTGCTATTTAGGCTTCTGTACGATCGGTAATTCCCAAGCACCGTGTTCCCAGTCTTCCTCAATCCAGGTGAAGTCACTGTGGAAGCAGGGTGGGGTGGCGCGCGCGTCCTGCACCAGTTCACCCGCCAGGAAGTTAAGGAAGAACATATGTGAGCCTGGGCAACAAACGCTGGAGTGATAGCCCTTGGGTACCAGCGCACAGTCGCCGTCTTGGCCGGACATTACGTCGTTAAACTCGCCGTCGCGCCAGTTACGATGCATCCAGAAACCGTTATCGGGCTGCAGTTTAAAGTAGTAGGTTTCCTCCAGATACGGTGAGCCATCATGGCCGTCGTGACAGTGAGGTGCCCAGCCAGACCAGCAGCCACGCGGGACATAAACTTCAAATAAGATCAGCCGCTCAGCGGGCATGGGGGCCGCTAAGATATGGTTGACCTGTCGATAAGCCGCCCCGCCGCCACGGATCTCTGAGCGCATCTCCTGCGGTTCATGCAGCCGGGTCGGATAAACACCCTCAGCCGGTGCAGAGCCAATTGCAAAGGTGAGATTGCCACCGGCTAACAGCGTGATCACCTCACCGGGGTGAACATACAGGACCTGCGGCATTTCTTCGAATACGCTGCTGCGGGCCAGGGTGTAGCGGGTGCCATTGATTTCGAACGTGCCTGCGCCGCTGATGGGCACAATGGCGGTTTCCTGCTGATTGCGCTGCTCCTGAAATGCGGCGCCATCGCTGTGATCGCGCACCGAAAAGCTGAGGTATTTCCAGCCTGCTGTTTCAGGGGTGACGGCGAGCTGTACGCGCTCATTTTTTTGGGATGCTATAAAATTAAGGCTCATTGATTTTCCTTATATAAAGAGAAATAAGCATGCCTGCAAGGGTAGTCAAATGATAACACACTGCATCTGCCCGGCTGCTACTTCTCATGAATCCGCTTATCAATCCTTATTGCTGTAGATGGCCCTCAATGTGCGTCACCATGGCATCGAACAGCGGATTAAAGGTCAGGCGCTGGAAAGGGTAGAATTTTGTTTCATCCTCACTGCCAAACTCACCGAGCCAGTTGTTATCGCCTTGTAGGCAGTCGCTGGCTTGCTTGTCCGATACCGGCCCGACATGTAGGCCACAAGCTTTGTAGCTGCCCTGCGCGCCGTAAATGGCATTGTCGGGCGCATAAGGCAGCGCGAGGTGCGAGAAATTAACAATTCTTTGCGCCGGTAGGTAGCTATTCACCGCTTGCAAGCCCGGAAACTTGGCCAGCGCTGCGGGTTCACTGCTGTAAATCAGCGCGCTGCTGTTGGGGTGCGTCATCTTTTGCTGGAACAGGTCTAGATTCAACTGCGGCTGGACAGCGATATCGGCCATGCTTTGGATGAGGAGTACCGGCGTTGTTATCGCGCCCTGCTGTTGCAGTCGCTCATTGAAGTGTTGGGTCAATAAATACGTTTGCGCCAGTCCGTTCATCGTCATCGACTGATAACGCGGCGCTTGCGTCGGCGGATCTACATCCGCCCAATCTTTAATATGGCGTAACCAAGTGGTGTTCCAGGTGAGCAGCGGCATATTCACCCCAAGCGCGGGCGCTATCAAAACTGCTCCCTGTAAATCAGTATGGTCTAGCAGGGCATTAGCCGATAATAACCCCCCTAAGGAAAACCCAGCAATAAAAGCGTGCTCAACTTCTTGCTTGAGTGAGCGGAGCCCATAATCAACGGCCGCAACCCAGTCGGAGTAGGCGATATCCGCCAGGTCTTTTGGGCGGGTGCCATGCCCAGGAAGGAGGAGACTGCGTACTAATATACAGCGTTGACTCAGGGCTGCCGCTAGGTCTCGCATGACAAAAGTGGTATCTGATAGGCCATGTATCAGTAAAATGCCGCGCTTATGCTTAGCCGTGCAGGCCGCATCAGGCTGCCATTCAAACGGGGCGACCATGGCTAATTCCTGCGCTTGCTCGGATGCGTTCTGGAATACTCGATTCTGCTGCAAATAAGCCTTGGTTTCGGCTATGTACTGCGTAAAGGGGGCATCGCTTTGATAATCAAACGTATTAGGCTGTGCTGACTTTTGGTAATAGGGTAAATCGGGCGCGGTGGCGCAGTTAGTCAGTGCGAAGGTGATGCCTAAAAAGAGTGCTAGTGCCAGTAGGTTGCGAATTGTTTTGCGGGTGAAGACCATGATGAAGTCCTGTTAGTGACGCGATTGTGAGGTGGATCTTACCGTGAAAAGTTTATTGAGTAGTCAAAAAAAGTGGATTGATAAATAAGCTATCGCGCCAAATGATTGGGGGCAGGATCGGTTTAAGCTGTCGATCAAGCTAACGCCCCTTAAATTCCGGCTGACGCTTCTCATTAAACGCCAGCACCCCCTCATGCCGATCTTGGGTCGGAATGGTGCGCTGATAGGCCTCAATCTCAAATGCCATGCCATCGCGCAGTGCCATCTGTAAGCCGCGATGAATCGACTGTTTGGCCTGACGGACCGCAATTGGAGCATTTCCAGCGATGCGCGTCGCGGTGGCTAACGCTGCTGGCAATAGGGCTGATGCAGGATAAACCGCATTCACTAAGCCCCATTGCTGTGCTTCAGCGGCGGTGAATGGCTGTGCAGATAGGATCAGTTCTTTTGCCCGGCGTTCACCGAGCGCGCGTGCTAATGTCTGCGTGCCCGCCGCACCGGGGATAATACCCAGGCTGGTTTCGGTGAGCGCAAAGCGCGCTTGCTTCGCTGCATACACAAAATCAACCGCCGCCGCCAGCTCGCAACCACCGCCATAAGCCGCGCCGTTGACCGCGCCAATAATGGGCAGCGGACAGTTTAGTATAGCCTGTATCATGCGCTCATAGACCCGGTGCTGCTTAACCCAGGCTGCATCGCTCAGCCCATTGCGTTCCTTCAGGTCACCGCCCGCACAGAATGCCCGTTCTCCAGCGCCGGTGAGTACGAGGCAGCGCGTATCACCTGCATCCAGCGCCAGGGCCTCAAACAGCTGATACAGCTCGCCCGCCATTTGGGTATTGAACGCATTAGCAGCCTGTGGGCGATTGAGCGTGACCTGGAGTACCCGGGGACTGATCTGGGTGAGCTGTAGTGTGTTGTACTGGTGGGTTGACATCAATGATCCTAAATTAAAAAGGGGTGGTGTGTGAAGTGATTTAAAGCGTGTACGGTATTTGCCAATAGCTGATAAAGTAACGCAGATGACGCCGCTTCGACAATAGGAAATGAACCATGAATTATCCACTGGATCATCAGGATATTCGGGATGCAGTGCGCCAGCTGTGCGCCGACTATCCCGGTGCATATTGGCGCGAATGTGACCGTGAGCAGGCTTACCCGACCGCTTTTGTAAAGGCGCTGACCGAGTCGGGTTTTTTGGGGGCACTGATCCCAGAAGCGTTTGGGGGTAGCGGCCTGCCGATTTCTGCCGGGGCGGCGATTTTGGAGACCATTCACCACAGCGGCGGTAACGCAGCGGCCTGCCACGCCCAGATGTATACTATGGGCACCGTACTGCGCCATGGTTCGGCAGCCCAGCAGCAGGCCTACTTGCCCGCTATTGCGGCGGGCCGTATCCGCCTACAGGCGTTTGGCGTTACCGAACCCAGCAGCGGCACCGACACCACCGCATTGCGGACTACGGCGCGGCGCGAGGGTGACCGGTATATTGTGAACGGCCAGAAGATTTGGACGTCGCGCGCGGAGCATTCAGACCTACTGCTGCTCCTGTGTCGCACTACGCCGCGTGATCGGGTGAAAAAGCGCACCGATGGTCTGTCGGTGCTGCTGGTGGATATGCGTGAGTGCCCCGCAGGCTCACTCACGATTCGCCCGATTCGGACGCTGATGAACCATGCGACTACTGAAATGTTTTTCGATAATATGCCGGTACCGGCTAGCAGCCTGATTGGCGAGGAGGGTCAGGGCTTTCGCTATATCCTGTCGGGTATGAATGCGGAGCGCATCCTGATTGCGGCAGAGTGTATTGGCGATGCCAAGTGGTTTATCGATAAAGCGACGGACTATGCCTGCGAGCGTCGTGTGTTTGGGCGGCCGATTGGTCAGAATCAGGGCGTGCAGTTCCCGATTGCCAAAGCTTATGCCCAGATGCGCTCCGCCGAACTCATGCTACGTGAGGCGATGCGGCGCTATGAAGCGGGAGAAAATCCAGGCGAAGAGGCGAACATGGCGAAACTGCTGGCAGCGGATGCGTCCTGGGCGGCGGCGGAAGCCTGCGTACAAACCCACGGCGGTTTTGGATTTGCGGAGGAATACGACGTGGAGCGCAAATTCCGCGAGGCACGTTTATATCAGGTTGCACCGATTTCGACTAACCTGATTCTGAGTTATATTGCAGAGCATGTCTTAGGCATGCCGCGTTCTTACTAGCGCTTAACGTCGGAGGTCATCTATGCATACACAGCGCAAGCGTCAGCTGTACCGGGTCATACTGAAGCTCATGGCTTGGGTGGCGATTTTGGGCCTGTGTTTTATCTGGCTGCGTGGCTGTTTGGCCTAGGTCTGACAAGCCTGAGCAGTGGCAGGCTGGTGTGGCTGAGCGTTTTGCTGCCGGGGTCAGTCAAACTGACCGGGCCAGTCAAAATTCTCCAGTCCTGCCGCTTCCTGTCCGACGCGCTGGAAGCCATGTGCGCCAAAATAATCGCGCTGCGCCTGAATCATATTCGCAGGCAGGGTGGCACTGCGGATAGCATCCAAATAGTTCAGAGCCTGTGTAAAGCAGGGGATGGGTTGGGCCTGACTTAGGCCGTGTAATACCACCCGGCGCAGGGCGGGCTCACGCTCACCCAATAAGGCGGCAATAATCTGGCTGCCGAGCAGCGCATTAGCAGCGCTCGTGTCACCTGCCAGCACAGGTAGTAATTCATTCAGTAAGGCGCCGCGAATAATACATCCGGCTCGCCAGCTGCGGGTAATCGAGGCTAGATCCAACGCCCAGCTATTGTCATTGCTGGCCGCCTTCATCAGCTGATAACCCTGGGCATAGGCGATGAGCTTGGCCGCATACAGCGCTTGCTCCAGTTCAGCGAGCACCTGTTCTTGGGTATAGGGTGAGTCGAGTCGCATCGGGGTTTGTCTTGCGGCCAGTGCGACCCGCTCCGCTTTAAAGGCAGACACCACTCGCGCCATTACTGCGGTGGTGATCAAGGTCGTCGGCACGCCATAATCCAGCGCCTCATGCGTTGACCAGCTGCCGGTACCCTTTTGACCCGCGCGATCTAGAATCACATCCAGTAGCGGCGTGCCGTCCTGAGTGCGGGCGCGCAGGATATGGCTGGAAGTCTCCAATAAATAGCTTTGTAACGGCCCCTCATTCCAGCGCGCAAACTGCTCCGCAATCGCATCAACGTTTAGCCCAAGGGAAAAGCGCATGAGCTGATAAGCCTCGGCGATGAGCTGCATATCCGCGTACTCAATGCCATTATGGGTCATTTTAACGAAGTGCCCGGCGCCGCCCGGCCCGACCCAGTTAGCACAAGGCTCGCCGTTATAGCGGGCCGCAATATGCTCAAATACCTCATGCGTTTGCTGCCAAGCTTCAGCATCACCGCCGGGCATCAGCGCGGGGCCAAGGCGGGCACCTTCCGCCCCTCCAGACACTCCACAACCCATATAACGACAGCCCGCCGCGCGCACCTGGGCGGCACGTCTTTCGGTGTGGCGGTAATGACTATTACCAAGATCCACCACCAGGTCGCCCGCCGTTAAGAGCGGCAGCAGTTTGCTCAGCACCTGATCCACCGGGTCGCCTGCTTTAATCATAATAAAGAGGCAGCGCGGTGCTTGTAGTGAATCCACTAACGCTTCGAGCGTGGCATAGACATCGGTCTCCGTGATATTGAGCGCGCTAAAGCGTTGGCGTAGCGCTGCTGAATAGTCGTACACATTGAGGTGAAAACCGTTGTCTCGGATATTTTGCGCCAGATTCGACCCCATAACACCGACCCCGATAAGTCCCATTTGTTTATTGTGACTGGGCTGAAAAGACATCGCGTTTCTCCTATTGAATGCGGGCCGTGTGGTTTATTGTGGTACGTGCTGGCGTTTGGCCTGATTAAATATTACCGTGCTGGCGCAATGCCTGCACTAGATTGTGCATAAGGCGGTCGCAGGCCGCGAGCTGGGCGACGCTGACATATTCATCCGGTTTGTGTGCCTGTTGGATGCTGCCCGGCCCGCAGACCACGGCGGGAATGCCAAGGCGCTGCGTGAATAAACCGCCTTCGGTGCCAAAGCTGACTTTGTCGGTGGGCTGCTTGTGGTCTAACAGGCCCTGTACAAAGCTGACAACGGTTGCATCTGGCGGCGTAAATAAGCCGGGATAGCTGGAAAGGGCGTTAAATTCAATATTAGCCTGCGGGCTGATTGCCTGCATAGCGGGCAGCAGCTCATTCTGCGCGAAGGCTTTAATCTGTGCGAGTACTGCTGCCGGGTCGTCTTGCGGTAAATGACGGATCTCAAAATCAAACTGAGCGTGCTTAGGGACGATATTAAGCGCGGTACCCCCTTGGAAAACACCGACATGCAAAGTGGTGTGTGGCACGCGATAAGCGTGGTCAAACGGGCCGGAACGAGCAAACTCAGCATTCAGGCGACGTATTGCTGCGATCAGTTCGGCGGCGTATTCCACCGCGTTAACGCCCGCAGTGGGATAGGCCGAGTGACAGCTCTGGCCGGAGACTGTGACGCGCAGCGCCTGCTTGCCTTTATGGCCAACCATCACCTGCATCAACGTCGGCTCACCGATAATCGCCATCGCTGGCCGCACCGGTAGGTCATGCATCATATCAAGCAGACGCCGCACGCCCAGGCAGCCGACTTCTTCGTCATAAGAAAAAGCAAGGTGTACCGGCGTGTGTAGCGGAGCCTCAACCAGCGCAGGTACCGCCGCCAGCGCAGCTGCAATGAAACCTTTCATATCACAGCTGCCGCGCGCATAGAGCTTGTCGGCGCGCTCGCTTAGGGTAAACGGGTCGCTGCGCCACTGCTGCCCACTAACCGGCACCACGTCAGTATGGCCGGACAGCATAACACCGGGCTTATCCTGTGGGCCGATAGTGGCGTAGAGATTGGCTTTTTGTCCATCTGCGGCAGGCACAAGCTGAGCATCGATCCCATACTGACTGAGGTAGTCGCCCACAAAATGGATTAATGCCAGATTGGAGTTCGCACTAGTGGTATCAAAAGCAACAAGCTGACGTAACAGTTCACGACTGTTTGGGGTCGCCATCATTATCTGCGTCGTGCCGAGTAATATTAATTAAAAGCTTTTAGGAGCAGCGCTGCCATTCTTGGGTACGATGGTAGAAATAGCGCTTTTCATAATTAACTGAGAAGCCGCAGCACCGTGGTTAGAAGAGAGCATCACTGAGAACTGGTCGTAGCCGTCGATGACGCCTTCCAGCTTAATGCCATTAATCAAAAAACAGAAAACCGGTGATTTTGATTGCGTTAAATTATCTAAGAATGAATTTTGCATTATGTACAGCCATATTATTAAGTGTATAGAAAGGTATTATACGCACTTCAATGACGGAATTTAAACCGTTTGTGATAAATGGGGGAAATATACACACAACAGAATCTCAACACGCCCTGCAAAAGGGTTGGCGTACTAAAGCGAAACTAATGTTTTGAGTTTTGTCGCAGGCGTTAGCGGGCATAGGCGTTGTGGCGGCTGGTGTAATGTGACAATTGAGCTGTCATATTAGCTGATAACTGACGGTTTTAGGAAAGTGATTTTTCTATCTAATTGAAAATATTAATGAATTTTCTGGCATGCTTGTTGCTTAATTAGAAATATAGTGTGTGTCAGAACGGTGTAAGCCGATGCTACTTCAGGTAGCAAACTAAACCCCGGTGGTCTTCGACTCACTGGGGTTTTTTTATGGTTAGACGCTGCTGTTATTTTCGCCTAGGCACCAGCTGATAATGGCTGAGTGTCTTTTGTCAGTTCGCATACGGGTTTCTGAGAATAATGGTTTGTTCCCGGTCTGGCCCAGTGGAGATAATATCAATCGGCGTCTCCAGGATAGTTTCCAGTCGCTTCAGGTATTGGCGTGCGTTTTCCGGTAGCGCCGCATAATCAGTAAGGCCGAAGGTTGATTCCTGCCAGCCCGGCATTTCTTCATACAGCGGCGTGCACTGTTGGTAGGCTGCGGTATCAACCGGGGGGATGGTCTGTACAACACCATCAATTTCATAGCCCGTACAGAGTTTAACGGTGTCCAATCCGTCCATGACATCCAGTTTGGTGATGCACAGGCCGCTGATGCTATTTAGCTGCATGGCGCGGCGCAGAATCACCGTATCCAGCCAACCGCAGCGTCGTGCTCGTCCAGTGGTTGCGCCAAACTCATTGCCCTGTTTCGCCAGATAGGCACCGGTAGCGTCAAACAGCTCGGTTGGAAATGGCCCGGCACCCACGCGGGTGGTATAGGCTTTAGTTATCCCCAGAATATAATCCAGGTCGCGTGGCCCTAAGCCAGCGCCGGTACAAGCGCCGCCCGCTGTGGTGTTGGAGGAGGTAACAAAGGGGTAGGTGCCGTGGTCTATATCCAGCAGCGTGCCTTGTGCGCCTTCCAGCATAATGTTTTGTCCGCTACGGCGCAGTTCAGCCAACCGTTGAGGCACATCAATCACCATCGGTGCCAGCGCTGTGCCGACTGCCAGTGCGTCTTCATAGGTTTTAACGGGATCAAGGGGGGCGGCGTTAAAGTAATGCTCCAGCATAAAGTTATGGTAGTCCAGAATACCGTTCAGCTTTTCCTGTAGAGTATCGGGCGCTAGTAAATCAGCGAGACGTAGCCCACGGCGTGAAATCTTATCTTCGTAGGCCGGGCCAATGCCGCGTCCGGTAGTACCAATAGCGGCATTACCGCGGGCTTTCTCCCGCGCCTGATCGAGCGCAATGTGATAGGGCAGAATAAGCTGGCAGGCACCCGATAGCTTGAGGCGTTCGCGCGCCGGAATACCGTTTTGCTCCAGCATGTCCAGCTCTTGCAACAGGGCGTCCGGCGACAGTACGACGCCATTACCAATGAGGCATTCCACATTGTCGCGCAGCACGCCGGATGGGATCAGGTGTAATACCGTTTTTTTACCGTCAATAACCAGGGTGTGACCCGCATTGTGGCCACCCTGGAAGCGTACCACGCTGCTACTGTCTTCACACAGCAAATCAACAATTTTACCTTTGCCTTCATCACCCCATTGGGTGCCCAAAACTACAACGATTTTTCCCATGATATCTCGTCTAAACCTCTGTCCTAAACGTCTGCTACGATCCATTGACCGTCGGCATAAATAATCTGCTGGCTACAGGCCATATCCTGCGGCGTTTGTATTGCGTCGTCCTGCCTAAGCTGGCGGATCACCGTTTTACCCTGTGCGCGCAGCTGTTGGATCATTTGCTGTAGTTCTGCGTTGTCTACCGCAGGTGCAAAAATGGTGTGCACGGCGTGTTGCGCTGTGGTGGCCTGACTCAACATGCTGAGAGTGCGCAGATCGGTGCTGAAGCCGGTGGCGGGGCGAGCGCGGCCAAACAGTTTGCCAATGCCGTCATAGCGCCCACCGCGCGCAATTTCATCCCCGCAGTCTGAGGTGTAAACCGCATACACAATCCCGGTGTGATAGTCATAACCCGATAGCTCGGTGAGATCGATATGCAGACTGCACTGCGGATAAGCCGCACTGATTCTATCCGTGAGTTTTTGGAGGTAGTCAAGCGCCGCCGCTACTTCAGCGGGTGCGGCCTGTAGCTGCTCTCTGGCCTGATCTATGACACTGACGGGTCCATGCAAGCGGGGCAGGGCAGCAAGCATGCTTTGTACCGCTGCCGGTAGCGCAGACTGTTGCAGCCATTGATCAATTTCTGGCAGTGATTTACGTTCCAGCATCGCGAAGAATTGCGCTTCTTCCAGCGGATTGAATTCGGCCTGTTGGGCCAATGCGCGGAAAATGCTGACATGGCCGAGATCAAGCGTCAGTGCGCTGAGTGCACAGTGATCCAGCGTGGTGAGCAGCAGTGAGATTATTTCAAAATCACTGTCTGCTCCGGCATGGCCAAATAGCTCGGCACCCACTTGTAGCGGTGAGCGAGATGCGCCCTGCTGAAACGGTCGGCTATGCAAGACGGTGCCGAGGTAGCACAGACGGTTGGGCTGGGAGGTCTGTAATTTGTGAGCGTCGATGCGGGCGATTTGTGGTGTCATATCTGCCCGAATACCCATGGTGCGGCCGGTGGGTAAATCAGTGATTTTAAAGGTTTGTACATCGAGACTAGAACCAATGCCAGTGCCCAGAGACTCCAGGTATTCCACCAGCGGTGGAATCACCAGCTGATAACCCCAGGTTGCGTACAGGTCAAGCAGCTGACGTCGCAGCGTTTCCAGGCGGCTAGCTTCAGCGGGCAGTGCTTCGCTAATGCCCTCGGGCAGAGCCCAGTATTGAGTGTTTGCAGACATGGTTAGATTTAGGTTTAATTTGCGCTTATAAACAGCAGTAGAACGCCCACAACGATACAGGCCAAGCCGATGATACGTAGATTCTGATCTGAGTATTGTAGGAGTTGGGCCAGGGTTTTTTTCAGCTTGCTGGGGGAGATAAACGGCGATAGGCCCTCAAGGATTAACAAGAGGGCCACGGCGGTCATAAGATCAGACCAGCTAATATTCAACGCTGGCACCGCTGGACATTCACTGTGTTGCTGAGCCGCTGGTGGTGCCAAAGAAGCGGAAAAACTCAGAATCCGGTTCCAACACCATCATATCGCCATTTTTGCCTAGCGTATTGCGGTAGGCGTCAAGGCTGCGGTAGAACGAATAGAAATCCGCATCGGCCTGATAAGCATTGGCATAGGTTTCAGCTGATTTGGCATCGCCTTGACCGCGAGTTTTCTCAGAATCACGGTAGGCTTCGGCCATAATCACGGTGGATTCACGGTCTGCGGAGGCTTTGATTTTTTCCGCCTCTTCGCGTCCACGCGAGCGGAAATCCTGAGCAACCCGCTGCCGTTCAGAGCGCATACGCTCAAATACCGACTCGCTGACCTGCTCGGGGAAATCAATTTTGCTGACGCGCACGTCGATAACGCTAATGCCGAGCTGGCTGGCCGCCTCATTTGATTTGTCTTCGAGGCCCTGCATGATTTCATTTCGCTGTTCTGACAGAGCCTCTTCGATGGTACGGCGGCTGAACTCATTGCGCAAGCCGTCTTTCATGATGTCTTCCAGCCGCGCTTCAGCCGCCCGAATTTGGCCGTTGGTAGCGCGGTAAAAAGTAGAAACATCAGAAATTTGCCATTTCAAAAAGAAATCAACCAGCACATATTTCTTTTCGCCGGTCAGGAACCGTTCGGTATTAGCATCTAGCGTCAGAATCTGAGCGGGATACCTACTGACCGTTTCCACAAACGGGATTTTGAAGTGCAGGCCCGGCTGAATTTCATCGTCCACAATTTCACGGAAGCGAAACTCAATCGCCTTCTGGCGTTCATCCACCGTGTAAGCCGAGGAATAAACTAAGACACCCAGCAAAACTAGCGCGCCTAAAATCAGATTTTTAATGTCCATAATTACCGTGCCTCCCTTGAAGTTCTGGGTTGGAGGCTGCGCGTTTGCCGTCCGGCTCCTGCAGTAGATTTGCTCTGGCCCGTGCTATTAATAAAGGGTGAGGCGATCTGGGCGGGCGAAGGTAGATCGCCACCAGCAGCGGTACCCAGCGGCATATACAGCAGATTATTACTGCTCTTGCTATCGATGAGCACTTTACGGGTGCTGCCTAAGACGCTTTCCATGGTTTCTAGATAGAGGCGTTCACGGGTGACGTCCGGCGCCTTACGGTATTCCTGTACCAGCTGAGTAAAGCGGGAAGCGTCACCTTCGGCGCGGGCGATGACCTGCTCACGGTAGGCATTCGCCTCTTCTAGCATGCGAGCCGCTTGACCGCGTGCTTCCGGTACGACTTTTTTAGCGTAGGTATCGGCTTCATTTTTAAAACGGTTCGCATCCTCACGCGCACGGTTCGCATCATCAAACGCATCTTTGACCTCGGCGGGCGCTTCGGCATAGGTCAGATTCACTTTAATAATCTGTAGCCCGGCTTTGTAGCCATCCAGTATTTCTTGAATTAGCACCTTGGCCTGTTCGGCAATCTGCTCACGACCTTCGCGCAGAATAAAGTCCATGCTGCTGCGGCCCACGATGTCGCGGGTGGCGCTACGCATGACCTGATAGAGCGTACCATTGCGCTGATCCCGTAAATCATCCGGTAATAAGACATTAAAAGCGTAGTCTTTGGAGTCGCTGACTTTATATTGTACGGTGACGGCAATATCGACGATATTTTCATCAATGGTCAACATAGTGCTGCGGTCTTGCGCGCTTCTATTTTGCGCGACATCAACCATTTCTACCGTTTCAATTGGGTAGGGCAAGTGCCAGTGCAGGCCGGGGCCGGTGGTTTCACTGTAGGCACCGAGGCGCAGTACCAGCGCTTCTTCCCGAGCGTCCACCGTGTAAAAGCCGGAAAATAGCCAGCCCGCCAGCAGCAAAACAGCTAACAGGCTGATGCCTTTATAGCTGATCGGGTTGCTGTCACCGTCGCCCCCGTTTTTGCCGCCGCCAAATAGGCCGCCCAGTTTTTCATTCAGCTTATTAACAATGTCTTCGGCATCACTTCTGCCGGAGCCTTTGTTTTTCCCCGTCCAGGGATCCTGTTGATTATTGCCGCCATCACCACCCGGTTCATTCCAGGGCATAATGAAACTCCTAAGTTAAGCTTTTAAGACACATCGAAATCACGTTGTTCACCTGAACAAGAGGCGCATTGTAAGCACCTGTCAGGTCGGTAGCAACCTCTACGCCGTGTAGAAGTACCGTTTTAGCATATATGGGCTAAACGATGCCGAGAATAACAGACCCGCAGTGTCAATACCGAACATACCTGTAAAAATAAAGGGCGTTTTGCCTTAATCAAGGCATCGGCGGTTTATTTGCACAGCATCAAGATTTTACGATAACAAATATCAGAAAAATTCAGCCCTGACAGCGCAGTCTGCATTGCTTCAGTAAAAGATGTGATTTATCCCCTGGAGGCGCAAAGATTACCAGCGCGGCGGCTGGCATTGGATAAGACGTCGCAGCGCCTAGACGAGTCCTAAATGGGGCGGTTTAGCGCGCTGTCGCAGTATGTTATCTGTGGTAAGCTGCAGCGATGAATACAGATTTAAAATACACCGGTATGGCGTTGGATCGTGGCGATCCCCTGCGCCGTGATGCGACAGCGCTTGAACAGCGGTGGTGCGCTGCTGAGACCCGGATTGTAACGCTGTGCCAGGGTAAGCTCCTCGTTAAGCAGCATGCCCAGGCTGCTGCCCACGCTAGCGCCAATGTGAGCCAAACGGGCGGAGCCCTGCTGCTGCGTAGGGCTGATGCGAGTGAGCTGATCGACGCGGTTATTGAGCGTGCGTCGCATCGTGTTTTTCTTGGCCAGCAGGCGACGCACAGTTACTTTGCTGTCGAGGTGAGTGCAGCAGACGGTCAGGTGTTATGTGATGCGTTGGCGGCTACGTTCATCGACCTACGCCGGGTTGGTCCTTGGCTGAGCGCAGAAATGGCTGCCTTACTGGGGTATGCAAAAGGCCTATTGTTTTGGCGGCAGCAGTATCAGTTTTGTCCGCGCTGTGGGCAGGCGCTGCATGCGAGCCAGGGGGGCCATGTATTGAGCTGCGCGCAGGTGGACTGCTCATGTGAGATCTATCCACGCACCGACCCCGCTGTGATTATGCTGGTCGAGCGTACCGGGTCAGATGGCGTGAATCGGTGCCTGCTGGGCCGCAATGCCAATTGGGTGGAGGGTTCGTTTTCTACCCTGGCGGGTTTTGTTGAGCCGGGTGAAAGCCTGGAAGAAGCGGTGCGGCGTGAGGTGCAAGAGGAAACGGGAGTAACGGTGGGCGAGGTTGGTTATGTTGCTTCGCAGCCCTGGCCGTTTCCTTCAGCCCTGATGGTCGGTTTTAGGGCGACCGCGCTGGACAGCAACATCACGCTTGATCCACATGAGGTCGCAGAGGCCGCCTGGTTTAGCCGGGAAGAAGTCGCAGGCTTCGGCGCGTGGGGGGATGAGAACAGCCGCCATAATTTGCCGCGCAAGGACTCGATTGCCCGTTTTTTAATTGATCACTGGTTATATCAGGCGTGTAGCGGCGGAGATTAAACATGCTTAAGACCGAATTGAAACGCTGGCAGCGCCCTGAAATACTGCTGTTTTTATTTGCGGCGGCGATGCCGCTATCTTTTAGTGTCTGGCAGGCGCTGTTGAATAACTTTGCCATCGAACAGGCCAGCTTTACCGGTATTGAGATGGGTATTTTGCAGAGTCTGCGTGAAATCCCAGGCTTTTTGTCGTTTCTGGTGGTGTTTCTTCTGCTGATTATGCAGGAGCAGCGGCTGGCGTTTATTTCGCTCTTGCTCCTGGGCATTGGTACTGCCCTTACCGGCCAGTTGCCCACGGTGCTGGGACTTTATTGCACCACAGTACTGATGTCGATTGGCTTTCACTATTTTGAGGCGGTGAATCAGTCGCTGACGCTGCAATGGCTGGAGAAATCGACGGCGGCGCATAATATGGGACGCTTGATTGCGGTGGGGTCTTTTGCCTCACTGTTGGCTTACGGCTTGGTTTATGTGCTGATTCAGTTCGTAGGTCTGTCGATGCCGGTGGTGTATTTATTTGGCGGCGGGCTGACGATTGCCCTGGCGCTGTTCTGCTGGTTTATGTTTCCGATTTTTCCTGAAAAAACGGCGCAGAAAAAATCGATAGTGCTGCGGCGGCGCTATTGGTTGTATTACGCACTGGTGTTTATGTCGGGCGCGCGGCGGCAGATTTTCATGGTGTTTGCCGGTTTTCTTATGGTGGAGAAATTTGGGTTTGACGCCGCTGCTATTGCGGCGATGTTCCTACTGAACGGCGTGTTGAATATGATTTTTGCCCCCAAGATTGGCCAGCTAATTAGCCATTGGGGTGAGCGCAAGGCACTGACGGTGGAATATATTGGCCTGATTTGTGTTTTTCTGGCCTACGCGGTGGTGAATAACCCATGGCTGGCGGTGGCGCTTTACGTCATCGATCATATTTTCTTTTCGATGGCGATTGCGATGAAAACGTATTTCCAGAAGATTGCCGACCCCTCGGAAATTGCACCCACGGCGGGAGTCTCCTTTACCATCAGCCACATTGCGGCGGTCGTACTGCCGGTGTTATACGGCGGGCTTTGGCTGGTGTCGCCCGCATTGGTGTTTATTAGCGGTGCGCTACTGGCTGCGGGCTCGCTGCTTTTGGCGCGTTTAATCCCGGAAGAACCCCAGGAAGGACAAGAGGTGAACTGGCCACAGTGGAAGGCACGGACTGCCTCTTCGGATGTTGCCTGATACCTGTTTAAAATTGTGTGAACAAGTGTTAAATAGCGTGAATGAGTGCGGATTAAACCTTTCAGAGGATTGATTCGACTACAATCCAAACAAACCCCCGATTCCAGTGTTAAAAGGATGATGCATTATGTCGAAACAACGCTCATGGTGTTGTGGCTTTATTCCCGGTTTTTGGTGGTGGTTTCTGGTATTACTAGGACTGCCCTCACTGTTCTTACTGATGACTTATTTTACCCAAGGCGTGGTGGAAGAAGACTTGACGCAGCGCGTGTCAGCTGCGCTCACAGCAGACAATGTAGACTGGGTGGAGGTCGACGTGCGTCACCGCGGACGTGATGTCGTTCTGCGCGGCATACCGCCAGATGAAGATGCGCGGGCGCGGGCAGTAAGCACTGCAGCAGCGATATACGGCGTGCACCGGGTCGATTTTGAAAGTGATGTGCTCCAGGTTAACGCGGCGAAGGCTGAATCGTCCGTGGTGTTACCCGCGCTGAGCCTAACTGCAACAGCAGACGGGCAATTAACATTGGAGGGTTCACTGCCCTCGCAGCTAGATATCGATAATGTGCTCCAGGCTGCTGCCGAGCGTTTTGGTTTGGAAAATATCGATGATCAACTAAGCGTTGGCCCTGGCGTGGCGACACCGGAATGGTTAGCGGCCCCGGATGAGCTGCTTAATATTTTACCGGATAAGGCCGCTAGCTTGAATATTGCGGATGGCAACGTTGAAATTGCGACCGAGGTGAACAGCGATAATATGCGGGAAGATATGTTAGTGCGCATTAAACGTCTGCTGGGGGGCGAGGTGATCGATAACATTGTGGTCAAACCACTGCCATCGCCCGAAGTGGCGTTGGACTTGGTGAACGGTCAGCTTACGTTAGCTGGCAAAGTATCATCGGCTACACAGCGAGAGCGTCTGCTCCAGATGGCGAGGGCACGCTTTGGGGCGGAAAATGTGACGCCGCAGCTTGAAGTTGATCAGGGCGTTGCTGATGCGGTTTGGCTGGCGACAACCGAGCAAGTCATGGGCCTACTCGGTGACAAGGGCAGCGCCATCATCGCCAATGATACGCTTGAGTTACAGGTAGACGTTGATTCAGAAGCGGCGCGGCAAACGCTGGCAGCGAATAGCGCCGCCGTCTTAGAAGGTTCTGGGTTGCTGCTGGTTAATGCGATTAGTGTAGTTTCACCGGCGGTGTCCGCCACTGTTAATGCAAATGCGCAGGCGGCTCCGCAAACTGAGGCGACGACGATTGCTGCGCCAAGCGTGCAGGCCTGTCAGGAGCGACTGAATGCGGCAGTGCGTGATCAACAGGTGTTATTTCAGGTGAACCAAGCGGATATCCGCAGTGCCAGCTATGGGCTGCTGGATGAGCTGGCGGGAATTATCACGGCCTGCCAGACTGTGTTGAGTGCGGCAAAAATACATATCGGCGGTCATACCGATAGCGATGGGTCCAAAAGCTATAATCTGAATTTAAGTCAGCGGCGTGCTGCAGCCGTGCGGACCTATCTGGTCACTAAAGGCGTGGCAGCTGAGCAAATGCTTGCTGAGGGCTTTGGCGAGGAACAGCCGGTGGCGAGCAACAGTACGGCTGCTGGTAAAGCGCAAAATCGGCGTATTTCATTTGAAATTAAAGCAGCAGAATGAGGGAGAGCGCGCATGATCTATTTGGTATCTAAATTAGCGGTCTGGCTGCTGCTCACCTTTGTATTGGGCCTGCTGCTGGGTTTATTAACAACCACAGGGCGCGAGGAATAAAGCATGATGACTTATTTAATGCATACGGCCCTGTTGGTATGCGCCGCCTTTTTGGCGGGTTTAATACTAGGCAAGCTGATTAAATGGCTGTTTTGTCGTGGAAAAAAAAACGCTGCCATCGCAGATGACGCGGCGGTCTATGATCCGCTGGGTGGCGCTGTAGCCGGATATGATCAGCGGCGGGCGCGTCTAGGGATGACTGGTGAGGCGCATGACCTTGCTGAAGTGGAGGCCCGCAAACCGCGTTTGAATCTGGCGGCGGGCGATGTTGATACGGCACAGCATGCGGTAGATCGCCTGAAAGCAGACCCATCGAATGCATCCGCGATAAGCGATAAGGCAGCGTTGGCGGCTAGCGCTGTCTCCTCCTTTAAAGCGAGCTTTCCGCCGGTGCGCCAGTCGTCTGACGTTACCGTGGCAGAGACCGGATTGGAGGTTGATGCTGCTACTGTATCGGGCTTGCCCGGGCTAGAGGCAGCGGCGTTGGATATCGACGAGGAGCTATCTGTTGCGGATGCTGGGGTAGACAGCGCGCGTGACCCGTCTAAAATTGCCGGACTGGAACTAGCTGATTTCGGCCTAGAAGCTGCTACTGCGACCGGCTCAACAGATAAGGAAGCATTAGCTGTCGGTGACCTTGAGCTTAACGATACGGACTTCCCCACGATGGATGTTTTGCTGGCGCAGGCTGCCGCTGAAACGGGCGTTGATTCAGCCACGGTGCGGGCGCCTGAGATTGAGCTAGCAGAGACTGCTGTTACCGCAGCAGGCAGTGAGCTACCAGAGGCTGCTGATAGTTGGGTCGACGCGGCGGCGCCCGCTGCCGAGACCGAAACTAATCTACACTTTAAATACCTGCGCGGTGCTAAAACTAAACCTAATATCAAACTGCCGCTGGCTAATGATGATGGAGGCATGGTCGATGCGCCTGCTGTCGATGCGCCTGCTGTCGAAGCGCCTGGTGAACGTTCCGCTACGGCTGCGGAAATGATTGACGAGCGTTCTGCTATTGCTGTGGAAGCGATTGGTGAACGTTCCGCTGCGGCTTCAGCAGCGGTTGACGAACGTCCTGCGATTGCTTCGGCAGTGCTTGATGAGCATTTAGCGATAACTGAACCGACGGTTGACGTTGGCCTGGCTGCTGCCGCTGATGCAACGGCAGCAGCGCTACAGCCGGTGACGCCAGTCACACTGGATGCCTCTGAGCTGGCACCGGTGCTTGCCGCCGCTGCGGGGGTTGGAGTCACGCATCGGCTGGCGGCAGAGTCTGCGACAGCAGAGGCTGCGGCGATTGAGCAGGCGACCCAGCAACGTGTAAATGGAGAAGACATGAGCGAGGTGGAGGTATCTGCACTACTGACAGACATCCGCCAGCAGCTGGATGCCTACGCTGACGGGGGGGCTAAGCCTGCCCGCACGGTAGTGTTAGATGCGCTGTGTGAGGATTGCAGCGTCTTAAGCCGTCTTAATGCGCGTGAAACGTTGGTGCTAAACGCTGGCGAGTATGCTCAGCTAGCGTCGATTCACTGCGGGGTCACTCGCTCGGGTGTGGTAGCGGTTGGTGGGCATGTCAGTACGCTGACTGATCATCAGGTCGTGCTATTTACACTGCATGGGGTGGTGGTTTGTCGCCATGAAGACAAACATTATTTTGTGGTCGTAGCGCCTGCATAGCCGTTAATCGGCACTGAGTGTAGGTCGTTAGAACAGCGTCAGCGCACGGCGCTAAACAACGCCCACTTTTTGCTATCAATCGTTAGAATATTGTGTGTATGATGCGTTTTTCTAGGCAAGTATAGCAGTCCAATCTGCAACCATTATACTGAGTGATCGTTTCGGCCAGTAGGAGACGTTATGACCGGCAAACGCAGATCATCCCGGCGCGAGCGGCGCGGTCAACAGGATCAGCCGCAGGCAAAGTTTGGCTTGGAGCAAGCGGCCTGGCAGCAGTTAAAAATGCCGTATCAGCCAACGGAGCCGGTGAGTGAAGAACAGCTAGCGCTGATTCACGATGCCTCGCTGCGTATTCTGGAGCAGATTGGTATTGATGTGCTGCTGCCGGAAGCGCGCGCGATTATGGTGCAGGCTGGTGCGACGGCGCAGGGCGAGCGTGTTCGCTTTGAGCGCGAGCTGATTATGCAGAGTATCGCCAGCTGTCCGTCAGCGTTTACCTTGCATGCGCGCAATCCGGCGCACAATATTCGCGTCGGGGAAAACTTTGTCAGTTTTGGGACGGTCGCCAGCGCACCCAACACCCAAAGTCTCGACGGCGGGCGTCGCCCTGGTAATCGGCAGGATTTTCAGGATTTTCTGCGCCTGATGCAGTCGCTGAATATTTTGCACTTCACCTCAGGCTATCCGGTCGAACCCACCGATATTCATGCTTCAGTGCGTCACCTACATTGCCTGTCTGACTGCGTCACGCTGACGGATAAGGTGTTTCATGCCTATTCATTGGGGCGGGAGCGAAATCGAGATGCGCTGGAAATTGCCCGTATTGGGCGCGGCGTTAGCGCTGCCCAGTTAGAGCAGGAACCGTCTTTATTCACCATTATCAACAGCAACTCGCCGCTCAAGCTGGATGAGCATATGCTGACTGGAATTATGGAAATGGCGGCGCGCAATCAGGTCGTGTGCCTAACGCCGTTTACGCTGGCGGGGGCGATGGCGCCGGTGACACTAGCCGGAGCGTTGGCGCAGCAAAATGCAGAAGCATTGGCGGGTATTGCCTTCGCGCAGATGGTGCGGCCCGGTGCGCCCTGTATTTATGGTGGTTTTACCTCTAATGTCGATATGAAATCGGGCGCGCCTGCCTTTGGCACGCCGGAATATGTGCTGGCCGCGCAGATTTCCGGCCAGCTGTGTCGGCGCTATGGTTTACCGTTCCGTTCATCTAATGTGAGTGCGGCAAATTCGGTCGATGCCCAGGCGGGTTATGAGTCGACGATGGCGCTATGGGGCGCATTGAGCGGCGGTGCGAATTTCATTATGCACGGTGCGGGTTGGATGGAAGGCGGCCTGAGTGCCTCGTTTGAGAAAATGCTGGTGGATGCCGATTTGCTCCAGATGATGGCGAGGTATATGCAGGGCATTACGATAAACGAAGCAGAGTTGGGGCTAGAGGCGATTCAGGACGTTGGCCCAGGCGGGCATTATTTTGGCACCGCTCACACCATGGCACGTTATAAAACTGCGTTTTATGCGCCGATGATCTCGGACTGGCGTAATTTTGAGAGTTGGACCGAGGCGGGCAGTCCGACCGCCTTGCAAAAAGCGAATACCGTGTACAAGCAGCTATTAAGTGCCTATGAACCGCCCGCACTCGACCCGGCGCGGCGCGAAGAGCTGGCTGCTTTTGTCGCACAGCGCACTGAGGCTGGGGGTGTGGCGACGGATTTCTAGCCGGTGGATAGCACGCTACAGTTTCTGCTGATTATCCTGGCGCTAGAGCTTACGCCAGGCCCCGCCGTGCTGATGGTTTTGTTTCAGGCCTCTCTGAGTTTACGCCATGTCGCGGCGGCGATTTGTGGACTGCTGACGGCCAATGTGGTGTGGATTACCCTGGTGGCGACCGGCCTAGGTCTGCTGATTACCCGTTCACCGCTGTTATATGATGCGCTGCGGTTTATCGGTGCGCTTTATCTGGTTTACCTCGGCTATAAAATCATTCGTTTTGGTATCCGGCCCACCGCTAACGTGCAAAGTGGTGTGTTACAAAGCTACCGCCGTTCTTATCTACAAGGCATCTTGACTTCGTTTTCCAATCCGAAGGCGCTGGTGTTTTTTATGGCGCTGTTTCCGCCGTTTGTGCGCGCTGAGCATTTCAGCCATGACATCGTGTATTTTGGCGCTCTGAAAATGCTGATGCTGGCCCTGGTGATGGGGTCGTATGGCGTATTGGGGCAGCAGATTTTTGCCGGATTGAGACACCGGCAGGTCAGTCTTTGGGTTTCATGGTTACTCGGCTTGGGTATTATTGCGGCGGGAGTAGCGCTGGCGCTAAATTATTGAGGCCGTGCACAACGCATGCGCTGCTCAGCCTGCGTGCGCTGCAATCTTGTCAGCTTATAAGGCCTGCACCCGCTTACGCAGCGCGAATTTTTGTATTTTACCGGTTGAGGTTTTCGGTAAGGCTGCAAACACAATTTTTTTCGGCACTTTAAAGCGCGCGAGCTCTTGACGGCACCAGTTCAGTAGTGCGGTCTCGGTCAGCGTACTGCCCGCTGTGACCTCGACAAAGGCACAGGGCGTTTCTCCCCAGCGCTCATCAGGCATCGCGACCACGGCTGCTGCCGTCACCTCGGGATGTTTAAACAAGGCATTCTCTATTTCAATTGAGGAAATATTCTCACCGCCAGAAATAATAATATCCTTAGAGCGATCCTTGAGCTGGATATAACCATCGGGGTGCAGCACGCCGAGATCACCCGAATGAAACCAGCCACCGGCAAAGGCTTCTCTACTGGCAGCGGCATTTTTAAGGTAGCCTTTCATCACGACGTTACCGCGAAACATCACTTCACCCATAGTGACGCCATCGGCGGGCACGGCGGCCATGGTCTCTGGGTCGCGCACCGATAAGCCTTCCAGCGGTAAATAGCGCACACCTTGGCGTGCTTTCTTCTCCGCCTGTGCGGCAGTGGGCAAGTTACCCCAATCAGCCTGCCACTCATTGACCACTGCTGGGCCATAGGTTTCCGTTAGGCCATACAGGTGCGTCACATTAAAGCCAGCGTCCTGCATGGCGGCTAAAATCGACTCCGGTGGGGGGGCAGCCGCTGTCATAAATTCTACGGACTGCGTCAGTGCACGCTGCTCTGCTGGGGGCGTCGACAGCAGCGTTGACATCACAATTGGCGCGCCGCACAGCTGGGTCACGCCGTGATCCGCCAGCGCATCCCACATTGCTTTCTGGCGGACCCAGCGCAGACAGACATGGGTTCCGGCTAGCACCGACAGCGTCCACGGAAAACACCAGCCGTTACAGTGAAACATCGGTAGCGTCCATAGATAGACCGCATGTTTAGGCATAGCGGCAGTGAGTGCATTACCCTGCGCCAGCAGATACGCCCCGCGATGATGATAGACCACGCCTTTCGGATTGCCTGTCGTGCCAGAGGTATAGTTGAGCGTGATGGCATCCCACTCATCGGCGGGCAGCTGCCAGGCATAATCCGCCGCGCCGGTCGCCAGCCACGCCTCATATTCGAGCGAGTTGGGCAACACGCCCTCCTGCGGGAACTCGGGGTCATCATAGTAGATCAGCAGTGGCTGTACTTTACACAGCGCGAGTGCGGCGTTAAGGGTGTCTGCAAACTCAAGATCTGCAATCAGCACCTTGGTTTCGGCATGATCGAGCTGGAAAGCGATGACGGCGGGGTCTAAGCGGGTGTTCATTGCGTGCAGCACCGCGCCACACATGGGCACGCCATAATGAGCTTCTAGCATCGGTGGGGTATTGGCTAGGATGACGGATACCGTGTCGTTTTTACCGACACCGCGCTGCGTGAGCGCTGCGGCCAGCTGGCGCGAACGGCGATAGAAGTCGGCGTAACTGGTGCGCTGCTGGCCGTGGATAATCGCGGTGTGCTGCGGGAAGACGCTAGCGGCACGTTCGAGGAAGGTTAGCGGGGTCAAGGGCTGGTAGTTGGCGGTATTTTTATCCAGGTTCTGGCAATAGGCGGTGGACATTATGATTCCTGCGCGATCAAGGGGAATCGCTGATTTTACCTGCTAAGTCGAAGAACTGCTATCTGTGGCCGGTGTGCAAAAGGCCAGCATTTTAAACCCCCTGTCCCCGGCCTCTGCAAGCAATTCCTCAAAGCAGCGCCTTACCTCTTCCCTGTTTCAAGGGAGGAGTCAAGGCGCTTACTTGAAGCGCGATGGGTTAAGCGCCTTAGCTTTGTGGTACACGCCTCACTTTATAAACATGGCTTAGGGTAGGGCTTGGGGTATTTATTTTTGCTTGCTGATCACTTCGCCCCACAGCGCCTTAATCCGCGCATCTCGCCCACAGCCGCTGCGGTAGTAGTTATAGCGGATGGGGTTCTTTTTATAGTAATCCTGGTGGTATTCTTCCGCCGGGTAAAACGTCTGTGCCGCTAGTATCTCGGTCACAACCGGCGCGTCAAACGGCTTGTTTTGTTTTAGCGCGCTGAGTGAGTCTGTGAACACCTTGCGCTGGGTTTCATTTTGGTAAAACAGTCCGGTTTTATAGGGTGAGCCCTTATCGCAGAACTGGCCGTGGGGGTCGGTTGGATCAATGGTCTTCCAGAAATATTCAGTGAGCGCTGCCGCTGAGATTTTCTCATCATCGAAGGTAATTTCCACGGCTTCATAGTGGCCGGTTTTTTTAGCGGCGACCTCTTCATAAGTAGGATTGGGGGTGGTGCCGTTAATGTAGCCGGAGACGGCCTTACTGACGCCTTCAAGTTTTTCAAAGTCGGATTCCACGCACCAGAAGCAGCCACCGGCTACAATCAGCGTGTCGGTTTTCGCCTGGGCGGGCAGGGTGCTGCCGAATAAGACTAGGCTGGTGAGGAGTGAATAAACGAATGATGTTTTCATGGCGACCTCTCGCGTGTATTAGATGTGTCGATCAGATGTTCAAATCAGATATGTAGATTAGATTGATGGTGCTCTAAGTGATCATGCCTGCGTATGATTACTTGCTTATTTGACGTTACGCGCTGCGGCAGTGTTCGGATGCGAGGGCGGGTAAACCCTGCGGGAAAAGTAACGAGTCCTCTTTTCCCGCTGTGGGGCGATTGGTGCCTTTAAGCGCTGGGCGCGCCTTAACGAAACGCCATCTTGAAGGCCATACCTAAGACATCATCAATCATCGAGCCGTCGCGGTCTGAATCCAGCAGTGAGGTGAGTAAGCCGCCGCCCTGTTGGGCTGAAGGGGCTGAGCCGCCGCCAAAGATGGATTTGCCGAGTGAACCCATCACCATGGTCGCCACAATCGGCAGGGCTTTTTTAATCAGCGTGCTGGCGATGCCGGTGCTTTGTGCGGTTTGCTTGGCAACGTTGCGGCTGACCTCTTTACTGCCGAAGATGTGGCCAAGAATGGCGTTGCCGTCATCTACCGTTTCTTGGCGGCCTAATAGGTCAGGTTTTTCAACGTAGCGGGCGTGATTGCCGTTGCTCAGCGCATCAAACAGGCCGCCAAAGTTATCCTCTTTGTCCTGTGCGCGTCGCTGCATACCGCGTGACAGTGAGGGGGTGACTTCGGCCACAATGGCGCGGGCCTGTGCTTCGCTGACACCGAGTTTTTCTGCCAGCTGTTGCAGCGCGCTGTTGTTTTCTTTACCTAATAATAAATCAGTGATATTCAATGTCCATCTCCTACTTTTCGGTGCGCAAGATTATAGCGCATAGCGCCTTAGATTGCGCAGCTCAGCGTTTTAAACCCTGCTCTGGCGTCAGTGGTGAGCAGCCCAACAGCTGGGCCAGTGGCTTCACATCGGCGGTGTTTCCGGCCTGTAACATGCGCAGATTCTCCGGGCTCATCATCGGCATAACATAGCGTCCAATATGCGCCACGCCGAGCATTAGGCTAAACGGTGTCGGCAGGGTCGGTGCTGGTCGCTTGCCCGCTGCCGCACGAATGGCCTGGAGCCAGTCTTTGAAGCTCAGTGCTTTGGCCCCAACCACATCCAGCGTTTGGCTGCCGGTACTGGCTTCCTGCTTGAGGCAGGCTTGTACCGTAGCGACAACATCGCTGATATGCACGGGCTGCACCTGGTATTGACCGTCGCCCACCAGCGGAATAACAGGCAGCCCCGCCAGCTGTTTAAACATCTTCATACTAGCGCCACCAGCACCGTAGACCAGCGACGGGCGCAGGATGAAGCTGCTGAGCTGAGCCGCGCGCAGGTGATCATCGGCGGCTTTTTTGCTGAGCTGATAGGGCGTGAACGCCTGTTCATCCACACCGAGCGCGGATATTTGAATGACACGCTCGACCCCAGCCTGAGCACAGGCTGTGAACAGCGCCACCGGCGCTTGGTGATGAATAATATCGAATTTTTGGCTGCCCGTTTCAACGATAATGCCAACAGCATTTATCACCGCGTCCACCCCCTCCAGCAGTGGGAGCCAGGCGTCGGCGTTGAGCTGCTGGTTGAAGTCGACGCCTGATTGGCGGGAACATTCGATGATTTCATGACCGTTATTGTTGAGCGCGGTTTTGAGATGACTGCCGATAAAGCCGCTGGCTCCGGTGAGTAGTATTTTCATGGTTTACTCCGTAATTGCTGCGGGGGAATGCCGTACAGCTGTGAAAAGCTGGCGGAAAAATGAGTGAGTTCAGCAAAGCCGCATAGCTCGGCTATCTTGTTGATCGGCCAGCGGGTTTTGATGAGCAGGGTACGCGCATGATCGAGTCTTAAACGCCGGTAATAGCGCATCGGCGTCATGCCATAGCGTTCGCCAAAGTGGCGGGCAAACGTGCGGGGATGCATATTAATCATCGCCGCCAGCGCGTTTAACGACAATGGATTGGCGAGGGTGTTGTGCATATGCATTTCAGCGCGCTCGATGCGGCTGATGGGGTCGCTGCTGAACGGCTGGCTAGCGGCAGGGGCTGTCGGGGCCGGGCCGTGACTGTACAAAATATGGCGCACTTCATCCAGCTGCGCCTCATTCAGCTGTTGTGATAATAATTCTAGCATCATATCCGCGACTGACAGGCCGCCAGAGGCGCTAAAGAAGCGCGGACTACAGGCGATACCGTCTGAGTTTACTTGTAGCGTGGGGTGGTGCTCGCGCAGTCGGTTTTCAAATTCCCAGTGAATGGCGACCGGCTGATTCGCGCTCAGCACACCGGCGGCGGCGAGCGCAAATGCACCGGTATCGATACAGCCCATACTAGCGCCATGCTGCTGCTGTAGGTTCAGCCAGTTCATTACCGGGCGCCGCAGGCTCTGCTCCGGGGCGAAACCGGTGATGACGAGGACGCAGTCCAGCGTGCCGCTGTTGCGCCAGTCATCATCTGGCCTGACCACAAAGCTATTGCAGGAGGCGACGGGACGGTTGTCAATGCTGTAGACCTGGGTGATGAAGCGATTTTGGCCCAGTACGCGGTTGGCGATGCGCAGCGTATCCATGACCAAATCAAGATTCAGCATAATAAACTGGTCAGCGATGAGCACTCCGATTTTCACAGATACACAGGTCTTTATAGTCAGCGTTGGACGATTATACTGCGCTACCGGCTTGGGTTTCATTATGCCGATGGTTTACAAGGTTTCTGAGGTTATCTGTTGAGTCCCGTGAGATATGATTCCGTGGGACTCGATTGATTAACAGCCACAGTGCTTTGTAGCCTTAAATGAAAAAAGCCCCTGAAGAATTATTTTCTCAGGGGCTTCGTATAAGGCCAGAAGTTGGTGGAGGCGGGGGGAATTGAACCCCCGTCCGCAAATCCGCTGCCTGAAGGCGCTACATGCTTAGTCTATCTTTTATTTAACCCGCATCCCGCCGAAAGACAGGCTGGCTTGCAGGTGAGTTCAGTTAAGTTTTAGTAGCGCCGCCCTGAACAAACATTGCTACGATCTTGTGAGGGATGATGCCCGGGACCCGCGAAGCACAAGCACTCCATCGGTCGGACAGCGCTCTACAGGTTATTAAGCTGCGAGTGCGTATGAGTCGTCGTTTGCGACTATTGTTTATGACTAGTGTTTAAGTGGTCACCACATCCACTGCATGCTCCCCAGGTTTTGTAATCCACGTCGAAGCCATGTCGCCCCCGTTGAGTCCAAATCTGGTGAACTTTCGATTATAGGCTGGTGCAGCACACATGTCACCCTGTTAATTTTTCGATAGCCCTAAACAGGAGGAGAAGGTATAACACAATTGAACCTCAGCAGCTTTCACCGGATCAAAGCTTAAAGAGAATTTAAATTTTGTTGAAAAATTTTGCAATTAATGGTTCGACACTTTGCTAAGCCGTGCAGTTACGACTAGGCTTAGTGTCACCTTAATGATAACTAGAGGAATTGGGACTGATGTCATTATTTAACAGTAAAACGGGGCGAAGGATTGCCTTTTTATGTGTTGGTTTGTGTTTTGCGGGGTTGGCTCAGGCCAATAACCAAAATTCTCCGCTGGGGACGAACACGAATGAGCTCAACGAAGAGGATGCCAGCGCGCCCTTCGTTGATTTGTTCCGTTCGGCCCTGCCGTTTGAAGATGCCCGCCCCTGGCTGACCGGCGATAAAGTCCAGCTGGATCAGGACGGCTGGCCCGCGCGTTTAAACGGTCAGATCGCGGGCACACGCTTTCTGAGTAATTTACCGGGGCCAACTATTCCGGCGGGTAATTACACCGTGTTATACAACGGCGTCGGTAAAATCCAGTACAGCGGCGATGCCAAGCTGCTGGATAGCCAGCCGGGCCGCGATATTATCCAAATCACGCCGGGGGCAGACCGCAAGTATGATGCGGCGCTGCGTATCCGTGAATCCGATCCGCGCAACTACATCCGAAATATCCGCATTCTGCCGCCCGGCGGCATTTGCGCTAATAATCCGTTTCGGCGCGTGCCCGGCCCCAATGCCTGCTCCGGTAACTATCAGGCTTTTGTCACGCACTACGCCCAAATTCTGTTTAACCCGGACTACCTCAACTACATGAAGGATTTTAAAACAATCCGTTTTATGAATATGGCCGGGGTGACCAATAATCCACAGCGCACTTGGAATGAACGTCAGAAGGTGACCGATGCCACCTGGGGCGGTAAGCAGGAAAATCGTGGCGCGCCGATTGAGATCCAGATTGAGCTGGCGAACCGCCTGAATGCCCATCCGTGGTTTACCCTGCACCATGCCGCAGACGACGGCTATGTGCAGCGTTTTGCTCAGCTCGTACGGCAGCGCCTGCGCGGTAATTTACGCCCTCATATTGAATACAGCAATGAAACCTGGAATTTTATCTTCCTCCAGGGTAATTACGTACGGGATGAAGGGATGCGGCGCGGGCTTGATAGTAATAAGAACCGAGCGGGTTATCGCTATTACTCCGAGCGTTCGGTCGAAATCTTTAAAATCTGGGAGCGTGTGTTTGGTGGCCCACAGCGCCTAGTCCGTATTCTATCGGGCTGGACCATCAGCAAGGAAGTGGCAGAAATCATTCTGAGCCATAGAAATGCCTATCAGCATGCCGATGCCTTTGCGATTGCGCCTTATTTCTTCGGTGATCATCAGTCAATCCGTTTGGTGCGAAATCTGGAGGAAACTTTTAAGCTGATTACGGATGATACCTATCGCTATTCGATTAATAACACGTTGAAATTTATCCGTGAGCAAAAAGCCATCGCTGATAAATACGGTGTGGCGTTAATGGCCTATGAAGGCGGGCAGGGGCTGGTTGACTTTAAGACCAAGCATGATGCAGAAATGCCCAACCCCCTGCTTTATCAGGCGAATCGCCATCCACGCATGGAGCAGTTCTACAACCAGTTTATGCAGGGCTGGCGGCAGGCCGGTGGCACAATGTTTGCGCATTACTCCTCGCCGCGCACCTATCGGCGCTATGGTTCATGGGGTTCTAAAGAATACATCACCCAGCCTCTAAGTCAGGCTCCGAAGCACCGTGCGCTGCTGAACTTTAACCGGCGTAACCCTTGCTGGTGGCCGGGTTGCCAGCGCTGAGCGGTACGGCACTTAAATTTACCACGCTGTAACCAGACCGCCCGGCATTTGCTGGGCGGTTTGCTTTTTGGGCACTGCCTGTGCGCATCTTGTAGGTATGCAGTTGAGGCTAGATGCCTATGTCTCTTTTGAATCGCTAGGGTGTTACGCGCCGACAATCACTCTCCCTCAGGTGAGGGTGTCCTTGATGGTCAGGCGTTGCCCTAGCGGTTATTTTTTATTGGCGGTATACACAAAGGATTCTGATAAACTTAGGGTTAGTTTTACTTGCGGAGGTTAATATGTTCAGGTACCAAATTACGGTAATTTTTTCCCTGCTGTTGTTTGGCAGCCTGCCATTGGCGATGGCAGCGCAGTGCAATCCGTCCGGCAGTCAGCCGGAGATGAACCAGTGTGCTTTAGAAGACTTTGAAAAAGCGGATAAAGCGCTTAATCAGGTTTGGCAACAGCTGTTAACAAAAGAGAAGGCCAATCCGGCCTATATCAAAAAACTACGCGCAGCACAGCGAGTCTGGATAAGCTTTCGTGATGCTGAAGTTGCCGCTATGTTTGCCTGTGAAGACAGCAACCCACGGTGGTGCTGGGGGAGCATGTACCCCTTGCTGTATCACATTGCTTTAAGTGAGCTGACTGAGGCGCGCACGCAGCGCTTGAAATTGTATCTGCAGGACGGACAGAATCCAGCAGCGGTGTCCGAATGAGTGTAGCAAGCATCCCGCCGCCGGGACAGCTACGCCGCGTTTGTGTGTATTGTGGTTCCAGTTCGGGTAACGACCCGGCATATGGCTTAGCGGCGCACGCGCTGGGCGACGTTTTGCTGCAGCATGATATGGGTCTGGTTTATGGCGGTGCCCGTGTGGGTTTAATGGGTGCTGTCGCTGATGCCGTACTGGCGGGTGGTGGAGAAGTTATTGGCGTTATGCCGCAGGCGCTGGTGGATAAAGAAGTGGCTCATCATGGCCTGAGTGAGTTGTATGTGGTGGCTTCTATGCATGAGCGTAAGGCCCTGATGGCGGAGTTGTCCGATGGCTTTATTGCCTTGCCGGGCGGCCTGGGCACGCTAGAAGAGATGTTTGAGGTGTTGACTTGGGCCCAGCTGGGTTTTCATCACAAGCCCTGTGGTTTGTTAAATGTACAAGGTTACTATGACGGTCTGCGTCAGTTCTTACAGCGCGCCTGTGCGGAGCAATTTGTGAAGCCTGAGCACCGAGACATGCTGTTGACTGAGCGTGAGCCAGCGGCACTGCTGGCCGCTATGCTAGCTTACCAGCCCGTGACCTTGGATAAGTGGTTTAAAGCAAACCCGCAAACGGCATAATGCTGACCGTGCTTCCCGCCGCCAAGTTGGCGCTCTCGCGTTCCAGCACAATAAAGCAGTTCGCCTGACTCATGGAGCGTAATAAATGCGATTCCTGCTGGCCGGTGCTTTTGACCTGCCACTGGCCGTTTGCATCCTGCTGGCAGATACCGCGCTGATATTCCTTACGGCCCACAGCCTTGTAAAGCGCTTCGGTGCAGGTCGCCACATATTCTGGGGGGGTGGTCACCACCTCACCGCGCAGCGTTAGGATAGCCGGGCGTGCAAATAATAAAAACGTTGCCATCACGGATACCGGATTGCCCGGCAGCCCAAAAAACAGACAGTCCCCCAGCTTGCCGTGGGCCAGCGGCTTACCGGGTTTCATGGCCATTTTCCAAAAATTCACCTCACCCAACTTCGCCAGCGTGGCGGTGACAAAGTCGGCATCGCCGACCGATACGCCGCCACTGGTGATTAAGACATCGGCGCGCTGGCTGGCGCTGTAGAAGGCCTGTTCTACCGCTGGCGCCGTATCGCGCACTACACCGAGATCAATAATGTCGACATCGAGCTGCTGTAGCATAGCGTGCAGGGTATAGCGGTTGCTGTCGTAAATATCGCCGCTGCCCAGCGTTTCGCCGATGGACTTAAGCTCATCGCCGGTGGAGAAAAAAGCGACGCAGGGGCGCCTGCGCACCGTCACCTCGCTCGTGCCGAGCGCAGCCAGTAAACCAAGGTCGGCTGCGTTCAGCTTGCGCCCCGCATGCAGCACGGTATCACCGGGCTGCATATCATCACCGGGATGACGCACATTGGCCCCACGCGCTGGCAGGCTGTTAATACGAATGAGCTCACCGGCGCGCTGAGTGTTTTCCTGCATGACCACAGTATCGCAATCCGTTGGCACGACCGCGCCGGTCATAATGCGCACGCATGCGCCAGCGGGCACACGGCCCTGCAACGGTCGACCAGCGAAGGAGGTACCACAAACCTTGAGGCCGGGCGTAAGCGCGGCGGCAGCCTGATCATAGGCAAAGGCATAGCCATCCATCGAGGCATTGCGGTGCGGCGGCACTGCAAAATTTGCGATCACATCATGTGTCAAAATGCGGCCCAGTGCAGCGCGCAGATTGAGGCACTCGCTGCCCGCCACGGGTGTTAAGGGCGCGAGTATGCGCTGCTGTGCTTGAGCAACGCTTAATGTGCCTGCGGGTAGGGCATCACAGTTGGCCGCTGAGGCAGCGGGTGGCAACTCGGCTGGCGTCTGCTGTGCTGTTAAAGGTTTATCCGGCGAAGCCGCTGGGGTGTTTTGGGTCATGCGTCCTTATCCACGCTATCGGTTGGAAACTGCTACTTTACGCTCCTGAGCCTAAGCTGCAATGCTGGAGCGCTGCTTTTCTGCTGATTTAGCCGCGCAGATGATAGGGCAGCGCCTGGGTGGAGCCGCACGCAATGAGCGGGCTTAGGGACAAAAATTCTTCAGGGCTGCTTATTGCAATTTGACGGTGGCCCGCGCCTAATACGCCACATTATTTGTACCTAATTTTAGGGGTAGGCCTGTGGCTAATGCATCAACACCATTACAGCTTCCGACCATGGGCAACTGGCTGGCGCTACTTGCACTGATTGCGCTGTGGGGGACATCTTTTATGTTTATCACCCTCGCGCTTAAGGGGTTTAGCCCGCTGGGCATTGTCGCCTGCCGTATTCTGTTGGCGGCGCTAGTCTTGAGCGGCGTGATGTCCCTTAAGGGCGCGCGCCTGCCGACTGCCCCGTATGCCTGGCTGGTATTTTTTATTTTGGGCATTATCGGTAATTTATTGCCATTTTACCTGATCACCTGGGGCCAGCAGGAGGTCTCCTCGGGAATTGCCGGGCTATTAATGGCGATTATGCCGCTAGCGACGATGATACTGGCGCATTACTTAGTGGCCGGTGAGGATTTGAACCGGTTTAAGGTGGCTGGATTTTTGCTGGGGATCAGCGGAGTGCTGCTGGTGCTGTGGCCGTCCATTGTCGGTGGCAGCAGCACCCTGTTTAGCAGTATCCTCATCTTACTGGCGGCGCTGGCCTATGCGTTTAATAGCATACTGGTACGGCGTTTACCGCAAAGTGAGCCGCTGGTTTCAGTGGCTGGGGTGATGATTAGTGCCAGTGTCTTAATTGTGCCGCTGTGGCTGTTCCAGGAAACGCCCTGGCGGCAGGAACAGACTTACCCCTTAACCGCAGTGCTGTCTTTGCTGTGGCTTGGCGTTGGCCCAACGGCCCTGGCAACGCTGCTCCTGTTCGCGGTGATTAGCAGCGCCGGGCCAAGCTTCCTGTCGAATATCAACTATGTGATTCCAGTGGTGGCTTATTTTACCGGTGCACTGATTCTGGGCGAAGCGATTGAATGGCACAGTATCGCTGCGCTGACGTTGATTATCGCAGGGATTGCGCTGACCCGGCGGCGGCTTTGAGGTGGGTACCACATCGCCTACATCACTGACACGCCTGCATAGTAGGGGTGCAGCCAAACCAATATGAGATAGGCCACTACTGCAATCGCGGCCAGTTTGATCTCTTGTTCCATCGGGCCGACTTCTGTCGGTTTAATCCACTCGCCGTCACGCTTATTGATGAAATAAATCGAGAGCGAACTCCACAGCAGCAGGCCACCAAACAGCAGTAAGGAACGGTTGTCACCGTTCGCGAGTAGGTGGCCCAGCGCCCAGATATGGGTCGCGGTGAGCATGGGGTGGCGGACGTATTGTTTCAGGCGACTCTTGCCATGCGCGGCGGCAAACAGCACAATCGCCACTAGCATAAACAATATGTTGAGAGGCTTACCGAGCTCTGCTGGCTGATAGAGTGCTTCGACCTCGGCGCTGCGCCAGCCGACAATCATCAGAATAATTGAGAGTACAATCACCCCGCTAAACAGCATCATGTACTTTTTTTCTTCGAATTTTTCGATGAGCTCTTTGCGTTTATCCGGTAGCGCGCTGGTCAATAAATGCGCGCCAGACCACAGCAGTACACCAAGCAATAACCAAAACATTGCGAATCCTCCATTGATTAATGAGCTTATTTCCAAGCGATGTGAAGCTTATGAAACCTTGCATTCTCGGTTAGGTAACCTGTGATGGTTACCGTACCTAACCCTAGTGAAGCTTAGCACATTATAACCCTATCTATTATCCGTGAATGACAGTAGCTGCATTAAAGTACTTTTAAAGTATTGCTTTTTAAACGGGGTACTTGCACTCTTGAAGCCTATTTTTCATAGCGCTGCCTAAGAGCATTCGTTTTGCTCCGCTGGGCCGCATTTAGCGCCTCAGGCGATGTTGGGCGCATAAACAATACCGAGGATGAGCGCATGACAGACAGCCCTAATTTGCCGCATTACGCTTTGTTTATTAATGGTGAATGGTGCGCCGGTTCTGCTGGGCAGCGTTTATTGAGTCAGAACCCAGCCACGGGCGAGCCTTGGGCCAGTTTCGACTGTGCCAGTATGGATGATGTCCAGCGTGCGGTGAGCGGCGCACGCGCGGCGTTACAAGGTGAGTGGGGGGCGTTGACGCCCACCGCGCGGGGTAAGTTGATTTACAAGCTGGCCGACCTGATTCAGGCTAATGCACAGCAGCTCGGCGAAATTGAGACGACTGACAGCGGTAAATTGGCCGCAGAAACCACCGCACAAACCGGTTATGTCGCGGACTATTACCGCTATTTTGCCAGTCTGGCTGATAAACTTGAGGGTGCGACATTGCCCATCGATAAGCCGGACATGCATGTCTTTACTCTGCGCGAGCCGATTGGGGTGGTGGTGGCCGTTGTGCCTTGGAATGCCCAGATGTTCTTAACGGCGACCAAGCTCGGCCCAGCGCTGGCGGCTGGTTGTACGGTAGTTTTAAAAGCCTCCGAGGTCGCGCCCTGCGCCATGCTGGAATTTGGGCGCTTAATTGAACAGGCTGGTTTCCCTAAAGGTGTGGTGTCGATTGTCACCGGTGACGCGCCGAACTGCGCCATACCGCTCACTAAACATCCCGACGTTGACCGCATTGCGTTTACCGGCGGACCGGAAACTGCGCGCCATGTGGTGCGGAACTCAGCGGAGAATTTCGCGGTCACTTCGCTGGAGCTGGGTGGTAAATCGCCGCTGATTGTGTTCGATGATGCTGATTTGGACAGTGCCGCCAATGGCCTGATTGCCGGTAATTTCGGGGCGTCTGGCCAGTCGTGCGTCGCCTGTACCCGTGGTATTATTCAGCGCGAGATGATGGCTCCTTTAATCGAGCGCATCCGCGAGAAAGCACAGCACATTGTCGTCGGTGACCCCCTTCAGGCCAGTACACACGTCGGCCCGCTGTGTACGCTGGCACAGGTCGAGCTGATAGAAGCAACGCTGGATAAAGCCCAAGCCCAGGGCGCGACGATTCATTTTGGCGGCCAGCGCCCGGCGGACATGGACAGCACACATTACTTTCAGCCTACGCTGGTGGAATGCCCGGATATGAGCATTGAGACGCTGAAGGTGGAGATGTTTGGGCCGGTGATGTCACTGGTGCCCTTTGATACCGAAGCCGAGGCGATTGCGATGGCGAATGATACGGTCTACGGCTTGGGTTCTGGTTTGTTTACGGCGAATCTGGCGCGGGCGCATCGGGTGTCTAAACAAATTCGAGCCGGTATTTGTTATGTGAATACCTACCGTGCGATTTCGCCGATTGCACCGTTTGGTGGCTATAATCAGTCCGGCTATGGGCGCGAAGCTGGGGTAGAAGCGCTGTTGGACTATACCCGTACCAAGACCACCTGGATTAATATTTCTGACCAGCCCATGGCTAACCCATTTGTGATGCGCTGAGTTTATACGCCTTGGCTTTGGCGTACTATCGCTAATGCCATAGGCTGATTTGTCAAGTTGGCAACGCGATGAGTGGCTAAATTCATATGCCACTCATCTGCATATTCTATACTTCCGTCCCTATTTCAATAAAAAAATATATTGCCAATAAGTTGATAACTTATATCGATAACGAATAATGACAAGCTAATTTGGAGCCACGTTATGACGATAGGCATCAAGCTGGAAGGTTGGGAGCGCAAATTACAACTGCCAGAGATAGAAGCATCTGACTCAGACAGTGATGGGCATGACACTGCTATATCTTCGGACATGCAAGTCGATGACTTAAGCACACATCGTGCTGAAGCTACTTCACGAGCCAATGCACAGGCCTTTAACCTCAGTGATAAACTACGGGCTAGAGAGCACGCGGTTGTGCTCCCAAACCAGCAGGAGGCGATGAAACATTCAGTCGCTGCCCTGATGGCGACCTACGAAAATATGCAGGCCAATAGTCCAGCTTTGGGCGCGCTGTATTTATTGGCACTGTTTCCTTATCCGGTAACCAGCGGCACGCTACTAACCACGCTGGCTGGATTAGCGTTGCCCGCTGATAAGCAATTACTCCAATGGAACCGCACCAAGGGTTTGCATCAGCGGCTGCGGCCTTTATTAGTCAATGGCAAGCCTAATGCTGAGCGCTTAGATAACGCACTGCAAGAGCTGGCAGCGGCTGGCTTGCTGCGTATCGAACAAGAAACAATGAGTATCTTTAGCTCGGTCGCTGCCTATTTTGCAGACATATTGCGCTACCATTTGTTTGATGAATGGCGCTTACAGCAGCAACAGCTGGCCTATTATTATGATGATCTGTTGTTACAGGCTGAAGATGTGGAACAGCACTTCTGGCTACATTGCAAAAAGCTATTGCACAGTCTGGCAACGACTCATAAGCAACAGGCAATGGAGGAGGTTTATCGACCACACATTGCCCCCTTTTTGGCATCTCCTGTGAGTTCAGCCGGTTTAGAGCTGCGTCTGCATTTATTAAGTGGATTTTTCCAGCAGATCTGGCATAAGCCCGACTTTTGTTTGCAGCCGGAAACTAGAGGCTATGCGCTGGCAGAAACTGGACAGGCCTTGTACCAACTGGGTGAGCAGGAAGGCACTGCACTTGCCTTACTGAATGAAGCCTATAGCCTAATGGTCGAGGCGCACCAATGGTCTATCGCCAGTGATTTAGCGGACCTGTTGGGCAGGCATGCGGCCAAGCAACAGGATATTGTCCAAAGCATGCAGCTCTTACGCCAAAGTATTACCTACACCGAGCAGGGGCAGCAGCAAGAACCACTGGTGTTACTCAGGAGGTTGCGCAGTTTATTTCAGCTGTGTAAACATCACGGTGCGCGGGCGGAAGCTCAGTTAATCGCAGACAAGGCACAACCACTGCTCCAGCAGTTAAAACAGCAGCAGCTACAGCAAAAATCACAGCAACAGCCAGGATCAACTGAGCTTGCGCTAGCTTAGCTTTTATCTGTTTCAGATGAAAATTGGGATTTTTTATCTCAATTTTCATAAAAATAGCGAGTATTGATGGTTTTAAAGTTATTTCTGAGATAAATTCAGCACATCAGAAGTCAATCGGAACCCCGTCAATATGACGCAGCATCCCCCGGCCCAGTCCACATTAACTCGTGGTTTCATTATTGCCGAAGCGGTCGTCCAGGCAGAACGTCCGGTGTCCAGCGCTTATCTGGCGGAACTGCTTGATCTCCCTAAAGCGACGGTACATCGTATTTGCCAACAGCTAGAAAGCGATGGCATTTTACAACGTGAGCCAGACGGTAAGCGTTTTCTCGGCGGAAGACGTTTACGCAATTTAGCGCTGGCAACCTTATCGAATAGCACCCTGTCAGCTGCCCGCCATGCGATTTTGCAAACCCTGTCAGAAGCCGTGGGCGAGACGTGTAACCTAACCGCGCTGGATGGCGATGAAATTATTTATCTTGACCGGGTGGAGAGCAACTGGCCGTATCGCATCCATCTGCCGGTGGGCTCCAGGCTGCCAATTCACTGCACGGCGACCGGCAAGCTGTTTCTCGCGCACATGAAAGCGGCACGGCGTAAGCGGTTATTGAATGGCTTAAATTTAACTGGCCATACGGCCCAAACGCTTACTGATCCGCTCCAGTTAGAAGCTGAGCTAGCCAAGATTACTCAGGACGGTTTCGGCCTAGATCGCGGTGAATACATTGAGGGCATGGTGTCTATCTCTGCACCGGTGATTGCGCCGGATGGACAGGTCACACTGGCGCTGGCTATCCATGCCCCCGAAACACGCAAGTCCCTAGCGGAACTGCGTCAGTATTTACCGGCGCTGCGTCATGCCGCTGCTAAGGTCGCGGATTGTGAGTATGTTTAGTGGTTGTGCTGCTTATTCATGGAGCGCGTGGGCGGGATGTGGCGGCAGTGCGATGATATTGGGGCGGGATGTGGCAAGCACCCGGCGTTTATTACCGGTTTGTTTTTCCCAGACACGTCGTGCCATATCCTGTAATTTAATGAATTTTGGATAGGCCAATAGGTTTTCATAAAGGGCTGCGTGGTTGAGTAGGCGCTGTAATTTGTTCACTGGGCTTTGGCTTTGGTCGATTTTTTGTTTAATGATATGTGCAGGGGGTGTGGCATTATCGATGTTTTGTGCCAGCAGTGGCTGGCTGGTGAGTCCGAGTACCATCATAGTGGCTACATTGATGATGAGTTTGCGTAGCATTCTTTTCTCCATAGCAATCGTTTATAAACAACTTTCTATTGAGCAACTGAGGTCGCCTCGTGCTTTTATAGTTCCAATCGCAGCAGAAAATAGTGTTATGGGCTGAATTACCCATAATTGAAGGCAGAAATTCAGATGAATGGTAGGATTTGTGTGGAAATTACACACTGTCGTATCAGTTTACTCTTGTTATTTTTCCAGCGTGGCGGACAGCATTCGTTCTATGGGACATTTTCACATTCCAGCACAGACCGTTCAAGCCGAGCAGCTGATCAAAAAAAGTCGCTTTATTGCCGTTATCGGGCAGGCTGCTGATGCACAGGCATCCCATCAGTTTATCGCTTCCATTCGCGCCCGTTATCCAGATGCTGGTCATGTCTGCTGGGCGTTCATCGCCGGTGAGCCAGGTAATACCACAGCGGTCAGCTGTAGTGACGACGGCGAGCCTGCGGGGACCGCGGGTAAACCGATGCTCAATGTGCTGCGACATAGCGCGCTGGGTGAGGTTGTTGCGGTTGTGGTACGTTACTTTGGTGGTGTGAAGTTGGGCACAGGTGGGCTAGTGAGGGCCTATGCCGGTGGCGTGAGCGAACTGTTAAAAACCTTACCGACCACGCTGAAGGTTGAGCGCACAGCGCTTACCCTGCGCTGTCCTTATCCGCTGGAAGATGTGCTGCGCCGCACCTTAGAACGCTATGACACAGAGATTACTGCGCTCAACTATCAGCAGGCTATCCAGCTTGAGTGCCTGTGCCCGGCAGATCAAGTGCACGCGCTGTTATTACAGCTCAACGATGCTGGGCGTGGGCAAATCAGCTTTGAAACTGTGGTGGACGGCGCTTAAAAGTCTACGTGCCCTCAGTGCATTAGGATCCGTTTGCCACCTCAGTGCACCACGGTATGTAACACGGTCTGCCGCTCGAAGTACACCGAAAAGCGCCCATAATGCCAGCGGGTAATGCGTGGCCAGCGCTTGCTCTTTTTGCCTTTTGAATGACTGACAGACTGGGCTTTACCGTAGTGTTTGCGCACCTGCTGCATGCTCATACCGCGCCTGGGATAGCGCTGTTGAGTCGTTTTGGCCGCTGTTGTTTGTACCCTGTTTTCCGCTGGGAATGTGGCTGTTTTCTCAGCGCTTAGTGCAAGCGTTGGTAGGTGGAAAATGCATAGTAATGTTAGTGATAACAATAGCTTGAAGGATTTTTTTGGGGCCATGGTTGGTTCCTGCGGGTTATGCGGTGTGGTTATCGCAATAATTAAGCTGTGTTTTTTTGCGGCTATCGGTACAATCGCGAGCTATGTTCAGACCATTAGAATGTTTCATTGGCCAGCGCTACACGCATTCGCAGCGCCGCAATCGGTTTATTTCGTTTATTTCGCTGGCTTCGATGTTAGGCATCATGCTTGGGGTCATGGTGCTGATTACAATTCTATCTATCATGAACGGGTTTGAAAAAGAGCTACAAACCAGAATACTGGGCGTGGTTGCGCATGTCACGGTTTCCGGGACGGATGGTACGCTCAGCGATTGGGAGCAGCAGATTGAGCCGCTGGCACAGGCACAGCACGTCGCTGGAGCCGCGCCCTATGTCAAACAGCAGGCCATGCTGACTAACGGCCAATTGATGCGCGGCGTAGTGTTAGAAGGGATTCACCCGGATTATCAGGCGAACGTTAGCCCGCGCAGCATGCAGCTAGCGGCGGGCAGCTATGCTGCGCTGGAATCACGCGCTTATGGCATTGTCCTCGGTGCTGAATTGGCTAGTGCGCTTCAGCTTAGCGTCGGGGATAAGGTCACGGTCATTGTGCCGAAGATACAGGTGACACCTGCGGGAGTTTTGCCTCGGCTGCGACGTTTTACTGTGCGGGGTATTATGGAGACGGTGGGCGCTCAAGCAATTGATAGCATGACCGCTTTTGTGCATATCGAAGACGGTGCGCGTTTGTTTAAGCTGCGCCAGCAGGTCAGTGGGATTCGCCTAAAGCTGGACGATCTGTTTCAGGCCAGACCGCTGCGGCAGTCGCTTCAGCAGCAGCTGGGCAGCGCGTTCAGCGTTTCAGATTGGACGAAGGAACACGGCAGCTTTTTCCGCGCGGTTAAAACCGAAAAGATTGCCATGGCGCTGATTTTGTTTCTGGTAGTGGCGGTGGCCTTATTTAATCTCGTGGCTTCATTGGTGATGGCGGTTAACGATAAGGAAGCCGATATTGCTATCTTGCGTACCTTTGGGATGGAACCGAAACGAATTATGCGCATCTTTATGATTCAGGGCAGTATTATCGGTGTCTTGGGTACGCTGCTGGGCGTGGCGCTGGGAATAGTGCTGTCGTTGAATATTGACAGTATTGTGCCCGCGATTGAGGGCTTGCTAGGACGCCAAATTTTCCCGGCGGAGGTGTTTTATATCAGCGAAATTCCCTCTGATTTACACTGGGCTGATGTCGGCTGGATTACAGCAGCAGCGCTGGTTTTTTCGGTGTTAGCAACTGTTTATCCAGCCTGGCGCGCCTCTAAGGTGCAACCCGCGGCATCGTTGCGCTATGAATAAGCCCTTTCAACCGCTGGAACTGTTTATTGGTCTGCGTTACACCCGTACGCGGCGGCATAACCGTTTTGTCTCGTTTATCTCACTCGCTTCCATGATCGGTATCGCCATTGGCGTCTTGGTGCTGATTACCGTGCTGTCAGTGATGAATGGCTTTGAACAGGCCATGCGTGAGCGCATGCTGGGCATGGTGGCACATGTCACCGTTTCAGAGACTAATGGCTTGATTAATGACGGTAGCTGGCAAAGCATGCAGGCTATTATCCAGCAGCGTCCTGAAGTGGTCGGCGCGGCCCCGTTTATTGAAAAGTCGGTGATGGTGAATCAGGGCGATGAAGCGCGGGGTATTATCCTCCAGGCGATTGTGCCCACGCGCGAACGTAAGGTGTCGGCGGTGTTTGATCATATCGAACAGGGCGATATGGACGCGCTTACGCCAGGCAGCTACGGCATTGCCTTAGGGGCGGTGGTCGCAGAAAAGCTGGGCGTGAGCGTCGGGGATTCGGTGACGCTGATTAGTCCGCCTGCCGATATATTGGCCGCTGGTGAGTTACCCGTGCTGCGCCGTTTTGTGGTGCAGGCTATTTTTCGCATTGATATGCAGATTTATGATGAAGCCTTTGCTTATGTGCATATTGCCGATGCGGCCGAGGTGTTTGCGATGCCGGAGCACATTACCGGCCTGCGTATTCGCTTAAAGGACGCTAGCCTTGCGCCACGTATCGGTGATGAGCTGCTGCGCTCGCTGTGGACTGAGCATCCCGATACCTGGGTCAGCGACTGGACGAATCAGCACAGCGCCATGTTTACCGCCATTCGCATGCAGAAGACCGTAATGTTTATTATCCTGCTGCTGATTGTGGCGGTGGCGGCGTTTAATCTGGTCTCGACGCTGGTGATGGTGGTGACTGATAAGCAGGCCGATATTGCCATTCTGCGCACGCTGGGCCTGTCACCGGGGCGGGTGATGCAGGTGTTTATGGTGCAGGGCACGCTGATTGGGGTGATGGGTACTACACTTGGTGTGGCGCTTGGATTGTTGTTGGCCGCTAATCTGGATGTGATCGTCCCGCTGATTGAGCGCCTATTTGAAACGGATTTTATTTCGCCTGATACCTATTTTATTAGCGAGCTGGAGTCGCGTATTAATCCGCTGGATGTGCTGCTGATTGCGTTGGCTTCGCTCCTGCTATCCGTGCTAGCAACGCTTTATCCGGCCTGGCGCGCATCCAAAGTTCAACCCGCAGAGGCTTTACGCTATGAGTAGTTCGTCCATCTCTTCGCCAGTGCCAGTGGCATCAGCTGTCCCTCACGCTGCAGCCACTGCGGAGCACGCACCGAATGTGATGCGCTGCGTAAACCTGGGGAAACGTTTTCAGGAAGGGCAGCTAGATGTTAGCGTGCTGAACGGCGTTAATTTAAGTGTGCTGCCCGGCGCTAAAATTGCAATTGTTGGTAGCTCTGGCAGTGGCAAGAGCACGCTGTTGCACCTGTTGGGCGGCTTGGATTTAGCCACCACGGGCTATGTTGAAGTGTTGGGGCAGCGTATGGATCAGCTGTCCGATGCGGCTCGCGGCCAGCTGCGTAATCGCTCGCTCGGGTTTATCTATCAGTTCCATCATTTGCTGCCGGAGTTTTCAGCGCTGGAGAATGTGGCGATGCCGCTGTTGATTCGCGGCAACCCGGTGCCAGAGGCGAGCGCGCAGGCAGAAGATATACTCGTTAAAGTTGGGCTAGGGCAGCGTCTTGGCCATAAGCCGGGTCAGCTTTCTGGCGGTGAGCGCCAGCGGGCAGCGATTGCGCGGGCACTGGTGACACGTCCGGCAGCCGTACTGGCCGATGAGCCTACGGGTAATCTGGATCAGCACACGGCGGAACAGGTGTTTGAGCTCATGCAGGTATTAAATGATGAGCTTCAGACCGCACTGATTATCGTGACCCATGACCTAGGCTTGGCTCAGCGCATGGATCGGGTGTATCAGTTGCAGGAAGGGGATCTAGCGCTGACTTGATGGCTTAATGTATTCTATCCCGGCGGGTATTTCCCTGGGCTGGCGCCTTCTTTTGCTTGGGCTAAGAGTCTGCGCTGCCGTCGGTCTTTTAAGCGTTGTAATATATGTAAGCGCCATAAAAAATGGACGCCATAATAACCGACGAGCGCTGAGAAGGTGGCAACAAACAGTAGGCCGAGCAGCAGAGGCTGCCAAATCAGACCCATCGTGGTCGTTAACCAGTGCAGCGTCATAGAAAATTCAACGGTTTGAACCTCTACGCCGAGAAGAATGGCGCCTAACTTGTAAGCCGCATAAAACATCGGCGGGATAGTGACGGGATTAGTCACATAAACCAGCGCAACGGACAGCGGCAGGTTAACCCGCATAAAAATAGCGATAGTGGCTGCCATAACCGTTTGTGGGGGGAAGGGAATCCACATGCAAAATAAGCCCAGTGCGCAGGCGCCCGCAATGTTGTGGCGATTAAAGTGCCAAAGGCGAGGATCGTGCAGGGCGCTGCCTAGCCAGCTTAGCCACCTATTTTTTTTAATATTGTCAGGGTGCGGCGCGAGCCTTTTGAAGAACTGCTTCGGCATTCGGCTGAACAATCATAATAAGAAGTACTGATATTATCTACTCTTTTGCTGACATGCGCATCCTTTCCCTGAGCTTTTTTGCTGGGACATTGATTTTACTGCAATTTTCGGTCTTGCCGCCGCTACCGTTAGTCACTGCTGGCGTCGGGTTAATGTTGGTTTTTTCAGCTACCTGTGGCTACAAGGGGGGGTATCGCTGTGCCAGCGGCGTCGTATTTTTTGTGTTGGGTTTGAGTTGGGCGTACTGGCAGGCCGGACAGCTGCTGCAAGCGCGGATTACTCCTGAGCTGGAAGGACAGACGCTCTGGGTTGAGGGTAAGGTGGAGGGTATTCCAACGTATGCGGAAGACAGTGTACGTTTTGTGTTTGTGGTGCAGCACTCCCGTTTGGTTGAAACTGGCGAGGCTGTGCCCTTTAGCGGTAAAGTCCGCATCGGCTGGTACCAGCATTTTCCACCCGGCATGCAGGCCGGTGAGCATTGGCGCTTGTTAATCCGGGCGAAACAGCCGAATGGCGCCCTGAACCCCGGCGGTTTTGATTATGAGAAATGGCTGTTTAGTCAGCGGATCGTCGCCAGTGCCTATGTGCGGAAAGCCACGGCTAATGCGCGACTCGATGAGGGTACAGCCCACGGTTTCAGCGGCGCTGTTGATCGTGCGCGTCAGTCGATTCTGACGGCGATCCAACAAGAAATTGGCACGCTGCCCCAGCAGAGCTTGGTGGCTGCTCTGGCGGTGGCCTGGCGCAATGCGATCAGCCCCGATCAATGGGAGGTCTTACGCCGTACGGGTACCAGTCATTTGGTGGCGATTTCTGGGCTGCATATTGGTTTGGTCGCTGGAGCGGGTTTTTTGCTGGTGGCTGGTTTTTGGTGGCTATGTCCGCTGCTGTATGTGTATCTGCCGGTGCGTATTGCTGGAGCAGTGGCTGGCGCGCTGCTGGCGACGGGCTACGCTTTATTGGCTGGCCTCACGCTGCCGACGCAGCGTGCGCTGGCGATGGTGCTGATTATTATGTGTGGCCTGTTGCTGCGGCGTCGAATAGCGTTTACCCAAACGCTGGCATTAGCGCTGCTGGTCGTGCTGTGGCTTGATCCATTGGCGGCCTTGTCCGCTGGGTTTTGGTTGTCTTTTCTATCGGTCCTGATGATCTTTTTACTGAGTCAGCGCAGTTTACGGCGGCGCAGTCGCTGGTTGGTGATCAGCATCCAGCTTGGCCTGTCGCTGGGCATGATTCCACTCACCGCCAGTTTTTTTGGGAGTGTAGCGCTAATGTCGGCGCCGGCTAATTTACTGGCGGTGCCCGTGGTCAGCCTCATGGTGGTGCCGCTGGTGTTATTAGGTGTGGTCTTACTGCCGTTAAATCAGTGGCTGGCGGGTGAGTGTTGGCAGCTAGCAGAGTGGGTGTTGCAGCTGCTGTTTGCTGTCCTCACCTATTTGGCTGAACCGGCTGGAGCAGCGTTACAGCTGGCACAGCTTCCGCTATTCGGGGTGCTGCTGGCGCTGTGTGGCTTTTTGCTACTGATGATGCCATCCGGCTTACCGGGACGCTGGCTGGGGCTATTATTGCTGCTGCCGGTTTTTTACTGGCAGCCCGCGCGACCCGTTGAAGGTGCTTTCCGACTGACAATGCTCGATGTCGGTCAAGGTTTAGCGGTCGCTGTAACCACCCGGCAGCATGTGCTGATTTATGATGCGGGGCCACGCTTTAATGAGCGGTTTGATGCGGGCCGTATGGTGGTGTTGCCGTGGCTTTATGCGCAGGGCTACCAGCGGTTGGATACCTTAATGGTGTCGCATGCGGATAATGATCATAGCGGCGGCGCGGCGGCGCTGTTGGAGGTAATGCCCGTGCAACGTTTGTTGAGTGGGGCGGAGACTTTATTTGTGGATCATGCGGCTGAGCGCTGCTTGGCTGGACAGCAGTGGGAATGGAACGGTGTGAGCTTTCACGTATTGCACCCCAGTTTGGCTTACGCTGATCCAAAGCGCAATAATGGTTCCTGTGTATTACGGGTGGATAATGGGCAGCATAGTGTGTTGCTCAGCGGTGATATTGAGCGGCCTGCGGAGTACCTCTTAAGTCAACGATTGCGCACTACGCTGCAGGCTGATGTGCTGCTGGTGCCGCATCACGGTAGCAAATCTTCATCATCGCCGGCTTTTCTGAAACAGGTCGCACCGGAGTTGGCGCTAGTGAGTGCGGGCTATCGTAATCGCTTTCATCATCCACATCCTTCGGTGCGGCAGCGCTACTCCGACTGGGGCATTGAGCTACTGAGTACGGTCGACAGCGGTGCTATCCAGATTGATTTTCCGCCTGATGAGAGTGCTAGAGTGGTGCAGCATTACCGGCAGCAGCAGCGCGGGTTGTGGAATCGGCGCTAACCCATTTGCACTATTTTGAGTATGATGAATACCTAGACTAGGAGATCCCTTAATGACTGAACTCACCCACTTCCTCCAGCAGCTGGCGACCAGCCCCGCAGCAATTGCTTTCGCTGATACCCTGGCTGCAATCGACAGTCAGTACGACTTCACCCCGACCGCCTTTAGCAATGGCGCAGTGGAAAATGCCGCCGGGCAAAATAACGGCTCCTGCAAGATTTTTGCGTTTGCGCAGCTTCAGAGCTTGGACGTTGCCCAAACACTGGCTTGTTTTGGGGATTTTTACCGTATAGACGTGCTGGAAAATCCAGTGGGCACGGATCACCAGAATATTCGTCATTTCATGCAAACGGGCTGGGAAGGCATTACTTTTCACGGAACTGCGTTAACGGAAAAATAAGACCGGTCATGCTGACATCGGTCACACTGCGGTAGGCAGTGTGACCGATTAGGCGCTAAAGCTTCTGGTGTTATATTGGCACCACATTAAATCCTGGGCCATAAGGGTATTGGGTGATGTTTTCTGCACCGGTATCATTGACCACCAAAATATCATGCTCACGATAACCACCGGCGGCCGGTTTGCCGTGGGGCAGGGTTAGCATAGGCTCCATCGAAATCACCATGCCTGCGCTGAGTGGGGTATCCACATCTTCCCGTAGCTCCAGCCCAGCCTCACGGCCATAGTAATGCGACAGCACACCAAAGCTATGCCCGTAGCCAAAAGAGCGGTATTGCAACAGCCCACGTTCCTCGAACAGCGCGTTAATTTGAGCGGTGATGCCTGCGCAGGTCGCACCTGGTTTAATTAGGCTAATGCCCAGCTCATGGGCTGCAATATTAGCCTGCCAGATGGCCAAACTATCTTTATCCACCTCGCCCACAAACAGTGTGCGTTCTAACGCGGTATAATAGCCGCTGATCATAGGAAAGGCATTGAGCGACAGAATATCACCAGGGTTTAGGGTGCGGGACGTCACCGGATTATGCGCGCCATCAGTATTCAGGCCAGACTGAAACCAAACCCAGGTATCACGGTATTCCGCATCAGGAAAGCGCTGCGCGATTGCTAGTTCCATCGCATCCCGGCCAGCCATCGCGACATCCAGCTCGCGCACGCCAACCTTAATGCTTTCCCGCATCGCATAGCCCCCTATATCAGCGACGGCAGCACCTTGTTTTATCAGTGCGATTTCAGCGGGTGATTTATGCATGCGCTGTTGCATGGTTGCGGCGGATATATCGACGTGCACATTAGGGGACAAGAACGTATCTAGCGCTTCCCGCTGGACTAGCGTGAGGTGATCACCTTCATAGCCAAGGGTATGGCACGGGCCGGTGACCGAACGGATGGCGCGCCAATAGTTATCGCGTGTCCAGTCTGTGTAGGTGATATTATCACCAAAACAACGGCGCCAGGGCTGGCCTGCATCGATGCCAGCGCTGATCGTGACCTGCTCAGTAGCCGTAACCACCAGTGCATAAGGCCGCCCAAAGGCGCAGTATAAAAAGCCAGAGTAATACGCGATATTATGCATTGATGTCAGCACCACGGCATCAATATTGTGCGCGACCATTAGGCGGCGCAGTCCGGCTAAACGCTTGATGTATTCGGCATCAGTAAACGGTAAAACGGCGGATTCGCCATTATGAAAACGTAAAAATTCAGTGCGGGTAGACAGTGTCATCGTGACCTCCATGAGTAGGCGTTCACAGCCATCTTGCCAGAACCCCTTAAAGATCCCGGCGTACAGGAGAAACAGGTTAGTGTGAACACATAGGATGCTATGGTTCGAAGCGACGCCATCGCTAGTGCGAAATTTAGCGAACTTTATGTTAAATAACAAGCCTGAACAGGCTAGGCTAGATGCTAAGCGTTCACGAACCGGATAGTGATATTAATCTCGATGGCAAAACTATTTATGCGGGTCCTGGGAGTGATACTAATTATATTGCCAGTAATGTTTTTCTGAATCCCAGAAATAGGCGTAATGCTGCCAACTTTATTGTGGAAGGAGGGATGACTGATGTTATTTCTAGATAATGGCATTAACTTTGAAATCTTACCTACACCTCAGAGGTATATGAAATGAATAACTTCAATCGCTCATTGATCTGTATAGTTTGGTTTTTGCTGCTCGTCAGCGGTTCTGCATTGCAGGCCAGAGAGTCAACGGTTTTTTTCCATAATGATGCGTTGGGTTCGCCGCTAGCTGCTACCGATGAAGCGGGCAAGGTGCTCTGGAAAGAAAACTACGAACCCTTCGGCGACCGTCAAGTAAAAGCAGCTTCAGCCAACAACAATAAACTGTGGTTTGCAGGCAAACCGCATGATGAAAGCTCTGGTCTGAG